>PJER01000081.1 GCA_002825465.1 Candidatus Thorarchaeota archaeon MP8T_1
GTAGAGGCTCCGTTGATAAGAGCCAGAACAGCAATCATTAGACCTACAGGACCTGAGCCTTGGATTGCTATATTCATCCCCCATTTTAGTGGACTTCTGAGAACCGTATGAACAGCAGTTGGCATTGCACACCCTACTGCACTTGCACCATCAAAGGTGACATGATCAGGAATCTTGATGATATGCGTGCCAGGTGACAGATAGACATACTCACTATATCCACCGATGATAAAGGGTGGTTTCTGAGAGTCCATGGTGATTCCATAGACAGTTCTATTGGTACACTTAGTTGGAGCCTTGGCAATTAAGCAGTTCCAACACTTGTAGCATGTGTTGTACACATCATGGAATGTGACACGATCGCCAACTTTCAGTACATTCCCATCGAGGTCTTTGACTGCCTTAGGACCAATTGCGTCAATAGTACCGACAACCTCATGGCCTGGGATGAGGGGATATGGTACGCCAGCTAGCTTACCATGCCATAGATGCACATCAGTTCCGCAGACTCCAGCATTTGCTACTTTCAAAAGAGCTGCACTGGGAGCTAATTCAGGAATCTCAAATTCCTCAATTACTAGAGGCACGCTTGGTTCAGGGATTACAGCGGCCTTGCTTGTCTTAACCATCTTTTCACCAACTTCGTAGGGGTTGAGTGAGAAGGCTGAAAACCCAGATAAAAAGAAGCTCAAAGGAACGAATTCATATCTCGATATATGAATAATCTTATAAGTTGAATTAACAATAGTTCATTTGCCTGAGCTAGTGATATTGGTGACAAAAATGAAACCAGATGAAGTTCTGGATTGTGTGGGTTTGTATTGTCCACAACCGCTCTTTCAAGCGAGAGAAGCGATTGATAGGATAAAGCCTGGTGAGATATTGGAGATGCTGGCAGATGATCCAGCAGCGGAGGAAGACATCAAGCGATTCTGTAAGCGAACTGGAAACGTATTGCTTAGTTTTGAAAGACTTGATGATGGCGTACAGAAGTTTCTAATAAGAAAGAAGGAGAACTAAGTAATGAGCAGTATACTCTATGTGCAGACAAGCGATCACCCTGAACGTCAGTATTCTCCATTAGTACTTGCACAGAGTGCAAAGGCAATGGACATCGAAGCTAAAGTCTATTATCTTGGACAAGGATTGAGAGTCCTGAAACCGGGGGCCGCTGAGAAGATTAAACTTGGATCATTCCCAAGTGTTTATGAGATGCTTAAAAAGACAATAGAGATGGGTATTCCAGTCTATGTCTGTGAAGCATCAAAGCAAATGCTTGGATGGGATAAAGTTGAGCTTGTACCCGGTTGCAAAATCGTTGGCGCTGCAACTCTTAACGACCTTGTCCTGGAAGCAGATGCGACTATGTGGTTCTAGATTAAGGTCGAAAGAAAATGAAACAGGTATATTTAGATAACCAGAGTGCGAAACCGGTTGATCCGCGAGTCGTAGAGGGAATGATGCCGTACTTCAGCGAAAAGTATGGAAATCCATCAGCGTTACATACCATCGGAGATGAAGGAACAGAAGCTCTAGAAGAGAGCAGAAGGGCAATTGCCCAGTTCATCAATGCGGATGATGATGAAATCATATTCACGTCAGGTGCAACTGAGGCAATCAATTTGGGAATAATTGGCTATGCCCTGAAAAATCAAAAGAAGGGTAACCACATCATCATCTCTGAGATTGAACACATTTCAATACACAATATCGCAAAACATCTTGAGCGCCTCGGTTTCGAGATATCAAAAGTCCCTGTAGATCAATTTGGTCTTGTGAGCCTGAGAAAGCTTGAGCAGAGGATTACGGACAAGACTATTCTCATCTCTGTTGGCTATGCGAGCAATGAGATAGGGACAATTCAACCTATCCGTGAGATTGGTAAACTGGCAGAAGAGAGAGGAATTGCATTTCACTCAGATGCAGTAGCAGCAGAGGGTTTGTTGCCAATTGATGTCAAACGAGATGGCATCAACCTTATGGCGCTTTCGTCAAACGATATCTATGGTCCAAAAGGAGTCGGTGTTCTCTATATGCGAAAGAAATTCCGAGTCAATCCTCTCATGATTGGTGGAGGACAGGAACACGGTTTAAGGTCAGGGAGTGAAGATGTCCCAGGCATTGTGGGTATGAAGGTCGCCGCAGAGATTATGGAGAAGGAGATGCCAAAAGAGGTAAAGCGTTTCACTGGATACCGTGATAGAATGATTAAACAGATTCTAGAAGAGATACCGGATAGTCATCTCAATGGTCATCCAACTCAGCGACTTGCAAGCAATACACATGTGCGGTTCGATGGAATCGAGGGAGAATCAATTCTCTTGTCTTTCAAAGACAGAGGGATTGCAATCTCTACGGGCTCTGCATGTACATCAAAGACTCTAGAACCATCACATACATTAATTGCTACAGGCCTATTGCATGAGGAGGCACATGGCTCGCTGCAAATCACAACTGGAAGATTCAATACAGATCAAGACATAGATAGCGTCCTTGAATTCGTGCCCGAGATTGTGACACGACTTCGAAAGCTATCTCCAATTTACAAGTCCAAGTAGGAGATGAAATAAATGAAATCAACAAAATACAGCGAAAAGGTTCTGGATCACTTCAGAAATCCTCGAAATGTCGGCACTCTAGAGGGAGACGATGTTGCTGTTGGAAAAGTAGGTAATCCCACATGTGGAGATATCATGGAGGTCTTCATTCGTATCGAAGGGGACAGGATTACAGATGCAAAGTTCAGGACCTTTGGTTGTGGTTCAGCTATAGCGACTACGAGTATGACAACAGAGATGGTCAAGGGAATGACCTTGGATGAGGCGATGAAACTAACGCGGCAGGATGTTGCTGAGGAACTAGATGGCCTACCACCGATCAAAATGCACTGTTCAAACCTCGCAGCGGATGCTCTTCACGAGGCAATCAAGAGCTATAGGAAAGGTAGAGGAGAAGAAGTTCCAGATGAAAACGTGAAGGTCGAGGAAGAGGTTGAGTGTCTCGTTGGAAAGGACGAGTTTCTCGATAAAGGCGTTTACACGAGTGTTGATAATCCAGAAGACTTCGAAAACCGTAGGACTTTGATTCTTTATACTGGTGATGAGTCAGTTGAGAAGGCAATCGAACTGACAGAAGTCACTGGACGGGTGATTCTTCTCACACCAGATGAATCTCTTGTTCTCAGCCCAGAGCTAGCTGAGAAACTTGCAGCTTCCACTGTGAAGGTACTCTATGAGTCAAAACTCCTTGAGATACGTGGAGAGTTCGAAGTGGAGAAAGCACTCATCAAGAATCTGGATGAAGATGAGGACTATGAGCTCTTCGTAGACGCAATCGTCATCATCGATTAGTTCGTACAGTAAGTACAAATCAGGGTGGATTCCTATCTAAAGCTGCTATGATAGAGATTAAGCATGCAACAGAGGCAGATCGAAACCTTCTCAAATCCATGTACCTTTCAGAGGTAGAGGACCACGCTGAACGCGCAGAGAGATTTGCAGATCAATTGATTAGCCGTTTTAATACGATATTGGCACTACAGAATGGCGAATTGTGCGGCACACTTTCATGGGAAACGAGAGGTGGTTATGATGATGGTGTTGCTGAGCTGGCAGGTATTGGAGTCAACAGCGAGTTCCAACGCCAAGGGATTGCAACAGAATTAGTTGAGCGGATGATTGAGGAAGCATCAACATTCTACTCAGAGAGAGGTTATACGCTCAGGGTCATTTTGCTGTTTATGGAGTACAGTAACGAAGGCGCAAGGAAATTCTATTCTCAAATAGGATTCTCAGAAATTTCCAAAATACCTAATCTTTACCCTCATGATGATGGAGTTATCTGGACTCGACACTTCTAGATCTGTCTGTATTGACTGAATAATAGAACCTTCAATAAACGATTGGGACAGTGCTATTTTCATTATGGAAAATGGAAGCGGCATTGGAACGCTACAAGAGCGTTCACTTCACGCCGAAATCAAGAGGCTATATGAGGCTCCAGGAGTTCAAGTGGAGGTTCCAATTGAGGGGTATGTTATTGATGTTGTCAAAGATGATCTTCTCATCGAAATTCAAACAAGAAATTTCGCTGCGATAAAAGATAAACTATTCACTCTCATGAAGAACCACCCCATCAGACTGGTTTACCCGATACCATCTGAAAAATGGATTGTTCGCCAGAGTCCAGATGGGAAGTATGAGATAGGCAGAAGACGATCTCCAAAGCAACTTGGATTTGCCAATCTCTTTGAAGAACTAATCAGCATTCCAACTTTTCTACTTCACAAGAACTTTTCAATAGAGGTCATATTAATTCGTGAAGAGGAGATACGAATCCAGGATGGTAAGGGGAGTTGGAGGAGGAGAGGATGGAGCAGTATTGATCGAATGCTACTCGGAGTAATCGAAAGACGGCTTTACCAAGTCCCTTCGGACTTCTTGCATCTTATTCCAAGCACTCTACAAAGGCCATTCACATCAAGCGCGCTTGCAGAAGCAATCGGAATTTCTAAACGACTATCTCAAAAGATGACATACTGCTTGCGAAAGATGGGAGTTCTCAAGTTAATTGGTAAAGAGAGGAATGCGCATCTCTATACAACATTATAGAGTCTTGATTTTACTCATTTGAAAATCCTTATTATTGCCAATAGTGTAGAAAAAGCAAGCGTCATAAGGGGTTTGTGGTGATTGTGACACAGTCCTCTTAGTGTTGCGCTATGTACCGGTGATTAGGATGAGTCTGCCAATCAATCTCACAAAGAGCACTCTCATTGTGCTAGACGAGTTGGCAAAAGATGGTCCAATGTGTCCTCAAGAAATTGCTAATAAGAGCGGACTAGCAATGAGGACAGTTACACTCGCTCTGAAGACTTTGCAGTCTGGCAATTTCTGCAGAAAGGTACCCAATCTTATGGATATGAGAAAGCCGCTCTATCATGCAGACTACGAGAGGATTTTGGAACTCCAAAGAACTCATGAGGTATGGAGAAGTCTGATCAATCTACGAGTAACAAGATAGAGCAAGTCTATTCTAGAGGGGCACATGGGCAATCGTTCTGTATTATACTCCATCAATACTATTATTCTGAGAAGCAGCCTTTGAGCACTGCGTGCATTACGGACCCTCGAGCTACGTCCATATCTGGTATGCCAGTTAGTACTTCTTGACATATTCTCATTGCAGGTAGACTTACTGGTGGTGGTACATTACAACCATCATCCTCAGCTGTGATGTCGATCTTACGAATGACGTTGGGGTGTAGACCAAAATCAGAGATCACAGAATACATGATTTCAAGAGCTGCATCACATAGTATGCAAGACTCACTGGTATAGAGAATAATGCAACTGCATCTTCCACAGTCACACTTTTTCTGTTGAGTAAACGATGTGATTGATTCTGTTCTTATCGTCATTTCTTATCATTACAAAGATAACAATTCAGCAATATAATAGGTATCAGCAAATACTCCACCACTAGAATGCCTCGGTTTGCCATCTGGACCTATTTTGTTAAGGGAAGCAAGGAAACATCCTCTCTTGTTGTTCTCTACTACTTACTTACCGACCAGTCCCAACCTTACGAAAGATTGATGTCTTAACAAATGGCCATATATCTAGATATTATGTGTCCAATGTATCAAGTGCGTGTATCAGATCCATTAGCAAATCTGCAGCATCCTCAATTCCAACGGATAGC
The DNA here is from genome assembly GCA_002825465.1 of Candidatus Thorarchaeota archaeon MP8T_1. The sequence continues at coordinate 5,704 of PJER01000081.1, forward strand.
CGGACCGTGGAGTTACAAATTCCTGCTTCACTAAGAGCATTCTCACCAAGGCCGTAGTGTGTTGTCAGAACAGGAATACTCGCCAAGCTTTCAACTCCTCCAAGGGAAACAGCATTCAAAAATATATCTAGGGAATCAACAAACTTGCGCGTTCCTGCAAGATCTGCGTCAAGGTCCACTGACAGCATTCCTCCAAAACCATCCATTTGCTTTCTTGCAACGTGATGCTGGGGATGTGTTGGTAGGCCCGGATAATGAACCTGTTTGATTCGATGGTCTTTTGAGAGCTTATCTGCGAGGTACATTGCATTCCAGTTGTGGCGTTCCATCCTTACACCAAGAGTTTTGATTCCACGATCTAGCAGAAAAGATGCAAATGGATCCATGGTTCCCCCTAGGAGTTTTGCAGCACCTCGAACTCTCGTCATCAATTCATTAGAACCAGATACAGTACCAGCAATGATATCACTGTGGCCCCCTAGGTACTTGGTTGCGCTATGCATCACGAGATCCACACCAAACTCGTGGGGTCGTTGATTTATGGGGGAGGCAAAAGTACTATCTATCATGCTTGTCGTTCCGGTTGATATTGCAGCATCAGCCACTTGTTTAATATCAACAATCTTGAGGGTTGGATTTGTTGGAGTTTCGAAGAAGCAGAGTTTGTACTTCTCACCTGAATCTGATAGGATATCAGCTATTTCATCTGTATCAACGTAGTCAACCTGAATTCCATTTTGCGGGAGTATCTCATTAAAGAGATGAACAGTGCCTCCATAAATGGAATCACTGGAAAGGATTCGCTCACCACCCTTCACCAGGCCCATGACAGCAGAAGCGATTGCAGCCATTCCTGATGAAACAACATGAGTATCTTCCGTACCTTCAAGAGAACTGATTTTTTCCTCCACGCTTTTCGTTGTTGGATTACTCCACCTTGTATATACATGATCACCTGACTTGCCTTGTACCGAGTCCAACATGTGTTGCTGGTCCTCGAAAACAAATGTAGAAGTCTGTACAATTGGTACAACTGCTGGTCCTGATGTTTGCGAATGTGTGCCTTGAACGCAGAGTGTACGAAGATTTCTTTTCTTTGGATTCAATGTGTTCACACCAAATAGTCTCTCAGATAAAATGAATCAACACATCTCAGGTTTATAGATGGATGCAAATAGGCATTAAAGGGGACTAGTTTTGAATCAGTGGATTCTTGCTCTACGGTTCCTCTGGAATGATAAGCGCTGCGATAAGATATGCAAGTAGACCAGCACCATACATTAGAGCAAATAGAATCCAGAGAATACGAATAATCGTCGGATCTGTATTATAATACTTGCCAATCCCACCACAGATGCCAAAAAGGACTTTGTTATCACGGGAGCGATATAACTTACCATCGCTACCTCCTGGTGCAATCGGTATTTCTGCCATCTTACCACCACAATGCCACACAGCTAAGGGGATATTAAACATTTGCAGGTGTTTGATTTTTGAAGATGATGTGAGAACAGTAATTGTTATACATGACATATGGGCAAGTAGCTGAAATGGATACTCTAGAAGCAATTCGAGCTTTACCCAAAGTTGAATTGCATGTACATGTCCTCGGTTCGATACGACCATCCACACTTCTTGATATCATCACAGAAGACGATATCAAAGTTCCATACAAAACTGAGAAGGACATAATAAACCGGTTTCAATACACAGATTTTGCTAACTTCATAAGCGTCTACATGGAGATAATCAAATATATAACAGATGGAAGGCATTTTGGCCGCATCGCCTATGAGATGCTTGAGAGTTGCGCCAGCTGCAATACGGAATATGTCGAGCTAAGTTTCTCCCCAATGGATCACATCAAGCAAGGTATTGACTTTGTTTCAATAGTTAACGCCATCAATAGAGGAATAAAGCGAGCTCATGAAGAGTTTGGAATTCTAACAAACATAAGAGTAGACCTTGTACGAGACTCCACAATAGAGCAAGCGATGAATATCCTTGATAGCATAAAAGCCCACCCACATAATATAGTATCAATTGATATTGGGGGTAATGAAAGCGCACACTCACCAAAACCCTTTGCTCCAGTTTTCAAACGTGCTAGAGAGATGGGTTTGCATCGCGTCGCGCATGCAGGAGAGGCTGCTGGACCGGATTCGATTTGGGAGGCTATACGATACCTGAACATAGAGCGGATTGGACATGGAGTCACGGCACAAGAGGATTCGAACCTCATGGAGTATTTGAAGAGAGAGAGAGTTGCCATTGAGATGTGCCCAGTAAGCAATTTGAGAACTGGCGTCATTTCATCAATGAAGAATCATCCTATCAGGGATTTCTTTGATAGAGGGCTATTTGTAAATGTGAATAGCGACGACCCATCTCTCTTTCATACTGACCTGAATAATGAGTATATACAACTCCACGAGCATCTAGGCTTTACACTACCTGAGCTCTTTCAGATTTCTCTGAACGGTGTGGATGCCGCCTTTGTAAATCAACGGAGAAAGAGTCAACTAAGGACTCGTTTCATCCGTAAATACGACAGCATTCTGGAACTGATGACACATTATTGAGGCTCTGTCGTTGCTGGAGCAGGTTGTTGAGGCACTGGTGCTTCTTTCTTCATCAGACTATCTCGCAGAATTCGTCCAATTACACCTCCAGCAACTGCAAAGACGAACGAGAATAGATAGATGATTGGTGTGACTATTATCATCACTAAGATGTACAAAAGGCCTGTAACTATAACCTCCACGAGATTCCCTTCAACGGTGAAGGAATACATCCCTCGTATCGAATAAATGAATACAAAGATGAACAATGTGAGAATTGATGAATCTGGATCAAGGAAATCGACGAAAACGATAGGCGCCATCAAAACAGCGATTAGGATACCAAATACCCATGTTAGAAGGGTACTCAGAAGAGCAACGCCAATCTTTCCTGCAATAATGCCAATAATTATGGCCATGATAAAGATCACAGGGATTGGACCACATATCATTGTTAGCCAGCCAAATACCAAATCGGTTTCAAAGATGATTATACCGATAATAATGGCAAGCACTAAATCTCTATTAACCATATCTTCAACCTCCACAGGCTTGTTATTACAAGCGTGCTATATACTACCATGAGTAACCAATCATTTTCTTATCAATTCAGTGTTCTTTAAGATGGAGCATGTTTTCCAAGAATTTATAGCATACGTGTCGCTAACGTACCAACAACCATTCAACAGAATTCACGATTTAACAAGGTGTGATGAATGAC
>PJER01000013.1 GCA_002825465.1 Candidatus Thorarchaeota archaeon MP8T_1
ATTTCTGTTGTTGTACAAAACTCCATTCTAGTCATATCACAGTATGATCCTAGTAGATCATTGGATTCAGTAACTCTATCTGTCCCGGTGAGATTGTGGAAATCTACTATGTAATCAGATGTGAAATACATTGTATACAACCCCTCACTATGATTTTGTGAGGCTGGACTGTATGTCGCCATGGTGTGTATATAATTGTTCGAACCTTGGAGTCCATCAAAATAACTTCCTGTCAGGATATGACTGAGAGTTGAGTTTGTCTTCATAACTGACCAATGTGGTGTGTCTCCAAGTGAATTATCATGTTGATTCAATATGTATACATCACCATGATCATCCACATCAACCTCTTTCACTTCGATATCAAAAGAACCGGGACTGAAAGTCCAATCCCATTCCGAGTATAGGCCAGTTTCAGCCTTCTTGTGTACTTCATCCTGAATAGAATCACCATTTGTATCTGGAGACCTAGGATTTGTATTACTCCAGTATTCCCAGTAATCATTGACTTCGTCATTATCCGAATATGCTTCTCTAGGATCTGAGAATACATGAATAGTGAACGGTGTATTGTTGTAGGTGAAGGTCACTTCCCATCCTGCTATCTCTCTGTAATCTCGAAGTCCATCTCCATCCGAATCAATATTTTTCGGGTCGGTTCCATAGTGAACTTCCCATTCATCTGAGAGACCATCACCATCTTCATCAAAACTATCTGGATTGAGTCCATTGTCAATCTCGAACTTATCACTTAGACCATCCGCATCATAATCATAGCTCCAAGCTCTATATGATGGCTCTTCAGTATCTAATAATCCGTCTGAATCGTGATCAAGGGGAGTAATTGCACTCCACTGCATAAAGCCATCAATAGTGCTTGGAAATACATCGAAATACAATGTTTGAAAAGCAGAAGTGTTCGAAATATCAGATGTATCAAAGTGATAACACCTATCTCCGAAGAGCCAGAATGGTCTATGATACCAGCGTGTGGTCAATCGCGCATAGTGATTGAATCGTACATTGAGTGGGAAGTTCACCATGGCGGTTCCTGGTGTCACAGTAAGTGTTGAATCACATGTATTCTCAACATAGTACCACCCTGCAGAATCATAATTAATGGAATATCCTGAATATGTATCTGGAAGTCCTCCAGCGGGAATTGGGTATTCCTGCGTAGTAACTCTTGTACTTGTCGAGGATGAACCAGAGGGGAGTAAAGCTGTGAGCCAGGCGCCATTATAGCTTCTATCAATGTAAGACCAATCTTCTCCCGTTGCATTTAGTCCTGCAATTATCTGGGATTCGAAATTAATACTATCTCCAACATTAAAACCAAGTCCGTCCCAATCTTGAATCTCTACATCAGTTGAAACGATTGTGTAATACGGCGTGACATCACAGGTGATGTGCGGGGGTCCAACAAATACTTCAGTTAGTAGTCTAGATAATTCACCAAGCCAGTTTCCAAAGATTGAACCTAATGCATAGATTATTCCTAACGCAACTGCAAAAACGGGAAATACTGTACCTATCGCCCAGATAGTAACTCCTATTATTATTGAGAGAACCGCTGATACGCTTCCGTATGTTGCACCAACCTCAACACCAAGTCTACCACCAATTGCTTCTGCAATGGCTACACCTGCGTAGATTGAAAATCCAACATCTATTAGAATACCAAGAATAGCAAGTCCTGTGTCAAACTTACTCCAAAACTTCGGAGCTGCATCACCTGCTTTGTATGCTGATTGAATTCCCTTTACTGCATGAAATGCGTCGGTCAATGCCCAGCCTTCTTTCAGTAATCTAAAGAAAGTAGTAACTTTTCCAATGGTTACACTAAGAGACCTGAAGGATGATGTCATTTGTGACGAGAGTTTTGCGGATACGATTATACCGATAGTTATCAAACTCGCAGCGACGGTTGATACTGTTGATGCTACTGACGAATCAGGAGGAGCAAAGTCCTTAGCATATTTGCCTTCTCCAGAAATTACCTGTTCTCCAACATTCCAGACCATAATCAGACTTGTAAGGGCGATGTATGCATTATCATCCAATCCCCACTCATCCATTTCAAGAAAAATATCCTGTAGTGATTGTGCATCATTAGTTGATGTATTGTAGAAGTTTGTCTTCATTGCTTTGATTCTAGCTATAGGCTCAGATGTGATATCAATGAAACATGATGCATTGAAAAGGTACGTTCCTGGGAGGAATTCTGACAATTCGATAACTTTGGATTCTTCTTCGGTAGCTAGAATGATGGGAACATTAGTATTCTCAGGAAATAAATCTAAGAGATCAGGAAGGAGTGTATTACTCATCTCAGTCAGAGATTCATCTCGGTGTGAGAATTGCCAACTTGGACTGTTGATAGTAATACCGTGTGACACTAACAATGAGTCGATAGTGTCAATGTCGTATGTATTATTCCTCAGGAATGAAGCAGATAGTAGTATATTTGTTGCAATTGTCTGATTCTCATCTAAACTATAGAAGAAACCGAGGTCTGATTTGGAGAACTCTTCAATCACAAGACCTGTACAATAGTATCTATCCGGATAGGTCATAAGGAGAGTTGTTTCAGACTCATAATCTACTGATGCAACACTGAAAATTGAATCCGGCGTTAGCGTATCGCTTGTTGATAGATATCCATCTGGTTGTACTGTAACAAAGCATCCATCATAGGTCTGAAGAGCTACATAATCATCAGTAACATGTTGCAAAACAAAAGTCTCTTTTTCACCAACAGTGATATCTCCAACGATAATAGAGTCTTCTTCATCGATGGATACATATTGCCCCGTACCCAGTCTAAGTGCTACTAGTCCATCACCAAGTTCTAGAAGAGTGAATTTGGTAGCTGATGCGCTTGTGTCATTAACAGTTAGTAATCCATTCCAAGTAAAAGTGAGTTCTTCATTCGCTAGTGTATACAGTGTTTGAACTTCATTGTCAGTTTCACCAAGAATTCTCCAATAAAACTCAATATCCATAGATATACTGGTATCCAATGATTGAGGATAGAAAATTTTGGCTTTTAATGCAACAATATCATCTCTATTCCAAACTGGTAGTACCGGGACATACATATAATCGTCTACAATGGTTATTCCATACTCCTCTACGAGAGTTTGATTCGGTAGATGATTAGTATGAATCTTGAGAATTGCTTGCGTGAATATATCATCCTTGGAATTATCAAGGTCCCTCATCATTCCTTCTTCATCATATGGCCAATCCCAGTGTTGGGTCACTAATTTGAGATGATTTTCGTTGCTTGGACGAAATTGGAAATCAATGTATAATGGATTTCCATCACTCTCAATGTCAAGGTGGAATGATTCGCAAACGACTGATCTAGCAAAAGGCGACAAATCAACTATATCATTTACATTATCTCCATCATTATCAGGATCCCAGACATTTGGGATCGAGTCTTGATCAATATCCTCGGTACTCACATCGAACTCATTTTTATCTGGGAATCCGTCAAAATTCGTATCCGGCTCGAGTGGGTCCGAATCATGAAATACCTCGAAATAATCACTCAGCGAGTCACAATCCGTGTCCGTAGAATTGAAATCCGTACCAATAATTGCTTCAACTGGATCTGGTAACAAATCCAAATCTGAATCTGGAGTCCCTATGGGTGTAACATTAAGTAATGCTTCAACCAGTTCCCTTAGAGAATATGGTCGTTTTGGATCAATTTGTTCAGCTATTTGATGAAGTAGATTTTCCGGAGTTATCTTGTCATCTAATCTACTGTATGTTGGTTGATTAAAAACTGACTCTATATCTGTAGAAATAAGTATTAGACCAATAACAAAAACAAGGAGTGACCTTGTAATTTGCTTAGTCGAAATATTAAATCTCCTGCTACTTCTCTCTCTCAAAAGTAACTAGACCTCCTCACGCGAATCATTCGAAAATGACTCCAAAGAACAGGAGTGAATCCAATATATATTAGTTGTTAAAATCCTTCGACTATATTTTACAATAATGCTATTATATCTTCATAAGATTGTTATAGATTCACAATATCATAATAATTACGTAGGCAATGCTATTTCCATTAGAAGTGCGAGTTAAGTAAATACGAATGTAGTGAGATGCAGATGGAATCGTTTCCAATTTCATCTGCATCATAGAATTACCATATTTTATTCTAAAATCTTAGACTGGTTTTTCGCTAAGCTTGGTTTTCTTCTGGACCTTGCCTGATGATCCATGAGGAGTACGCAGGACTGTGTCATGCATTTTCTCTATCTCTCGTGCTTCATCAGCTAGTTTCGCAGCCGCTCTAAGCAATTCATGGGCAGCAGCCGCTGCTGGAACATATACTGCAGGATCTTGCTCTTTAAAGCATGCAGTTGTTGTGATATCCGCAACCGATTCTGACATCTTCAGAGCAGCATATGCTTTTGCATAAGCATAAGGATTAGTGAATCCCGCATGTTCTAATGCATCTTCTACATTCAGTTCGATTGTTGGGAGTTTCAGTGCCTTCTTGGCTTTCAAACTCTCCGTTAACTTATCAATCTCTGTTTGGACAAGACGCATTACACCAGTACATGAAAGAACCTTGATTAGCTCAGCATTGAAGATTGCCATCTCAGTTGGATCAAGGAACTCCTTTCGTGCACCAATCATGGGATCCATTGGTAGGATGATATATCCACTCCCTTCAGGAACTACCATTATTTTCTTTCCAGTGTCATCTTTCTGTTGGAATGCTTTCTTTGATGGTCCATCTGAAATAGTGACAATAGGTATTTTCTTTTCCAGAAGTATCTCTCGCGCTTTTGTTGGTCCTGCGACAGAAGCATTCGGACTTACAATAAGGACCAATTCAGGTTCCATGGCTACAAGATTATTTGTAGCTTCCACACACATCTCTGGATTCATGCTCGCGCCGCTTGTCACTACTCGAACATCAATATCTTTTCTTTCAGCTCGCTCATCGAGTAATAAATCAAGGAGCGGTGCTGCACCAATACATCCAAGTTTTAGGATTCCGATTCTAACTAAATCAGACATAATTAATCCTCCACTAAACATCACGAGTCTACAGTGCCATCATAAAACGATTTTGCTTTCCATTTTTTATGATTGATTCAGCAAAAGAAGAATGTAATATCAAGAAATAATCATAGTCTTAGAATGAAGGTATATTGATTATCTTCGATACTCAGTTTACTCTGCATTACCTTCCCTGTTCTATGGATGAAATTGATCATCGGAACGTTCTTTGGATGTACATATGCAATGAACGCATTAACACCCTTGCTTTTTGCGATACGCATCATTTGATTGAGGAGAAATGTTCCGATTCCTCGATTCTGATATCCATCTTGAACAAGCAATGCGAATTCTGCTTGATTTGTACTTCTCTCAAGGAGATATCTTCCTGCCCCAACTATTTTCTCACATTCACCATCTTTTTCGTCCCCTACAACTGCGACAAGTGAGATATCTTCATCTTGATCGACATAGTAGAACTCCTGTAGAGTTCGGCGTTGGAGACTCACAAGTGGCGTAAGAAATCTGAAGAAAATCGAATCTTCACCCAATCCGTAAAAGAGATCTTTAATTCGGTCACTATCATCAGGTCTAATTAATCGGACACGAATGTTTAATGGTCCATCATCCATCTCAATTTCAGTGACAGCCTCATACTCTATTGGGAAATAAGTACCACGAGACAGAAATGGTACTTGATCTTCAAAGACGTACTTCATTTCTTTTGCTGCTTCTAGGAGTTCATTTCTAAAGCTTGGATGAGCTATAGCTATGAGTGATAAAACTCGTTCACGGATTGTTCTTCCACGGAGAGTCGCAAGACCATATTCAGTGATGATTACATCGACATCTCCTCTTGTGGTAACAACTCCTGCTCCTAGACTTAGATGCGGGACAATTTTAGAAACAGCTCCTTCCATTGCTGTCGATTTCAGGCAAATAATAGCCTTGCCGCCTTTTGATTCTGCTGCACCACGGATGAAATCAACTTGCCCAACAATTCCGCTGTAGAACTCGTGACCGATTGAATCTGCAACTACTTGGCCTGTCAAATCGACTTCGAATGCAGAGTTGAATGCAATCATTTTGCTATTTTGTGCAATGATGCTTGGATTGTTGACGTATGATGTTTCACGAAACTCAAAGATTGGATTATTATTTACATAATCGTATAGCTTCTTTGTCCCCATTGCAAAACTGGAAATGACTTTATCTTTGTTAATATTCTTCTTTCGATTATTAATAACTCCGCTCTCTATCATGTCGATCATTTTATCGCTGAAAGTTTCTCCATGGAAACCTAGGTCTCTTACATCTGACTTGAGTAAATTATCTAAAATTGATGTGGAAATTCCATCAATACCCAGTGATAGCGTTGACTCGTTCTCGATTAAATTCGCTGCGTATTCGCCAATCTTCTTACTACGCTCACTGGTATTTGGTGGCTCAAATTCCAATAATGGTTCAGTGAATGGAACGAGGTAGTCGATATCTCGAACACTTACATATGAATCACCATGAGTTACTGGCATCTTTTCATTCACTTGAGCAATTACTAGATCTGCATTATCAACTCCAGTTTTTGTCACATCTACAGAGATACCAAGTGAGCAATATCCATATTCATCTGGAGGGCTCACTTGGACAAGTGCTACATCAAGTGGAATTCTTCCAGTGTTGAAGAAAAGTGGAATATCTGATAGATAGGCTGGAGTATAGTCTGCACGCCCTTCTCGAACAGCCGCACGGATATTATCAGAAACAAAGAATGTATTATGTCTGAATTGTGATTGGAATTTCGGATCTGCTGAAGGTGTGTTACCAAGGGTGAAAAGATGAACAATCTCATTGTCAGACATTTTATTTGCTGCTTTTGCCAGCTCTTGAACTAGATGATAAGGAACACCGCAACCAGTTCCAAGGAAGATTCGAGTCCCTCTTCGAATCTTGGATATTGCGACTTTAGCTGATACAATTTTTTCCTTGTACTTGTTCATCCAATCTTCTTGAACAACCATTCAATATCCCACCATTATTCATTGTTCCGTTTAGAATTATCTAAGATTCCTTTCCCAACAGCTTGAGAAGTGTGGCATCACCAAGTAGTCCAAGTTTCTCAGTGATGTTTTCAACTGCTTTAACTGCAGGTGAGTTAGATGGAAGTGAAGTGAGTGGTTCACCTTGATAATTCGCTTTTGAGAGGTCGTCATCAGATGGAATCATTCCCAATAGCTCCAATCCTTGTTCCTCCAGTTTTTGTCTCAAATCTTCTTCCATCCCCTCAGGGAACCTGTTTCCAATTACTATAATTCGCTTGAATTCTATATGGACCTCCTTCGCTAGGTCTCTTATCCGAAGAGCCGCTTCAAAAGCAGCTCTTGAAGCATCGACTACAATAATGAGGATATCCACATTCCTGTTTGTCCTTCGACTAAGATGTTCAAGACCTGCACTCATATCCATGAGAGTTATCTCGTAGTTCTGACTCAATCTATCTAGAATTTGTGTTAGAAGTCTGTTAACAAAACAGTAGCATCCTTCACCCTCGGTCCGTCCCATGGCGAGGAAATCAAATTTGTCTCCTTCAATAAGTGCTTCAAAGATTTCTCCTTCAAGCACATCTTGTTTTGTCACTGATCCAGAAATTGCTCCGTCATCTATACTCTTTCGTAGTTTAGTAGCAATGGAACCCACAGTGTCTGGTACTTCTATCCCAAGTGCTCTTGGTAGATTCAAGACTGGGTCCGCGTCGACAACAAGAAGGTCTCTTTTTGTCTTCTCCATTAGAGTACGGGTGAGTAGGGCAGTTGTTGTAGTCTTCCCTACACCACCTTTGCCGGATACAGAGATTACTAAGCGCTCTCTCATAGTCATTTTTCCTATGTTCTTTTTTTGATACTAACTAATTAGTAAGTATCATTCTTCTTTCCATTTTCCTTCTTGTAGGTATTTCGGAATGCCACTGGAGTCTCGAGGTCCAACCTTTACTGTCCATCCAGATGCCTCTTCAGTTTCACCACTGATTCGTGCAGCCATTCCTGGACTAATGAGGATTCGATGGTTTACTTTTTCAGCTACACCATATTCCTCTAAGGTTTCTGCTACTTTCTCTGCAGTGAGTTTTCTTCCAGCAGTAGCTGACTGTACACTCATACCTTCAGTATCAACAACGACTAGATATGCTGTTGAACCACCTTGTTTGATATCACTCTCTACGGTGAAGTACGTCAATGCAAAGTTTGTAGTGTACATCACAGGTGAATCCGGACCAACTTCGCCGAATTCCTTCAATCCTGCTTCTACAGCGACAGGTTTCACTGGATCTGTATATAGATTGCTTCGCAGGAATGTTGTTGGAAGATTAGTCCACATATCAAGACTATGAAGGATAATGAGATCTGCATATCTGACAATCAGTGCAGCTGCTGTCAGCACCTCATTCCACTTTGTTAACTCTGGAGCTTCACCTTCTCGATGATCAGCCCAGACTGATATTGGTGTTGCCAAAGTTGGATAGCCTAGAAGCTCGTTTTCGTCGTTTATCACCGATCTTCGGATTTGTGTGAAGTAATCAACAGTTGTTCCGAGAGCTGTTGTGCTCATCGTTCCTGGGTCTAGAACGATGTCTTCAAGCCCCATTGCACGTAATGTGCTAACCAGTGATGAGAGATTATCAAGACTCCCAGGTGCATATGCAACAATAGGTAGATTGTGCTTTTGAGCAATCTCTCCAACTTCTGCCCAATTATCCATTGTAGCGGCATATAGAAGCGGTCTTTTGTTCGCGATTGCTTTGGCAGCTGCCCCAAGCATCTCTGCATTCAAAGAACAGAGCATTATAGGCCAGTCTGACAATTCCGCAATCTTCTTTGCAGCATCAGCAAATGTCTTTGGATCTTGAGAAACACCTCTCAAAGCAATTCCATCAAGACGAAGGTTGGTTCCGATATAGACATAGGTCCATTCTTCTATTGCTTTGATTCTCGCGGCAAGCGCATCACTCGCAAGATTGTCTGGGACATCAATGAAGAATGCTGTAGGATTTGAATAACGCAAATCATGTCTATAGAGAACAAGTTTTCCTCCAATACTGGATGCATTTTCTCCCACGCCGATGACGACTTCTCTGACTGGTGGACGAACGAGAACTTGTAATTTCTCTAGTTTCTTTGCATATTTAGATTCTGCAAATAGTGGTGTGCATGCTTTCAATTTGACAGTATGTTCTGCCATCTTTGTGGCAAACGCCATGCAGTTTGCTTCACCACACTCCTTACAATTAGTCCCTGGAAGCAGGGGGTATATCTCTAATGGACCTGGTAGCTTAGCCATTTATGCTCCCTCCGGGATTGTCATTGTAGTCCAGTCGGGATAATCATCCGACTTGACTTTTTGTCGTTCTTTCATCCAATCCACTACATCGTGTAATGTCTTAATGGCTGCTGGATGCATCATCATAAAGAGGTCATTTCCTGCTAGTAATAATGCAAGAGCTGTCACACTCTCCCAGATAGGTCCTCGTAATTCACGTGGTCCGAGTTCCGGATTATTCATCCAGGCTTCTCTAGCAGCCCAAGCATTCGTAGTGCCTGAACTGATTGGGAATCGAAGTTCCTCATCACCTAATAATCCTGCCAATCGCATTCGTTGCATGATTGTAAATGCGTATTCGAGACCATATCCCAATGCTGCAGTAGTTGGGTCAATAACTATCTGTTCAGGAGTCAACCATTCGAAGAGTCTTCTATTGAGTTCTTTCTGTTGATTGATATCAATCGATGTCCATGATAAAACAACTTGATCGTGTTTCTTTGCTGCAACAGCAATTTCTTCATAGACATCCACAGTTGCAGAACAGAGAAGTGTTCTTTCTCCTTCACAAACCTCAGCTGCTTTTGCTAAAACTGGCCCATCTTTCTCAGGGTCTCCTGCTGAGCCAATAAGAATTGGTACCTTAACAGCTTGTAAGACTTCTTCGATTGTTTTTGCTGCCTCATTTGGTGAAGTATCTCCAAGAGACCTGTCAGTACTGATGAGGTGTAGTGTGACTACATCAGCACCAAACTTGTCAACAACAAGTTTTGCCCATTCGGCAGGATCATCAAGCACTTCTTTGTAATGTGCTTTCACTACTTTTGCGAGTGAGATAGGCATATCGAATACATCTGCTGCAATGATTGGCGGATGCTTTGGAGGTGCTTGAAACAGATCCCATGCAGGAGCTGTATGCCCTCCAATAGTTACAGTGTGTGATCTACTGCCACCTTGTCCTTTTGTTGCTCCAAGGGTGATTTCCTGAATAGTTCCAGTGTACTCACCAAGAGGAGCCTTGAATGAAGCAGGTATGAGTGATTTTGGCATTTCAAGAGCTGGACGAGCAGCTGCCCTTGCCATCTGCTGAACCATAGGTCGAAGAGCTAATTTTAACTCATCAAGTTCTATTGTGACATTCTCAAGGATAAGTTCAGCAAAATCGCCGAACATATCATCCAGCGAAGTAGTCTTTTCCTTGTCAGTTGTCATTTCTTCTTTTCACCTTTACCTGTTTTCCGAATGATTACTTTCTCAGCGTATATTTTGGCATTCTTGAAGATAATTTCAAGTCCTCCTCCAATGCCTCCGACCATAGCTGTCATTTCACCAGGAACTGCAACATAGTCTGATCCTGAATCATCAGAACCCATCTCGACCTCGCTTTCATCCTCTAGTTCAACCCAACGTTCAACAACAGGATGATTTTTCTCCTTGAGGAATGATTTGAGGTCTCCAATAGTCATCGCATTACTTTCAGTAGAAATCTTATCCCTTACTTCCTCAGGAATAAATTCTAGAACCCTCTCTTTGATTGCTTCGGGTATCCAGACAACTCTATTCCATCCATCATCAACTTGTAAGAACTTAGGAGATCTCATGTATTCGATTGAGATGCCATGGAAACCAGGAACTTGTCTGCCGCCAGCAGTCGAATCCGCCATGCTCGAGAATGGTAATCCGTTTACAGTATCACCTTTGAAATCTCTATGAACGATACCTAGACCATCCACTTCTGGAATCACAAAAGCGATAGCTTCGAAGCAACCACAACTTGTATGAGGCTTCTCAAAAGCACTATAGAGAGCAACAGAATTCACTTTACCAAGTGACTTCTCAACATATGCTTGGTTGACGCCAGTGTACTCTCCTCGAAAGTCATCTATTGTGTCACCTTTTGGAATTGCATAGAGTGGACCTTTGGGATCTACTCGAGCTGCTGCTCTTCCATCGAACCAGCTGATAGCTCCGCAGTTTGCGTATCTCTGAGGAGTGATAGTACAAACGTGTGTCGGAGCGAATGATTGACAGAGTGAGCATCCATAGAATGTATCAACTTCTGCGTCACTTAGACCTCGTGCACGTTCATCTCGCTGATTGTATCGATTGATTGCATCATCATAGCGTTCACTCACCACCTTGGGATCTGAGATGAAAGTTACCTGAATCTTCTCGATGATGTTCATTTCACTCTTGAAGAGTCTAATCAGAACCTTCCCGAGAAACTCGAATGAATTGAAACCCTTCTCAAAGGACTTCTTACTGAGTCGTATCCAGATGTCGTAGCGTTGGTTCAGATGCATCATTCCTTCCACGAAGTTGACGTATTCGTGCACACGTCTTTCAATTACTCCTTCGAGGTCGGTTTCAATGTCCTTTCCTGCTACTTCAACCACGATTCCAAGAGGATGGTAGCTTCCTTCCTCCATATCTTTAAGGTCTGGACCTATTATAGTGACTTTTTCATCCTCGATTTCACCCATATCTCGGGCAATTGCGAGTTCGAATTTCTGTTCCATCTTTGGTCCTCCGAGTTCGACAAACATATCTTTGCCGCGCACTCGTTCACCTTCATATACCACGCCAATGTCTACTGGGATATCTTCGAATGACAATTTACTTACCTCCTCCAATTAGTTCAACTATTTCATCAAGCATAGTGTGATACTGTTTCTCTTTCATATTCGGAAATGACCACTTTGCATGTGGTTGGAAATATCTACCAAGAGCAATTGCTACAATCTCTGGTGCGAAGTTCATCACACCAGAGAGCATTGTCCACTGCATGTAGTATGGTTGTCCATATATCATGATCATATCATAGGGTCCTCTTCCATGAGGGCCTTTCCACTCTAGATCCTGGAGTCTAAATGCGATTTCCATTGCACCCATGGATTTTGCCTCTTTGTAGCCCTTTTCTATGAATGCCTTGATCGCTCCTCCAGTTGCGATTATGTCCATTTTTCCAGCTTTTGCTAGTGCGATGGCATAATCTACCATGTCCCCCTTCCCATGTTTTTCGCTGGGAGCTTCAGAACCGACAATCAGAAGTCGCTTCTTGGATTTTGATAGGTCTCTTTTAAGAACCTCTGGCTTTGTTAGTGCTTTTGCACTTTCAGGGCCACAGATCTCTCCAGTCTGCCATGGTACGGGTTTCATCACCATTATGTACCACCTCCCATTACTTGCTCCTTCAGGAGCGTTGGGTCTGGAATTCTCCTCTCTTTCCATTTGTTATCTTTCATCTGAGCTAATATCTTGTCCTTCAGAGTGATTGGAATATCTGTTTCACGTCGAATGTACTTCCAAACATCTTCAGGGAAATAGCCATAGTATGTTTCATGGATATCGATGTAATGACTCAATTTGATACTTCGACCCTTTCCAGTGTCATTGGGTCGTAGCACAAGTTTTGCGGTCAGAACATTCGCCTCAGCAACAGTTTCTGCTGCGTAGAACAGATGTTCTGGACCAGGAGCAGTTACTACTCGATCTCCTGTTCGAGCATCATAGACTGTCCAGTCTCTTTCATTCTCTGCTGTGCCTAACAACATTCTTCTGTACTTCGAACCATGTGGTCCCACAATCACAGGAACTCCGAGTCTCCAGAATCCTGCTGCTATTGAGGCTGCTTTTTGAGACATAGCTCCCCAAGAGATGCCTACTGCACCTACTCGGTTGTGGATATAATCCGCAATCTCTGCGTAATTTCCTCGTAAGTTTCTCTTGGCAAATATGGCAGCGATTTTAATCGCCGCTCCGGCAATATGCGAGTTTGATACACATGAACCAACATTGACCACCCCACCAGCATCAAACTCACCACTTCTTCGTTCGTAAATAGATTGACCATTCTCATCTTTTACATGACCAGCGGATATTGCAGCACAACCAGATGTTACGATAATATATCGGCGTTTTGCAAATTCCTCAGCCATATCATGAACGTCTTTTCCTCCACCCGGATAGTTCGCACATCCAACATGAGCAATCACACCAGGTATTTCTCCGAAAACGATTGGTTGACCAACGTTTCTAATCTCGGTGTCTTGGATAGCTCCACGGCCTGTTCTGACAATGTGAGTTTCCTCTTTGCAATCAGCTTCTGCAGCTGCAACCATCCAACTATGTAGGTCATAGTCGTTAGGACACGCAGACTCACACCGTGCGCAACCAATACAATTGCGATAGACTTCTCTCAATGGTTCAAAATTACCAACTTGAGCTGCTAGAACAGCCTCCATCACATTCTGATCATTCGGGCATGCTCTGATGCATTCGCTGCATTTCTTACAGTCTTCAGCCATCTTCTGCATCTGTTTCTTAGATGGGAAGAATTTCATCTTCCTACGCTTGTCTTTGACTGCCAAGGCAACTTTGACTGCAATTTCTCCGACCATGCTATGGTCCGGAATGTAAGCCCCTGGAATCTTTCCAGATACTAATTCACTTACAATTGAATCGACTGAGTCGTCAGACCTGTCGGGTAATCCCATGACTGCCTTGTCACTTGTTGAGATTACTGGAGCACTAACCTTCTTGGCTTCTCTCACTACATCAGTTCGAACACATTGTTCGTCTACAACAACTACATCTGCCTTTCCGCTTCTGATATATCTAAGCTGCCATGATATTGGTCCAATGACCTTTGCATTCGGGTCTCTACGTGTTATGTCCCATGCTGTACAGCACATTCCCCCAACTTCTGCTTGTTCATTTAGGCGCTTTTCAGTGATGTAATCTGTGATTGCCGCAGCTGGCACTATATTGTGCCCGATTGTAAGAATAATGGCTTTGTTTGTATCCATCATTCCAATTCCAGATTCTACTAGAGGCGCATCGGGGTCTGCCTGTGGAAATCCAAGAGTTGAGACCTGAGCAAGGTCTGCAATCTCCATACTTAATTGGTCTATCATCCCAGCATGGAATACTTTGCTTTCAAAGTCCATCCAGTTGCCCTCTTGCCCTGTTGCTGTCGCAGAGAGGGTATGAGTCATTTGACTCTCACAGTAGTCAAGAATAATGCTTGCATCTTCTAAAGTTCGAGGACGCATTCCTGTCACCAATCTGGCAACAGGTGCATGAATCTCTGTACCTGGTCCTTGGATGAGCTTGGTCCTTGGTCCAAACTCGTGAATCAGATGGTCAATCAGATGTCGAGAGTGAGCCAAGTGTGCTGCGCATCCTATATTGGCTGCAGCTAACACAATTCTAGCTTGTTGACCTTTAATGTCAATCCCACATGCTCCTCTTCGGTCTCCTGATAAATCACATTTACCCATTGTACAAAGACAACAAACTTGACAATATGGCATGTATGATGGTTGATATTTCGTCAAAAGTTTATGATCCCAAGAGCGGAGAGTGGTTGGTCCAGGCATAGGAGTAGGTCCCATTGGTTCATCCCAGTCGTCATCGACGATGGTACCGATTCGAACCTCAAGGCCCTTGAACTTTCCAAGCCCAGTGTCAGCTTCATCCGCTTTGAAGTAAGCTTTCTTCTTCATAAGGTAATCAGTTCCTGTGCGTGGTGCATTCGGCCAACACATTGGCCCATAATAAGGTTACGAATCACACGTTCTCATGCTGACCTATTTAGGAAACCGTTCGTAATCATATATTCGATGTTCGTTTCCGATAGTAATTCGATATCTGTTTGTTCTTTCAAAATTAAATTAAAACTACTAACAGTTCATTTGTTCGTTTCTTCAACTAATTTTCGTTTAATTTCTGCGATGGCGAGCATTCCCGGTGAATTTTCGTTCAGGTCGATAGGAGCTACTCCCTTTCTATCTGCTTCCTTAACATTATCATCTAGAGGTATCATCCCAATCAAAGGTATTCCTTCTTTCTCAACCCATTCGCGAATCATCTTCTCATCATCAGGAGTTGCGACTTTATTGCCTACTGCGTAGACTCGACCAACGTCAATGTCTTGAGCCAGTGTTCTAATCTTTCCAAGGATATCTAAAGCCCGTCGACCAGGTTCTGCTACAACAACTAGGGCATCCATTCCTCTTGTTGTACCTCGACCAAGATTCTCAATACCTGCATCCATATCCATAACAAAAGCTTCGTCTGTTCCAAGAATGAGATGACGCATAAGCGATTTGAGAAGAGTTGCTGATGGACACATGCAACCAGAACCACCAATCTCTACTGTTCCCGCAACAAGAAGACTCACATTGTCCGGTCCTGAAATAGCGAATTTCTGAGCAAGGTCATCAACCCGTGGATTGAGTTTGAAAAATCCCTTGTATGACCCCGCACCTTCTACCTTCAGACGTTCTTCTACCAAGGTCTCATTCTCAGTTAGGGGGACAATTTTTTTCGCAACATCAGCTGGGATACCAAGCGCAGACCACAGTGTGAAACTCGGATCTGCATCAACTGCGAGAATCTTGAGACCATCACGACCAAGTAATCGAGCTAATGTTCCTGCAACTGTTGTCTTTCCAACTCCTCCTTTTCCTGCTACTGCTATCTTCATCTCGTATCTACCTTCTGTTTTGTTAACTACCATTTTTCTTTAGTATCATCTGATGTAGTTGTGTAATTATCTCAAATGCGGTGTTAGATGGCTGTTTATCTCTCCACACCTTCAATGGTATCTCTTTCATATCGACTCTTGTCATAGTTCCTTTCCCAGAAATGATATCATCTGCAACTCTGAGAGCAAGTTGGGCTTTGTTCTCGGTAATTCCGCCTTCTGGGCCAATGTAGATCAATTTCGTTTTCGCCATTCCCTTAGCAGCATTGTTAGGGAGCGATATCAATGGGTCGCTGTTCACAACAAGTACCACATCGAAGTCTCCACGTGATAATCTTGTGAGTGTAGATGCATCTTTATCATCATCTATCTTAGCTTTAATCATTGCATTCGCAATACCCATATCATTGGATTCATGCCACATTGGAAGCGCAAACGCTTTCTTTCCCATACCTCGTAGAGTCTGAATTAGCTCTGCAATTGCAGAGAGATTTCCACTTGCATCGTCTGAATTCACTATACCTGACCCATAGAATATTACAATATAATCAGATTTTCTAAAAGCTTGAGAAAGACCAATGAGAGTAGTTGTAGGGAGCCCTGCTACTGAAGATTTAGATTGAGCAGCACCTTTGAGTTCTGCAATCAATCCATTAGCTAATTCTTTGTCTTTCCCAATTTTGATGATGATTCGGTGATTCGCCATTTTCATTGTTTCAGTTTCACGGACATCAACTACCCCAATGATTCTACTTTCTACTCCTTGTGGAATATTCTGCCCTCTTGGAAAGACAGTAAATCTACTTGCATGTCTGTGGCTACTCTCTACTGGATTGCTCCCCCAATAGAGAATGAATTCACCATTATTTAGAACATCTTCTAGGATGATCTCTAATTTCATTTTGTGAATATTATGCTTGATTGATTGTAAAAGTCCCATATTCACGCTTGAATCAAAAATACCCTTCACTGTCTTTGCTAGGTTGATTCCTTCATTGATGGTTTCATTTGTACTTCTTGTCCAACCATAGAGTAATGGATTCTCAGCTGAAATGAGAAGTTCCGTAGCCATCTTTAATGCTTCTTCAACACTTAGATTGGTTTCCTTTCCACCTTCTCTTGAAATGGCATCTGTACTGATTTGATGAGCCATTGTTTCAAGGTGTGTATGACCAAGGTGGCATAAACCTAAGGATTTTGCACCTTCTCCTGTAATTTCTGCTAGGCCATCATCACAGAGTAGAGAACATCTATTGCAAACAATATCATCCATTTCTGATACCTACCTACCAAATTTCAATTGCTTCCGTACAGCAGTACTGTTCACATACCCTGCAGTTTAACCGATCGGGAGGAAATCTTCTACACTTCTCCAGGTTGATAATTTTGGCAACGCCGTTATCAACTCTAAAGACTGTAACATCTCCTCTTGCAGCTTTTCCTTTACTTGTTGGAGGTTCGACTACAACATCCACAGGGCAAACGATAACACAGTTCCCACAACCTGTGCATTTGCTTTCATCCAGCTTTACACCAGTCTCTGCCTTTGATTGAAGAGGAGCTATCATTTCTCGGATAGCTTTTAGTTTGTTTTCAAAACCTGGCTCAAGTAATGGTGGGCACTCTTCAGGTGCGATATCTCCTAGAGCAAGCTTGGTTGCAAAAGCCATACATGTTTTGGGACCGCATAATCTGCAGTTTGTCTTAGGTAACTGATTATACAAGTCCATGGGATTAAGTTTCAAGATAATGGGGCTCCATTGTTGTCTTAGTAATCATTAATTAGATTCTGTTTCTGCAGTCTCCATAACAATTATCCGTTATGGTATGGCATTTCAAGTGTTATTAAAAAACGGATTACTGCTAATTTACTATCAAAAACAGACACAGGAGCCAAATGAATCCCTTGACACGAAACTCTGAATCCAAATTAGATACATCTGATAAGGATAGAGTAGCAGTCTTTCTATGTAAATGTGGGTCTAATATCGCTGGGCCTATTGATATTGAAGACCTGAAAGATAGAGTTGAAGACAGGGGAGTTGCATTTGTTGAAATTAACGATCACCTATGTTCCGATCATGGTGTTCAAGAACTAACTACTGCTATCAAAAAGAGTGGAGCTGATAGAGTCGTCATTGCTGGATGTACTCCTCTTTTGCATACTGAACTCTTTAATGATGCAGTGCGAAAAGCAGGGATTGACCCTGGCCATCTTCATATTGCAAATATCCGTGAACAGTGCAGCTGGGTGCATAGTGATAATCGAGAAGAAGCTACTGCCAAGGCTGCCACAATTATTGATATTGGATTAGCTGAGGTTGGACTGTCCAATCCCACTAAGACATTTGAAATGCCCGTTGTTCAAAGAGCAATGGTAATTGGTGGTGGCGTTGCTGGTATAAATGCAGCATTGGAATTAGCTGATCAAGGTATTGAAACAATTCTCGTTGAGAAAGATGCATTTCTAGGTGGACACATGGCTAAATGGGACAAGCTGTTCCCAACTTTTGATTGTAGCATGTGCATCTTAGGCCCATTGATGGCTCAAGCTGCGAACCATAACAACATTCGATTAATGGCTATGACTGACATCGAACAGGTGAGAGGTAGTACAGGTAAATACACAGTCAAGTTGACTAAGCGTCCTAGATATGTATCGACAGACTTGTGCACTGGATGTAATCGTTGCATAGAAGTTTGTCCCGTTGATGTTCCAGATGCATACAACTATGGTATCGGAAAACGAAAAGCAATCGTGCGTCATTCATTGGATGCGATACCTATTGCTCCCTTCATTGATATGGATAATTGCGTTGGTTGCCAATCCTGTAGTGGTGTCTGTGAAGCTAAAGCAATCCGATATGATGAAGTTAGTGAAACAGAGACTGTAGAGGTGGGTGCAATCATTGTTGCGACTGGATTCAGTCCATTTGATCCCAGTGTTGTTGAAGAGTTTGGATATGGCTTGAATCCTGATGTCATTACTTCTCTTGAGCTTGAAAGTCTTATCAACCCTTCAGGCCCCACAAATGGACGACTCTTGGTGCCCTCTGATGGTCGGATTCCAAAAAGAATTGCTTTCATCAATTGTGTTGGAAGTAGGTCTCAACGATTCAATCGTCCTTATTGTAGTCGTGCATGTTGCACTGCTGGAATAAAGCAGGCAATCCAAGTGAAAGAGAGTCAACCTGACTCTGAGATCTATATCTTCTATTCAGATCTTCGTACATTTGGAAAGGGACATGAAGAACTAGGTGTTCGAGCAGCAGACGAATATGATATTCGTTTTATTCGTGGCGCAGTAGGCGAAGTGGTTCATGATCCAGTCAAAAACAAGTCTTTCATTAGAGCAGAAGATACGCTTCTCAGGAGAGTATTGGAACTTGATGTGGATCTTGTAGTTCTCATGGTAGGTATGGACCCTGCAGAAAGCAATGAAGAACTCTCCAAACTTCTAAGAATACCCTTGGATGAGAATGGTTATTTCTTGGAACAACATCCAAAATTGAACTTGAGCGGAACACCTTCAAAAGGTATCTTTCTTGCTGGTACTTCTCAGGCTCCGCGCGATATATCTGACTCTGTTGCACATGCTGGTCTCGCTGCTTCTAAAGTGAAGACTCTGCTAATGCATGAAACAATACTTACGGACCTAAGTGTTCCCACAATTGACCATGATGTATGCATTAATTGTCACCAGTGCATGAAAGTATGCTCGCCAAATGCATTACGATCTATTGGTGGTGAAAAACCAGTGATTAATCAGGCTGCCTGCCGAGGTTGTGGAGCTTGTGTTGCGGCCTGTCCGACCGGGGCTCTTGATTTACCGAGTTTAACCACAAAGCAATTGTTGGAAGCAACAAAGAGTGCTGTACGATTTAGTGCTGCGAGGCCTACAGTAGTCGGTTATCTCTGTAGATGGTGTGCATATTCAGCTGCAGATAGAGCTGGAATGACACGTTTATCATATCCATCAAATCTTATTCCGATTAAAGTACCCTGTACAGGACGCTTGGATAGTGAGATGATTCTTGCTGCATTTGAAGAAGGTGCTGATGGAGTTGCAGTTATCGGATGCCATATTCAAGACTGTCATTTTCGTTCCGGAGCCGCACATGCACAGGAGCGAACTAACAATCTACGAATGGTCTTGGAGGCGGCTGGTATTGATGGACAAAGATTGTATTTCGGAAGTGTATCTGCTTCAGAAGATGCTCAATATGCGAAGCAAGTAACTGAATTCGTTGGTAAAATCAAATCTCTAGGACCGCTTGGAAGTGAGTCTACAGGGGATAGTAAAAAGAAATCTGCAAAGAGTGGTGCTGTTCAATGAGTAAGACTGGAATCACAATTGGTGAGAAACCAACGGTGACAATGGAAATAATTGATGGCACTATCAAGCTGGTCTGGAAGACCTCTCTCTTGACTAAAGTTCTTGACTACTCTATTGACAAGTGTGTTGGTTGTAGTTTGTGTCTGTATTGTCCTTGGGATGCCATAACTCTTGGTCCTGTTGCAGAAACAGCATCTGGACGGATTGAAGGTGCTCCCTTAGTAAATGTTGATCCAGAACTCTGTACTTTCTGTGGGCTCTGTGATTCAGCTTGTATCTTCAGAGCATTCAACACCAAGTATGAGGGCGAGCAAGCTGTAAATCATTTCAATCGTGTTTCCGGCATACATGAGATTGACCATGATAAATGTGCACCTTGTCTCTTATGCGAGAAAGTTTGTCCTACTAAAGCATTGGAAGTAAAGGTCGAAGTTGAGAAGAAAAAAGACCTTGTGAAGTATATGAAAGAAGTCCATGCTGAAGGCACCATAAAGGTGGATGAAGACAAATGCTCATATTGTGGACTTTGTGAGTTATTATGTCCAGAGTGCATCACAATCTACTGGTCTGATTCTGCTAAACCTCCTGACTTCAAACCTGCTACAGCTATCAGAATTGACGAAAAGGAGTGCGACTATTGTAAGCTCTGTGAGAAGATATGTCCTGATGATGCAATAAAAGTCGAATGCACTGAAGCAAGTGCTCGGATAATTGAAGAACCGAAAATCACTGGTAAACTCAAAAATAACGAATTAGCCTGTGTCAAGTGTGGTCTGTGTGCAGAAGTCTGCCCGTATGATGCAATTGAGGTTTCAAAGCCATTTTCTGGCAATGTTCTGAAACCAAGAATAGAAAAGTGTGACCCAATTGGTTGTAATAACTGCTTCAACATATGTGCTGTAAAAGCTATATATCCTACAGGGAAGGAAGATAAAATTGCAGTATTGGATCATTGTGTCTATTGCGGTGCATGTGCAAACTCTTGCCCTTACGATGTTCTTGAAGTTGTCCGAGAGGGATATAATGTTGAACGGCTTGAAGAAGCTAGAGAATGGGAACGTGGTAGGTCAATTTTCTTTGATGAGGTAGTTGGAAAAGTACAACCCGTCAGTGGTTTGTTTGAACGAAACATCATTGTCAAAGAAGACAAAGTTCAAGTTTCGAATCATAGAGATGACATTCCTTGGGATGATACTGACGGTAATCGTTCCAGAGCAATGGCTCGAGCAAGATATATTCGTACTATGCTTAATGATAATCCTCGACTTAACCTCCTTCTAGAGCGAGGAAAACTTGAGAAAATTATTGAGAGAATCAAGGATTAAGAAGAGTTTCTATAGATGTGATAGATTCATCGCTTCTTGAAGCAGTTACTGAAATTCCACTTAATTTTGGAGGTGAATTGTTCTCTGGTATTGCCACTAAAGACATCGCCCAAGGTCCGTGTGGCATGACTGCACTCCCCTCGGGTGTCTTATCATCAATGATGCCCTTTACGATGACGGTTCCGTTTTTAGAATTTAATTTGACATTGTAACCTTCTTTCACACTCAGACGTTGCATATCTTTTGAATTCAGTCGAACTGTTGCAGCCTCAGTCTTGTAATCTTTAGAAATTACGTCTTTTGCGGATTCAATATCTGACTTGTAGGATCTTACAATAATCAATTGCAATTCTACGTTAGGAAATAAGAAATCTCCAAGGGCCATTATGCTCGCTCCAGTATTTCGGATTTATCGTAAGAATTAGCGTATCTCTTGACGCATATTATGTTTCTGTTATCTCAACAGTTTTTGAGCCGCAAACAGCATGCTTTTTTAATGTTGTAACAGAATGTTGATAATTCATTGGTGGTTATTTTGCGAATTGCAACAATATACGGAGATATCTTTGCAGAACGTGTCATTGGTAATCTAATTAACTTCAAAACTTTTTGTGAAGGATGCGAACCAGTCTGTGCAGAATGCAGAACTAGCTATGGTTCCCATGTTGGTGACATTGTGGGCATTCATCCCACTGACCCTCCCTCTCCAACCATGATCGAAAATCCAGAAGATTTCATCAAGAATCTGAATCTAAGTGAATGTGACCTACTTCTGATTGTTGCAATTCATCATGATATTCTTGCATCTGTAGATTTACTTGTTGAGGCCACTGGTGCAAAAGCAGTAATTGTGCCTATTGAAGATCCTACTTGGGTTCCTCCTGGATTAAGAGCGCAGGTGAAAGAAACCCTAGATAACATCGGAATTGAAAATGCATTTCCAAAGCCGTTCTGCTCACTTGAACTAGGTGAAGGACCTCTAATCGACAAGTTCATTGAAATGTACAAAGTTGGAAGCCCAATTCATTATGTAGATATGAAGGGTGACATCATTGAAGAGATTGGCCCTGTACGGTCCGCTCCTTGCGGGTGTACTTGGTACGTAAGTCAAAAGGTTCGTGGAAAGTCAATAGCTGATACTGATGCTCTATTTGATGCCATATCCAAAGCTCACCACACTTATCCTTGTACTGCATCTATGAGTAAGGATAGAGAATATGGCGATGCCCTCCTTCATATTGCAGGTTACACTGCTAGAAATGCCGTGTGCAAAGCCACCGGAATTCAGGAATGTAAATTCTCTCATGAAAAGAGTTGATAAGAAATGCCAGATGATATACTAGAATATTGGTCAAGTCTCTCTCGCGAACTTGCCCACAAATTTAATGAAGAAGAAGTCACTACAAGTTCAGCTTGGTGGAGTTGGGATAATTTTGGGGATGATATACGCACACTCAGAAACAAGTTTGGTATTGGGGATGAATTTGTTGATATTTTAGGACTACGAGTTGACTTCGAGTCTGGAGAAGCAACTGATACAGTTGCAAACAAGCCATTTCAAACAAGCAGAATCATTCCTCATCTCTATTATCATAGTAAAGCAAAGGATGAAGGAGTCGCAGGAGAATGGGTGAAATTCAATTCCCTTAGTGGCTCTTGGGCCTGTAGATATGCTTACGATGAAGAAGATCTTGGGCAATTGACTAAACTCTACACTGAACACAAGGAGAAACTCTACGACGCTCTTGAACATCTTGGAGCAAAACGAGTGGATTATGGTGATGCTGCGTTCGAGATATCATTTCTACCCAGAATCAAAGTCCTTCTTGTCTTTGAAGATGAGGATGAGGAATTTCCTGCAAGTGTGAGACTTCTCTATGATAAGAATTCAATTTTCTATATGCCACATGAACAGCTTGGCGACATCAGCTGGTTCATTGTGGGACGAGTCATGAAGGCCCTCTAAAAAGTTGAAAATGGAACATCGAACCTAGCTATTTGTTTGAAAACGATAGACTGATGTTTGAAGCACTTTCGCCCTAGTGCTTTTAAGGCGGAACTTGTTTGCTTTTTTTGTCAAATTCAATTGATGACGCTATTCTTTACGTCAATTTGTTGAATGAAAAAAGAGGCGAAGAAGGAAATGACCGAGAAGAAACTGAATGTCGTCTGTGCTGGAGTCGGCTTTGTTGGAGGAGCAGCTCATGTTCCATCATTCCGCAAAGTACCTGGTTCCCAATTGTATGGCCTACTGGCTAGGAAAGGTAGGGACAGTGAAAAATACGCTTTAGACTTCAAAGAAAAGATGGCAAGAAAAGATAATTTCGATCTCAACATCTATTATAGCTGGGATGATGTCTGTAATGACCCCAAGGTCGATGCAGTATGCGTTGCAGTGCCTACTCCATTCCATTATCCTATGGGCAAGCAAGCTCTTGAAGCTGGAAAGCATGTCTACTTAGAAATGCCGATAGCTCCAAAACTAAAAGATGCTGAAGAACTTGGTAAAATTGCTAAGAAGAAAGGGGTAGTTCTCATGCCAATCCTAAACTTCAGACATTGCCCTGGTTATTTGAAGGCAAAGGAGCTTGTTGATTCTGGAGCGATAGGAAAACCAATGGCAATCACATTTAGAGAGTTTATTGCTGCTGAGGATCTTGCAGATCAATGGCCACTAAGTGGTTGGGCTTGGGATATTGAAAAGGCAGGTGGCTATCCTGATTACACCCTATCAGTCTGGAGCCTCGATATGCTTCAGTGGTTCTTTAACAGCCCCATTACTGATGCCAACTGGACTCCAAATTATAGTCCAATAGATGGCATTAAAGATTTCAAAGGATATCAGACTGTAGGAATTGTAAAATTCGGAAATGGTGTAGTTGGAACGATGATGCTTGGCTCATCTGTTGCTAAAGGTCTAGACCTCAGCCGGTTCGAGATTTTTGGAAGCAACGGCAAGACCATTCTTGTTGATTGGATTCCTAGTAAGAATCGAGAAGTCTTTGATGTGACCCTATTTGGTAAAAACGGTGACGACCAAAATTGGCAAGTACCAGGACCTGGTGCAGAGGTATGGGGTCATAAGCAGATGATTGCTCATTTTGTTCAGGCCTGTCTCGGTAATGAGAAACCTGAATATGGGTACGAAGCTGCAGTAGCTGCACAGAAGTGGGCAAACAAAATCGTATCTGATCCTATGTAGTTTTTCCTAAAGGGAGGCATATTGCCTCTCTTTCACTTATTTTCCTTTTTCCACTTCCAAAAGGCCACTACGTATTTTGCGGACTCATCAGTCTGTTAGGCACCAAAAAAATTATGTAACATTAACCATTATCTTACGTTCTATGACATAGAGGCGACCATTCATGTCTGAGTACATCCATGAAAATCTTACAGGCGAGAAACCAGGCGGCCACCGTAACCAGATGATCTTGATGGCCATATTCTTCATAGTATGGATTATCGACTCCTTCGTACTACATTTCACCACATTCCTGTGGAGTTTCACATTCTTTTGGATCTTTATTGGCTTCGGAGGTATTCTTATCATTGCAGCAATTTACTTCATTGACGCATCACACAAAGACCTTCTTGGCATGAAGGTGGATGAACTAGCAACCACAGGCGTCTTCGCTCGAGTAAGGCATCCGATGTATCTTGGATCCCATCTTTTCCTCCTGGGACTGGCAATATCTACATTCTCTCTTGCATCGATTGTCCTATGGGTGATAGCCTTTGCTTTCTATGACTCGCTGGCAAACTATGAGGAGAATAAACTGGAGGAGCGATTTGGCGAGGAGTTTCTTGAGTATAGAAACAACGTAAGGAAATGGATTCCAACTTAGTTTGAACCAATCGCAAAGCTTGAGAATCTACTTCAATTTCCCGAAGTCAGTGCCCCCATCTGGTTTGAACACATGAGACGCAAGGAATGAAAGGAGGTTATGCGACTCTCTATCTCTTATTTTGCTAATTTTGTGTGGTGTTACTAGAAATGTCTTTAGTGACTACTTCAGGTAATTCTGAAGTCTGTTGTGGAAAGATTTTCAGTAGTGATTTGCCAATTGCGATTGTTGCTATTGCGGAAAGTATCACTTTGATAGGTGTAATCACTCCAGCTACCAACCAGAGTTCTTGAAGGACTTCCAAAGGCATTGCATAATAGAGCCAGTACATCTGACCTGGAATTAAAATGAAGATTCTCGTAAGTATATCTACTTCCAGTCCAAACACTGTGACAAGAATAAGTCTGAGATTCACTGATTTCGATAGCAATCTAGCTGATTTATCGATTTTAGATAGAACTGTCACAATGGTGATCAGTGCATATCCAACCAAGACATCCCAAATACCAAAGAGTGATAGTACCCAAGTGACAGGAGTTAGAAAATATCCTAGAAGTAGTAGAGAATAGATAGCAAAGACCTGAGACCATTTTTGTTGGTACGCAAGACCTGCGATTCCAGCTCCCACAGGTCCTCCAAACATGAATATGAGTTCAATGGGATTTCTCAAATAGACTAGATGCCCTACGAACACTCCTAAGGCTACAGAAGCAGCTCCAAGTGCAGGACCCAAAAGGATTCCGACAATTGGGCTTAACAAATACATCCATGAATCCCAGATTCCAATGTAGAATCCTGGAATCGTTGGAATTGAATCCAATACTGCAATCATCGCTGCAAAGATTGCAGTGAAAGTTATGGAGCGGCTTCCTGTTAGCTTACCCAATAGTGCCATGATTAACTATCCACTCTATGCCTTTACAGATGTCGAATCAATGACTCTTGCAATCTCAAGGTTCTCTCTATATCTTGCTGGAACTGGATAGTTACTGAAGGAGTGTGAGAACCACTTGCTCATCATTTCTTCAAGTTCTCTATCAATTCTTTCACTTAGAGCATCATTGAGTTTTGGATGAATCGTGTGTACTCTCGAGTGTATCTGTTTTGCAGCTACTCCTTTCTTAGAGACCTGTACTCCACCTTTGAAGGTGTAAAGAGATTGACTGAAGTGTTTCAGAATCAAGTCTGGATTGTTTGCCAGGTCTGTCTTTTCAGGATTGAATCCATACACAGCGATATCTGCATCTGCACCGACACCAAGATGACCTTTGGTCTTCTCCATCCCAAGGATCTTTGCAGGTGCTGCTCGAGTCGTGATGGCAATATCGTTGAGTGAATACTCTCGATCAATGTTAGCTATTGTTGAACGTTCAACTGCAAACTTGTGAACCTTCTCCAGCCAGAGTTCCCTCTGCTTCTTACTCATCAACCATGATATCAATAATGGATATTTCAGAAACGGTCCGCCATTCGGGTGGTCTGTACTTAGGAACATCCGCCAGAGGTCCTTTATGCTGAGTGCAAACTCAAGAGACCCTACCCACTGAACTGCATTAGCTGGACTCTTTGGTTCAAAGGTGAAGGGTACAATACCTGCTCCACCAGGAAGCTCAACGTCGACTGGGATGTTCGACCATTTTGCCTTTCCACCTGTCAGTAAATAGAGTGAATGCTGAAAGGGTCCGTCTCCAGTCATAGTCATGGATTGTCCAAAAGTGATCTGTCCCAGATCGCATGAGAAATGTTTGTTCTTGTTGTAATAGTCTGCAAATGTCAATCCACCAGATGCGACATCTTTCCAATTTGCTTTACCATCTTCGACCACTCCAAGACAGTCAAATGCCATATGTGTCAGATGAACAACTTCTTTCTTCTTTCCTGATGGTTTGACGCTCTTGATAGCATCAAGCTGTTGCATTGTAGTATGAACATTTCCAGGTCTACCAAGATTGGTTGGGTGAAAGTGCATCTGATGTGGGAGACCTAGATCTTGGACTGCTTGAGCTAGACCAGTCATAATAGTCCTGGGTGTAACATCCCATTCAGGGACTTCATCATCAAGACCACAGACATTCTTTCCGTATGCCCATGCATAAGTTCCACCCGGGTTAACTACTTTGACACCAAGACCTCCAACTTTCTTCAGTGTCCAAGCGATATACGCTGCAAGTCCACTAATGTCTCCTTCTTGCACGTAATTGAAGGTGATCATGCTATTACAAAATAATGGGAGTAATCCAATGTCAAGTCCTGGAATATCTTCAATCTCCTCCCACGATCCAAGCGCTTTTGTGGCAGGCAATGCAGGTTCAACAACTGTTGTGTAACCCATTGCAGAATAGAGGAATCCTGTTGCAAACGATGAAGGGATGATTCCAGCAACACCTGAGCGAGTCTTCTTAGTTGCAGGATAAGGGTGATGCCTATTGACTTCGGGAGCAGTCACTCTTGCAACATTCAATTTAGAACCAATAATATGGGAGTGAGGATCTACTCCTCCTGCCATCACTGTATTCCCTTTGAGATCAATTGCTTTAGCTTTTGGAGAAGCCTTCTCCACTATCTTTCCATCTGAAATGCAGATGTCCATAACTTCTCCAGCTATGCCATTCATTGGGTCGAATACTACTCCACTCTTTAGTATCAGATCTTCTGCCATTATTTCATCACCTTCTCCAATGATTTGATTATCATCCTCAGAATGTCTCGGTCGGGAATAACTCCCTTTGGAGGTTCAATCACTTTCTTTAGGTATAGGGGTAATCCATCCATCCTTGTTGCTGCTCCGTCGCATTCAATTCCTGCTATTGCCGCTGGTATATTGACTTCAGCTAGTTGTGATGTCATGTTGAATTTAGGATCAATATTAATTACAGGAATTTTAGCGAGATGAGCCACAGCGGCTCTTGGGAAGTGTGCTGCTGGATCTGCTGCAATATTTAGCATTGCATCTGCTTCACCACGAGCAAGCATATCTACTGCAGTGTATTCACCAGGTGAAAATCTCGGATATCCTCTGGCGAAATCAATTGCATAGGGGTATCCTGTTACCCATGTTGAAGTCTTGTTTGCGCCGGACACATTATAGTGTCCTCTCATGGGCATTAATCCCCATTTTGTATGTGCATTAAGGTCTTGAATCAATCTGATTGCTGCATCGATATTCCGATGCCTTCCGAAACTCTGTGTGAGTCCTAGCCCAAAGAAGAGAACACCATACTTTGCAGTCTTCATTGTTGTTGCAATCTCTTCAAGCTCTTTGATGTCAATCCCACCTACTTCAGTGACATCGAGTTTTATCCCACGAATCAGCGCTCTCAGTGTTTCTATTACTTCAAGGTCTGTTGCGGGATTGATTTTTATGAATCTATCAGCCATTCTAGCTGTTGTTGTTTCTCGTACGTCAATAAGCCAAATCTGACGGTCTTTCTTCGGATCTTTGATGTATTCACCTGGTTGTCGAATATAGTGAGGTATATGACGTGGATGTGCAGCGGCTGGATTTGCTCCCCAGTAAATTACAAGGTCTGCGCGATGACGAGTCTCAGCCAGTGAAGCTGTCGCTTCTCCAGATTCCTGAGCTCCAAGGATTGTTGGTCCATGACAGACTGATGTGGTGTTATCAACAACTCCACCAGCAAGCTCTGCTAATCGATAGGCTTCTCGTTGAGCATCATTCTCTGTAGAACTCAATCCATAGATGAGAAAACGTTTGGAAGAAGCTATAATCTCTACTGCCCTCTCAATGGCTTTTTCTAGGGCGACTGTGTTACCTTTCACAGTGGGTTGAAGACACCTGTTCTCCATATGTCCAACGAATCGCTCTTTCGAGATAACACACCCGTTTGTGTTCTTCGTTATTTTCTCTCCTTCTGTTTCAATGATAATATCATCGCAGAGACAACCACAGAAAGTACAAACTACGTCTTTGAAGGTGCTATTTGCTTCAGTCATTTTATCCCCTCCTTCATCTTCTGAGTCATCTCTTTAACTGTAGGAATTTTTGCACCTGGTGCTGCATTGATTGTAACTTCTAGCGACTTGAATCCAGGCATGCCAGTAAATTGTGTATAAGCATCTAGAAGGTAATTGAAGTATGGTCCGCAAGGGATGAATGCCATTCCTTCTTGGAGGTTTTTGTCAAGTTTAGCTTTAACATTGATCTTTCCTAGGTGTGCTTTCACAACGACGGTTTCACCATTTTCAATACCAAGGGCTTCCATTGTTTTGGGACCGAGTTCGCAGATAGCTACTGCATCCTCGTACTCTTGAGTTATCTTACCTTTCTCCATAGCTCTTCCTTGACTTAATGTTCTGCCAGATACTAATCGGACTTTCACAGATTCACTACTCATTCTCGTTCCTCCTATAATCCAAGTTCGTGAAGATGTATCTTGTATTTTCCAAGAGCTCCACCAAAATTACCAGCGGATATTCTGATGACACCTGGGTGTTTACATACTTCTAGAATTGCCGCCTTTGTGGCCTCTGCAACTGCTTTCTCTGTAAGGCCATTAATGACAATTTCAACAACGAAATCACTATCCTTCGGTACAAATGAGTCTGGGACAATTCCTTTCATTGTCGGGCAATACCTTTCATTTGTAGATGCATGGAGTGCTTTGTATCGAGAGGATGGTTTTGAACCAGATCCGACGAGGCCTCCTGGGAAGGGAGTGTATGCCCCTTCTACTTTCTCAATCGCCTTCACGCCTGCTTTTCCACTTGTCATTCCACTCTCTACATCTTTACAGAAATAGATGATATTTCCTCCAGCCACGCCCTTGGTTCTACCAAAGCTTTCCTGAATGACGAAGGTGCCACTCATTCGAGGTAACATCCACAGAGTACGTCCATCTATGGGTCCTTTCTTTACTTGATGACCGTCTCCGAACATAGCTATCATTTTTCCAACTGGGTACAGTTCTGCAGCATCTGGTGTGTCATCATATGCACAAGCAGTTGGACTTGTCAGAACACATTGACCTAATCTAGCTAGAAGTTGTTCGCGAATTCCATCCTTGCTACCAGTAGCAAAGATGACTCTCACTCCCGGCCTTCCATCTGGTGTTTCATCAGGTTTGAGAATATACTCAATCCCTGCTTCAGATGGGGTCATAATGACCGATGTTGCAAAACCAGTCGTCTCAAGTGCAGTAGTTCTTGCCCAGTCTTCGTCATATGCTGTAATTATTGTCCTGTTCATATGCATACTAAATGCTTCAGCAAATGTGTCATCGATAGGTACTCCGTTGACCTCCATTTTTTCAACTCCTATTCTTATCTTATCTAGGACTCGAGAGAAAGCTTCAGAATATCGGGATCTAATTTACCCGCTTTGTATTCTTTTCCACTCTTGATATCCTTAATTGCAATCTTTGCTGGACTGAACAACAGTGGGTCGACTTTGTAGAAATCAAATCCAACACTCTTGAACAGCTTATAGAATGGTGTTCCATATTGCTCAGATGTTGATGATGGAACATTCTTGGCTAATTTAGCTAAATCGTCTCCTTTAGCTGGCTCAATCTCATAATATGTATCACCAGTAAATAGAATGCAGTCATTTGTGACTCCCATTGCCTTACTATCATTCTTTGCAATCGGAGCTATCGGAGCAATACCTTTGCCTTTCTTAATCTTCCAAGGGTCATATTTCAGTTCGTGCATCTTATGCACGCCAACCTCAACAATCCTGGCTGAGATCTGGACGGAACCAACCAGACAAGCAGTAGGCGCTACGACGACATGCAAACCTGATGTGGGAACTCCACACTTATCTGCGATATACTGAGTGACATTCTCTGGTGGGAACTCTCGAGTTTCTAAAACGATGACAGCTACTTCTGATTCTTCTGTGTAACCTAATTCTTTGTAGAGTTTCTCCACTCTCGATAATGCTCGCGCAGGACCTGAAGCCATAGCAAAGTACTTGTCAACCTGGACAGTCCATCCTGCATATTGTGAACAGAGGCAAGCCTCAGTCACCTTTTTAGTTTCAACAGATGCAGCAGGCAAGGTAAGATCACCTACAGTGACTTCAGTAAGTGCGACCTTTCCTGCTCCACCAAGACATATCTCACTGACTAGTCGTCCTGCTTCATTTGAACCTGGTACTTCAATGCCTGTATCAAGAATAGTCGTTCCATTAGCCTGTTTTGAAACAGCGCATTCTAGTTCCTTACTTCGTTCAACAATCTCCTCGAAAATCTTGAGTGCTCCCTTATTCAGACTCATAATTATCAACTCATTAAATGTGGATTCATAACCAATCTGGTGTAAATTTCCATTTTCGACTCTGCCTCTGCAAAGTCACCAACAAATTTCGCCCATTTTTCAGTATGTGAAATATCTGATTGAAGGAAATCTGGTCTCCTTGATTTCAGATATCTGATGTAATACCCAGTGAATTCTCGTTCAGAACTCCCACTGTACTTGAATGTTGGAGGTAGTGAATTGACTTTTCCAAGTGCAAAAATCATACCCTTTGTTGCTTCAACGCAAGCTCTAGGACCTAGTTCACCACACACAATGATTGAACCCCCCTTCATTCGTGTAGCTGCCATAGCTCCGACATTCCCTTTTACTGCGATGAAACCTTTGCGCATGTGTAGGGCCATCTCATTTCCAACATTCCCTGCAACATAGACCCTGCCTCCGGTCATACCATCCGGACTACCTCGGTATCCAGCACAGAGATAATCACCAGCATCCCCTTCTATCTGAATATTGCCACCACTCATCTCAGCACCAGCATATGTATCAACAGAACCAGTTACAGTGATTCTACCTGCGATCATCTCAGCACCAAGATGCATTCCTGCATCTCCTTCGATACTGATTCTACCGCCATTCATGCCTTTTCCGATTTGCTTCACCTTTTGGAGATCCCCACGGACAACAATCTCGGTCTCATCTGCATTGGCAGCAGATTCTCCTGATATCTCAAAGAAATCTCGTAGCTCACGAGATTCTCTTCCCTGCATTACCATGAGTTTCCCAATCTGATCTAAGGTCTTCCCAGCAAAAGCAGTAGGTGTTATCATGTCTGCTTCAATTGGAATGTCAGGGACCCGTTTTAGTGAAAGTAGCACCGTCATGATTACCCTAACCTAGTTCGTTTTTACTTGCAAACTGATAGATAAAGACTCTGACTCTTTGGTTGTTATTAAGAACGTTTATGTTCGCTCATGCATAACGGTATTATCCGCAAACAACTGAGATACTTCTGATTCAAGAGTCATTTCAAAAAACCTACCTTGCATTGTGAACATGCATCAAATTTCATTCAATTGGTTTAGAAGATTCTCAGCATCAAACGATATGATCCACATCTTTCTATATTGATTGAAACCTATATGCTCGTTAATCGAGAGCATCGGTATGTTCGAATCTGCATTTTCAGTTCCAATAACCCTAGCCTGTGGATAGTTCCTTACGATGTACTTGATCATCTCTGCTTTTAGCCACTTTCCCAATCCGCGTCCGCGATATTCTTCACTGACTCCTGTAAGTCCTTGTTCAATGAAAAAATCTGTATTTGAGCTGTGCCAGGTCTCAGTCAAACCACTGATTGTTCCATCTGGCTCTCGACTTACAATGGTTGTCCAAGTATGATTTTGACCTTTGAAGTATCTCTCCATATTTCTTCTACTCTCTGGAGTAGTAATGAATTCTGGAGCCACATCCTCTAATGGTGCCTGATTCCAAGTTTCTGTATAGAGCTTAACAAATTGCTTGAGATCTTTTTCGGGTACTTCATTAAATCTCTCAAGAGTCACACCTGGTGCGCGTTGGGGTCCTTGGTCGCACCAGTGATTTATTAGATTCATATCAACATCTTTGATTGCTACTCTACTTGTTGCTCTCTCACTAATTATGGTCCCTTCTAATTTCGATAAGAATGAATACTGATGTTCTCCGCGCGTTTCAATAATGAATGTAGATTTTCCAATTTCAACAGATTTGTTCACTAGGTGTTTCAAGAATTCATATTGATTCTTTTCCTCTCGATAATTTGATTCTAATATCATATCGGCATATGCAACATTCTTCTCTTCTTCATATGCTGGTGACTCCTTGGTTGCCCACCAAACTCCTCCCATACCAATGACACAATTCCTATCATTCAGAACTTGCCACCACGAAAGGTGATAGTTTGGATTTGGATTCAGCATATACGCTCTTCTTCCCTCTCTAGAAGGTGATGGATCTTCTGGATTCATTTCTTCAAATATTCTTTCACGTGATTCGAAGTAGCTGGTCCACTGTTCTTTTGATAACTCTGAAGGGACGAACTCTACATAACTCATTTCTCTTCGGACAACAGCCTTGAGGAGCGGAGAAAAGCATATCGATGAAAGTAATATGGAATTATGAATTGAAGGTTAATTCATTCCTTGATTCATAGTTTCGAAAACTCAATAAACAAGAAAACCAGTCACTCAATGAGGGTTAGAAATGAAAAATCAGACTCCGTTAATCCTATGCCTTATTGGTGGATTTCTACTTCACAGTGTACATTATACAAATGGAATCACAACAATTGTAGTTGTTTGGTTATTCCTCAATTCTATCCCTGCTCTTGCTCCATATATGGTAATCATCAACATTGTCTTATTCGTTCTCTATGTAATAGCATGGTCTGGTGGCATTGCTGTCGCCTTAGGAGGAGTTCTACTTACTACGTCTTATGTTCGGGTAGGTAAGATCATAATTGCCATTGCTGCAGGCTTTGGGCTAATCAGTCTAATTCTTGTAATTCTCTGGGTTATTCTTGTAATTGGGTGGAGTGCATTGTTCGTTCTCACTTGGCTTATACTAACTACGCCTTGGGCATTCGGACTAGTCCTCACAATTATTGCCCGGCATAAGGCAAAATGATCTGAATGTATTTTCTCTGTTACAAAACCCATGAATCCGTCAAATTACGTGAATTGTCGAATTAGAGTTAGTATTTAGTAGTGATATTTAATAGGTAGAATTCAACTGCGTAGAATTCTACCTAGTATCGGGAAACTATGTTTCCAATCATTGCATTTGAATTTCATGGAGTCCTGTAATATGAGACGTAGAACCAAAGGATTACTTGCCATTCTTGTAATAATAGCAATTACAGTTCCAACAGTTCTGTACATTTTGAACGGAATATTGAATCCACCTCCTCCTGAAGCACTCAATCTAGATGAGGCACCTGCTGAGATTCGAGCTCTAAAAGCAGAGCTAAAGGAAAAGCTATCAGAAGGTACATTTACTTGGGATGACATGGAGGACTTCTGTATATTCTCAAACTATGTCGCAGCTCATCACCCCGAAGCTCAACAGATTACAAAAGATTGGGAGATAACTGCGGTTCTAGAGGTCATTGATACTGGATACTTGTGGTTTGTAGTTGAAAATGATGCATTGAATCTAACTGCAGAATCAGTACCACCCGCTGATCCTGATGTTACTATAATTCTTAGTTTTGATACTCTAGCAGAAGTATTCAGTGCCCAAACAACTGCTGCCGCTGCATTTCAACGAGGTGATGTTGATTTCGATGGGACTCTTGGGATTGCGCTTAAGATAGATCGATTGAATACGATTTTCTCGTACACGATTATGGATGCAAAGCTCTACTATTCTTCAGGTATTATTAACTTCGTAATGACTGAGAACATAGAAGGATCTTACATACCCGGCTACACTCTATTTCCATGCATCGAGAGCATCATCACAAACGAGTCGATGGAAACTGGGGCAATGGGAGCAGGAAAGGTACTCATTGTTGATGACCAAGGAACCGTAGTGAATCAATTAGATGATTCCCAACATAGCGTTCACAAGTTCATTAATTCCACAGCAGTTATGATGGGTGGATCTGATGGGTGGATGGAGATTTGGGATTTCGTTTCCGATACTCGAGTGGAACTTGCTATTCCTGCTGGTCATCATGAGTTGGACTATAATCCGATAACTGATACTTTCATGGTTCTGGAGACTGCAACCCAGGGAGAAATCTGGAATGGACTCGAAGTAATATATGATACAATTAGTGAATACAATTGGGATGGAGACCTTCTCTGGCAATGGGATGCTAGGGTGCACCTTCCATTCAATTCAACAATTTACACAGCTATATGTAACAATTACACCTTCAGAGGTTATACCGATTGGATGCATGCTAACAGCTTTTCCTGGGATAAAGTTGAGAATACAATTTGGCTTAACGTAAGAAATCAGGACACAATTCTGAAGATTGACAAAGATACTGGTGAGATTATTTGGCGAGCTGGAAGAAATGGCAATTTCACAATACTTTCCATTAATGGTACTGAAATTGACTCGATTGCACATTATCCTCATAGCTTAGAATGGCTGGGCGGCAATCGTTACATTTTGTTTGATAACGGTCTCTTCGACCCTGATGTTCCATCATCCATGACTCGCAATGGAACTGGAATATCTGGCTTTGTGGAGTTTGAGATTGATGAAGAGAATCAGGAAATACGTGAAGTCTGGTCGTGGCATTCCACCAACTCGACTTACTACTTCTCTGAATCTGGTGGTGATGCCGATCGATTACCTGATGGTAACACTCTAGGTATCTTCGCAAATCAAGCATTGGTACTTGCACAACCGGATCCTATCATCTTTACAGAGGTGACTCAAGATGGCGAGATTGCTTGGGAGCTTCAGGTCCGTGGAGGGAATGGTACTTACTACTGGGCTCATAGAGTTGAGAGATTCTATGAAACTCCCCTGGTCGAAATTCAGAACCAAATCTTAGATATCAATGCAGGAACACTGTACCTGAATCTCTCAACTTGGAACTGTGTGAAAGAGATGTTTTCATCTGACGGAGAGATTCGTGTTATTGTTGATGGCTCTGAGATTTATCAAAACACATTTGAGTTTCAACCTCAGTGGATAGCAACAAATCTTGAGGTGTCACTGAATAGCATTCCAACAAGCTTCAGGTATATAGAAATCCAAATCGAGAATAATGATGGGATTCTGAAGTCTGTGGTCATTTATGGGATCATAGATCCACAATCGATTGATCCTGTATTTTATGTACTCGCAGGAATTATGGTAGCTATTCCAGTTATTGTAGTGATAGGTCTTGTACGATCTGGAAAAATCAAATTAACTAGAGAGTGAGAGATTGAGTAGAGATTTCAAACTGTTCTTACCGACCCCGGAGAAACTGACTCCAATTCAAGCGCTAATATTGATTCAGCTTCTTGAGAATCCAAAGTACGGCTACGAAATCCTACGCAATCTTCGAGACGCGTTTCATGGATCTTGGGAACCAAAGACTGGAACCATATACCCCACCCTTCAAGCATTGGAGAAGAAGGGGTATATTTCAAAGGATATCAAAGATGAAACAACACATTACAGTCTAACTGAACAAGGGAATAAGAAGCTTAGAGAGATGAGTGATTATATGGCATTCTTCTTCCTGTTCAACTCTCGTTTCATTGAATCAACTGTAAATAATATGCCTGCATCTTTCACACAGGAAGTTTTCATGAAAATACACCTAGCTGGAATTGATGAGATGATTCCTGAAGCTCCAATTTTGAAAGCTGTTCGAGAGCTTCCAGACAAAGATATACGGAGAATATTCCTTGAGAGGCGGAAGAAGATTCTGGAAAGGAAAATCAAACTGGTGAAAAAGGAACTAAAAGATTTAGAGGAGTAGGGTAAGTGAATGAACGATTACGATATTGTTATCGTTGGGGCAGGTCCTGCGGGTTCCACAGCTGCAAAAGAAGCTGCAGAAAAGGGTCTCAAAACCATTTTCTTTGAGCGTGGCAGGAAGCCAGGTGAAAAGAACTCATCGGGTTGTGGTCTTGGCCCCCGTATGTGGCGCGACTTCGACATAATGAAGGAGATAGGACCTGATGTGTGTCCTTCAATTCGGGAGGGTCGTGCTGCTCGCAATTATTTTGTTGATGAAGATGGAAAAGTGACTGGCTACATAATGACCACACCTACTGCTTCTGTCACATATGAACCTGCAAAGAGCTGGATAACTCTGAATTGTTATAGAAGCGATTTTGATCCCTGGTTAGCACAATATGCTGTTAATGCAGGAGCTGAACTCAAGACTTCAACCCTAGTCACTGGACTATTGAAAGAGGATGGAAAGGTAGTTGGTGTGATTGATGAAAAAGGTGAGAAGTATCGGGGACTCGTAATCGGAGCAGATGGTGCTGTTTCAATTGTCGCTCAACAAGCTGGACTCAGAAAAAGATGGAAGCAAGAAGAAGTTACTATAGTGCCACAATACGACTTTGAATGTTCACCTTCAAAGATTGATGATATCATGGGTGATGAAGCCCTCGCAGTATGGTGGTCAGCAGTCTTTCCAGCAGCGTATCAAGTGTTCTTCAACGATGGATTTCATATCGGTCTTGGTAACTGGATGACTTGGTGGGATAAGAATCCCCTTTACTATCTGAATAAAGTCACCAGTTTGAAATATTTCCAGAGGTTAGTTCGCATCCTTGATGCAAAACCTAGAGAATTTCAAGCTCATCTACTTCCATGGCAAGGAAAACCCTACAACACACATACTGATAATGTGATACTAGTTGGTGATGCCGGAGGGTTTCCATGCCCGCTTGAAGCTGAAGGGATCTATCCTGCAATGATAACTGCCAGAGCTGCCGTTGAAACCGCAGTTGAAGCCCTTTCAGTAGGTGATACATCCAAAGAATTCCTTTCATTGTATGACAAGAAATGGAAGGTAACATCTGTCGGTGAAGAATTTACTGCTGGACCAGAGCTTGCAAGTATATGGAGGGCACTACCCTTTAGTCCACACAAGACAATGTCTTGGTTCGTTCCTATGTTTATGGAGATAATTGGAGGAATAATTGACTGGTCTGAACCTCATGGAGTTCGAATCAGACAAGTTGCAAGACAACTCAAGAAATATCTTCCACAGGCTGTACCTTTCATAATGAAAGAAGTAATTCCTCTGTTGACAACAGTTCTTGGCGAAGAAAAGATGGAACTTCTTACAAATCCTGAGAAACTGCTTACAGAGATGCCAGAGATTCAAGACGCATTGACTAAAGCATTCATGGATGCCCCTGAGGAGGAATGATGTAATGAAGATTGATCATAAAGCGCTCGTAAAGAGAATTCCTGGGACTGGCGACTTCATCAAAATAGACAACGAAAAGTGTACCCTATGCGATCGTTGTCTTATCATCTGTGCTATGAATCTCTGGAAGAAACGTGAAAGTACCATCTACATCGTTGACGATTATGCATCACACTGCTTAGAATGTGGCGCTTGCTACCAGGTATGCGAAAGTGATGCAATTGAATTCAGATTCCCTGCTGGAGGAACTGGCATAGTCTATGAGCAGGGATAAAATCAACAAACTAAGGATACATGGATAATCATGAACGAAACTCAACTTACTGAGATCGCGCAAATTCTTGGAAAGGACAAGGTGTCCAATTCTGAAGAGATTCTTAAAGCATATTCAGGAAAAGAAACTCCTTCATTAGTTGTCTGGCCAAAGAGCACTGATGAAATTGTGAATCTCGTTAAATGGGCTAATAAACACTCTATTCCACTCGTTCCAACTAGTTCTGCTGGACCCAAACTACGAGGTTCATCTCTACCTAAAGTAAAGAATACAATTGTTGTCGATCTGACAAAAATGCGAGATATCCTCCGAATTGATTCAAAGAATAAAGTAGCAATGATTGAACCTGGAGTTACTTATGACCAATTGATTCCTGAACTAAAGAAGGAAGGACTTCGTCCATTAATGCCCCTTCTACCCAAGGCGTCAAAATCTGTCTTAGCAAGTTGCCTTGATAGAGAACCAATCACAACGCCAAGATTTCACTGGGATACAACAGATCCTCTTCTATGTACAGAGACCGTGTTTGGTACTGGCGATGTTCTTCGAACCGGTGCAGCCGCAGGTCCTGGTACAATTGAGGAGCAATGGGAGTCTGGTCAGGCGCAGAAGAACCCACAAGGGCCCTCACAATTCGATCCGTTTAGATTAGTTCAAGGTGCTCAGGGTACAATAGGAATTGTCACTTGGATTACAATGAAGTGTGAGAAACTCCCTGACAAGCAATTATTCCTACTCGCTCAGAGTGATAGTCTGGATTCACTACAGGAATTCAACTATACTTTGTTCAGGCGTAGATTGGCAGATGAGCATTTTATACTGAATTCAATTAGCCTCAAGGCTATACTCTCAACAAATAAGATGTATTCTCCTTGGACACTTGTTCTTGGAGTCTCAGGTCATGGAATGATGGCGGATGAAGAACTTGAGTATCGAGTGAGTGATATCCGCGACATTGCAGCAAAAACTGGTGTTGACCTCCAAGAGAATTTCGAAACCATCCGCTCTTCTGATATCGAAGGAATCCTTAACCGAGTAAGTCGAGCTCCCTATTGGAAATTAGAAGTAGCTGGTAATTGCTTTGAGGTCATGTTCGCGACGACACTAGATAGAGTTCAAGGATTCTATGAAATATTTTGTGAGGTCGCAGAGGAATGCGATTTTCCTGTTGACCAAATTGGTGCTTATGTCCAACCAATGAATCAGGGTACCAATACCCATGTTGGATTTGATTTGTACTATCATCCTGATGAGGACACAGAATCTGTTAATTCGCTCCTTACGAAAGGCCAACGAAAACTC
This sequence comes from Candidatus Thorarchaeota archaeon MP8T_1, assembly GCA_002825465.1. The sequence continues at coordinate 40,023 of PJER01000013.1, forward strand.
CTCGATGAAGGAGCATACTTTAGCCGACCATACGGAGTTATCACTGATGCTGTCTTCGAAAAGGCTTCTCCGATGACAGTCACTGCGATGAAACGAGTGAAGGCCATTTTTGATCCGAATAATATCCTGAATCCAGGAACACTCTGCTTCAAGGAGGTGCCATAATGACTCTGGGTGAATACGAAGACATGATGGACAGTTGTGTCCGGTGTTCCAAATGCAAGTTCATACCCCAACTCGTGATTCAGAGTAAGCGCTTCTCGAGCATCTGTCCTTCAATTGACTATTACAACTTTCATGCTTACTCAGGTGGTGGTCGTATGATCACAGCAAGTGCTTATCATAAAGGACGCATAGAATTAACACCTGAGATGCTAAACGTGATCTACGGATGTACAAACTGTGGTGGTTGCGAGGTCTCCTGCAAATGGGTCTACGAACTAGAACCCAATGAGGCAATACACCAGTTGCGTGTAGCTGCAGTAGAGGCTGGAGTTGGGCCTATGCCTAAACACCAGAAGTACATTAAACTCGTGGAACGCAACAAGAACCCGTATGGTGAAGATCAAGAAAAGAGACCCGGGTGGATGACAGATGATATTGTTACAGACGAATCATCATCAACATTGTACTTTGTAGGATGTACAGCCTCATTTCGTCGTGAAGAGATTGCGGTTGCGACTGCAAAGATACTGAACACGGCAGGAGAAGATTTCCGCATTATGGGCTCAGATGAGATGTGCTGTGGTAGTCCTGTCTTTCGAGTAGGCGATGAGAAGAAAGCCCTTGAAATAATGAAAAGTAACATTGAGCAGTTCAAAGAGGCTGGAATTGAGAAGATAATCACTTCATGTAGTGGATGTTACAATATGCTCAAAGTGGAGTATCCTCGTTTCGTTGAACATGACATCGAGGTAATTCACACATCTCAGTTAATTGAAGGATTTCTAAAAGATGGTAAAATCAAACTCAAAGAAAAAGTACCTTTGAAAATCACGTATCATGATCCATGTCATCTTGGTAGAATGGCTGAACCCTACATTCCATGGGAAGGTGAAAGAATCGAGGTTCTATCCCAGGTGTATATTTACGACCCACCCAAACCAGATCGAAGAGGGGCTGGGGGCGTCTATGATGCACCTAGAAACGTTTTGAAGCAGATCCCTGGCATTGAACTGGTAGAGATGGAACGAATTCGTGAATATTCGTATTGTTGTGGTGCAGGTGGTGGATGCAAGTCTGCATTTCCGGATTTTGCTCTATGGGCATCAAATGAACGACTCGAAGAAGCTGAGTCCACTGGAGCTTCCACTCTTATCTCCGCCTGTCCCTTCTGCGGGACTAATTTCAAAGATGGAATCGAGTCGCGAAAATCAGAGATGGAGTATTTCGATCTTACGGAATTAGTTCTTCGTAGTATTGGAGGTGATAAGTGATGCTGGAAAAGAAAGTCTACAAAGCCTTCGAGAAGATTGTTGGAGAGCGAAATATCTCACAAGATCCTGGTGTTATGGATTCCTATGCCTTCCAATGGTGCAATGAGATTGAGAGTGCCCAACGAGGAGAAGAACCTCAACGCTTCGGTGTTCGGCCACTTGCAGTGGTTCTTCCTGCATCTACAGAGGAAGTTCAGGCTATTGTTCGTCTCTGTAATGAACATGATATCAGTTACAAAGCATTCTGCACAGGGATGGGACCATGGGCTGGCCTGAGTAGTCCTCGTGCAATTCAGATTGACCTCAGAAGGATGAATCGCATACTTGAGATTGATGAGAAAAATATGTATGCTGTAATTGAACCATATGTGATAAATTCACAACTTCAATGTGAGTTATTCGAATACGGGCTCATGCATCATGCTCAAGGAGCTGGACCGCAGACATCTCCTCTTGCAAGTCACACTTCCTTTGTTGGACCTGGCTTCACATCGCCTTACACGGGATTTAGTGGAAGGAATGTTCTTGGTGTTGAATGGGTTCTTCCTGACGGAGAAATCATGCGCCTTGGGTCTTATGATTTCAATGGCAAATGGTTCACAGGTGATGGACCAGGTATCAGTCTTCGAGGAATAATGAGAGGATGGTTAGGAGCATATGGTGGATTAGGAGTATTCACTAAGGCTGCTATTCGACTATTCTCTTGGCCAGCTCCAAAAGAGTGGAAATGGAGGACCAGCGGTACCATTCCGGAATATGAATGGGACGTTCCCCCATACTGGAAGATGTTCGTTCTTAATTTTGAGGAGTGGGAAGATTATCAAGGTGCAATGTATGAGCTAAGCGATCGTGAGGTAACCATGGTTGCCACAACATCTGCTCCTGAGGGATTAGCGGCTTTGTTCACAAATACCAAGCAAGAAGCAATCGAATCGATTTTTGCTGGTCTATTAGTTAAGACACGGAACTACATCGTGATGCTGGTTGCTGCTCATACCGAACGTGAATATGAGTTCAGAACAAAACTAGTACGAATGATCATGGAAAAGTATGGCGGTAATGATCTCATTGAGGAAGGTGTAACTGTTCCAAAATCCATGCACTACGGAGAAACCGTTCGAAACATGCTAGGCGGACATGCATTCCGATTTTCAAACTGCTTCCAGTCAACTCATGGAGGTATGGACACAATTGCCATGGCTGTACGACTTGCTCAATTGAATCAACCCGTGAAACAGAAATATATTGACAAAGGCGTGATCGGAGATGACCGAGGTCTCGGTGTCTGGATTACTAGCTATGAGTCCGGACATATGGCTCACATGGAGACCCCAACGGTATATGACCCAACCTCTGTAGAATCTTGTCTTGGCTATGCTGCCTACCAAGATGAGTGTAATCAGATGGATCTCGATGAAGCGCTTGGAATGCCCTTCTTCATTGTTGGAGATGACGTACACAATTTCTATGCAGAACGAACAATGCATTACGCAGATTGGATTCGTAAGATTAAGGCGGCATTCGATCCAAACGGGGTCTCTGACCCCAGTCACTATGTAAAAGGAGGAAAGAAGAAAAAATGACTGACAACATTAATCCAAATGTAATAGAAGGCTGGAACGGTCCTAATCGACGTGATGCGACAATTGTTCCACACAAACCAAAAGACGATGCTCTACACATTGATGTCGGTGCTAAGAATCAATTTGAGTGGTGGTATTTTGATGCGAACTTAGAAGGAGGCTACACTTTGGTGGCATTCTTCTATGCAGCATATCCTAATCCGGGTCTTGACCTAGGTAAGATTGCTGTCGAGCTTACACTCTTGAGACCTGATGGTACTAAGACACAGAAGCTCATCAAGTACAAGAAGGAGCATTTCTTTGCCTCTACAGAAGAACCACATGTCACTATTGGTAACAATACTATGAAAGCTACCTTCAATGATGATGGATTTTCAACCTACGAAATTTTTCTTGAAGATGAAGACCTGATGTTCGACTTGACCTACAGAGGACAAGTGAAAGGTTGGATGCCAGGTGATGGTTATTCACATTTCAAAAATCTTGGTTACTTTGCTTGGTGTGTTCCACTACCCAGAGCTTCGGTCACAGGACATATCCGAGATGGCGACAAGACGCTTGAAGTTTCTGGAGTCGGATATCACGATCATAATTGGCTGGACTTCTCATTCTCGAGTATCATCGAGTATTGGATGTGGGGTCGTGTCTATTCTGAAAATTACTCTGTTGCCTATGCATTCATTCAATGTAACGAGAAGGTCGATAGGCATGCTGTGCATGTACTAATGGTTGCGAAAGGCAGTGACGTGTTTCTGAGTACCGGTGATTATGAATTTACTCAGGACGATTTTGAGTATAGTGAAGAAGCTGGACACAGTTATCCACGGTCAATCACCATCAAAGTCCCTGGAGAATTGGAGATCAAACTCGATGTTACGAAAGTCCTTGAGCAGGTGAATATGCTAGATAGTTTCAATCCTGTATTAGCATTCCTTGCAAAGTACATACTCCGGATGAGACCAGGATACTTTAGATTGAGATCTGATTTCACAATGAAAGTAACTCGCGACCAAGTTGAAGAAGTAGAGACTGGAAGTACTTCACATGAGGTTGTAACATTCAAACAATTAGGTGGAAAGGAGTAGTTCTACTCCTCGCTAATAGATGAAAGTGTATCAATTCCGGTTTCAATTTCTGCAGGAGAAATAGATTCACCGGTTAGTAGTTCCCGTAGGATTCCTAGATGATAATCATTTAGAATGTAATCTTCGGTTTCTAAGACATTAATAGTAGCACTATGATTCCACTCAGCATCTTCATCATCAAGACCATGGAGGGTCACAACATAGTAAGGTCCAGCACGCCCAATCATTAGTCTAATGTTACTATATGAAACCTCTTTCATCTCACTACCGACAGATCTTCTTGCATATGCTTGGATGGCGGAAATGAATGAACTGAATAGATCGGGATTCATCCTTACGTTCTCTAACCCAATTGAGGCTTGTTTCACTCCTCCCTCATCGAGAACGATAATACCTTTCATTTCCTAAATACCTACAATAAGTTACATCCTAAGAATATAATTCGTACTAATACATTAATGCGTGTGTTCGGGCGATAGCAATTTTTCCAGTTTCTTTTCCCTATATTTTTTAATTTTGTATCCGTTCAGGATATTGATTATAGTAAAAATCACTGGAATCCCCACTAACGTTAGTAGAATAACATTTCTCATATTGGAGCTATACTGGACATTCATGTCATGAATTGATATTGTGTAATTGTTGAAGACAGATGGATCTGACAAACCTTCGATTGGAACCCATCGATATCTAAGTAATCTGTATGGATTTTCTGGACCACTAGTCATTGTTATCCGTTTTGCGTCAGATTTTAACCAATTATCATATAGATTATCTTTCCCTCTTGTTGCATCTGCTGGAAGCATTCCCACGCCTTCAACGTAAAACATAGGATATGCATGGGCAATTGCTCCCTCATCAGTAGAAACAAAACCAGGAACAAAATCAGCCAACCATGCAGTGTAACTGATAGCAGGAATACCAAGAGATCTTGCAAGCGCTATAAAGAGTGATGTGTATTCATCACAGTCTCCAGCACCATTTCTTAGTGCATATGATGCGCCTTGTATTGAACTCAGTAATCTATAATTTAGATAATTTGCTGTGAAGTTATAAAGATTGAAACCTGTTCGTATTGGGTCTCCACTCACTTCAAGTGATTGAGCGACTGTTCGAATACTTGGATCCGTACTATCTGCCAATGGATGATATGCAGTCATCAGTTTGTACAGATCAGATTCAGTATCATATTGTTCAACAGGAAGATCTGCAGTTGTATAGTCAACGAAATTTAGGGTTACATTTGCGTGAAACCAGAGGTCAACTGATTGATTGACCTTGAAGTCATTGTATTCATACCAAACGAATTCGTTTCCATATTCATCAGTTGTCGTTTGATTTGGTTGCGTGGCAATTTCCATGTCAGTAACAACTTGAACTGGTTCCCAATCTTTGAGTAGTGCTAGTCTTATTGTCACAGAGGTAAGATTAATGGGTCCCTCGTTTTGGAAATAATAACGATAACTCAATTGATAATCTACTTGACCCCTCACTGTTTGTTGAGTTTCTGCAGAATAGACAATCCCAGTTGAGATCACTATTATTGCAAGGATTATTGACACTGTCATGAACCGAATTTTCCCCCTTTGTATTTCGGATTTCGAGTCACTCATATCTTTAGACCTCCTCCTTTTCCCAACGCTCACGCGCAAGGTCTATTCCCATTCTGGCTGCTCTAATTGGAGAAAGTTCTGTTGCATCAAGGTCTTCATTTTCAATATCTTCGAACCTACGAAGCAGGCTACTCTGTGTCACATTTTGAATTTCAAGTCCCGGTCTCTTGTTCACTTCTAGTAACAAAACTCGATCATCATCTCCGATAACTATGTCAACTCCTGCATATCCTAACCCACTACTTTTTTGCGCTAAACATGCAACTGATAGAATCTCCAACCACTTCTTTAATTTGAAACCTACAATCTTCTCTCCGGTATCTGGGTGTCGTTCAACTTCGACACCTTTTATCTCTGCGCGATAGATTTCCCCATCCGACATTCTGAGTGCTGCTCCAATTGCCCCTTGTTTGAGATTTGCCTTTCCTTGGCTATCTTTTGTTGAAAGTCTCATCATAGCGAGAACTGGGATTCCACGGAAAACGATAACTCGAACATCTGGTAATCCTGTTGAAATTTTAGCAATATCTGGATGTGAAACTATCTTCTCTTCAATGAGTACAATATCTCGATCAGTAAGAGTCTGGCTTGTCAGATACTCTCCTTGAAGGATCTTTCGAATTTCTGTTTCCAAAGCAATCGGAGCATGTACTTCCCCACTGATTATGAAATTTCCATCCTCAGTTCTTTCTTTAACAACCACAATCCCTTTTCCACCAAAACTCTGAGAAGGTTTGATTACAAATCCATTCTTGAATTCTTCATCATTTTCCAATCTGTCCATTAATCCTGCTATCTGTGATTCGCTATCAACTACAGCAAGGAGCTCTGGCGTTGGTACTCGCCACTTCTCAAACTGCTCTTTCATCATGAATTTATTGAGAATAGGAAATAGGACCTTTGAGTTATATTTCGCAATATAATCACGATTCCTAATTTGAATCGATAATGGTTCCTCTTCTTTCTTAAAGAATCTATCAAATCGTGCTTTATCTTTGAATGAGTAATTTGAACTTCGTCCACCGTAAACTGTGATTGCAGTTAATACAAGCCATAACTCGGGATTTACTACTAGTGCTCGGATGAGTGGATCATAGCTCATGAATATGTATGCTACTAGTGTAACACCTAGAGTAATAACGAGTCGCTTGAACGCTTCTAACTGATCTTTTTGTTCTGCTTCTATAACATATCTATCAATAAACCAAGGTGTGATGATAATGGGAACAAGGATTGTGCCTCCTAGAGTTGGGATAAGAAAGATCTCACCCAGTAGTTCGAGAAGTCCAATAAAGGTGATTGTGAAAATCATTAGAATACCTATTCTAAAACCGACTGCAAAATTGAAACGACTAATCATAGACCGAACTACAAATCCTACTGCGAAGATATCTAGAAATATGATGAGTCCCCAAAGCGGCCCTACAGATAGCATTGCAATCACCAAAACTGTTGGTCCAAATAATCCCAGAGCCTTAATCCCTAACACATATTTTGCAAAAAGGATAACCATCATTCCTACTAGAAACCTGAAAAGAAATATTGAGTTTTCAGCTACCAGTATTGCATCCGGGAGAAATACTCGTGCTAAAATCGCTATTGTTCCCATTATTAGGAACAATCCAATAATATTCAAGGATTCATTACCAAATGTTCCTTCTTTTGTCTCATAACTAATTGTCATTCGAACATCACTCTTTTCTGATTTCTTCTTTTTTCTATGGATGAAGAGTCCATCAGTTATTCCTACACCCATAAAGATTGGAACTGAAAATTGTAGGAGCATTGCTGAAACATCAAACTGTCCAGTTTGTCCTCCGAGAACAACTGAGAGCGACCTGAGATAGAACCATTCTGATACTGCTGTGTTCTCATTTTCATCGACTACATGAATACGAAATTGAAGGATTCCTACTTCATCAAATGTTCCCATCAGGTATGAATACTCTTCTGATGTTTTTGTTTGTTCTCCAATGAATTGAAACGTTTCTAATCCTTCATTAGTTCTACTCCAGATAGCTTCCACCCACGTGCTTTGGATGGCTGATTCAGGTTCTTTGATTGTCGCAGTGAGAATAAACGAGTTCTGGAATTCTTTATTATTCTCAATATCGGGAATGAACGCAGGTAATAGAATTGGGGAGAAGATATCCAAAGGATTCTCTGAATATTCAACAATGGGCTGTCCACTTCCTCCCAATTCTAGTAATCTCAATATTAGCAAAGCATAATATGATGACTCTAATCTACTGGAGAAACCCGGCCTTAGGCCAAAACCACCATCTGCATTCTGAAGTGATAATACGAAATCCTGAATATGTTCTCTATCTAGTTCTTGTCCCAACAGTAAGGCAAGAGAGACTCCATAAAATGTGTCCTCCATAGTCGGAACCAATCTGTTTTGAGAGGGTATGTATCCTCCAGATGGGTCCATGTAATCCATCAATGTTGCATTGAGTGTTCCATCATCAATATCTGTGATTCCCATATATTGTTGGATCATTATTGCTCTGTATGTTGAAACAAGACTGGAATTGAATCCGGGATAATTTGAGAAAGTACCATCTGGCTTCCTCAAATAGAACAACCAATTAAGAAGTCCCTCGGAATCCAGTTGAGAATTCTCAAGATTGCCAAGTAATTGCAAACTCATGATAGACCAATAAGTGTGTGTTAGATAACTAATACTGGAACTTGGCTGTTCGCCAAATCCTCCATCTATATTTTGAGAGTTTAAAATGAATTGTACAATATCTGGTGCTGTGACCAATGGATCATTCATACTTCTAAGAGCTCGTATGCCAAAGTATGTGTATTTCACCCTTGCAGTTGAACTTGGTCTGAAACCGAATCCACCTCTAGCTGTGCTATATGCATTATTGATGTATTCATGAACAACTGGATAAATCCAAGAAGTGTTTCCTAAGAGATTTCCTATAAGTACTGCATATGTTGTATATGATACATCAGGAACATCTCCTGGGTAATCCGCATATGCATATGTTGGTTGAATACCATCTAAAAGGTAATTATAGACGCCTGTCAAATCTGGAATAGAAGAGATAAATCCTAAACTATCCAAAAGATACAACGCGCGAAGCGAAAAGAATGTGGAACTGAGTTCAGGTGTCAGGTCGCGTTCAGACGCACCAAAACCAGATCCAGCGATTCTATTTGCTAATAGGTAATTGATAGCATCATCCAGAAAAGTTGGAGAAAGGTAACTATCAATGTCAAACGATGTTTGTGTCTTTACAAGAAGGTACAATTGTATTGCTGCTGAAGTATATCCAGTTGTTGGGAGTCCACCCAAATATCCTGCTACTCCTCCATTTATAGTGATTAAGGAATCTAAGAATTTAGCAACTGATTCCATGTTTGGCACCTCAGTGTAATTGTGAAGTACGTATCCTTGGACAGCATCTAGGGATGCAAGCAATTCTGCATCACCGCCAATGTTCTCCGAGTAGCCAGATGCGCCATTAACAAAAATTGGTGGAACAAATGCATTATCCAGAAATATTGTAGATGAATTATCAATCAGAATATTCAGGGATGGAAATTCGTCATCAAGAATGTCAAGGATGTATGATACTCTGTAGGTTGAAGAAACATCTGGTGCATCCCAGTCTAGTAAAGGAAGGTATCCTTCCTCAGCAGTTTCAAGCAATCCTATGAATGAGAGTGTTTTAGTTGCAGATACTATGTCAAGATTTGTTTGACCCATATGTGCAGTCAATAATTGAATTGCTTGGTAGGTAGATTCAACAGAGCTCCTAGCTCCTTCCCAGTTTCCATATCCTCCATCTGTATTTCTGGAAGTATCAACAAATTCGATTATTGGATCAATCATATTGGAAGGAATTGCATATGCAAATGCATCGAGATAATAGAATGACATGCCTAGATGATATGCACTATCCATTGATGGTAGATTCTGAATTCCATTATCTTGCGCACTAGTCACAAAATCAATAATACTTTGCTTGAATGATTCATTTTCAAATATACCTGTACCCAATCCTTGGGATTCATCAAATGAGATTTCTCTCTGAATTGGGCTATGAATAGAAGATGATTCATCCGATGTGGTTGAAAGTGTAATTCCTAATCCCATCGATGAAATGAAGAGGAATAGCAGCAGTGAAGTTGCTGCTTTTGCTCTGATAGGTGAAGAAACCATCTCCCCCACTCCTCTCCTAGGATCTCTTTCTACTCACTACCACAATTATGATGATTATACCAATTCCTCCCGTTACAAGTACCAAAATGAGTGGATTTCCCAGCAAATCATCTATTGGGATACCTGTGTTTGGTGTTGTTGATGTGTTTTGAGAATCAGTCGTGGTCGTTGATGTTTCAGATGTAGTTATTGTTGGGACTTCAGATCGTGAGATGAGAATAGTAATTTCAGAAGATATCACAGCTCCAGTTGGGTCACTTGCTAGTATCTCCAAAATGTAAGTACCATCCGATAGGTTACTTGTATCTATGATTACTTCTCCTGAAGAAGCTAGAATTCCTTGATTCATCAATGAAGAGCTATTAGTGTTTGTTACTTCATACGCTAGATCGCCCATAGCTCCTTCAAGAGTGAGAGATATCGAGTCATAATTGAAGCGAATTGAATTCGCATCATCTGGAACTATTATCTTGAATCCAGAAATTTCATGGAAATGTCTGAGAATGAAGAGTGATACAAATGTGTACGCAATATTTGATGTAAAGGCTGGATGTTCTGCGTATCCTCCATCAAAGTTCTGGACACTAGTAATGAATGAATACAGAGCTTTGATATTTGAAGGACCTGAGTTTAGAATATCCAATGCTCTTATTGCAGAGTATGTATAGATAGTATTGGAAATATTGTTTGGGAGTGATGTGTCAAGAAGACTTCTTCTAAATCCTCCATCAGGATTCTGACTCCCTAAAATGAAATTGACCACTCCAGGCTCATTACTTGCAGATGATCCAAGAATTTGCAGTGCACGAATGGCTCGGTAAGTATTCGTAACATCACTTGTGTCTCCTAAGAATCCTCCAAAACCACCATCTCCATTCTGAATGCCTTGAATAAATGCTATAGCTCCACCTACATTATCAGGTAGTGATCCAAGAATTTCAAGAGCTCTGATTGCCCTATAGGTCGATACAATGTACGCAGTTGTATCACTGGAAGATTTCACAAATCCTCCGTTTGGTAATTGTAGTCCTTTGAGATAATTGATGGTTTCGCCAGGATTCGGAAAAGCGATCCCTAAGAGATTGTATGTTTCTAATACTCTCATAGTACTCTCAGTGAAAGAAGTGGTGGTTCCATAACCACCGTCTGGATTTCTGTAGGATTCAAGATAGTCAATAATGCCTTGAGAATTGTCTGGATTAATTCCCATGAGGATTTGAGCGAATACTGCATCAAATGTCTCTCTAAGACTAGGAGTTTCTCCGGGTGTCCCACCATAGCCATCTTCGGTGGTTGGATTTAGCACATAGTTTAGGGTAGCAGTTGTATTCGTTGGTAACGCACCTAAGTAATCAAGGGCTTGTACAGCATAGTATGTTCCTATTAGAGACCTATCTGCACTTGTTGGTTTGAGTCTAAATCCTCCATTGCTTTCTTCGAGTGAAAGAAGATAATCTGTTGCTGATGAGATATTTAGAGGAACTCCTCCAAGAGAATAGATTGTATCTAAGGCTGATGAAGTATAACTCGCAGAAGTATCAAGAATTGCAATATCATTTACATATCCCCCAGAAGATATCAATTGAAGTCCTTGAACAAATCCAAGTGCTGCACCAGGATCATTGGCTTCTGCAATGAGGATGTTCAAACCGGAAATTGCGTCTTGTGTTACTGTTACCTTTGAAGTCCAGTAAATCCCTTTCTCATTATTCGTTTGTTGGCCAAATCCTCCATCAGGATTCTGAGCTCGTTTGAAATATTCAGCAACTGCAGTAGTATTGCTAGGTGAGCGCCCAATTAGCTGGTAGGATGCAATTGCATGATAGGTTGAATGAACATCACTATCAGTATCAAGTAAATATGAATTATAACCATCTGTGATTGAGTTTTGTAATCTATCCAGGTATTCAGTGACTAATGTTGTATTCAAACTGGAATATCCCAACCAGTCTAATACTTGTAAGGCTCTGTGAGTGGTAGCTACACTACTCCTGTCATTGTACCAGTCCCCAAAACCTCCTGTACTTCTTTGGAACGAGAGAACTTGTGACACCCAGAAATTCTGCACCTCGATTGGGAGTAATGACAATGTTGGATCTAGTAGTTTGATTGTTGCTAACCGATAGTAAATCTGGTCAAGAGATGTAGCATTATTCATTGGGATATTTCTTGTTGATTCAATGAATGAAATTGTCTTTGAATCATAAATTGCATCAGCATATTGGGTTGGAATTAACTCTGTGGCACTTACTTCCCAGGAGTCAATTGGTTCACCTACTGACATAGTCTGAGATCTAACACTAGTGTCAGCACCAGTTATTACCAGCCCTGTAAATGGTAGAATAAGGACTGCAATTACAATGATGATGAGTGATTGTTTGGGATTTTTGGTTATTCTTATTGTTAACACCTCAATGAATTCCTATCCTAGACCTCAACGAAGTAGGTGTTGGCGTGCGGGTGGCACAGCAAACAAAGGAATATGAAAAAAATCACTATAGATTATTATATAATGAAAATTCTTGAGCGCAAAAAACATTCAAAAAATAAGCGTTCATATCGCTTATTCTTAAGATTAAAGTTTCATAATCTTTTAAATTCTAATAAAATGACCCCATCTGGTTATTTATGAAATCATCTGAGGTCTTCGCAATGTGCATCTGGCAGACATTCGCTTACACTTATTGACCGAGTAATTCACCGACTTCTCTGGCATATTTTCTCATTTGAGTAACTGCCAGACCCATCGATGTGAGGTCTCTTGCTGAACCCATAAGTAAAAATTCCCCGGCTTGAGACAGAACGACGAACCCATCTTTCCCTCGTACAACAACCTCATAGAGTTCATCAAGTCCAAGTTTACCCGCAGCCATATCTCCGGTCATTAGGAGAGCTGCACTGACAGCCGCCATTAGGTCTGGATCTGTATCAGATTCCTCAGTTGCAAAGTATGCAAGTTTTACTCCTTGTTTGCTAACGACTGCGATAGCATCAAGATCTGCATAATTCGTTAAGCCCATCAGAAGCTCGACAAGCTCCTTTTCCTTTGCGGGGTCTAGATGTTGTGACATTTCCTTCCCTCTTAATTCAGTTTTATAATCGTAATTACTTTGCTACGAGCTTCTTTCCTTTCTTGGTCTTACCCTTGGATGAAGTTTCTGACTCTGCTCCTTCTGTTTCTGACTTGAAGAAAGTAATCAAATCGCTCAATCTCTCTTTCATTTCTGCCTTGATTGGACTAAGGATTGCATCAGGTGTACCTTTTAGTAGTTCGATGCCTAGGACACGCCCATCCTTGACAATCACACGGGGTATGAATCCTTCCGCCATGAAGGAACCCTCTGGTGGGTCTTTGACCTTCTCGATTCTTCTATCGACTTTTTCTTGACCGAAGACAGATGTCTTATGCTCAGCAACTGTGTATAGATCGTTATAGACAATCACTAATTCACGTTGGTAGCCCTCGGGAGGGTCAATCCCTTGCAATTCTCGAATCATTTCCTCAATGTTTCCAGCTGGTGCCATAGTTGCAGGTCTTGATTGAGGTGCAGAGGTCGTTTTAGGAGTAGGTGGTTTAGGAGGTGGTACTGTCTTTGTTACTGGAGGCGTCTTTACAGGTTCTTCTGTCATCTCAGTCTTAGGTTGTGGTGTTGGAGTAGTTTCTGTCGTTGTCTTGGGTCTTGGAGGTGCTGGCGGGGGTGCAGTTTCACCTGGTTTCAATACTCGTGCTGCGGCTGTCGAGCCATTCAATGCCGTGAAGAAAGTAGGTGGTTCCTCACCCTCTTCAACAGGTCGTACTTTGAAGTGAAAACCATATTCTGTTCTCAGGTTCGTCGCGACTCTTGCACCAATGAACTTTTTTCTCACACCGGCTTGACTTCCTTTCCAAAGATAGATACTCTTTGTTTCGTCGTCCACAACGCAAACTACAAGGTCTGAGTTGAGTTCATCCTTGCCTATTTCCACCTCATTGAGAGTCCCATCTTCCATAACTTCGTAGCCTAGCACCATAATGAATCACTACGTTATAATTGACCTCGTTGGGTATGCAGTCAGCTAATCAAGACATAAGCCTTGAGTGTATAGCTTGAGCACCGATTAATCGTTTCAGATGGTATATGAGAGTTATTATGGTAGATACTTGAAACGATTTCATGTTTAATCGGCGTGGAATATCCTTATGAGTAAGATAAGCTAACACTATTCGGTTGCTGAAAATGGAAGAGGAACAGACCTACATTAATCCCTACAAGCAATTGTTTGACGAAACTCGGGAATTAAGTATTGGAAAACTAATCCTTGGACTCGCAATATCCACAGTAATTCTCCTTGCATCAACTTGGGGACTTCTGTCGCTGCTTAACTATGCTGGGGCTTTTAGTTTTGACACTTCAAGATTCCTGCCATATACAATGTACATGTTAGCTGTTGCTGTCGGTTCCATAATTCTTGCAATAATTCTATGTGCAATATTGATCAAGTGGCCGCGAGCAGTCAGTCTTCCACTTTGGATTCATAGACGTGCTAAACACCATGCTGGAGACTATTTCATGTCACCAGAGCCAGAAGACGAGAATCTAAGTGATGCATTTCGAAGATCATTCTATGGCTCTGTTCTCGTTGTTGGAATAGCACTTACAATTCTTGGATTCGAGCTAATGTCAAGTATTGATGCAGAAGGATTGATTTACATAGGTACAATCTTGATGATAGTTAGTATCGTAATTCTTCCATTTACTGTTATGTTACTCTATTACGGTCCATGGCTTATGAAAGAAGCTGGACTGTTTCATCTTGATAAGAAAGACCGATGTCTGAGTAATGTTGGAGATGATGTAGAAGATATCTTGGAATTCTTTGCAGGAGTTGACATCATCCTTGTTTGGATTGAGCTCGCGCTAAGTGTTGGTTTTGATGCCCCCTGGGTTCCAATCTTCATTATAATCATAGCAATTGGTCCACTCTTCTCTATAATGCTAAATTTCACGATTATCTTCGTATTTGTGAAGAAGCAAGCAACACTTTCAATGATGCGATACTTATCGGATCGCTATCATGTACCGGATATGGCAACTTCTCCGGATTACATTCGCAACCAAGTTATCTCCTTGATTGATCGTCAGTTCATTATGACTGACCACTCGCATGCAGTATCATCATATTTACTGGATGATGTAGAGACCGACCTTGAAACAGAAGATAACCCTAGATCTGACGAAATGTCTCCGCCACCAAGAGATTAGTTTGAGTTACTGAAAAATGTAAACTGACTCAGCATCAAATGTGAAGTAAATTCTATTATTCACTAGATTCCTAAGTCGTTTAACTAGCTGTTCATCAGTTGTCAGAGACACTAATTGAGTATCTTCGAAGCTTATGGTAACTTTGAATAAACCAATTTGTGGTGTGATAGATAGTAAATTGGCTTTTACCCAGTTCTCTTTGATTTCTGTTGAAATTAACACATCTTCTGGTTTCACGCTGAACGTGATGTGATTACCAACTTTTCCCTGCCCGGGAAACAGGAATTTACTATTTCCAACTTGGATTAGAAGTTGACCTTTAGTTCTCTCAATGATATTTCCTCGGAGTATATTGCTGCTCCCAAGAAATCGAGCTACAAACTCATTTGCAGGATTATCATAGAGTTCTTCTGGAGTTCCTATTTGTTCTATCCTACCATCATTGATAATCGCGACACGATCTGAGATTGTAAATGCCTCATCTTGGCTATGAGTCACATAGATTGTAGTAATGTTGACTTTCTTCTGAATTCTTCGGATTTCTGCCTGTAATCTCTCCCTGAGCTGAGGGTCCAAAGCTGAAAGTGGTTCGTCTAGAAGTAGTAGAGCTGGTTCCTTTGCTAGGGCTCTGGCTAGTCCAACTCTCTGAGCTTCCCCTCCGCTAATCTCACTGGTCTTTCTAAAGAGTAAATCCTTGATTCCAAGTAAGTCTGCTAGTTCTTCAACTCGCTCGATTATTCTCTCCTGGGGCCACTCAGCCATTTCTGGACCAAAGGCAATATTTTGATACACCGTCATGTTTGGAAATAGTGCAATAGACTGGAAGACCATTCCGATGTTTCTTTCTCTGGGAGGAATTGCCACAACATCATTGTCATCAAAGAATAATGAACCTTCATCAGCTTCGATGAATCCTGCAATCATTCGGAGTGTAGTTGTTTTTCCAGAACCACTAGGACCAAGTAATGTCAGTAGTTCGCCATCATTAATACTAAGGTCAATTGGTCCTATCTTAGTTCCATCAGCAAATTCTCTTACTAATCCATTAAGACTAATTCTTACCATTATAGTGCACCTCCAGTACTTCCTTCAGATATTCTTTCCATTAATAGAAACGCAACAACACAGACGATAATTAGGACTAATGATGATACTCCTGCTTCGATGAATTTTCTCACACCAAGATTATCATAAATCGCCACAGCCAATGTATAATTCTGTGGCAGTGCAATGAAAAGAGTAGCTGACATTTCTCCTATCGCCATAGCGAATGCAAAGACTGCACCTACTAGAATACTTGGCACAAGCAGTGGAAGTTCAACGAAAAATAATCTCTGTAACCGTGTTGCTCCGAGTGAATCTGCTTGATCCAAGATATTCGGGTCAATACTCTTCAATCCTATCTCAATTGACCTTGCTGTAAATGGTAATCCGATTATTGTTTGGGCAATGACTATGATAGGCCAAGGATTGTAATTAAGACCTGTTGGTACTGCAATTACTGTCATCAGACCATAAGCAACCGTAATCGATGATATTCCAAGTGGAAGTAAAATCATAATCGATGCCATTGAAGGGATTCCTCTTCTTCTTGATCTATGGGCATAGGCAAGTGGAATTCCAAGAATGATCGAGAGGAGGGTAGCTAATCCACCATAAAATATTGAATTGATAAGAGGTTGTAGACCACCATTTGATCCCGGAGTAATGAGATAGAGAAATCCTTCTAATGTATAATTATGAGATATTGGATTGAAAATTGCAGCACGGATTATTGAGATAATTGGTCCACCAATAAGTACTAAGATAAGGATGAGGTATGTGAAGATCAGGATTTTCTCCCATCTTTTATATTGTCCGAGAGGGACTGTTTGAATTGTAGCTGTTGGGCCTGATTCGTTATTTGATTCTCTTCCAAGTTTGATATATGTGATTGCAAGAGTTATCGTGATTAGGATCTGTATAAGTGCTAGTGAACTTGCCGCGCCGTAATCTGCCCACCTGAATGCATTCCATATTTGAACCTCAAGAGTCCTGTATACTCCATTACCTAATGCAAGAACGATTGGAAAAGACATGAAACAAAATAGGAACGTAAGAATTGCAGCTGCCAACAAAGATGGAAGAATGTGAGGTAGTGTTATTCTTCGAAATCTGGCAAAAGAGTCAGCACCAAGTATCTCTGCTGATTCTTCAATTTCGGGATTCAAACGCTCCATTGATGCAGAAACCAGAAGAATGACCAGAGGCGCATTATAGAAAGTATGAGCAAGAATTATGCCAACTAATCCATCTGCTAGATTAATAATTGACGCGTTTGAATGAGTGACAAACATTAGGAATGAATCAATTATCCCAAAAGATCCAAACATCTGAAGAAATCCCACAACGACTACTATTGGCGGGAGGACAAATGGTACAATAATCAATGCGCGAATCAACGCCTTGCCACGAAATCTTAGTCTTGCAAGAAGCATTGCACCAGGTAGTCCTACAATAACTGCAAGTGCTGTGCTGATACATGCTTGGGTGATTGTAAATACCATAGCAAATTGAGTAACGTGATTTGATATTGTATCCGTAAATGATGAACCACTTTCTGATATTAAACCTGCAAAGATAACTATGGCAACTGGGAATATCAGGAATATTAGCAATATGACTATTGGAATTGATAATACCAAGTATGACCGAAAATCATCTTGTCGCATTGAATTCACTCTTACCCAGGTGTCATGATAGAATCATATTGGTCAAGCCAAGATTGAAGATTCTCTGAGATCTCGGTCCTATTAAGGAGTCCATTTAGAATACTGATTTCATTGGGATGGATTGCATAGCTATAAACTGCAGGTAGTGTTAGATCTGTTCGTACAGGAAACATCCACTGATTTAGAGCAATTTCTGACTGTACTGATTCATTCAAACAGAAATCTATGAATGCCTTACCAAGTTCAGGATTTGGACCATTCTTAACTAATCCCATACCTTCTATCTGCATCCATGCCCAGTCTGCGCCTTGGTAATGGAATGGCGCAATCTTAGTATCGGGCTCAGTTCCAAGATAATTTGCAGAATACGCTGGGTCTGTCCCGTAGCTTACTAGTAGATGTCTTGTGGGATCTGACGTCCAAGTAGACCATGCTTCACTCCAACCTTCCTCTACATCAATATAACCTTCTACGGAGTTCCACCAATCAGTCCAATCTTGTTCCAAAATCTTCTCAGAGACTGCAATTTGTGAAAGCAAGAAAGAGAGTCCTGGACTGCTAAAATGTGGATCTTCTGTAACAAGTGAAGCTGCCAATTCTGGATCAGCAAGATCTGCTAGAGTAAGATTATCCAATTGTGGATGTGTTGTTGTATTGATAGTATTCAAGGAATAAATCAATGTAACTAGTCCAAAATCAAAAGGTGTCAGATAATGGTCTGGATCTAACATACTTACGTAAGTTTCGTTGATTAAAGCAAGATTCGGTGATATGTATGGTTCTAATACGTTGCGTGCTGACTGCTGCAAAATCTGAATATTGTCCAATCCGATTACCACATCTGCAATCGGATTCGCTGACTCTGCATTTAGTCGTGATACAATAAAATTAGCATCACCTTCAAGGATTACAAAATCGATATCAATTCCATGTTGCTCTTCAAATGGTGCAAATGCGCGTTCAAGAACAGCTTCTGCTCCTTCATCTCCCCAATCCATGAAGCTACTATATGTATACACCACAAATCTGGGTTTCCAAAATGTGAGAATTCCGTATGAGGCAACAACGATTATTGTAATGATTGTTATTGCTCCGATTATCAATTTTGGATTTCTTCGGACTGGGTAAGCACTCATATTATTGTCTCCAACCTCGAAAGATGCAAGCATTCTTATAACGATTTATATAACAGTGTTATAGTAATTGGAGTGTTAATCATGCGACCCCCTTGTGAGATTGTTCAGCGAGATTTCCTTCGAGCAGTACGAAGTCTTGTTGCTCGATCGCTTTCCGAAAATGGTTACTCTCAGACTGAGATTGCCACTCAGATGGATATGACACAAGCAGCTGTGAGTAAGTATCTTAGTCAACCCATTACAAAGACGAAGCTTGAGACAGAAATTGAGGTTCTTTCAAAGAAACTTACAGATATGATTATGAGTGGTGAGGTTGAATCTGAGATACTGGTCCGTGAGATTTGCTCAACCTGTATGCTTTCTAGACTTGGTTCTTCATTGTGTGAAATGCATCAAAGCAAAGTTCCCGCACTCAAATCTACTAATTGTCAGATTTGTTCACAATTACTCGGTGGGAGCGATACCAATTTATCCAGACGTGCAGTTGTAATTGGTGATATTCTCGAAGCACTTAGGATAATTGAAACATCCGACTCATTCGTGAATATTGTACCTCAGATTCGCACAAATATTGTAGTCTGTGATGAGTCAGCCAAATCAAGCAAAGATGTCGCTGCGGTTCCAGGGAGGATTACAGTTATCGATGGAAGAGCTCGCGCACTTGTCAGTCCACAATTCGGAGCTTCAAGCCATACCTCTGAACTTCTTATTTTGTCCAAGGCGATTTGGACAACAATTAGATCCTGTCTTTATGTATCTGGAAGTGAAACTGTAACTAAAGCTGCGAAAAGCATTGGCTTCAAAATCGTGCATCTAGAAGAATCTGAGAGTACACCAAAGAGGATTATTGAGAGTCTACATGCATCGAAGCAGATTCCTGGACCAAAGATAGCTTATCCTGCAATTCATTCACCAGGTGATTTTGGTGTGGAACCGATTCTCTACCTCTTTGGCCCAAATGCTAAACAATTGAGCGAAAAGTGTGTTAAATTAAGTAAATCGTTGACCAAATGAGAGTGTGTCATACAGTGATTTATTTTGGAATCCCAGTTAGATTACACTACTAGGAGATACTGTAAATGCCAACCATACGTCAGGGAATGATGAAGGATTGCACCGACCTCTTTGAAGTGTATCAAGGAACTCGCTGGTTCTATCGAACTAGAGAAGGAGGATACACTACAGTTGAACAGATCAAGGATGAACATCGTGGTGCCGCCTTTTCTAGATGGGGTTGGTTAGTTGCTGAAGAAAAGGGACATGTTGTAGGTGAAATTGTATTCAGAATTGAGAAGAATCCAATTACAGGCCGGATTGGGATAATTAGGAATCTCGACATAGATGTTCGTTATCAAAAAACCTACATTGGGACAAAGTTAACTCAAGCTGCAGAAGCTGTAATGAAGAAACGGAGAGTTGTTCGTGTTATTGCGACGACACCTCCAGCTGCGTATAATTATTGGATGAAAGTCAAGTATTTTGCACGCGGTTCAATTTTTAGTATGACAGTACCTATTACTAAAATACCGGAGAAGAGAACTTCGAAGGTCAAGACCATTAAACTTACACAACCTAAAAAATTACCAAAGTCGATGAAGTTCTCACACATTGCATATCCTGGGTCTCTTGCTGAGATGGCTGGAAGCATTATAGATGGAAGAATAGTTGGTAGTTTACTTGAATTTACATCAAATGACCGATTGGTAGGTGTAGGGGCTATTATCAAAAAAGATGCAAAAACTGCAAGCTTTGTGTCTGATGTAACCAGGAGAGGTCTTGAATACGCCGATATTGTGATTTCCAGAACTGCACAAGCCGCAAAATCATTGAAAGTGAAATCAGTTAAGACCACAATTCCAAAGGACCATGTTGGCTTGTATTCTTCTTTTGCCAAATGGTCCTCTGAGTTGTCTACGGATATTCCCGTTACCAAACTATTGTGAGTCTATTCCTCTGGTTCTTCGACTAGGAATGGTAGTGCCCAGTTTGTGAAGACAAGAAATCCACCAATTGCCCAGATACTTGCAAGATTAATATGCCAGAGCAAGAAAGGTAGCGTTGAGATACCAATCACTAGGAATACTCCTCCGACAACTAATGCGAATATTGCATCAACCATCAGGACAGTACGTAGAGGATATCCCTGTTTCTTTCTATAGAGTGGAATAATGATAGTTAGACCTGCTAGAATTCCTATACTGATGATTTCTTCAATTCGAAGTGATGCAAATCCAAAGACTCGTTCAGCTTCAGCAGAATCACCCTCCGGAGTTGTTAATACAACCTTCAAAGTGTGCTCTGTTTTAGTATAAGTTGATACATCAACTGAAAAGCTAAAGGAACCTGAGCTAACATCAACAGTGACATTATTGTATGCAGCAACAATTTCATCATCTACAAACACTTCAACAACAAGATCATCCCATTGAGATTCTACATTGATTGTAAATGTAGCAATTCCAATTACTACTGAGTCTCTTGTGGCAAAGGATAGACTAGGAGCTCCTTTGTTATCAATTATGATTGTCAGACGTGCTTTCCATTCATGTCCGAAACCATCATTGGCAACTACCATGAATTCATGCTCACCCTCAGAGTATAAGGTTGAATTGAAATTGAAATTGTTTGAACCAGGATAGATGTCAACATTTTGCAAGCCTGATATAGGATCCCCATCTAAGTAGAATGATGCGGTTCCATTATCATATGCAGATTCAACTCGTAGTCGTATGTTTTCATCACCCTTTATTACAGCGTAATTTGCTATACTAGAGATCCATACTCTAACATAATCCAAGAAATGCAAATGAAGGGTTGCATTGGTAAATGCACCTTCACCTGTGTAGGCAATAATTCCGATTATGTGGTTTCCGTTCTCATACTTACTCGAATTGAAAGTATAATTGAATGCACCACTAACAATAGCAGTCCCATTGAACTCAACAGCATTTGTTCCATCAACTGTAATATTGAGATAAAGATCTGGATGAGTAGAGGTGATATTCAGCCAGAGATCTGTTAGTCCAGTAATTGTTGATTCCTCTTCAGGACTCAGAATAACGATTTGTGGCATACCATGATTATTCACAGTAAAGACAAGAGTGTAGGTTGCTGATGCATCTTCTCCTGTCACATTATAGTAGAAGAATAGTGTGAAGTTCAGGGGACCTTCATCAAGTCCTGTGGTATTAATTTGAACTACTTGATTCTTTATTCCTATGGTGCTCTTATTGTACTGATGAATTAACCCTTCGACAAAGAGTGTGAATTCAAGTGGCTCATAATTGGAACCTATCTCAAGATATAGGTCAAAGACACCTGATACTTCTGTTTGATTTGCCGGCGATTGATGGTTGATGGTGATTGGCTCCCCATCATTGTCTACTAGATATACAATGTATATCGAGTAGGAGAAGTTCGTTGCAAGCATATCATACTGGAAGAATAGAGTAAAGTTATCATGTCCTTCAAAGAGTGTACTTGTATCTACTACTACACTGATGTCCCCAGTGCCAACAAATTCTGATGAATAAATCTCGTTGTCAACGTATAAGGTAAGATTCAGAGTATCAACATCAGAAACGACATTAAGGTCTATACTCACAATTCCACTTACTGTGCTTCCATTTGCAGGTGTAGTTAGTGTTGCACTAATGTCGAATGAATCATTATCGACATAGTATAGTAAATAGACTGTTTCTCTCTCAGCAAAGTATTCAAACAGAATAGTGAAGTTCAACATTCCTTCAACAAGTAGTGTTGAATCAATATTGGTAATTACTTCTGTCCAACTGCTACTGGCAGAAATATTATTGTGATCATAACCCGGAAAGATTACACCTTCAACGATCAGAGTTCGATTTAAGGAAGTAAAATCTGAGCCCATTGCTAAAGTGATGTCAAAGGTTCCAGATACTCTGCTTCCATTAGCTAAACTCACCAGTGATGCCGTGATGTTCGGTGAATCATACGCAGCAGGACTAAGAATGTCTACCTGAGTGCTCATGGGTTGATCTATGTTCGTTATTGTGTCGACTTGGGTTGCACCCAAAATCATGAATGCGACAAACATGAGCGCCAATATTCTACTTGTTTTTCTCATTCTAGTGCCTTCCTAAATCCCAGTAATCTCTTATCGGGCGGATGGCCCCAGAAAAGGTGGACTACTTAAAAGCGTAGCGCCAGTTACAGTGTTGTACAATTACTATTCAT
>PJER01000082.1 GCA_002825465.1 Candidatus Thorarchaeota archaeon MP8T_1
GGCAGAGTTCTATACCATAGCCTACAAAAGAGATCATTTGGGTCTCGGGAGCTGAACGCCCCAGTCCGTCACCATCTACGGTTGTTATTCCCGCACGAGCAGCTAAGGACAACATCACAGTCGTGTTTGTACCTCCAAGCTCAAAAGGAACGAGATGGTTTACCTTCTTCCCAGTAATTCGCTCTGAAATCTTCATAGCCTCATGGAGCTCATATCTGGTCTCCCAACTCTCCAACATATCTCCAATCGATTTGAAGACATTCACTGAGCCCATGTAGCCCCCACAAACGATGAAAGCGTCATCTTTGATTTGAGCTGGATCAGTGATTTCATAGATTCGCTCTCGTTGGTAGTCCCAGTCAACAAGGGGTTTGCCAAAGGAAACCGGGTCGCCACCCCCACCAGTGCCCAGTATTCCTACACCAGTTAGCATGTCGTACGCATTTTCTTTTGACAGCTTCATTGCCTGTAGCCTCTATCTTCTATTCAGCTGTGTGCGTTCCATCCATTGAGTGAACGAACTTATACCACCGCTTCTTATTGCCAACTTTTGCACGGTTTTTCCATGCACGAGTTTTTGGCGTATCCTCGATTAGTTTATGCATCTTTTTAGCGCGTTCTATAACCAGGTCTTTCTGTTCTTGTGTTATCTCGTGGATTTTAGGAACATAGTCGATAAATTTCTTGATGTTCTCAGTGACTGTAAAGTAAAATCCCCAGTCATCTGACAGAAGCTTTGCAATATATGCACCGTTCACCTTTGTGTCATCATTTGTTTCGCTGACATCGTGTGCGAGAAAAGTAATTACTAAATCCTTCAAGTCTTTGGCATTTATTTCAACAATCTGTGTCTTCTCCAGGAATAACTCTGCGAGAGGAATAGTGGGTTTATCCACCTCGAGTCTCTTGTTCTTCTTGAAGTCGATATTGTGACAGAATTCAAGATGATCATAGAAGACATCGATTTTTCTCCCACGCTCCTGATCAATGAAGAGGTCTCGAAGTGTGCTTGCTCTTGCAAAACTTGGAGGAACCCAGTGGTAGCCAAGCTCATCTCTGAAGAGATTCACCAACTTAGGCTGGTACTTGTAATATGATACATAATCAATATCTGTGACTTCTCGTCCCATTTTGATGTGCAAGTCGACATGCTCTGGAGCTTTAATTCGAAAAGCAAGGCACCCGATTACTCGGAGAGGGATGCCATTCTCATCTGCGGCTTGCACGATTCTCATGGCCTCTTGCATGAAGTCCTCAAGGATGGGACCATATTTACCTGTCAATAGTAATGCCACCTCAGTCTTGAGTATTTAGTTATCTATTCCAAGAAAGCAGTATGACATTAATATGTTGTGTCCTAGCTCTATTTTTTCTTAAGCTGTTTAAAGCTCCACATGTGTTGTACCATTAGAAATTTAAACACGGAAGGCTCCAAAATTCGTAATCTGACTATAGAGTAACCAACTCCAAGCAGAGAGAACGTGCGAGGTAACAAAATGAGAATTTTTCTAGCAGCGGACCCACACGGAAGCCAACAAACTTGGGAAAAAATGTGTCGGGCACCAAAGGTGTTCAAAGCAGACATCGCGATGATGTGCGGTGATTTGACGGGCAAAGCCATCATGCCGATCATCAAGGAAAAGGAAGACAGATGGTGGGCGTCGCCACAGGGAAAGAAAAAGGAATTCAAGAAACAGAAGGATCTTGACCACTTCATTAAATTCACTGAAGACGAGGGATTCTATCCAAAAATACTGACGCCAGAGGAGCTCGAGAAGCTTCGCGAAACACCAGGTGCTATTACAGCTCTCTTTCAAGAATTGATGAAAAACAGAATACAACTCTGGATGGATATGGCAAACGAGCGAATTCCAGAGGAGATTATGGTTGTCGTTAATCCAGGAAATGATGATGATTGGGCTATTGACGAAGTCATCAAGAATGATCCACGAGTGATATATCCATTAAAGAGAGTGATAGATGTAAAGGGCTATCCCATGATAAGCTGTGAGTGGGTAAATTCAACTCCATGGGAAACACATAGAGAATGTCCAGATGAAGAACTGCTTGGCAAATTGGAAGAGGAGTTTGCTCGACTAGAAACCGATGATTACTCTAAGGTTATTTGCAATTTCCATGATCCTCCATTCAACTCAGGACTTGATACAGCACCCCAGCTCGACGAAGAACACAAAGTAAGAAAAGCTGGTGCACATGAGATGCTCGGTCCTGTCGGAAGTAAATCTGTACGCGAAGTGATTGAGAAATATCAACCTCTACTTGGTATGCATGGTCACATTCACGAATCAGTCGGTTACAGAAGCATTGGCAAAACATTATGCGTTAATCCGGGTTCTGAATATCGTGAAGGTATACTGAAGGGATTCCTCATAACAATCGAGGATGGAAAAGTCCAAGCTGGACGCGTCGAACTTTAGAATCACATCTTGGAAGGGAGAGTGCTTCTGCACGCTCCACCACCTTCTTTCTTTTTGATTATATTGAATGTAGTCGTTGCCCTATCAGGATAATCCGATACTATCCACTGGAAATAAATACGACCGAGCTTAATCTGAGTTTAAGAAACCTTAACAGGATGGGTTCGAATGACGCTTTTATTAAAGACTAGAACTGATGTGGAAGACCTTGCCACTGGTTGCACATTCTTTGGAACTGGTGGCGGTGGTTCCAAACAACTCGGTCTCAATATGCTTTATCCTCATGTAGATGATGGTCAAAAGATTGAGATCGTTGATCCTAGTTTTGTCAAGGACAAGGATTGGATTGCATGTCCATATTACTCAGGCACGATAGCGCCGCCAACACCGGAAATCGAAGCTTTACGGACTAGATTTCCATGGGACTACTTCGAGAAAGAGCTAGTAAGTGGACTAGCTGCTCTCGAAGAGTATATGGACGTAAAATTCAAAGCAGTTGCACCTTTTGAGCTAGGCGGTGTGAATACTCCAGCCCCAATTGATGCCGCTGTTAAACACGGTATTCCGTGTGTTGATGGCGACTACTCTGCGAGAGCAGTGCCCGAGATATGTCAGAACACTGTGTGTGTCAAGAATTTTTCGATGGCCCCAATGGCTCTGATCGACTGGTTTGGCAATAAGAGTATCGTCCAAAATGTCATCAATTATGAGATGGGTGAACGGATATCAAAAGCTCTGAGTGAAGTGGCTTGGGGAAGACTTGGAAATGTGGCGTTTCCACTCAAAGGCTCAGATTTCCATGATGCCATTATACCTGGAACATTGACCAAGAGCTATAATGTTGGCAAAATGATTCGAGAGTGTCGAGAATCTGGAGATGATCCAGCGAATAAGATAGTGGAAAAGGTTGGTGGTTGGGTTATTTTCAGGGGAGAGGTCACAGGTCGACAGTGGGAAAACCGAGTAGGCTATATGTGGGGTGAAACTGAAATCAGTGGTACTGGAATAAAACCAGGAAAGAAACTCAGAGTATGGTTCAAGAACGAGAATCACATCACATGGCTTGATGATAAGCCTTGGATAACGAGTCCGGATATCATCGAGATAATCGATGCCAAGACTGGGGAACCCATTACAAATACAGACATCAAAAAGGGTGACAAGGTCAGCGTCATCGGAATGAAAAGTGAGTCAATCTTCAGAAGTCCAGAGGGTTTGAAGGTCCTAGGTCCGAGGCACTTTGGATTTGAACTTGATTACAAGCCTATTGAAAAGATAGTCTAGGAGTTGTGTGCATGCGATGAACTCCGCATGCACTGATTTCTTTATTCACGCTCAGGCAATAACAGAATTCATCCGGTTAGCTTAATCTTAACAACATAGTTCTTTCGAAGACCAGCAGGTTCCTTTAGAACTTCTATTCCCACGTAGTCATCATTGAAGAACTTGACCAGATTCTTGGCAGGATCGTATCCACCCTTTCTCATCACCCTTGCAGTATGGTGAATTAGAATTTGCACCCATTTCTTAAGCACAGCACGTTCTCTTGCGACTAAGTTCTGATTATCCTCTATATAGTAGTGGATGGCCCATGCAACCTTACGATTATACCATGATGAGGCGAGCCAATTCACAAGCATTAGACCAACTGCTATTACCGCTAGGGGTAAAGCATATGGCACAAGAACATCCCATTGAAATACCCATGTAAGCAATAATAATGGTGCTACAATGGTAAGTGTGGCCATGGATATGAAAGCTAAGTATTGCTTCTTGTTTAGCCAGGACTCTACTCCGGGAACTTTCGGACCGATAGCAGCCAACTTGTGTAGCACGGATCTAATGGTGCCCCATTGGCGGATGAATACCTTCGGGAGAGTGCCTTTGTTGATTGCCTTGTCAATAAATCCTAGGTCATATGTTCGTTGAATACGATAGCCGTCCAAGACGGTCATCAGGTTTTTGCTGTACTTCAGATCAATCTCAGAAGGATCAAACTCGAAATTTTCTAGTGACGTCGAAGTATCTCTCTCTCGTTTTGAACGTTGACTCATCGCGGAATATCCTCTTCTGGTAGCCACGAAGTATCACGCCTTTAACCCTTTTGATTCTTAAGGTGAGGCTACCGACTCTTTTAAGAACCTTTAAGA
Source organism: Candidatus Thorarchaeota archaeon MP8T_1 (assembly GCA_002825465.1). The sequence goes on from PJER01000082.1 coordinate 4,589, forward strand.
ACAGCGCAATGAGAACCGTTTTCAGATTATAGACCTACAGATACGAAAGGCGGTCATATCACTATGTCGGATGAAGAAAGATTGCCAGACATCGAATATCTTGGAAATTGCCCCCATAGCAAATCACGCCATGAATTGCAGATCAATCCTACGTATGCAAGATTCATACTGCCACGTCAGAAGAAGAGAAAGGAGTACCAAGCAGTCTTCGATGCTGAGTGGAAAGAAGTAGTGTCTTTTGAGGTAGCTGAGGTTCACTATTGCAAGGACGAAGAAACCTGGCCCATTGACGAAGAGCTTCCTGAAGGAATGAAACCTATTGGAACTGCAGGGATTGTGTTTCTTTATACGACGCCATTTGGAAGAGCGATTTTTCCTGTTTGGACTACAATTCCAGTTGAAGACATTTCGACCGTTCGGGAGTTAATAGAAGAACGTCTCGATCGGCCTTCACTCCCTGGACTAGCTCACCACGGTACTGCAGCAGCCGTGAAGTACACACTAGACCACTGTGAAGTCTATAGTCGCGTTAGAGCGGAGTTCTATGATTGGGCTAAAAAAGGGCGAATGGCAAAACCAAATAAAAAATTCAGAGAGCGCGGTCCAGACTACGTCTTTTCCAAAGAAGGAATGGCAATCGACTTCTATGGAGCTGGTGAGCAGCTAGAACAGATGTCAACTTTCTGGCCTTGGAGGTTGATACACCGTGTCTTTTGTGATGATGATGAATTCACAGTTCGTTACCAGTGGAAGGAAGACGCCTACGTTTTCGAACAACAAGTCTTGAATGATGACCAACGGCATGAATTCAGTCGTGAGGCTGAAAAAGCTCTCGAAGCATACAATTCATCGGATGATGTAGAAGAATACCTATTGATTAGACCTTGGTCATTTCCTTCTAGGTTCCACAGGACGTGGGATAAACTTGAAGCCTTTTCCAGTAAGGCAAGTAGAAACAGATTTCCGCCAATAACAGACTTCGTAGAGGATTACTAGAGAATAGAACCATTCTCTAATGATTCTAGATTGTAGATGTGTCGAAAAATAAAGGGAAGAAGAGAGCTTGCTGCTCTCTTCAACTAATTTGTATTCTACTCGGGGGGTAGTTGTCCAAAGATGGCGGACATCTCAATGCCCTTAGCCTTGTTCTTTGCTCCATAGTACATGTAAGCAATCTGACCTATCACGTAGACCGCTACCGTGAACGCCACCTCATAGGGTAGTCCCGGTACGTATGCGATGATAGCCCAGAAGAACATAGCACCTGAAACCAAACCACCGATGGATATCAACGGAATTCCTAGGAATTTCCATCCTCCACTCCGCTCCCATAACGTAGGTCGGTAGTATGGTAGCGAGACTGCAGCTAGAGCCATCTGCCATCTGATGAAGACGTAGGTATATGCGACGCCGATAAGTGAAGCAAGCGCAGTACCATAGAAGTACTGTAGAGCTGTTGCATATGCGACCGTACCAGCCGAGAGGATCAACCAGAACCACAGGGTAATGTGTGGTACGTGATACTTCGGGTGGACACGAGCAAATGCTTCAGGGCAGAACCTGTCCATAGCCATGCTATGCATCGGTCGCGTGACCCATAATGCGTTGCTTGGTGAGTCTAGGACACTTGCGAATATCGGACATAATATCACGAACCAAGCAAGTGGATTAGCGCCAAGAATGACTGCGGCGTAGTTACCAAAGCCTGGGAAGACGCCACCTACAGAGTTTATGCCATATAGATAGGGTCCCATGCAGGACTCTACAGCAAAACCGGAAAGCAGGAAGAAAACTGCAATTCCAGCCCATCCACCAAGGTTGCTCAGTGGAATGTTTCTGCTTGGTTGTGAAACCTCACCTGCGACAGGCATAATGAGATATGGCCACATACCACCTACAGTGAGTAGGAGTGCAGGGCCAACGGCACCCCAGTTGAAGTCTACAAATGTAGAGTTATCAAAGGCAGCTATCGGAGCCCATGATCCAGCACCCATCGAATTCTCCCAGACAGTCTGAGTAATGGGTGTACCAAGCATTACGAGATCTGCGACTAATAGTGCTACTATGTTGATGATTCCCAGGATTATAACGAACCATCCCAGCCACTTTACACTCAAGTAGCTGAAGAAGAATCCGACAAGGATCATCAGAAAAGCAGCGGTGAACAGCCAAATAACATCTGATCCAAGTGTCGCTGCAAATGAGACCAGTGCAGCATTGCTTGTTGCCGTGCCAATGACTGTGAGACCACCAGCGAAGATCTGTACTGCGAAGAAGCTCCCAGTTCCCCTGAACACAGGGTTCGTGATTACGCTCCGCCAACCTTCCATTACACCGAAAATCGGGCTCAGACCTCTTCCTGTGAAGTGGTATGAAGCCCCTGATCTTGGCATGGCAAGCATCAAACACATGAGTGCAAGGGCCTCAAAGAAGACCGTTGCCGCACCAATTGCGTACATGGGTACAAGATGCGCGCCAGGATTCCAAGTTGAGACCTGAGGTCCAAAGTAGTGGAACCATGGTCCCAATGTCAGTGCTATTGGGAGGAGAAGAGCAAAGCCCGTACCTACTTCCTTAACGAGGCCGGACGACTCTCTGACAAAGAGGAGTTTGTCCTCACTCAATTGTATTGTTCTCCTTTTTTTCTCTCTCACGACAAGAAAGAATCGTATCGTGATACCATCCACAATGTAAACGCTGATATTTAAGTTCAGGGGTATAATTTTTCCTTATTAAACCCGGATGTTTAAGTAAAAGAAAGCCAAGATGCGGTATAGTCAATTTCGTAAGTTACAGATTTACTAATTGAGATTTATCAGGCGAAATAACTCGCATCATAGATCTACGAAGAGGTCTGTTCACTCGTCTGGCATCAGGTTCCTGAAGAAATCGTTGTCAAGGAGGAAGATCTCGACCTTGCTAGACTTGACTCCAGTCCTGCTCTCAAACAGCACATTCAAGATAATTTCCTTATCCATTATATGGACTGGCGGGACAGATAGATTTGGTTGGACAGCAACTTCTCTTGCATCTGCAGTGCATATTCCATTTGAAATGAGAACCCCTTGGTTTGCACCATAAGTTGGCAGTGCCCCACGAATCTCTAGAATTGTTTCCTTGCCAATTGGCTCGTCCAAATGACACTTCTTGGCATAAAACACAACAGGAGCTCTCCCGCCATCATCGAGCCAACTTCCTGTGAATACTATTGTATTGTTATAGCGCTCACGTTCTCGGACATCATCACGGTTCACTCGAACATTAACTAAAATTACCTCGGCGAGCTCTCTGAATCCTAAGAGATCAAGACTAGATATTGCTTGATTCATCTCATTTCTTGTTGCTAATTTACTGGCTCTTGCCTTCTCCTTGAGATCCTCATCAATCTGCTGCTCAGTGATTGCACCCTCACAGAGATCGTTGAATCGATATAGCCCTGGAGCTACTCTCTGGAAGTACGCGGGTCGACCATCGACCTGTGCTTGAGCTTTTTCAATTGATAATGATGCAGAAACAGACGCAGGGTCTCTGTCCAACGCTTCAGCAATTTCCCTATAATGTACAGGTGTTTCGCGTGCGTTTTCCATTAGCCATTCCCTAAGAGTTCTACGTTCTTTCGCATTTGCCAAATCAATCGCAACCATTGTTACTGTTCTTGTAATCTATAGCGGCCCTATACTCCTCGAAGCTTAAGGATACATATGCTTTGTGGCATCTTTAGAATATGTCGTGTAACATGCTCTTTTGATTGCCCCACCCCTTAAGTTGTAATCATTTGTATTGGTGGGCTTTAGATATTAATTTCCTCTTCGACAGACTTAATTTAAAGTTAATCTATTTAGATATCAAGTGGTGAACTTGTAATTTGACTGAAGTCTTCGTGAAGCTGATGAATAAAGGTCTAAAGAATTCAGAGCATAATAAATTCCCATTTGAAACCAAGGAAGGATCTACAATAGAGGAACTGATTAGCGAGCTTCACGAAGAGTATGGTGACCGTTTTGAGGTCTACCTTGATGATAAAGAAGAGAAACTACTGAGGAGAGATGCTATCGTCTTCATCAATGGCATGAATATGGTCGCACGAGATGGAATCAAGACAAAGATATCAAAGGGAGACCTAATTGTCTTTATGATAGCAGCTGTAGGAGGCTAATAGCGAAGGTTCCTCCGAAGAGCAGGCAAACTTTTAGCTATAAGTCTAGTCCTCGGGAAAATAATCAGGTTCTAGGATTTCCTT
>PJER01000083.1 GCA_002825465.1 Candidatus Thorarchaeota archaeon MP8T_1
TGTCATCATCAATTCCTTGGTTTTCAGGATATTGGAAATCATCAGACGATCCTAACTTCACTCTCATTCAGCTTGATTTGAAGAAGATTCTCTTTGATCATCATGAGTCTAGTTCTAAATATACCATTGAGGTATAACACCTTAGTATACCAATCAAGTTTATTGACGATAGTAATAGATTGCAGAGATTCCAGCAACTGCTAAGGTACCAATCAAAAGTAAGATCAGAACTAGAACGGACTCAGGAGGTGCTCCAATCCCAAGAAGTCCTCCAATCGCAACTGGAATAGCATAAAGGATGAATGCAAATCCATTTCGTGCAGCTTTATCGGATATGTTGATAGTTCTTTCATCTCGAAGATTTCGTTTGTAGATTAGGAATCCCATCATAATTGAAACAAACACAATCCCTGAAAAGAAAAATACTGGAGAGAAGGGCAACCAAGACATTGGAAAGATTATTCTCAGAACAACTTGTGTTAGTAACCAAGAAAGGATGAATACGAATAGCATGATCACAAGGGATTTTGCTGAAATATCTGATTCACTCAATATCTCATCTCCTATAGTAATAGACAAGTGAGCAACAGAATATCACTAGCGAAGATACCCATGGAATCAGTATCAAACCTGTAGCTATCTGATGAGTAATCTCATCGAACCGTAGTAGAACAACACCACTCATAGGAAGAAGAATCATCAGATAGATGAAGACATTCCGGGCAGCTTGATTCATTATCAGTAAGAATCGTTCATCTTGGAAACGACGTAGATATGTAGCTCCCAGTACTCCACCAAACATACCACCAATAGCACCAAAATAGCTACTGACAGTTGTTAAGTCTATAATCCAAAGAATGACAAACACAACCACTACCATTGCAACAGCACTCAATGCTGCCAATATTCCCTTATACATTCAGATCACCTTGATACTCAAAAATCTCCTCAATTTTCATTTCAAATAGCTGTGAGAGTTTGAATGCCAACAAAAGTGAAGGATTGTATGTTCCCTTCTCAATTGAGATTACTGTCTGTCGTGTGACTCCCAATCTCTTTGCTAGACCTTCCTGAGTCCATTCATCACGGTTAGAAGCAGTTCCCATTTTCTCTTCCCGGATATCCTTCACCTTGTTTATAATCACATCTTCCACACTCTTTGAGATGTAAAGTATACTTTACGTAAAGTAAACTTTACATTTAAGGTTTTGTTTTCAAGAAGTCATGTTGAGAGAAAATTAAATCACTAGATTTGAATAAACGTGTTAGATTTCGAATGGAATCTGTTCCTCCTTTGTTTCACCATTGAACGAGGATTCATTTCTGCTTGTATATCTGAATGACACTACAAGAAAGATAATCCCGATTAGAACAATGATGATTGCTGCGATGAAACTTCCTCGGTATGCGTTTGCATTCGAAACACCTTGAGAGATTAGAATGTCTGCAATAGGTCCTGCAATCAATGTTGCTGCAATACCCCATGAGAGGAAAAAGGATGTGTTATAATAAGCAAATAGCCGCCCTCTGAATTCTTTGGGTGCCATTTTGGCAACTATAGAATAACTTGAAGCACTGATGACTACTTCAGACATTCCTTGCAGGAAAGCGGCAATCAAAGATAGGTTAAATGTTGGTGTGATAGTGAGCCAAGCAATTCCAGCAATTGCAGATACAACACCAGCAGTCATTACTTTATTATCATCTGATTTTGATATAATAGATCCAACCATCAGACCTGCTATCATATTGGCAATATTTCGAACATTACTGTATATGGCAACACTTGCTCCACTTGCATTGAATCCTGTAGGATCATTGAGAAAGATACCTGTGATGACTGCAATCGAGTTTCTTCCAAAATTGATGAACACCAATGCTACGATGAATAGCAAGTATGCATGCCGAAGTTGATAAGGAAGACTGCTAAGAGGAGGAGCTTCAGAGGATGAAGTTTCTTCATCAATCTCATCAGTTTGATGTTTCATTCGAATCGTTAGATATACAATGAGACTAGAAAAGATCATGACAACAGCGGCTATGTTGAAGATTGCCCCGTTAGCAAAACCTCCAACATCATATAGATAACCACCAAGGAAAGCACCACCAACACCACCAACACCACCAATGATTGAGAACTGCCCCATGAGTTTCTTTCGTTCATCAATCTCAGTCAGTTCTGAAACCAGTGCAGACCAACCCACATTGGACATGCTCCAGAAAATCTCGATTCCACCAAGACTGAATATAATGACATAACCTGCAAGTATTGGTTGACCAAGACCAAGAAAGAATACATATCCAATCACCATGAAGAAATGTCCAACACCCGCAAAGAACTCACCAATGATGACGAACTCAGTAGGTTTTCTATATTTATCCAGTAGCTTTCCCCAGAGGAATGACTGCGTTAGTGAATTGGCTATCATTCCAATTGTAGCCATTAAAGTTACTTCAGTAGTTGAGAGTCCAAGTGATCGGAGATATATTGCCAAAAAAGTATAGACAATCGATCTCCTGAATCCAGTGAGGATTTGAAATGTAGAAAGTCCAGTGAATTCTCTACCTTTCAATTTGGAATATCCTAAGAAACTCAACTTAGCACGCAGGTGAAATCCGCTATCTTAAATACCATAGCCTTTAGGCGATTCGTTTTGATGCTTCTTGTATTCCATCCTCCATTGCTTTTGAGTTGTCCACTTGTTCTCAATATGTGGATATCAATGAAAAAGAAAATAACGGGCAATCCAGTGAGATTGCCCCTATCAAAATTAGGTATATGGCTTTCTAATCGGTGGAAGGATCATGATGATAATGATTAATACCGCAAAGGTGATTGGAAATGCCAACAACACGGGATCTGTAAGAAGAATGAATGCAGTTGGTATTGTGATAATATTTACAATAAGCGCATACAACCACCCTTCTTTCTTCAAAGGTTTTAGATACATCCATGCAATGAAGACTAGAACAAAGCCAAGTCCAACTCCAATGAGACCGATAGGATTAAGGAAAATAGTCCCATACAAAGAGAATAGTATGAGAAATACACCGTAACATATGTTCAAGCCCCAAGTGATTGTTTTTGCTACAAAGTCAGTTTCTGACATTCTAAGTAACTCCTTGTTTTCAAAACTCCTAACACTACAAAGTAGCGTGCTGAATTTCGTAGGCGGGGATGTACAAACCATAATATAGTAGTTTCTAATTTCTGATACATAGTTACATTTTGAAACATCATAATTCAATAACCATGCTAATAGGCAATGAGGAATCAACTCGGTTTCTCTGAGAGAAGGCAACATATGATATATCTTTGATTTTCTTATTCGTGATTCAAATGGTTAGGAATTCTGTCACAATACAATTTGCAGAATCTAATGATGCTGACATTCTCACAGAATCCTGCAGGAAAGCATTCGATTCAGATGTGGATTATGGCGAACCAGCTCCAGGAGGTCCTCCTGGCTATGACTCAGTTGAGTGGAATCTGGATAAGATCAAGAATCGATGGTTACAATACTATAAGATACTTGACGATAACGAAATTGTTGGAGGTTTTATCGCAGGGGATAGAGGACCAGGGTACCAAGCATGTGAACGAATATGGATCGATCCAGATATGATGAGAAAAGGGATTGCAACAACAGCTTTCAAGCTAGTATGGGAAAAATATCCTTCTGCAGACTTATGGGTACTAGGAACTCCTGAATGGAACACACGAACTAATACTTTCTATCAGAGCATTGGTTTCAAACAGATAGGTAAGACTCATGATTATTCATGGGATGGAATATACTACGAGAAAAGACTGACTGATAAATTCCCTAGAGCAATGTCTATGATTGAAGATATTCATGATGGTCAACAAAGAGTAGTGGTTGAGGGGATAGTTGAGCACATTGAAGAACCCCGTACTGTGCAATCTAAGAAGAGCGGAGAGAATCTGAAGGTTGCTGATGTGACACTTTCAGATGATACAGGTTCCATCAAATTAGTGCTATGGAATGATCATATTCCTCAGGTCAGACCAGATTCCAGAATTCGAATCGAAGAAGGGTATGCAAAAAAATATCGAGATGAACTCCAGATGAGTGTAGGACTGTGGGGTATGATCATCACACTCCTGTGAGTACAAATAGTTTCGAGGAACAGTAATGCCTAAATAAGGCGATACAAGACAGTAGCTCGAGTTTGACTATGTTTCAATATCTCTTAACAGGACTTCTTTCAGGTTTGTTAGCAATTTTTGTTGCAGTATACACATATAGAAAAGTAATGCAAGCTGATGAAGGCGACCAACGGATGCGTGAGGTCAGTCATCTCATCCAGAATGGTGCAGATTCCTTCATTAAAATACAATATCGTATCCTCTTGATCTTTACACTGATACTTGCAGTTTTCATAGCTTTGGCATTTGGAGGCTTAGGAATTCCAATTGCTATATCCTACGTTTTGGGTTCGATTGCCAGTATGATTGCAGGATACATTGGTTTGGCTGTTGCAACAAGAGCAAATAGACGAACTGCTGCAGCAGCTGCAAAAGGAGGATTGAATCCAGCATTCATGGTTGCATTTCGAGCAGGTTCAGTAATGGGCCTCATGATTGCAGGAATTGCTTTGGCAGGACTTAGTGCACTGTATTGGGTATGGAGCACAGTGTATCCAACACTTAATCAAGAACTACTTTGGGAGATATTGACAGGATTTTCATTTGGGGCTAGTACCGTTGCCCTCTTCGCCAAGGCAGGAGGAGGTATATTCACCAAGACGGCAGATATGGCTGCAGACATTGTTGGTAAAATAGAACATCATATTCCTGAGGATGATCCACGAAATCCCGCGGCAGTGGCTGACGCTGTTGGAGATAACGTTGGAGACGTGGCAGGCACTGGAGCAGACATCTTCGATAGCAATGTAGCTGCAATTCTCGCTGCTGGATTACTCGGTGCTGCTATTGATGTCTTATTTTCCCCACCAATCATCTATGGTCTCTTGCCACTACTGATTGCAGCTTTAGGAACAATCGCTTCTGTGATTGGCGTATTCCTAGTTCGTCCAAACAATGATGACGACCCAGGTCAAGCTCTCAATAGAGGCACCTACCTTACAACTATTCTATTTGCCATCTTAGTGATAGCAGTGTTGTTCTTCATGAACATAGACATTGTAATTTCCCTCTCAGCTATTTTCGGATTACTGGCAGGAGTATTCATAGGATTTACATCTGATGTATTCACAAATGACAAAGGTCTTGGTAGGTTCCGACCAGTAGATAGAATGGTAGAGAATGCTGAGAAGAGCACTGCCAATCTAATACTCTCAGGATATTCCTATGGACTATTGAGCGCAGTTCCTTCAGTAATTGGAGTAATTGCCGCTCTTGTAGCTTCATTTATTCTTGGTTCTATTGCGACTTCACCGGGACTTGGAGGATGGCCTGGAGGCATCTATGCAGTTGCTATCGCCGCAGTAGGACTTCTCGCAACCAACGGACTCACCATGAGTTCAGATAGCTATGGACCAATTGTGGATAATGCAAGAGGTGTAATCGAACAAGCACAGGCACCTCATGAAGCTATAGTAGCATGCGATAAATTGGATGCAGCAGGAAATACAGCCAAGGCAATCACCAAGGGATTTGCTATTGGTTCAGCTGCAATTTCGGTTCTAGCTCTCTTCGCTGCATATATCGAATCAGCAGAGGTTCTCCTTGGAGACGCAGTTATTGTGAACATCTCAGATCCATTTGTTCTAGCAGGATTATTCATTGGGTCTTTGGTTCCAATCACCTTCACAGCCCTACTCATCCTTGGAGTGGACCGTAACACCGGTAGGATGATCAGTGAGATTCGAAGGCAATTTGATGATGATCCTGGAATCCTAGCTGGTACCTCAAAACCCGATTATTCAAAATGTATCAGTATCGCAACATCAGGCGCTATTAGAGAACTACTTCCGTCTACTCTTATAGCCATAGGAATTACAATCCTAACTGGAATAATTCTTGGACTCGATGCTCTTGGAGGTTATCTTGGAGGAGCAGTGGTTGTCGGATTCATTATGGCTCTACTCATGAGTAATTCAGGCGGTGCCTGGGACAATACAAAGAAAATGATAGAGTCTCCAGAATATGACCACAATCACCCAGACTATGATCGAATTCATGATAATGCAGTTCGAGGAGATATGGTGGGAGACCCATTCAAGGACACAGCAGGGCCATCTATCAATACACTGTTGGTTGTCATATCATTGACTGCAACCCTGTTCCTACCACTCATAGCAGGTGCTCATCTATGGTTGTCGTCCTTCTTCCCTTAAAATAGACTATTAACTATAGTTTATTAATCATGACCGTGAAGATACATCGATACCAATGTCATCAGATAACATTATGGACAACTTAGTCTTCGAACAGAGACCCGATAAACAACCTCTTGTTCAAAGAGAGAGATACACGGTCATTAGAATTGCTCTGGGAAAAGGAGCGTTGATACCACCGCACCTAGCAAATCATTCTGCATTCTTTCTAGTTCTGAAAGGAAGAGTAGTCTTCACATCAGGGAAAACTGAGATCGAAATCGGAGAGAATCAATTCACCTCTATGGAATCCAATCAGATGAGAGGAATGCATGCTCTTGTGGACTCGGTAATCTTAGGGGTTAGAGATTAATTCGAATACTCTTTCTCTTTATTGAAGACCAGACTCTTCACTGTAACAGGAAACGCATTTGTTTCCTTCAGAGGACTTCCTATGTCTATCCAATCACCAGCCTCCATTTCTAACTCATCTAAACAGAGCAGATTACTCTGAATTGAAGTTTCATCTCGAATACTAATTCCTAACATCTTTGCAAAGTCATAAGCAAAGATCAGTATTATCAATTTATCATTAGCTACAGAATTGGGTAATGCCTTTTCGATGGCTTTTGCAAATACATTGAAGCGGTCTTCATGATGGACTATATCGCTGAAATAGAGTGCGGCGAGGTCTTTACCTTCAACCATATCGAATGTTCTGAAGGCTCGTTTTACTTCTTCCACAAACCACTCTTCATTGAATAATTCATTTCTAAGGTGAACTGGAATTACTGGGATATTGTCTATTGGTAACTCAATATTATCGTAATGAAATGTTGTAGAACCTGATATTGAGAGAGAGAAGGAACCAGCTCCTATCACCGTAGCTCGTATCTTACTTGGTGGTTCAACAATCGTGAAACCTCTATACTCGATTTGAGTCCGTATTTCTTCAGCAAGATATCCGCCTATATCATCAAATTTACCCTCAGCCCCATACAGAAGCTCTCCAACTCCTCCCGAGAACGAGACCTCATCGATTGGAATTGAGAAGTCTAAGTCATCAGCCATCATCAGTTCCTTTGCAATCTTACTGGAAGCAGTGCCACACATCACTTCAACTAATGCATTGGCATATTCACGAGCAATAGCACGGATATCTTTCTCAGGTATAGTGTCACCAATTTCGTAACTCATTCCAAGTTCCTTCATGAGGAATTGAGTAGGCCCATCGATTCGCCATATCTTGGATTCATTATCAATGCCGAGGAGGCGACCTCCGACATTGATGCAACTTGTACTTAGTACTTGGCCCTTAGATGCTATTGCCAGGTTACTTGTGCCACCTCCTACATCCACATGTAAGATATTCTTTTGGCGATACCCAGATTGAGTTACAATACCAGAGCCCATGGCTGAGAGGAGAGATTCAAGATTGACCCCAGCTGCAGCACTCACAAACTTTCCAGATTCAGAGGAAAGTCGCCTAACAATCTCATCAGCATTCTTTTTCTTGGCAGTCTCACCTGTAACAATTACCGCACCGGTTTCAATATCATCAGGAGTTAATCCTGCCTTAGCATACTGTTCATGACAGAACGCAACAACTGCATCAACATCTATGTTGTATTTATCAATCAATGGAGTGAAGATGATAGGACTCTCATAGATAATCTCGCGATTGACCATGACAAATCTGTTTGACATATTGAAGAAACTGACTTCACGCTTCAGGGTAAGACGCGAGAATATCAAATGAGATGTTGAAGAGCCAATGTCAATTCCCACACTTAGAATCTTCATGTATTCTACATTATCTGCTTGAATATGACCCATGAGTAATTCTATAGGTTCATATGGTTCATCCTTGATGTCTTCTTCTGTTGATAAGCTCTCTTTTGAAACTCGAGAAATCTTAATCTTAACAGGTTTTCCGCAATGCTCTGGAAGATTCACATTATCATCAGAATTCAAAATCTCCTGCTTGATATCATTAGGAACAGTGATTTCCATTTCACAGATAGAACATATGAAGGTCAGATTAACAGAGGGATCGCTCCCTGGCAGAATTGGTCCACTTTCCTTTTTTACAGGCTGGCTCTTCCGACGATGTGCTCCTTCCCATGATACCTTCAGGGTCATCTGTACCATAGACATCAGAGCATCAAATTCTGCGCATGGCTCCAAAACTGAAGATAAAGCAGGTCGGTAGGATACAATGATTCTTCGAAGTCTCTCTATCTCAGATTCTTCTCTCATAATATATTGATCCAATAGAGAATTGTATGCCTCTTCGAATGAGTTGCTCAGGATCTCTGCATCATCTGGGAATTGCTTCGTAAAGAATTCGGAAGTAATGTAACTGACATATTTTCTAATTGATGAGGATGTATCAACTGACATTGAGCACACAGATTCATCAATAGGCGCATTCCATATAAAGAATATGTTTATATATTA
>PJER01000084.1 GCA_002825465.1 Candidatus Thorarchaeota archaeon MP8T_1
AAACTGAAGCTCTGCATTGCTCGAGAACTCGGTTGCTTGTTCCCCACCTACTGAGTAGAAACTCGAAGGATTGTATTGGTTTGTATATTCGGTCTGTATCCAAGCGGCTGACTTGTAGCCTTTAATTGTTCGAAACTCATCTATCCCTCCACGATGAACCTGGCTCCCTCCGTCAATGCCAAGTATGAACATATTTGTGTCATAAAGCAGTCTGTCACCCACTATCGTTCCCGCATCTGAACCAGAATCTATTAGTACTCCATCTGCAAAACTGTAAGCGCGTAAAACTCCATCTCCGCTGCTCTCATACTTGTACACAACGTAGTTCCAAGATTGCCGTTTAACATATACTCCCGTGTAACTGGTGCCCGCAGTATTAAAACGGATGTCAGGCTGGAAAGTAGCATAGCCAGCTGGCCAGCCTGTAGACCCTCTGAATGTTCTCACCAGATCAATACTTGTACCTTTACCAAAGACTCTGGGTTCTACACCTGTCCATTCAGAATCACTTGAATAATCAAAATAAATCCAAAATGAGAACTGAAAATCTGTCCATCCATCAAATATACTCTCGCCATCAATGAAAGGAATATAGTTGCCTGCTAAGTCTTGGAAGTACCTAGCGCCTCCTATCTGTGCGCTTGACATGAATGTGGTTTGACTAGGAGTACCATCATGATCATTTTGGCTTGAATCTTCTAGGAACATTCCACTACCAGTATCTTCTGAGAGATGCCAGACACTCTCGTAGTCATCCCAGACCTGATTCGCATTTTCTTGACTGCTTGCATCACGAGCACCATAAGACATTGTAATCGCTGTGTCAACTGAGGAAGATAATGAAGGAACTTGCACCCATGCTCTAAGGTGTGCATGAGTTAAATTGTAATTGGGATCAAAGAGCTCTGTTTCATGATAAAGCATTTCTGTACCGCTCATGAACCTGATGTCCGCGCCATCGAATCGGGCATTGGTTTTCAGATCTGTATCATAGATGTCTAAGAGAACCGGGAAGTCTTGAAGGTCCGCGTTTACCTTTGTATGGTCAATAGTTATGTCCTTGCTGAACTTGAGTACGGAGATTGTATCTTCGGCACTTGGTATAGCATAGTCCACAAAAAGCCTAGATAGGTCATCACCACTATAGCTCGCTGTACCTTTTATTTGAACATAATTTTGGTATGTAGTTCCATATATGTAATCAAGCATTAAGCAGATGTAATTACCGCTTGACCATCCGGGTCTCGAGATAACTTCTTGAATGAGTGGTGAAATATCTGGAGACCTATAACGTGTATCTTGATTCCATGGGTCCAATGTCCATTCAATGCTTTCTCCATTCCAGTCGTATCTGTCCTGAAGATGTGGCAGGCCATTTGTGAATTGTGTGACATTATCCTCCTGAGCAACGTAAACGCGGACAGCAACCACACCCCCAAGCCGACCCAATGCTTCTATCTCAAGTTTTGCTGATGATATAGTTGCACCTTGAGGAATATTAAGTGGGAATTGCATGCCTACTTGGTACTTCCCAGCAGCTGTCCAGCTCGTCGATCCGTATACACCTACTCTGACTTGAGAAGTGGAAATGCCTGTTGAGTAATGGTCATAGCAGTCTCTTGAAGCTCCATCAGGTACGTATGGGGAAACACTTCCTTGAGTAAGGCCTGTGATTATTGTGTTGTTGGCAGTGAGGTCAATCTGTTCTGGGAATGGTCTCGCTTCAAAGACGGCTTCGATATCATCAATGAAGACATAATTGTTAATGTTGACAGGTGCTAACCCAGAATAGTCAGTGCTCAGACCTATATCAAGTGAAACGGCTCCAGGTATTTGCATATTTGCAAACACAGACATTGGAATATTCACAGTTGCCTGAAGCCATGTGTTTGTAGTGTATCCTGTTTCAAAAATGTGGAATTTAGCTTCATAATCACCAACTCTCACAAACAAGTAAAAGACGTCATTGAGAGTCTGAGTAGGCACTCTGTGAAAGAATGTAACTTTGCAAGAATAAACTTCTCTCCACGGCAACTGCAACTGCTGACTCATGTATATCTCCATACTCTGGCTGAGTGTCTTGGTTGTGTCAAAAAGGACGCTAGGTCTCCATCCCATTGAGCCAGCTCTACCAGATCCTGTTGAAGTATACCAATAGAGTCCTCCATGTCCGGGATGTGTTGTTGAGTCGCCTTCCTTGACAATCGACCAGCCATCAGGAACATAGTATGTTTCCGAATTCCAGACTGAACCTGGAATGATGTATCGTTCCGTATGATAATCATCAAGAAGCCCGTTGGTCAGAGCTCCTAATTGAGTAGAGAGATGTTCTATTGTTCCACTCAGGGCATTACCAGTCCAACCCTGAGGTGCAGATATCGAGACCAATTCCTGTGAAGATGGATTGAGCGATATAATGCCCTGTGTGTCATTTGTGACCAGACCATGCAGTTTGAACTGCTGTGATTCTCCAGTTGATGAATAAGGCTGACCACTTTGTGCTGTAGCATGTTGATTGTTTAGAATTTGATTGAAGATCTCATCAGAGGGAAGATGACTTGCTGCTGTGTTAAGGCCGATGGGTGTGCATATTGCAAACACGATTAGGCTTGATATCACAGTCTTAAGGAGTAGTTTTCTGTATCTTCTTCTTAGTTTAAGACTTGAATAGACATGAGGTGAACTGGATTTCTGGGAATATTGGAGCAATTCTGTTCGCATCACTACTCCTCACCTCCCTTTCCAAGGACGCTCTTCAAGAGCTCCTCAACCAATTCTCTTGGTAATTCACGAACCTGATCAATGATCGTCTTCAGTTCATTCTTGCCTATGCCTGCATCTATCAGTTTCTTACGGATTTCCTCAATCTCAACATCACTGAGCAAATCGACAACTATGTCTTCTTCAGGTTCAATAAGCTCTGGTTCAACGATTTCTTCTTCAACGACCTCGGGAGGCTCAACAGTTTCTTCAGGAGCAGGCGGGAGTTCCACCACCACAGGTTCTTCGCCTGCAAGAAGCGAACGAGCTTGGACAGCTGTTTCCTCCAGAACCATCTCCATGGTCTTTCTCTCTGAACGTGCTCGTTTAATCGCCTCTTGG
The DNA here is from genome assembly GCA_002825465.1 of Candidatus Thorarchaeota archaeon MP8T_1. The sequence goes on from PJER01000084.1 coordinate 3,103, forward strand.
TTAATGACTTCCTTGACAAAATTGACCTGTTCACTTAATTTCATCTTAGTCAAATCAAGCTTGAAGTCCTCAAGTTCATCAGGAGTTAGTTTGGTCAGCACAGTCAATTGCATCAATAAGCCTTCAATCTCAGGAATTTCCATTGCAACAGATACTTGCGGCATCTGGTCAGCTGCCCTTGTCAAACCGATTTGTTCCGCAATCTCGTTGAACAGCTCAGCTACAATCTGCTGCCTGCTCTTAACCGCCTCAGGAGGCTTTGGTATCTTCCCCTTAGCTGCGCTTCCGACCATTTTTCTAATGTGTCTAAGGAGCTTGGGAACACTGAATAGTCTGGTCCAGAGGAATGCCCCTAGAAGAAGAATGAATCCGATAGGAACGCCATAGATTACCGCACTTTCAATAAGTAAATCAAATTCAGATGGTTCTACACCCACAGCCACTGATATGCTTGCCTGGTCATAATTATCCCTTGTAAGCTCGATAATAATGACCGCTGAGCCTTGAACTCGTTGCGAAAACAACACTACTTCATACCAGCCAGGTTGTGAGGGATCTGATTGATTAAATGAAACTACAACATAGTTTTCGTTCAGACTGGTAGCATTGATAATTCCATTAGGAATTCCTGCTTGATTGTGACCCTCCCATGTATCGTAATAGCGTATCCGAATGGTATGTAATTGTCCAAAGTTCATTGTGATTGTTGTGCCGCCTTCTACTTCTAGACTGGTTGGTACATTGATGATTGTAATGTCAAGATTAATCGTAGCCCGGCTCCAGTTACCTAAATTGAGACTCAGTATCACTCTATATGGTGTTGAACTGACAATCCAATTTGTAGTATCAAACAATAGGCTATAATTGCCAAAGGCTAGCTCCTCGATTGTAAGACTGTCCTTATCAGGAATTGATGGGCCGATGACCACAGCAGTCATTTCTGTCGCACCCGGAATTCCACGGCAATACCATGTGTCGTTATAGAATAGAGTGATTGGAAGTACATCACCAAATGGAACTATCAGAGCTAGAGTATTTCCATCAATCTGATTGATAGAGGATGTGTAAACTTCAATACTGGTTGGTACCTCCAGAACAGTGAGAGTAAAGACACCCGTGCCTCCCTCGTAATTGTCTTTCAGGAAATTGACAGAAACCGGGTAGACACCTGGTCTCACTAATGAAGTGTTGATGAAGATCGCATAGATTCCGTCACCAAGGTAGTTGTATACTGATACATTTCCCTCCCAATCTACACGAATCTCAGCAAAGTCCACGCCAGAAATGTGCAACTGGTCCCAGTAGGTCATGTTGACCCAACCTGACCAGCCCCAGACCTTTGCACCTAGAAATGTTGAATCCACAGATGTCGTAACAGGATTGATTCTAAGGGTTGTCGTATTAGTTGAGTAAGCAAACATGCCAAGATTTGGATATGCTGAAATTCTCATCGTGTATGCCTTTGCTTCAAAGAACTGGGTGTCAAAGTCAAAGTAAAAGTACCCAGCGCCTCTGAGAAGGGTTCCGTTTTGAAACTGACCTGAATAGGATGTTCCCGAAAGCGACCACTCAACAGTGCAATTAGATAGACCTGTTGAATAAGGATCGGATTCATTTAATGAGGGTACTAGAACATAAATCCCGATCGTTATTATATCGGACCAATTAAACGCTTGGCTGCTGTAGGTCGATGTTTCGGCATCAAGATATACAACTGTGGGTATCTGTCTTATTTGAACGCTTAATGAGGTAGATGCTGCAATATAGTTAGTTCTAGTCGCTTTAATTTCAATCACATACTCTCCCACAATGAAACTGCTCGTATCTACAAGCCCTGAGTAGTAACCATCCAGACCTGCAACTGGAGCCAGAGTGATAGTGAGAGTTCCACCGGTTTTCGTCGCAGTGACTGTCGCTCCCAACAATGGAGTGTTATACAATGTGTTGTTCACATAGACAGTGATGTTCAGTGGCGTTCCCTTGAACAATTCTGGGTGCACGCTTCCCATGATGACCAATCCAAGAGGTATCCTGAGGACATTCACTGTGACTTGCTTAGTAGCCGTGACATAGTTATCGAAAGTTGCTGTTACGGTGATTATGTACGATGTTGCAATTGTCAGACTGCCTGTGTCAATAGTGATTGAATAATTGCCCGCTGGTACATCTTCAGGCATTGGTCCGTTAAGTGTGCCAATCTGATAAACAACTGTGGCTCCAGAAATGAATCCTCCATTGTAAGTATCATTGAAAATTGCCCAAAGTGAGAGATCCTCTCCCCAGTAGACATTAGGCAATGTGCCTTGCATAATGATCTCTGTTGGAATTCTGAGTATCTGGACTGGAACTGATATTTCTGTGATGAAATAGTCACTCTTCTGAGCTCCAATCAATAGACTATGGATTCCTGAATTAAGACTGTTCGTTGTGAGATTGATCCTATACCAGCCATTTCCAAGAGGGCTCCAAATTGGCGAGTCTATTCCTGGCCAGCTCAAGCTCAAGATTGCATCACTAATTGGTGCGCCAGCTGCATCGATGTCGATAAGTTGCACATCAACATAGGTCGTTCCACCATAGTAGGTATCGGAAGGAGGTAATTCATTTAGTTCTCCCTGTCTCTCTCGAATCTGAAATGGGACTTGAATTTCTACGGCTTGATAGTTTGAAAATGAGATCGTGATTATGAGTGTGTTTGTTCCAATAGCTCCTGCATCTGAGCAATCAACAACTAATAGATAGTTTCCAAAGCCATCTGGAGTCATGCTCCATATTCCCGGACCCGATGTGTTTGTCTTATAGATGACAGAGAATGCCATTTCAGCGCCGCTTATTAGAACGTCATGATCCAAGTCCCTGTAGGTTAGATTGACTGAAACATTATCATTAATGGGTACAGTTGAAGGAGTTGGATTACTGCTTACTAATAATACTTGAATCAGACGCACCGAACCCTGAAGCAGCACCGCTGTTGAATTTGCATAGTATGGGGCAGTAGATGGATTCCATAGAAGACGGAGTGAAAACGTGTAAGTTCCTGTGCTACCAAGAAAAGATGTGTCAACTAGAATAGTATACTGTCCCCCGTTTCTAGTCACCCAGAAGTGTTCGTTTTCAACAAGTCCGCTAGGGCTAACACAATCAAATATGACAATTGCATTTGATATTTCTAATTCCGATGTTGCATCGACATATGTAAACGTGAGACTCATATTGTCCCCTATGGGGGTTGTTGGAACAGGATCTCGGAGTAGCAGTCCCCTTCTATTGACAACGGTAACCCATACAGACACTTTTTCATCAGTGTAATAGGGTACGGCGTTATCTTGCCAGTCTATGATGACCGTAATGTTCCAATTGCTGATTAGACCGGAACTTAACATTGTGGAGTTGATAGAGATTTCATATCCGATACCGGTGAATATCATTGAGAAGTAACTACTTGGTAGTAGACTCCCTCCACTAAATATGAGCAGTTGACTCTTGACTAGTGGAATTAACACTACGTTTTCATCGTCAATATATCTAAAGACGAAACTCACATTCTCGAGAAACATCACCTGAACTGGCGAGGTGAGAATCTCGGTACTGGCATCTCTTCTTGTGACACTCAGTGTGAGAGTAATGAAAGACTCTGTGTAGTATGGTGTTCCTGCGTCCCACGATGCTTGTAATGAAAGGCTTGCTGATGTACCTGCAGGACCTATCGATGTTGTGTTTACAGAGATGTAGTATAATCCGTCAATTGTCCGTTGCAGTATGTAATCGTTTCCTTCTATTAGATCTACTCCAGAAAGAGACAGTGTAATGACTGCACCTGCAATGCCATTCGCAGAATCCGAATCTCCGTAGAAGACAGTGAGATTAACATACTCCAAATATGGTGAAGGTATTGGAGCATCTATCAGGTCTAAATATGTTGTACGCTCTCTAAGTATAAATGAAACATATGCTTCTGCCGCTCTGTAGAATGGTGAGGCATCAGGATAGCTGATTCGTAACAAGAGAACATATGTCTTGTTAATCTCTAGATCTTGATTGAAGGTTTCAATTGTTAGTAGATAGTCTTCTGAAAGGCTTCTCCAACTTGAAGTGAATAGCCATGAGCTTCCATTGAGAATCTGAATTGTTGTTGGAGTTGATCCATTACCAATCTGCAAAGAACTTGGGACATCAATATATTGAATGACAACTGATAATGATGAGTTGTAGGATGCCTCTCCAACTGGTTCTACCACGAGCATAGTTAGACGGTACCCCAGACTCAAAGTTCGTGTGGCACTAGCATTTGCGTAATAGAATTGACTCGTACTAATCCGAAGTGTAAGCTGAAATGTCCCCGGTCTTCCGAAATAGGTCGTGTTTAATTCGAGTTCATATAATCCATTTCCAACAAACGATGCACGGTAATTTGATGATGGGACTATCTGTGTACCGTTATACAGAATAATCAGTCCATTATTGATAGGAGTTGAGGCCCCAAGGGTGACATCATTGAATGTCATTACAAGTGTAATGTTATTTCCATAAGGCGTTGGACTGATAGAGGTACAATCAAATTCCGTGTCCCTATATCGAATGTTTATTATCACAGTCCGTCCGGTGATATTGGCGTAAAACGGGGAGCCTGTCCAACTGACGCTGATTGTGAACTGACGATTACCAATAGGCGATCCCAATATACTTGTGTTGAAAGAAACATGAAACTGCTTCGTGGTTGAATTGTAGGTGAGTGTGTAGTCAGGAAGGCTGATGCTGATCGCCATTTGAGGACTGTTTGCAATACTCTCCGGGGGTCCCACTACATCATCGAATGAAAAAGTAAAGGTGGCATTCACTCCGTATGGTGTACTCTCAGGCGGAGTTACGGCAACCACAGAGCTTCTTGGTGTGATACGTATAGTGACTGTATCTGTGCAGTTCTCGTAGAATGGATCCACGCCTTGAGACCAGTTTACAAAAACAACCATTGTATAAATCCCGGGTCTTCCAAAAATTGTGCTATTGAACGCAATAGTATACCGTCCGGGATACCCAACGACTTCTGTTATGCTTACTTGTGAGATGTCAAATAACTCCCCTGGGAATTGGATGTAGATGAAGACATTCCCAGCTGGAGGTGATGAGTTAGAGATTCCTAATCCACTATAGAATTCACTGTAAAGATAGGTATAGCTCATGTTCTCCAAGTATGGCGTTGGTCCCGATGATTCCAACAATTCAAGCTCTGCAGCTTCTCCTATTATATTCACAAATGCCTTCACAGTTCTGTTATAGTATTTCTGAATTGATCCTGTCCAATTGAAGTGGATAGTGAGCTCATAGACCCCAGAAACTCCAAGATCTAAAGCGGCTAGTCTTATTATATAGTAGCCATCTCCCCGAGCAGTGTCATTTACAAATGATGATGCAATTACTCCGGTTTCGTTGTTCACAGAAAGCGTGATAAATGGCGAGATGATGCCAGCATCATTGTCGAGGTCTCCGCAGTAGACTGATA
>PJER01000014.1 GCA_002825465.1 Candidatus Thorarchaeota archaeon MP8T_1
AAGATCGAATGATTGCCTGATGTGTGCCACAACGGACACATGTTCTGCTACCTTTGCCCATTTTCTTTCGTTGACGTGTACGGTCTTTCTTTGTACTCATTCATGATCACCTCAGAACAGGTATGTCCGCTCTCGCTCCTTTTCCAATATCTCGATACCAAATTTGTTCTTCACAAACACCATGCTCTCTTCAGGAGTCAGTCGGTGCTTATGTGGTACCTTTGCTTTCTGTCTACGTCGTCGCTTAATCCTGTATCCAGGTCGTTCGATGCAGACAGTGATGTTCATCCCTTGTACTCCAAGTTGCGGATCGTATTTGACATCTGGAATATTGATATGTTCAGATATTCCAAATGCAAAGTTGCCATCGTCATCCCAATTCTTCAAGAGGAGTATATCGTCTTTTGCCTTCATAGTTCTCCTGAGAAAGTCCTCTGCGGCCTTATTCCTGAGAGTAACTCGAACAGCAATAGGTTCTTTCTTACGAATTCCAAAATCACGTACAGTCTGACGTGCTTTGGACTGAACTGGAGTCTGTCCTGTAAGCTGTTCTAGGATTGTAGATGCCCTGTTCAGATCATCACCGCCACCTGTACAGATATCCACGACAACCTTAGCAACGTAGGGTTCTCGCATAGGATATGCTTTCCAGTCCTCAAGGTAGAGCTTCTCATTTGGGATCGTTGGAACGTCGGTGCTCATCAGGAACTACCTCCTTCAGCTTTAAGACTAACTTCAGGTTTTGATTTTCCTACAACAAACACATATTCTAAGGCAGTTTGGAATCGATTTCCTTCAGGATCTTCCATTGTGACTGTGCTAGCATGTGTTCCTACACGCTTTTCTATTGCTACAACTTTTCCTTCATTACCGATGTTCCTTCCTTGTGATACTACTGCGTACACTCCCTTTTCCAGATTTACTGAATCGAGTATTTTCTGGTCAGGAATTGAAATCTTGAGAGTATCAAGCGTGTTGTACTTTGAGGGCTTTTCCCCTTCAGATAGAAGGAGTGACCGCCCATCGTGAAGACCCAACTGAACTTTTCCGCCCTTGACCATAGTCTTGCTCTCAATCTTACAGAGTTTGAATTCTGCTTCTTTGTTATCAATTTTAACTAGGCGAAGTCCACCACGTTTCTTTGGAACAAGTCTGAAACGTTCACCAGAGGTAGCAATGTCTATGACATCCATCAGACCTACTGGGTATCTTGGATCTTTTCGAACGTGTCCATCAATTTTAATTTGACCGCTAGAGAGAATTGCTCTCACTTCACGCATATTCTCAGCATATCCTAATATCTCTCGAAGAACAAGTGTTAATGGCAGACATTGCTCTTGAGGATGAGGACCTGGAATAATACGTGTTGTGAATTTGCCTGTTTTTCTCTTAATTGGCCAGTACTTAGGCGCAGGTAGGCGCTTCAGATGCTTCTTCTGACCTCTTCGTGTCATTTATTCTTCACTCTCCGCGACCTTCATTACTTTGCTCTCTATGAGCTGTTTTCTTTCATCATCTAATTCAAGTTTCACAATCTGTAAGTTAGATGCATGAATAGGAATACTCACTTCTTTTCCATCAGCCTTTGTGACTGTAGCACTATCAAGTAAGACTCGCCGGTCCTTGTAATTAACATGGGTGACTTTACCTTCTGTATCACGAAACTGACCTCGCATAATCTTGACAAGATCACCTTTCTTTACAACCAAGGATCTAAGTCCGTATTCATCTTGTAAGAACTCATCCAGCCTGCACTTGAGATGTTTCTTATTAGCGTGAACAGGTGAGTTTTTCACATTTCGGCGTTGCTTTCTCGGGGACTTTGAACTAACTTGTTTTGTCATTTCGTTTCACCTTCACACTATCTTTGATGCAATTGCTGCAACCCTAGGCCACTTCAGAGTGACCTCTCTTGCCATAGGTCCTCGTAGTTCTGACCCCTGAGGTTCTCCACCAGGTTTAACCAGAACAGCCGCGTTATCCTCGAATTGCATCCAAGTTCCATCAGGTCTCCTGAAAGGCTGTCTTTGTCTTACAATGACAGCTTGCAGAACTTGTTTTCTCAACTCTTGTTTTCCTTTCTTAACTGATACATTGACCAGGTCTCCAATTCCAGCTTTACCGATCTTTCTCAGTTTGCCTTTGTATCCATAGACAGTGATCAGTTGGAGTTCTTTTGCTCCAGAATTATCAGCACACATGATGGTAGCACCAATCGGTAAACCTCTGGCAATTCGGGGTATGAATTTTCGAATTCCTCGACCCATCTTTCTTGACATTGATTATTCCTCCAGTGCTCCTTTTGAGGGTGTCATAGCTACTACGACACATGTCACATTCTTGCTCAGAGGTCGACATTCGACTACTTTCACCTTATCACCAATCTTCACCTCAATGCATGGTGGAAGATGTGCTAGTTTCCGTGATCTCCGGCGCTCATACCGAGAGTACTTCTTGATAAGACTCAAAAAGTCTTGCTGGAATACTACTGTCTTGTGCATTCGTGTTGTAGTAACAATTCCCTCCATGACACGACCTCTTACAGGGAGGTCTCCGTGGAAGGGACAGTTAACGTCATCACATGTCTTCTCTGGTGGCTCCACATTTGGGATGCCAATGTTCCGAACCTTAGTCTTGGTTTCAGCCATTCTCACCAGCTCCTATTGGGGCGTCTCTTCATCCTATCCTCTGGTCTTCCTCGTAGTACAGTTCCGTTAACACGGACAACTGAACCATTTGGCAGAGTGATATTGAAGATACAGACACTCTTTGGCACACGTATCTCACCATCTTTTGTATCAAGATGAATCATCTCCTTGGTTTCTCCAAGAATGAGTCCACTTCTACAGATTAAAGTTGGATCTTGTGATTCGATGATATGAGTGGTAAGACCTGTGAGTTCGTGTCTTACTATGTTCTCTGGGGCTATTCTCATTTGGATGCCTCCAGTTCTTCTTCTCGCTGAATTGTTAGGATACGCGCAATAGCCCGTCGTACATTTTGGATTCTGTACGGATTTTCTGTGCCACCACCAGTGGCCACTTCTACTCTGATGCTGGACATCTCGTCGTAGAGCTCATCAAGCTTCTTCTTACGTTCAGCAGGCGTGAGTGCTCGGATGTCCTTTGCGCTAAGACGAGCCATTACTCATCAGCCTCCTTATCCAAAGCATCAAGTTCCTCAAGGTCCTCAACAATGCTGTCCTCTACCTTCTCACTGTCTTCATGAGTGGTGGTATCTGGTTCCTCTTTTGGAACTTCAACAGGAACATCTGCAGGAGCTGGAGGATCTTCTTCATCTTCAGTGATGTCTTCTACGAGCTCAAGCCCATCAAGTTCTTCGAGCTCTCGAAGTTCGTCGATATCTGTGATTCCCTCGAGTGATTCTTCCACAACTTCTTCTTCTTCGGTAATGGTTTCCTCATCGGATTTCTTGATTAATTCTATCTCCTCTGGCTTCTTAGGCTTGGGAGGTTTAATTCTGATAACACCGGGTAACTTAGAGTCTGGTCGCATGATTCGGACTTTTATTCCAATTACTCCAGGTTTGAGAACTGCTCTGTCGTCAGCCTCATCAACAAACAGGTCAGCGGGTTCGCCGGTCTTTGCGATATTACCCTGTTTGAATTTCTGGTATCGAGCTCTTCGGCTCGAGAGTTTCCCACTAACAATAATTTCACATCCGACAGCACCAGCACGCATGACTCTCCGTAGAATCCAATAAGCCATTCTACGGAATCGTACTCCTCGCTCTAATTGTCTTGCTAATCGGGATGCCATAACAGCTGCATCTAACCATGGATTCTCAATTTCATTCACTTCAACCTGAACATTCTCTATACCAAATTCGTTCTCAAGAATGTAGGTAAGTTCCCTGATCTTTGAGCCCCGTCGACCAATGACTACACCAGGTCGTGATGCATGAACAACGACTTCAGTCTTCATGGGCATCTTTCTTATCTCGACACCACCATATCCAGCAGCGTTGAGTTCCTGCCCCAAGAATTCGTCAATTGCTAACCGACGAGAATTCTGCTCGATAAAATATTTTACAGCCGACATTTAACTAACCTCTTCTAATACAATTTCAACATGAGAGGTATTCTCAAAGTAAGGCGTACTTCGACCAAAAGCTCTCTCGATGTATTTCTTGTAGGTCCTTCCTTGTTGAGTGACTGAATGAACAACTCTCAATCGATCAATGTCTAGACCTTTATTGTCAGCATTTGCTTCTGCATTTCGCAGTATTTTCAGAATATGCTCTGATGCTTTGACCGGATGACCTCCAGCCGCCCACTTTTTCATTCCGGGGTGATGACCGCGTTTTTTATTGTGGCGTTTGTAGGGAATCCATGCTTTCTCTTCAATGACCTTTTCAAGGAGTTCGATGGCCTTGTCTAGCATCATTCCTCGAATCTCATTGCAGACTTCTCTGCACTGTTTTGGAGAGACCCGCATGTTCCTTCCACTTGCAATGGCTGTTCTGTCGGGGTCGATGCCTATGATTGAATATCCATATGACGGCATTTTGCCTCACTTCCGCTGTAGGACTCTAGCTTACATTGACATTGTAAACTTCAGTCAGTATCGCAATCAATAACCACTCCGGGACCTACCGGCACACGTCTACAGGCTGTTCTCGCGAGCAGAACTAAGATGCCTGTACTGCTTCCATCGGTTCCGAAACAGTCACGTTTCATCTGCGATTAACTCGGTTTCGGAGATATTTTACATTTAAATCTATGCACATGAACGAGCTTTTGTTATGGATTGTCTCCGAATTCAGCCATAACGTGTTTTAGAACTGGAGTGTGAACTGAATCTTCTACTAGCTTGACTCCTGCATCAGTTAGAGTCCCTTTGATATAATGAACTCCTGCTGATTGGATGTAGACAAGTCCTTTGCCTCTAAGTTTCTTTAGACTTCCTAACACAATTTGTGTTAATTCTTCTTCTGTGACATCTAAGCCACCACCGGGAATTTGAAGTGTTTCAGTCATTTTCAATACATTTCTCATTGAACTGAGTTGACGTCGATGACTCGAATATGGATTTGAAAACATCCAAAGGAGCACGATGAGATCAACAACCTCGAGGCCAATATCTGGATTTCTTTCAAGTGCCTTTTTGGCCACGAGTTCAACTATTGGCATTCTTATCACAAACTGGTATATTTGAAACCTATTCAATGAATCGTATTTTTCATATTAAACAGACACTACTTGCATCGGGTTGATAGATGTCACCATTACGCATGAGTCGTTCAAGTGAGCTGTCAACTGAAGATTCTGAGATTCCTCTCTTGTTGAAGTATTTAACAATCACATCTACCTTTACAGGACCTGCCTTCTGTTTCAATAAATCCAATATCTCGGAGGTGACGTCTTTCGTTATAAGCTGAGTAGTTGATTCTAAATCATCTATTGCTACTAATTGAACTGTCCATGGCCGAGGAAAGATTAAAGCTCCGTTATTTGATAGACTCTCTATCTGTTTTTCAACCCAGCCCCAAGAGAGACCATCATCGGTTGTCAAGGTTTCCAGTTCATCTAGAGTGCAAGGTGATTCTTTTGCTGCCTTATTTAAAATTGTCAGCAATCTTCTCCGTTTCCCCTCAGGAATTGGTTGATCCCCTTTACTTGTGATGTCAGCTCGTTTAACTGATTCTTTTGGTAGTAGTGCTTTAATTCGCTCCCGAGACTTCTCTACTGCAGCTTTGAATTCATCACCTCCCTTTGATGCATTGAATTCTTTGACCGCAGCTGAGGCTTGTTCAGGAGAATCAAACAATGCGAGATTGGCTTTTGTTATGTCGATAATGCTCCCACAATAACTACATCGTCTATGTTTCTGACCTGCAGGAGCATTTGTAAACCCTCTACATTTGGAACACATGAATACTAAGAACTGCTTCACAACAATACCTCGACTTCATTAGTCTACTACTGCAATGAGTATTTAATCGTGTAGGGTTTTATTCCCACGCATTCACTCTATTGAATTATTCATTTATTCATCACTGGTCAGACACATAACATTTTATGTTGCTCCCGAATAGCTCGAAAACAGGGAATGGAAGAATGGCAAAGAAAGCAAAGCAAATTGACATTGATCCTAAGATGTGCAAGGGATGTCATATTTGTATCTCTGTCTGTCCGCATGGCGTATTAGAGAAAGCAGAAGTAGTTGATAATCGAGGTTTCTATTTGCCAGTTGTAATAAATCTAGATGCCTGTAAGGTCTGTCGTTTGTGCGAAATGGAATGCCCAGATTTTGCCATTTCTGTAATGGAAGAAGAGAGCTAATCTAATCTCCAAGGCGTTAGTTTTTCTCATATCTAACGAGATACAAGTTCATAATAATACATGGAGTGATATATAATTAGAAGCTCATCTAAAGAGTCTAGAAGGTGTAACTAGTGTCGAATCCAGATGTACAAGTTCTTCTAAAGATAAGAACAGAATTGAACGCGGAGATTGATAGACTGAAAGATATGATTGCCAGATTGGAAGAACATGTCGGAGAACTTGATGCACAAATTGCGAGGGGTAGTTTTGTTACAGCTGATGCTGCAACCCCAAGTAGAGAGACCCCTGCACCATCGCCAACTACAGAAACCGAGGAAGTCCAAACCAGCACAATCACGAATAAAGCAGGAAATCTAGAGCTTGCTATAGTAGAGATAGTCGAAAATTCGATGAGAATCATACCCGCTGAACATGCTGTTTATGATATCACTCGTGGTGCATTTGCTCGTTTCTTTCTTGAACGGATACTAGGAAAATTCCAGCAGGATGATAGACATCGAGTAGAGAGTGGAGATATTGAATGGGATGATGCATTTGATTTTGAAGTCAAAGCAGAGGACAATATCCTAGATGAGATGATAATTCGCAATATCGGAGATGAGGCTAAGCTAAAAGAGATTCAAAATGCGCTCCGATGGGCGCTTGAAAAGACATACAGTGCGCGATGAGGGCTTTGTGGCGCCATAGGAACTTACCCCACTTTCCATTGCAAAAGAATATAACATAGATTCAGTCTCTCTAGGAAGAGGCTCATTGAGCATAAGTCCGGAGAGGAGCAGACCAGATGGTATCACGTCATGAGCAAGAAGACTTGGCTGTTAATCCTCAGGTGATTGTATCGATGGTGCTTAATGCGCATGAATTTTACCAAGAGAAAAAGATTGAATCAAGATACGAAAGAATGGCACTCGATCTTGTAAGACGATTCGTATCACAAGAGGGAGTTCCCAGAGAAGAAGATCCGTTCTATGCAGCTGCACTCTATATTGTAACGAGACACCCTTGGAGTTATCCAAATCCACTCACAAAGTCAGCTTTTGCTACCAAATTGGTAATGAAGGAATCAAGTCTTGAGTGGTATACAGAAAGTATCTGTGAAAAATTAGGATTTTCAGTCCTCCATGATAACACACAGCTTCCCTTCTTTATGGACCCAAAAGGCACTATTGCCAGTGTTGTAGATTCGGTTGTGCGTACAAGTGTGGGTGAAGAAGTGGTAAGTAGTATTATCAATAGAAATGTTGCAGCTCCCGAATATCTTGCTGAAAAGATCGTGGACCAACTCTGCAATGTTGTAAAGATAATCCCAACAGTATTCCAACAGGAACTCTATAATCTCGTTCGTCGAAAGATCGAGGTTGAGAGTAAACAACTCTCGGACCAGATCAGTCGACGTTAACGACACTACTAGGAGTTCTCTGGTTGAAGAGTTACTTCTTCCACGATGCTTCTACCAGCCACTACCTGGTCAATTGAGTGAATAACAGCACCAGCCTGCTCTAACATCTCTTTTATAGAATCATAGTGCAGATTATCACCCTCAAGAGTGATTGTGATGCTCTCAGTGTTCTGGTCGACTTCTTTCAGTGAGATATTGAGTCCACTGACAGTATCAACACGGGTTAGCATTAACGCAAGGTCCGTCAAACGCGGACTGTGCGGTTTCAAAACATCTAATACAAGTCTACGTATGCCATGAGGCAATAATTACAATCCCCATATTTTGACCGTTAGGTCTTATTTTTCTCTACCAGATACCTTTGGAACTGGCTTGTTAAACCTTACTACGCAGGATTCAATATGAAGAAAATTTGCAGAAACGTCGTCCAATCCTCAAGGCGCGATTTCGTAATGACAAGCTCCAATTCAACAAGGCTTATATCAAGTTGAATCAGAATGCTATATTGTACTCGACTATGTTGAGTTACGCCGGGATAATTTAGGATGGACGCACCTTGAAACAGGAGAGACTAACCAAGCTAAACAAAGATACAGCATCTATTCCCATGGATGTTCCGAGGGTTCGATCAATCGAGTATGACTCGGGAAGAACATTGGACATTGATATTGCAGATTTCAAGGGACATCCCTTATGGTCCATTCTAATCGAAACTGCACGAAATAATCCGCTCTTTGTTAATCGAGCAGGTATTGCTCATAGCCAAATAATTCCAAAAAATCCACACATTACACCAAAGGAACTTGCACAGGAGCTAGCAATTACGATTGGAGAGGCACTTGTTATTCTAGAGGGATATGAGCCACTTACGAAATAAACCACTTCAAAGCTTCTCATTTTTATGTGAATCAGATGAGTCTTGAGTAGGTCATATACCTATGAACGAAATAACTGGCTTTCGAGACCCAAGATATGCAGAAGCAGTCATTAAAGAAATTAGATCACTTGGGGCGGGGAAGCAACTGCGCATCATCCATGTTTGTGGAACTCATGAGGATACAATAAGTCATCACGGGATTAGGTCTCTGTTACCAGATAGTCTTAGTTTAGTAGCAGGACCAGGATGTCCGGTCTGTGTGTGTGCAGCGGAAGATGTTGACATGGCTATAGAACTCACTCGTCAGGGTCATATCATAACAACTTTTGGTGACATGTTTCGCGTTCCTTCAACAGAATCATCCCTTGCAAAAGAAAAAGCGAAAGGAGCAGATGTTCGCATCGTCTACGGAGTCGGCGAGGCTGTTGAAATAGCAAGGAAAAACTCCGAGAAGGAAGTAGTGTTCATAGGGGCAGGATTTGAAACCACAGCCCCAACACTTGCCCTCGAACTACTTCAAACTCCACCATCAAATTTCTCAATACTTACCTCGCTCAAGGTGATTCCACCCGCCATGAACTTGCTGGTACAAATAGACGGATTTGATGTAGACGGGTTCATCACACCTGGTCATGTATCTGCAATAATTGGCACTATTGCATTCCAGACCTTTGCAGAAGAAACGAAGACACCTTGTGTAGCTGCAGGATTCGAACCGCTTGATGTTCTAGAATCTATTAGGATGATACTGGTTCAGATAGAGGAGGGACGGGCAGACTCAGAGAATGAATATACTCGTGTAGTTCGTCCAGAAGGAAATATTGCAGCTCAGAGAGTACTACAAAGAGCATTCGAGATTGGTGATGCACCATGGAGAGGTCTGGGAATTATACCAAAATCTGGTTACTTCATAAGAAATGAATTCGCAGAATTTGATGCCAGGGTGAAGTTTGAATATCCTGTCATTGAATCAGTAGACCTTCTCCCAGGTTGCAGATGTCATGAGGTCATTCTAGGAATGGTGGATCCCTCCGATTGCAGTCTATTTGGAAAAAGATGTACTCCGACGGATCCTTATGGCCCTTGCATGGTTGGTCATGAGGGTACATGCAGAATACGTCATGAGTATGGCGAAGAATGATTATCTAAAAAGAGGGGAGACCTGCACGCTCCCTGATGATAAGAAGGAGAGAATGGGTCCGTTCTCTAGAATGCGGGGGCATCTAACGACAATGGCTGAAATGTGCAGATTTCTCCCTTGTATAATAATAGTCCTAGAATAACAAAAGGACGCTTGTGTTCTAACGGACATTTAGCAATCATGACCTTTGTTTCTTTTTCTTATGTTCTGAATTCTTGAGATCCTGTAAAGTATTAAAATTGACAAATGTGTCTAAATCTGGGTCAAACTGCTTTAGGGTTTCAGTAGAAACGTAAAGAATGTGGTGAAGCCTATCAAGCAGGTCCTGCATTCTTCTTAATCCACTCTCAATGACCTCAAGGCCATGTGAATATGCGTGTTCTGCATGATATACTGAATGGAGTGGCTCAATGTATCCAGATGGCCATGATGGAATCACTGCTCCATGACCGGTCTTCAGGTGAACGAGTAATTTGAGAAGCTCAGGTTCCGCTAACGGACTATCAACTGGAAGTAATAGTACATGTTTAGTCTCAGAGTACTCGAAGGCAGTGATTGCACCTGTCAATGCGCATTTTGGCTCCCCCTCAGGGTCTGTCACAATCATTGCCTTCTTGACATGAGGTTTGAGATTCCCTTCTTGTTTTTCATCTGAAGCGACAATCAGTATGTTTGAGCTAATTCGCGAGGCAATCCCTAACATGTGAGAGATGAGAGGTTTCCCCAAAAATTCCGCAAGTGCCTTATCTGATCCAAAGCGCTTTGAAGTACCACCAGCTAGGATAGCCACCGTTATGTCATTCATGGTCTACACATACTCTATCAAGTTCATTTTGAGATAGTGTCTAATCTATTGAGAATCTGCGCGAGTAGCTAGATACTCTGTTATCATTGCAGCAATCTGTCCATCCGTATAATGTTGAGAAGAGATAGCACCGCTAGCACAGGTTGACGTGCATGTACCACATCCCTTGCAGAGAGCTGGATTGACCTCAGCGTGTCCACCATCATTGAGTTTTATTGCGTTGTAGGGACATACCGAGATACACACTTCGCATCCTGCACACTTGTTTTCATCAACCACTGAGAAGTAGGGTTCAACATTGATCTTTCCTTTGCCCATCAGAGCCATAGCACCTGCTGCTGCCGCTTTTGCTTGAGAGACCGTATCGGGGATGTCCTTGGGCCCCTGTGCCATTCCAGCCACAAAGATACCGTCATTGAAAGAGTCAACGGGCCGTAATTTGGGATGTGCCTCTAGTAAGAATCCATCTGGAGAGAGGCTGAGATTCAGAGCGTGCGAGATCTCCTTTGTGGTTTCAGGAGCTACAACTCCAGTAGAGAGTACGACAAGGTCAACATCATCTAACTGGATAGGTTTGCCAAGTAGTGTGTCCTCGCCACGCACTGTTAAACTGTTCGTCTTTTTATCTTGAATGACCTCTCCAACACGACCACGTACAAATTTTACACCAGCTTCTGCAGTGCTCTCATAGAACTCCTCGTATCCTTTCCCGAAAGTTCTAAGGTCAATATAGAAGAGGTAGACATCAATGCCGTATTTATCACGGATCATTCGAGCTTGTTTAATAGCAGTCATGCAACACACACGAGAGCAGTACCTGTTGGTGAGTTCATCTCGGCTACCAACACACTGAACATATACAATCTTCTTAGGCTTTTGAAGGTCAGAGGGTCGAACAACAGCACCTTGAGTGGGTCCTGCAGAACTTAGCATCCGTTCTACTTCGCCTATATTAACAACGTTAGGAAAGTCACCATACCCGTACTCTTGTTTCATTGTTGCATCAAAGAGCTCGAATCCTGTTGCCACGATAATTGTACCGACTTCAAGATCAATCATTCTTGCGTGGTCATCATAGTTGATTGCACCTGCCTCGCACTTATCATTACACTTTCCACAACGAACTGCATCAACACCAAGACAATTCTCCATATCTAGAAGGTATGCAGAAGGAACTGCCTGTGCAAAAGGTATGTAGATTGCCTTTCGGTAGGATAGTTGTGCCTCAAAATCAGCAGGTACGTCCACCGGACAAATTTCACTACAATCACCGCATGATGTACATGTTTCCAAGTCTACATATCTTGGTTCTTGCCGCACTTTGACCTTGAAATTCCCTACGAATCCATCAACGGATTCAACCTTTGAAAGAGTAAGGAGATCAATATTCGGATGCGCACCTACTTCGGCCATTCGAGGTGTCAGTATACAACTGCTACAATCCAATGTTGGGAATGTCTTATCCCAGCGGGCCATCTTTCCACCAATACTGGGTTCCTTTTCTACAAGATGAACTTTGAATCCCGCATTGGCTAAGTCAAGTGCAGCACTAATTCCTGCAATCCCAGCACCAATGATGAGTGTAGATTTTTTTATGGAGACCTCGGGCTCATCTAGTGGCTCTAGTAAACGTGCTCTTGCAATAGCCATCCGAATTAGATCAATCGCTTTGTCTGTGGCTGCAACTGGGTCATCTGCATGAATCCACGAGTCATGTTCTCTGATATTTGCAATCTCAAGAAGGTAGGGGTTAAGACCTACTTCACGCATCGTCTGTCTGAACGTTGGCTCATGCATTCTTGGACTGCATGCTGCAATAACAACACGGTCAAGCCGACGATTCTTGACATAGTCTTTCAGAATCTGCTGACCTGGTTTTGAACAGACATACTTGTAATCTTCGATGACCTCAACGTTAGGTAACTCACTAATGGCATCCATCACTCTCTCAATATCAACAACACCAGCTATGTTACTTCCACAGTGGCAGATGAAAACACCAATCTTCTTTTCAGACATTTTCATTCCTCAAGTTTATTGCAGCCAACATTTTGATGGTGAAGCAGAGTTGAGATGCTTACCATTGCTTACATTCCGCGTCAAGTTGGTGCAATAAAGTGTTTCGGGAGCTCTTGCTAATACGGATATATTCGATAGCAATCTATTGATACGGTCTTCACAACCTACTCATAAAGTCATGTCTGAAACATGACCACAACCGTAAAAAGCGAGACCTGTGAAAATCACACCATCAGGAGACCATATGATGACTGGAAAAGTATGGAAATACATCACTGAAAAACTTGCATCCGAAGGTGCATGTCACTTCTCATTACTTGATCCGGACCCGCTCTCGACTACCATAGAGAATGTTGTTGAACAAGCAATTCTTGTCGAAGCTGCTGGAAGCGACGCGATCATGATTGGTGGAAGTACCATTTTTGGTGTTATTGACGAAGCTGTCGAGAAGATTGGTGATGCAGTAGGTATTCCAACCATTCTATTTCCGGGAAACATCACTGGGGTCTCAGAACATGCAGATGCTATGTTTTTCATGTCGTTGTTGAATAGCAGAAATCCATACTGGATAATCGAAGCACAAGCATTAGCTGCTCCAAAAATCAAGATGACAGGCATAGAAGCAATTCCTATGGCGTATCTGTTAGTGTCGCCAGGAAAGACTGCTGCGTGGGTTGGAGATGCAAAAGTTTTCCTCCGTGATAAACCAAAACTCCCTGCCATGTATGCAATTGCAGCAGAACTCATGGGAATGAAGCTCGTTTATCTTGAAGCTGGAAGTGGAGCCGAAGGTGGAGGAGTTCCACCTGAGATGATCAAGACTGTTTCACAGTTTATTGACATCCCCGTCATTACTGGTGGTGGTTTCAATGATATGGAGTCAGTTGTTACTGCAGTAAAAGCAGGAGCTTCGATTGTTGTTCAAGGAACATACATCGAAAAGAATGTTCAGAAAGACAAGGGTGAAGGTCTCAAGAAGATTGTACAAGGTTTGAAAGAAGCTGGCGCCAAGAGAGTTTAAATACTTGACATCCCCTTTGGTCCTTAACCCATTGGGAGGTTTGTAGAACTTGTCCTCAAAGACTGAAATGTTGAAAGAACTCCTTCTAGATTTGAGTAGAGCCTCTCAAGGTAATGTGCAAGCTAGCGCAATCATCTCCAAATCTCAAGGGCTCACAATCCATTCTCACTAT
The DNA here is from genome assembly GCA_002825465.1 of Candidatus Thorarchaeota archaeon MP8T_1. The sequence goes on from PJER01000014.1 coordinate 13,742, forward strand.
CCTGATGGTCCTGATGAGAGTATAATCCCTGATGAAGATGTAATTGCAGGTAGATCCACACAGATACAAGAAGCCACTCGAAAAGTGTTCAAGCAACTCAAGCGAGGCGCTTTAATTCGAATGCTTATCGAAGGAGAAACTGGCTATATCATCATCTGCGATGCAGGAGATGACGCAATTCTAGTTGTGCTTACAAACAAGCGGGCGAACATAGGATACATGTTCTTCTCAATGTCAAGAACAGCCAGGAGAATAGCACAGGTCCTTTCGTAAGTATAGCTTAATCGTCACTTTTATCAATCCACCAAATCAGATGTGAAAAGGCTGGTGAATCATCATGGCAGAAGAGAAACCTAAAGAAACTGGAACTGATGAAGAAGAGATTGATGTCTGGGAGAAATGGCGTCGCGCTGGAGTGGTCGCCAAAGAAGCTCTTGCACTTGCTCGCCCAATGGTTGAACCAGGTGTTAAAGTACTTGACATCATCAACACTGTTGAGGATTACATCAGAGCCAATTCTTCTGGAACCTCATTTCCATGCAATGTTTCACTGAACAATGTCGCAGCTCATTATACATCACCACTTAATGATGAGACAGTAATTGAAGAAGGTGACCTTGTAACAGTGGACTGTGGATCACATGTGGACGGGTGCATTGCTGATACAGCATTCACCATAGCTTTGAACCCAGACCATCAGGACCTGGTAAAAGCTGCAGAGGCAGCCACTAAAGTTGCGATAAGAATGATGCGACCAGGAGCGAAACTGAACACCATTGGTGCCCTCATCGAAGATACAATCACAAGTGCTGGTTTTCAGCCCATAAAGCAACTTACAGGACACCAATTGAAAGAATATGAGCTTCACGCGGAAAAGCAAGTGCCCTGTGTAGGGGGTAAATCAGAAGTTCTTGTAGAAGAAGGTGAAGTCTATGCAATTGAAACCTTCGCTAGTACTGGATCCGGAAATATCACAGACTTGCCAAATCCAACAATATACCAGCTCCTTCCTGTAAGAGTGCCTATTCGTTTCAAGGGTTCAAAGCAGTTCCTTGGAATAGCAAGAAAGGAGTACAAGGAGTTTCCATTTGCAGAACGTTGGATGGCAGAACGGATGAAACATGCAACTCTCAAGATGGCAATTAAAGAACTGCGACAGAATGGTGCACTGTTTGCACACAACATCCTGACTGAAGAGAAGGGTGAGTTTGTCGCTCAACATGAGCATACGGTCATTGTTACAGAGAAAAGTCACGAACAAACGACCTGAATCGGAAGCTCATAAGTATTAAAAGAGAATTTTCCCAAATTGTTCTTTGTGGGTCCCGGGAGACTGTCAACGGTACTTTGACTTGGCAGGAAATCATTGATTACTGGCGGTCATGACCGGCGCCAACCAATGGAGGAGAGATGTTGGACAGAAGCCAAAGTACCGAAAGGAAGAAAGATGCGGGCGTCGATTCATTAATTGAGCCCTCAAGGTGTCCTGAATGTCAATCTACTTCTGTAGTGGAAGATATTACACGAGGCGAAAGAGTATGTGGTGGTTGTGGCCTTGTCCTTTCAGACCATCGTATTGATACTGGTGCTGAATGGAGAGCTTTCAGTTCGGAAGAGAGTGATGCACGAAGCCGGGTGGGGGCGCCGTTAAGATACACAGTTCATGACAAAGGATTGTCAACAGTAATTGATTGGAGAGATCGAGATACTTCAGGAAGGAAACTTAGCCCTACGCGAAGGTCAGAAATCTACCGTCTACGAAAATGGCAGATAAGAAGTCGCGTGCATTCGAGCATGGACAGAAATCTAGCCCAAGCAATGAGTGAACTGGAACGGCTGTCATCACAACTGGGAATTCCAACTCCAATTCGAGAACATGCAGCCTTGTTGTACAGGAAATCGATTATCAAGAAGCTTGTACGTGGTAGGTCGATAGAAGCAATGGTTGCAGCCACATTATATGCTGCCTGTAGAGTCAGACAAAAACCAAGACCACTAGATGAGGTTGCAGATGCATCACGAGTTGATCGAAAGAAATTAGGACAGTGTTATAGACTGCTACTTCGAAGCCTTGCCATTAAGATACCACTATCAAATCCGGTGGATTACATCTCACGATTTGCTTCGGAGTTAGCTTTATCCAGTCCAGTTCAACTTCGAACTGTAGAGATACTCAAACAGAGTAGAACTATGGGGTTGACTATTGGAAGAGATCCTCTTGGTCTTGCTGCAGCTGCAATCTATGTAGCCTCAATCATGTTAGACGAACGAAGAACTCAGCGAGAGATTGCAGAGGTTGCAAGAGTCACTGAAGTAACTGTTCGTAATCGCTACAAGGAGATTGTCAAGAAACTCGGAATTGATTCGATGAGTATGGGGTAATGAAATATTCTAGATCATACTAGTTTCATCTGATCTCCATTGCTTGACCAATAAAAAAATGGAGATTCCCCGAGGGGAAGTGATAGACTAGCGTCTTCCAGTACTCTGATAAGACCAATCTATATTCACGATTTCCTCGGGATAACCAAGTTTTGCAAGCACCTCTCCAATGATACCTCTATGGTCACCCTGGAGTTCAATATGACCATGCTTTGCAGCACCACCACAAGCTAGCTTAGCCTTCAGCTTTGTTGCAAGATCACCAAGGTCAATATTCTTGTCAAAACCTTCAACAACGGTAGTGAGGCGGCCCCACTTCCGTCTTTCCACAGTCACAGAAATTCTTGCCTCTTCCTGTGCGATAGTCTCACAGACACACAGGTCTTTGGGCAAACCACAATTGGCGCAGATTCCGCCTTCGTCGTCACTCACTAAGTTATGTACTCCTAAGTATTGGTTTTAGCTTAATGCTAGGAGAGTTGTATCTACAGTGCCTTAAAAGTTATAGGACGACGGATTAGACAAGAGTAAATAGTCCAAATCTACTTGTTTTTCGTGGTTATGACTGATAGAGTGTTGATAGTGGATGCCCTTAGTGCAGGATTGGGGCAACGTCGCAGTTCTAGGGATTCAATTGGATGCGGCCCTAGAACAATTGCAGGAGTATTTGAGAAACATAGGATTCCATGTAATATTCATAGAGTTGAAGAGATATTTAGCAAGGGTACGCTCCTTCGTAAATACAATCATGTTGCTGTGAGTGCAATGACTATGGACCTACCAGCAGTCACCAAACTAGTGAAGTTATGGCGTAATTCAAAAAGGCAAGGAAGAATCCTGATCGGTGGTCCAATTGCGGCGGCTCCTGAAACTTTGGAGGAGCTGAATCCAGATGTTATAGTCATAGGTGAGGGCGAGGTCACCCTAGACGAACTGATTACGAAAGGATTCTTTGACAAATACGTGGAATTATCGGATATTCAGGGTATTGCCTATCCAATCGGAGACCAGATTGTGGTTACAGACCCTAGAGAGCTTATCTCAACTGACTTGCTCTCAAAAGAATACAAACCGTCAACAACGAGAATCATTGACTACAAGGCGTATCAAGCAAGTAAGGTCTATGTAGAAGTTACCCGTGGGTGTTCAAATTTTAGACGTACGAGATATTCACTGTCAGATGGAAGACAATGTACTGAGTGCGGTAATTGTGATGCTGTAGATTCAGAAGTGAGAATGAATTGTCCGGAAGAGATTCCCCCAGGTTGCGGATTTTGTAGTGTTCCTGGAACATGGGGACCACCAAGACACCGTTCAATTGAAGTCATTGTCGAAGAAGTTAGTGAGTTACTAAACCTAGGAGTCCATCGTGTTGTTTTAGAATCACCGGGATTTCTTGATTACATGAGAGGAAAAGAACCCCTAACAGATCCATGCGATCCACCTGCAAACTTGGATGCAATAAGAGAACTACTTGATAGATTGAATGAGTTACCTCAAGTAGTGAATAAAACAGCATACATTTCCATTGAGAATATGAAGGCGTGTCTATTCTCAGAAAAAGTAGCTCAGATGCTTGTTGATTCAATGATGGGGGCGTCACCTAACATTGGACTTGAAACAGGTTCAGAGCAGCACCTAAGAGATATCGGAAAGTGTGGGTCTCCAAACGATGTGATTTCTGCAGTTCGGATTGCTTCAAAATATGGTATGAAGCCATTTGTGTATTTCATCTACGGTTTACCTGGAGAAACTGAAGAAACCGTACAAGAGTCAATAGAGATTATGAGAGCTGTAAGTAAGGCAGGTGCAGAGAGAATTATTCTCTATGGATTTCGTGCTCTGCCGGGTTCAGCTTTTGAAGACTATCCTGAATCCTCAACGAAGGATGAACTTGGATTACTCCTCAGGAAAGAGGCGGAAAGAATCAATCGAGAAAAGAAGGAAAACTATCTTGGGAGAATCATACGAGGTATTGCTGCTGAACCATCTTGGGCCCGCCATGGATATACTATGGTGAATCCTCTTGAAGAAGGTCCATTGATGACTGTACTAGGAGGATATTCTCCAGGAGTCTTACTAAATATACGGGTGACCAAAGTCCTTAGTGATGGATTATTAGAAGGCGATGTTGTTTAGTATAATGTCCTAGGCAAAACTTCATATTGCTAACATATTGGAAATCAGACTGGTGACACACCGTGGTATATACATGTCATAGTTGTAGAAGAGAAGTTACTCCAGAAGGATTAAAGACACTCCCCGGAGTCAAATGCCCATACTGCGGTGGAAGAATTCTATACAAAGTTCGCCCACCTGTTGTTAAGCGTGTAAAGGGTGCTTAATTCCACTTCAACCCCATGGCTTGTAAATGAAGATGATTGTTGCTGCCATGGATGCTAAGAATACTAGAATAAAGAAGAACGAGATTAGTTTCTTTCGTGTTTCACGTCTCACAAATTATTCCTCCACTTCACCTGTGAGTATCTTACCGAGCTTTGTTAACTCTTCGATTCCTCGAATCTCTGTGTCAAATAATTCTACTGGTACTATATCCAAATCATGATAGAGGTCTCTAATGTCCTTGAGATTATTTTGTTGCATCTCGTACCGTTTGGTACAGAAGTTACACGAGGGATTGGGAGGAAACAACTGATTCACAACAATATGGTCAGCAGGAATATTCCATTTATTCAAGGAGGCTAGTAATCGTTGGGTCTCCAAGATTGCCATTGCTTCTGAGATCATCACAATTACAAATTGGGTCATGTTAGGATCAGAGAGCTGGTCTCTTGCTGCACGTATCTTCTCTTTTGTCTGTTGTAGCATCTCCCATGAATTATCTTCTTGTTGAGAACCGCCCAACATTGCCCTAAGACCACCCATCATAGAACTGAGCCGCTGCCTCATTGTAAGGAGTTTGCCCAACCAAGAATCCAATTGATCGGGGAGCTCTAAAAGATTCAGAGTATGACCAGTTGGAGCAGTATCAAAGATGACCCGATCATAGGAAACATCATCGATGAATTCCAGAATCTTTCCAAAGGCCATCGCCTCATCAGAACCTGGCGGGGACATCCCAGACATATCGCCAAGGAGCGAAGTAGCCATCTCGGCCTCTGGACCTAATCCAGTCTGCCCAAGGGTCTGTTGAAAATCTTGCATACCCTTCTCAGTGTTGATCTCCATCCCCCAGAGGTTATTAAATCCCTTAATAGGAACAATCTCACCACCTGATAGATCCTGATCAAAGCTATCACTAAGACTGTGCGCTGGATCGGTGGAAAGAACTAATGTACGAAAACCACGATTTGCAGAGAGAACAGCCATAGCTCCTGCACAGCTTGTTTTTCCTACACCTCCTTTGCCACCAGAAAGGATGAATTTGACCGAATCATTGTATACTACGTCTGCAAGAGTCATGTTCAGACCTCGATACGGTCGAGATTGCTCAGTCCCTAATAATCCTTCCATAGGTTAAATAGGAATCCACATTACACAGTTATCAGATTCTAATACATAGACATTCACCAAAACTTATTGAGTGTCTACAATAGAATATGGTAGTAGAGGATTGAGGAAAAGGAATGTCGTTCCCACAAGTCAGAACCACTGCAAAGGAGTTCCCATCAACTATCTTAGGGCTACTAGGAATTGATGTTCCTGATGGACTATTACCTCCAAATCAAGAACTCATGGAGAAATTTAATGCTAAAGCAGTGGTCATGGTTGTGATTGATAATTTCGGACTCTTTGAGGCTGTTGTCTATAAACCAGAGGCATTGATCAAGAACATGGAAGCACTTGCAGTCATTGAAACCAATGACCCCTATGCGGTTCCATTGATTAAGACATTACTCAATGGTCCACATCCAGATTTCCATCTGATAAATTTCGTAAAGTCACACAATAAGGTCACTAAGGTCATCTGTAGAGAGCAAGATATGGCTACTTTCAATTTTGGACCAGGATATACTGTCAATCCTCGAGACGATATGGCGACCTATATCGAATCTACAAAACACATATTCAAGAGCGAATTATTGTATCTCCATTTTCTAGATTTTGAAAGCCTCTATGCACAATATGGTCATCGAACTCCACCAAAGACACTCCTGGAAAAAATTGTGCGTCGTACTGACAACTGGATTAAAGTTCTCCTTCGCCAAGCACGAAAGGATACTCTATTCATAGTGATTGGTAACCATGGTAGACATCCGATTCCCCTTGATTATGAGGGTAAATTGGCTGAATGGAGAAAAGCAAATGCACCAATAGCTATTATGTTCCAGAAGCGAAGTGAATGACTTCTCCCCTAGAAGAAAGCTGGAATACCTAAAGTAATCGCTATTATTGCTAAAACCAGACAAAGCTTCCAGAAACTCACAGTTCTTGCCAATCGTAGAAGAAATTCCATGGATGCAAGACCTACTATGAATACAATAGTCTCGATTAGTACCATGTCAACAATGGTCACACTTGCAGGAATTGTACTTCCTGTGATAATCTCTAATATAAGAATTCCAAGCACAGCTGGGACGGATATCAGAAAACTAAATCGCAGTGCAGTTTCTTTATCAACTCGCTGCATAAGCAGTGATGAAACTGTGACTCCTGAACGACTAAGTCCAGGAAGGACCGCCGAACCTTGAACAAGACCAGTAACAAGTGCTTCTTTATCTGAAACATCCTGTGTTTTAGGTTCAGTGTTGCTATCTTGAGTTTGATGAGTTGGAAGGTACAAGACCAATGCAGTAACTAGGAGGAAACCCCCAACGAAGATATTCAGTAGCATACCTTGAAACAACGAGATACTATTTTTGAGGAAGATATAGAGGGGGATTGCAGTAATAACAGTCCCAATAGTAGCAAGAATGAGCCGTTTTAGGAGAACTCTATCTTTCAAAGATAGCAGATCTAAGAAGATTCGAGGATAACGAACGATAACCGCTAAAGATGTACCAAGATGTAACCAGACAGCTAAAGAGAGCGCTTCAGCTGGATCTATAGATGTAAAATTGGACATGTAAAAGATAATTTGCCCTTCACTGCTGATGGGTAGCCATTCGACGAGACCTTGAATGATAGCTACGATAATCTGCCATATTTCCATCACAAATTTCCTCTGTTTAGGCGATGTCCAGAAGAATTAAAAAGATACTCCAGAGCTCTCCAGCTACAGAGAGGTGCTAGATATGGTTCTGGATAATGATAGGTTCCTGACCTCTGAACTTAGTAATATTACACAGATGCTCGAAGAACATTTTCGTGCTGCGCTTTCAGCTAGCAAGATGGTTGCAAATGCAGTAGGAGATTGGTTAGATGGTAAAGGCACCATCACCCAAGAAGATCTAGATAAGGTAACTAAACTAGAAGAGAAAGGGGATGAGTTAAAACGCACTATCTTGAATGAGTTGGCAAAAGCACAATCTCTGATGCAACGTGAAGATCTACTCAGACTTGTTCATTATAATGACAAATTTACTGATGGCGCAGAATGGTGCATGTTTCATTTAGCTGCAATTGTAGGCAAATGGACACCTGAAGGTGAACTGAAGAATAAAATTCGTGAGTTGAGCGAATCCGTCATGGAAGAAATTACACAGCAGCGAGAAGCAGTACGTTTTCTATCTATCAATATGGTAGAATCCATGAAACGCGCGGATGCAATCTGTGCACTTGAGAAAAAAATCGACATAATTCAGCGAGATATTGTTTCCCTTGCGTATCCAGCAGAGATACCTATTGGAATTCTTCTTCGATTTCGCGATTTCATCAACATGATGGAAGACCTCGCTAACTTTGGTGAGGACGCTGCTATAACTATTAGAACACTCTCGTTGACGCTAAATATGTGACAGGGTGTCATGAGTTGATAGAGGACACATCCATCATAGCAGTAGGAAGGTTGGTGGGTGATAGAGCTATTGTCTGGAATCCAGAACATGGAATGTACCTTTACGATAATGGCTATTTTGGACAACCTGTCGGGATTCGAAAACCCAAGTCAGCTATCTTTGACAAACCTCTAGAATTATCTCTTCTAGAATGTGCATATCTTACAAAAAATGGGAAAGTGAAAATCCTAGATTCAAAGGATGAGCACATTCTGAGACTTGATGAGATACTCCAACTAGGCCAAGAAACATCTGATGAATTCAAAGACCGCTTTCTAGTGTATTCCCAACTTCGAGATTTAGGATATGTAGTGCGGCCCGGTCTAAAATTTGGAACTGATTTTGCAGTCTACGAAAAAGGGCCCGGATTGGATCACGCGCCATTTCTTGTTCATGTGATCCCTCAGAAAAATGGCGTCGTACCCTTAGATATTGTTAGAGCTGGTCGATTGGCAACCAGTGTCCGTAAAAGGTTCATCATTGCCACAGTGAAGGATAATGGAGAGATTGCGCATTATTCCTTTGTTTGGCATCGACCATAAATCGTCTTGTATCCATGGGCAAAACAATTAAGTTCGAAACTGTGTTGTTTTGATTAACATCTAGCCCCGAGGATGAATCCTAATGGCTGACAAAGCTGCGAACGCAAAAGAGTTTGGTGCGATGCTCGCACTAGCTTGGGAGAATTCTCCCTCATTTATTTGTAGTAACGATGACTACATCTATTGCCTATTCCCAGCCGACGAAACGAAGGCAAAGTGGGTTGAGGCATCACTCACTTTTCCAGATGGTTCCTTGGATAAGAAGGAAATCGATTCCAATAAGGCAATAGCACTCCTAGTAGAGGAGTTGAAAGTACTACCCACGTATGGTGTCAGTACAATAGTCACCACAAAAGGCCAGCTCGATGAAGTTGCAAGTCGATTAGCTACACTAATATGAATCAGTAATTTGTGAAGTGGTCTGATCCGTCAGACAATTAAAGTAGTGGAAGGAGCGAATAATGCCAGACCTACTTGTTTCTTGCCCATCTTGTGGTCTTGAAGTCCCTATAGGGAAATTCTGCAAACTTTGTGGAGAGCCACTCGTTCAGAGTGAAGAAAAGGTTACTCCAGATCTTGTTGATGAGCATGAAGAAGATGTCAATATCTCTGAAGAGATAAAAGACGTAGAACTTCCTACACTGCCACATTTTGAAGTCACTATCGAGGATATGCCCTATGAAGCATCTGCAATATTGCTTGCGCATGCGGAACTGATTGTGATTGATGACGAATTAGACAAATTAATTGAGAAGATTAAAGCAACTCGACAAGCTCTTCAGTTAAAACAAGCAGATAAGGTTGTTCTCACGACTAGAGCAGAAACGCTTCGGATTGAGTTCGAAAAGGCAAAGACTCGAAGGCGTGAACTAATTTCTGTAACACAAAGACTTGTTCTAGAACAGATTCTTGAGGCACTTGATAAACATGAACAACGGTTAGAAAAGCTGGAAGAGATTTCAAGTACTTTGGACAAGGATGTGTACAAAGAGCAACGAGTAGAGATTCTTCAGACCATCAAAGATTTGCGTACTAATTTGAAAGACGCAATTCGAACAGGAAAGAAATGGGCAAAGGGTATCAATAATACTTTGAAGAAATTAGACAAGGAAATGAACCGTTTGAATGCCAAATTCAAGATTGGTGACATCTCCCGACCGAAATATGAAGAATCTAAGGCAAAATTAGAACGAGCTACTCAAGTAGTGATAGGGGGACAAAAGAGGTTAGATGAATTACTAAAACTGGCTGGGAAGAGGTGAAGAAACAACAAACATGATCTAGGAGCGCGATGCAATGGCAACTAGTTATGTAGAGTGCAAAGCAACCTGTAAGAGTTTCAAATGTGATAAACAACCTCCTGCTATTAAATACAGGAAGAAAAGTGACAAGAAAGAAATTTGGTGTACATGGATCGATGAAGAATGCGATGGACCATGGTGCAAATTCGGTAAATGCTTGCAAAGAAGAATGACCGATGATGGTAGATGTAAACCAGCATCAAAGCATATTGATACTGCAACACCGTTACCAAAATCAATGGATTATCCAGATGCGATACCAAAAGATATTGCAAAGAAACTAGGACGACGTGATTGATGGGGATAGCCTGCAAATTTGTAAGCCGTCCCAAAATGTCTATAAGCAACACAAAGTCAATCGCAGATGTACGAAGGTGAATTAAAGTGTTGGAAGAGATTCGTCCTGAAATGAGAGCACTCATCTACTTCATGGTAGGCTTAACTTTTCTTGGTCTTGGCTTACTGTTGAACCAGGTAGCATTTACAATTGGATTCATGAATGGACCGTAGATTCAAGAGGATTATCTTCTGGAGGATTCTCCTTGACCCACCTCGACGATATTCTCAAAGTACTGCTTAGTTTTGATGGAATCTCGCGTAAATTCGTACTTCCTTCGATTATCGATAAACTGAGACTGCGATCTTTCCAAGGGGATACTCCTCATGGTCTGGGTGAAGATTCAGCAGCGATTGGTACTGAATCGGATGAATTGATACTACTTACAACAGATGCAATTGTCGAAGATTTATGTCTAAAGCATCCTCATGCTGCAGGATTTAATGCAGTGTTGGCAAATGTTATGGATATCTACGCTGCAGGAGGAACGCCCACATCATTTGCAGTTGCTCTATCATATTCAGAACCAGAGATTGGAGATGCAATTCTGGAAGGACTGATTAAAGGGTCACACACATTCAAGATTCCAATTGTCAGAGGTCATACAAATCCCAACTCGACATCAACCTATGTTGTTGGATCTGCAACTGGGACAGTTCAGAAAAAGAATATTCTTACTGCAGGTGGTGCAGATGATGGAAATGTTCTTGTAATCCTCTTTGATAGAACTGGCCAAAGAGGGGCACATTATCAATTAGGCTGGGATTCTGTTACAGATAGGCCATCTGAGAATGTTGTAAAACGATTAACGGTGATGAATGATATCGCAGAGAGAGAACTCGTGACCGCATCAAAGGACGTCTCTGTGGCAGGAATTGTTGGAACTGCGGCTATGATGCTTGAATACTCAGGAAAGGGAGGCATTATCGATCTGGATGTTATAAATCAAGCAAAGCCTAAGGATATTGATCTTGAAGATTGGCTGAGAATGTATATCTCATTAGGATTCTTGGTTGCAACAAAAGAAGAGAACCTTGAAGATTTGAAAAAGGTAGCAAAAGAACATGATCTATCAGCATGTCGTATAGGAATTGTCGATGGTACAAAGGTTGTGAAGCTTTCAATGAAAAATGAATGTAAAATCATATTCGATTTCACTAAAGGACCTGTATTGACACCTCGAACTGGACATGATTAGACCACATACGCTAACATTATAATGTCAAAACACTGCTAAACACTCGAAGTGTCACAAGTGTCGTCAGAAAAAGAATGCAGTATTGTTGGCTGTCGAAAACCATCGAAGAGGTCCTTTGCCACAGTGAGAATAATGCCCAGCGTTTCTTCATCGAGTCTCAATGTGAAGGATGCTAGAGCAAGAAAGACCTACCTATGCGCAGACCACTGGAAGATTGTGAAGAAGGCTTTCAAGAAAGACACGAAAGGCGAAAGACTACGATGGGGCCATTAAGAGGTATCTCAATTAACACTAATATATCGAAACTCTATGGGGGTTGTATTCATGTCAAAGAGGGATAAGAAGAATAACGATTTGAAACCAAATTACAAATTATGGTTTGAGAGAGATGGGGAGTATTTTTTTGGTCCCGGGGCATGTGCAATCTTGCAGGCGATTCATGAAGAGGGAACGATAACAAAAGGAGCAGAAAAACTCGGTATGTCCTATCGATACGCTTGGGGAGTCATAAAAAAGATCGAGAAGAAACTAGGTAGACCTGTTGTCGAGACTTTCAAAGGTGGTAATATAGGGGGAGGGGGAGCGAGAGTAAATGAGTTGGGACTACAACTTGTAGAATCCTTTACACTACTAAATAGCAAGTTTAAGGAGCTAATCAACAGTTCAGATTCGCTCGAACTATGAGAAACTCAATACAATTGCGTTGTTAGGACAGTGACTCTTACACTCCATACACATTATGCAGTCAGGACTGTGCATGTGTTGATACGGGTATCTCCTGATGCGTATATTCATTGGACAGACAACTTCACAGACATTACAAGTATCAGGAGTGCATCGAGCTGGATTTCGTCCTATCCCAATCAATGATTCTCTTCCAAAGATACTATAGAGCCAACCAGCAGGACATAACCATCTACAGAACCATCGTGGAACCCAGAAGGAAACCACAAAGATAACAATTACAAATGCCAACTGTACAATAGCAAAGCCCCAATCACTCAGGTACCATAATGTAGACAAACTAACAGGCCAGCTAACATCATCTATGAGTACTTTGAATAAGATATAGGCAGGATTTAACGGTGAAAAAGCATCCTCTCTGAAGAGGTCACCAAGTGTTGCTTCAAGGGAGGCTGCGGTTCCAGTGATTCTGGCAATTCCCATCCAGATTGCAAGTCCAGCAACAATGACAAAGAGATATACCTTAACTTTTCTTAGTTCCTTTTCAGTTCCAGGAGAGGGGCGAACCTTCTTTCTCTTTGGTAGAGTGATAAAATCCTGGATTGTACCTATTGGACATATCCATCCGCAAGGAGCACGACCAACGAAGATTAGAATGATGATCATTGCGCCTAGAGTAAAGAATGGAAATAGTCCTGTAGAAAATGATCGTTGGATAACATCAAAGGATCCTGCAATTACACTATATGGACCTTCCAGTGGTGCGATTATCGGAAGTGATGGTAAAATGTGTCTTATACTATCAAATAGACCGAAGACATTGGGCATATTCCAAGCTGCAAAAATATAGGCGTTAATTGCAAAGAAGAAACCAATTTGGATTACTCTTCGAAGCATTCTAAGATTGAAAATAATTCCAAGCGGATTTGTTCTTGGCTTCTTTTCTTTCTTCTTTTCTACTTTTTTCTCTTCAATCGGTTCTTCGACTACTTCTTCTGGTTCAGAAATCTCTTCTTCCTCAGCAATGTCGTCAAGCCTTTCGGCATCTTCGGTCATGGGTATATTCCTCGCCTAGAGCGCTGCTATCGGCGAGAACCTGCGGCCAGATTAAAAACGTTATGCTGGAGTGAAAGAGCTACGAGTATGACGTAAAGGAGCGTCTCAGAGTGAAATCCAAGTATATGTGATATGGATTACATTAGAAATCATCTCGAAGTGAATATCGTAGAGGCCAGCTTCAGTCGGAGGATTAATGTTAATTTGGTGCGCGTAAGAATTAGACCAAGTAGAAGTTACGTCATTTATCAAAACTGAAATTGTCAATGACGTTCCGCTTGAATCCATTAACATTCCTGTAGGAATATGGACTCGAACGGTTGTTGAATTTACCACTCCTGTATCCAGTTGTTCAACAGCATCGAAAATGTCATTTGCTGCATTTTGTGCATCTTGAAGATGAGTCGTATATGACATTGTATCAATTGCATAAAGTAGTACTGGAACGCCGATTATTACTGCAGTTGAAAGACCTACTGCAATGAGCATCATCTTTTCAAGAGACCTGGATACCATATTCTTTTGTCTGCAATCGTCCAATTAAAGTACTCACATTACAACTATATTGGAGTAGGAAAGTTTTAGGTCTGATAGCATCTTTAAAGAGATGAAAACTATGGAGAATCTGGTGCCTGTTCATATCGGACTAATGGGTCATATTGACCACGGAAAAACAGCATTAGCTCGTGTAATCAGTGAACAGGTCTCAACTGCAGGATTGGATAAACATCCACAATCTAAAGAACGCGGAATTACGATAGACCTTGGCTTCACTATGTTCGTTCTTGACAAGTATCTAGTAACTCTAGTTGATGCTCCGGGTCATGCAGATCTCATTAGAAGTGTGGTTGCTGGAGCTAATATCATAGATTCAGCAATTCTAACAGTGGCTGCAGATGAGGGACCCAAAATACAGACTGGTGAACATCTAGTGGTTCTTCGCTCTATGGATGTTGATTCAATTGTGGTTGCAATTACAAAGTGTGACTTGGTCAAAGATGATCGAATCTCTGAAGTAGAGAAAACAATGAAGAAAATCATTGATGAAGCTGGTTTCTCCAAGGTAGAATATGTCAGGGTCTCTGCGCAAGAAGGATTGGGCATTGATGATCTTCGTAAAGCACTTCTCAATGTTATAGTGCCCAAAGAACGAATCAAAGAAGGCCCTGTATTGATGCCAATAGATCACGCCTTTTCTGTGAAGGGACATGGGACAGTGACCACAGGGACTATACTTCAAGGAGGTCTGTCAATTAACGATACTGTAGAGTTTGTCCCTGCAGGATTGAGAAGTAAGATCCGTACGATTCAGACATTTGGAACAAATAGACGGGATGCATATGCTGGAGATCGTGTGGGGATCAATTCTCCAGAGATAAATCCGAAGCAAATCAATAGAGGAGATTATCTTGCAACACCAAACTCAATCAGGGTCTCAGATACTTTGCACATTCATGTAGAGGTCAATCCCCTCTACAGAGGAAGAATAACCCAGAGAATGGTTATCAGTGCGGCGATAGGTATGCCTATGGTGACTGCTCAGATCATTCCTTATACAACAAGCGAAGAAAAGAGAGTGGTCCTTGAGAATGTAGAGGAACGGGCTTTTGAAGCTGCATTGTTATTGCAACGGTCAATAGCTGTATATGATCGAGCTAAAGTGTTACTTTTACGAACAGACCTATCACCAAATCAGATGAGAATTATCGGTTCGGGAAATATAACGGAGATAACAGAGAACATTGTTCTAAATAAAAGAAAAATACGAATAGGAAAAGTACAGAGAATTCGTGAAGAGGATATACTTGTTGAAGGTTTAGCATCAAGTAAGGATGTAGCAGAATCAATAGTTGGTTCTCAAGTAATATCAAATGGGGTAGTTGGAATTATTAGGACAACCTTCGGTACACGAGGTGTTGTTTCAGTTGAATTTCAAAAAGATGTTAAACAAGATGACGAAGTACTGTATGAACGTCTTTTAGAGGAGGAATTCCAATTTGGACCATGATGAGATTGAGAGAATTCTGGATAAAACAATTCCAGAAAGTATAGCAAGTAGAGGAAGGACAACCATTGACTCATTGTTGGCCCCAGTTCGGGATGTTCTGAATAGACGAATTTTTCCTGAGAAGTCAATGACGGATCCCCAACTCGAATTGATGGTTCAAATCTTATCATCTATGGATACTGACAAAGACCCCGAGGCAGCAAGGGTTGGAGAACGAGAGGCAAGAGTTGCATCACCATACGTAGCAAGTCTGGCTGCAGATTTTAATCATGGAATTGGTAGAAGTGGTCAATTAACAGCTCCTCAACCAAAGGCGGCAGGAGCATCACTTATGCAACAAGTTGCAAATAGTGTAGCCCTTGATGCAATCAAAAAGTTAGGACTTAGCAATGTCAAAGCAGGACTTGTTACACCAGTTTCCACAGGAATGAGTATTGCACTGGTGTTTGGTGCGATTAGAAGGGAGCTAGGAATCAAGAGTGTGCTCTATCCTAGAATTGACCACAATTCTCCAAAGCGAGGGATTGCGTTAGCTGGGTTGAAGGAGATACAGATTCCAACGATTATTGAAGAGGATGCCGTGCAAGTAGATATGACCGCATTAGAAAAGAGTATCACCAAAACTAAATCATGCGGAGTATTAGCAACAACTACATTCTTCCCTCCCAGAGAGTCAGACCCAGTGAAAAAGATTGCAAGACTTTGTCTTGATAATGATATCCCCTTTATGATCAATAATGCATATGGTGTTCAGTCTCAGGAAGTAATGAAAGAAATCCGATCAGCCATTGATGCAGGACGAGTGGATGCAGTCATTCAAAGTAGTGACAAGAACTTCTTGACTCCTGTTGGTGGTTCTATCATCGTTTCTCCAAATCCCAAGATTATCGAATGGACTTCTGATACTTATGCAGGTCGTGCTTCAGCAGCTCCAGTCATCCAGACTCTCGCAGCGTTATTATCACTAGGACTAGAGCGATACAAAGAACTTCAAAATGAACAAGTTGAGAATCTTCACCTACTCAGAAGGACCCTACAAGAACTGGCTGAAAAACTAGGTCAAAGGGTACTTATTGTTGAAAATCCAGTAGCTTGTGCAGTTACATTGGATAATCTAGATGTTCATGAAATTGGAGCTAGACTCTATAATGCTAGAGTCACGGGACCAAGGACTGTAAAGAGTGGAGAATACGGTTCCTCAGCAGATAACTATCCGCACAGCTATATTGTCATGAATGCAGCTATTGGAGCGAGGAGAACAGACATTGAAACAGCTACAGCTAAGTTCTATAAGGAGGCTAGTAAATGAAAAGGAAGTCCTTGAGGGAGGGCTAGACCATTGGATGCTTGGGATGATTTAGCTGAGGTTTCTCAGATACAGAAGTATGTTTCGGAAGATTCTGCTGCAATCTTTCGAATCGCATGGTTTGCAATTGCGTCTAAACCTAATGTTTTACTCGAGAATTATAGTGAGGCAGAGAGCACTATCTTTCAAGGAGATGCAAAATTCTCATTGCAGATAGCAGGAGAGAAAGCATTTGCATCAATCAAAGTAAATGAGAAAGATTCCTCTATCGAGCTGCATGCACAGGGAAAGGATGAAGTAGCACTCAAGGTTTACTTGGATGGAATAATGCAGCAACTTGAGGAGGCCCTTGAAAAGTTCAATGCACTTCCTGAAACGGACAGGTCTAAACTGAGACGTGCTTTAGTAGCTAAGACCTGCTGGGATAGAGTAGTTCACTTTATTCTGAAAAAAGCACCACTAAGTGAAGTGTATTATCAAGTAGCTCATGGCCGAGAGATGATGATCAAGGCAACCGAGGGAGATGACACCGTGAATCCACTTACCCTCACTACATCTGGATGGCTATCTAATATTGAGGCATTACCACGAGATGCGCCACTTCCAGGGAATATCGCCTCTGAATTAGCGAAGAAGAGTATCGAGTGGAAAAGGGAAACTCACGAAGTGATAAACCGTTACCTTTAGAATCAAAAACGGGCTTGAAGAATTAACATGGCCTTCTACAGGGTCGGTGGTCTGATCCCGTGGACTTCAAATCCATGAACGTGCAAGCGTTGAGAGTTCGATTCTCTTAGGAGGCCGCCATCATAATAAATGCGATAATTCAATCCACAACAAATCGTGAACATCTTTTGGAGGGATATTTCGCTCACTTGCCTTTTTTAGAAATCCACGTCGAATGATTGAGACTTCTTTATTTCCTCTATATTCAGGATATTCTTGCAAGAATAATGATACAGTTAATCTTGTAGCAGTATCTAATCGCGTGAATTCAGTTTCTGTCACTTGTCGTGGTTCTGGCGTTTTAACAGGTTTAATGTTTTCCAGAATTTTCAAAATTTCAGGCAAAATATCATCTATATTTTGAATTTCTAGTGATACTTCAATGTCCTCTGTATCCCACAGGTATGTGCTCCCTGGGGTGTCAAATCGTTCGAAAATATCATGTATGACACTATCCGGGACCATTGAGTTCTCCCGTGCCTTATTCCATTCAAGTGCTACTGTAATTGGAGTTGCAACATGAACAATCGCAAATCCACAGCTGTACTCAATTGCGATCTTGAATAACTCATGTCGCATACTGGTATAGTAATTTGTATCATCATGAATTACGCTTGCTCCACCCGCAACAAGCTCTCTGACTCTTGCTAATGCTTTCTGTCGCACAGGTCTCTCTTTCTCAGGTTTCCAATCTGTATAGTATGCATCATCTCGCCACTCATCAGTTCTCACAATCTCTACTTCATGATCTAATGCGGCTTTGATAGCATCAGCTAATGTTGATTTCCCGGACGCAGGTAGTCCACAGAGTGCAAGAATGAACTGGTTCACAACAATCAAGACCTTTGTCTGACTCTAATAAATGAAGGTTATGGAAAAAGAAGAGGAAAGTGGATGGGAAAATCCCAACCACTATGGTTTGATAGTAATCTTGAGGCTGTTAGCCAGATCCTTGTAGCGGTTTCTGACTGTGACCTCAGTAACATTAGATGCTTCAGCAATCTCTCGCTGAGTTCGTCTATCATCTTCAATGATACCAGCAATGTAGAGTGCTGCTGCTGCAAGACCACCAGGATCCTTACCAGCAGTAATTCCCTTCTCGCGAGCTTCATTGATGATGCTCATCGCTGTATGGACTGTCTTACCATCCAGACCAAGATCTGCTGAAATTCTGGGCATGAGGTCGTTAGCAGATGGAATAGGTACTTTTACGTCAACATTTCTCAGAATGAGTCTAACACATTGACCGAGTTCCTTCCTATTTACTCGAGCTTCTGTAACAATCTCATCTAGCTGTCGTGGAATCTTATGAATTCTGCATGATAGATAGATTGTTGCAGCGACCATTCCTTCAATGCTTCTACCTCGTACAAGGCGTCTATTGAGAGCCTTTCTGTAGATCAGAGCTGCGGTCTCTTTTGTTTCGTGCGGGATACCAAGTTGAGAAGTGAGTCGATCCATCTCACTCATTGCAATACTCAGATTCCTGTGTTGAGAACTGTGCACAAGTGTACGAATTTGCCACTTCCTCATTCGGTAAATAGCAGCACGACTACTAGCAGCAATTGCGCGACCATTTGCATCACGGTCACTCCATCCAATTGTTGTTGCAAGACCCTTGTCAGCCATGGTCAGAGTCATGGGTGAGCCAGTTCGAGCTCTTGCGTTTCTTTCTTCTGCAGTAAATGCACGCCACTCTGGGCCAGAGTCTAGATTTCGTTCATTAATTACGCAACCACACGAAGTGCAGATTGATTCACCACGAGTGTGATCTTGATAAAAGTCACTGCCACCACAAACAGAGCAAACCATGGAACCTTGGGTTCTACCTGTCTGGGCACGTACTGGTCTTGCCATATTTTTTGTCACCTGAATTGTTGCTCCCTTGAAATACGGCCGCTGGGGTACCTCATACGATGTACAAAATTGCAGCCGAAGAGAGACGCTTCGTCAAGCGCTGAAATCTGTATATATAAGTCTAAGCATAGGAGAGCTGTTGAACTATCGACCCTTCGACCGTTTTTCAAAGAGACACGTTATCCTCATACATACGTATGACTCATTATTGATACTAGTGAAGAAGTATTCGTCCAATTACTCTGGAAGTATCCTCAGTCATTCCCTGGAGGATTAGTTGGCGTAAATGGGAATTGAAGTAAGCATCAAGTTCTGATGTGGACCTTAGTGTCACTTTCAATTTTGTGTCCAAATTTGAATTCTCAACCTCAACCTTTGCATTTGATCCATTACGACGGATGGCTTCGACATGCTCCAGAGCGTTACGGATTTCTTCCCAACCTTCAAGGTAGTGACCATCTAAAATCTCAATTTCGTGAAACACAGTACATTCCCACTTTCTTCTTTGGACTTCCATTAGTACTGCATGATTTATACTCGTATAAAGAAGGAAAAACAAAGGGAGAGGATGCAACCTGAAAGCGAAAGGAAGTCTAGCTGTGTGGGGGCAGCTAGATCAAGGAGATGATCAGGTGTGCATCCTCATGATTATTCTCGATTCTATTCGAGACAAGACATCTGTTTAACAGATGACTCAGGAATGATGTGGATGTTCTCGTAGTATTCGTGACCATCCTCAACGACTGTTCGTCCTAGTGCAATCTTCAAGAGACCATTCTTTTTACCAAGGAGGTATCCTGCAAGATACTGCAGGGGGACTTCTTTCTGATCAGCCTCTTCCATAGTCATTGCACAACACTCAACTCCGGGACTCTCAAAGATGACCTCAATCGTCTTGTGCTCTGAGCAAGCTGGGTGTCTGTGTAATTCTTTAGTTCTCTCAGAAACACGATCAGTTCCACTTCGTGTTTCTACTCTTGCGCGATCGTAATGGAAGGGATCTCCCGTCAACCGATGAATTGAAGGTGAAAGATAGATTGTCTTCTCTTTGAATTCAGCAACATCTTCGCTGCCACCATCAATGAAGCGTTTTTCTTCGCTCTCTCCCACAAGATAGCGAATTCTGTAATATTTTGCATCAATCTGCTTCTTCTCGTCACCTTCATTCATGGTGACCATAGTATCATCCCACATCTCGAGGGGAATAAAAGGATTCTTTGCAACTTCAAGCATTTAGTTTTCCTCTTTGAAAATTTATTTAACTATAGTTAAATACACAATAGTTAACTTATAAGCATTCTGTCAGCTGAAAAAATAAGTCTAGAGTATACTTGGTGAATTAATTGATAGAGTATCTAATTGTGATAATAGCATCAACAATATTTGGCTTACAACATAGTGGTGTATCATCACTTGCAATAAAAGGGAAGATAATTGACAAATGGGGCAAAGAAGGCTATTCATCCTTCTTTACAATAACAAGTGTAATTACATTAGTCATCGCCGTCCTCTCGATGAATTTCTGGGGTTGGTTATATTTTATACATGACCCGAGCTCAATTCAGCCAATCCTATTTATTTTAGGAATTGCACTTGCAATTGGTGGAGGTATTATTGCTGCAAAAGCTTCACAAGTCATATCAGTAAGCACTGTTGCAGATATGAGAACTGATAGAATTCCTGAATTGATCACAGATGGCCTCTATGCTAGAATCCGACATCCATTGTATCTGGCGACAGTGATGGGATTTGCTGCAATTGCGTTAATCTATCCATTTCCTATTGTGGTTACATTTGTTCTATGTATGATTGTGTACACGCTGATTGGAGCTTTCTTTGAAGAGAGAAAACTCATTGACCATTATGGAGAGGCATATCTAGAATACAGAAAACGGGTGGGATTTATTCTTCCGAAGATATCATCTTCTGGATCTTAGAGAGGTGTCTTGAGCGCTTAACAGCATCGCTTGAGATCTCGTGAATCGTACCCTTTTCTACGACATAGTGTTTTGTAGTAATCTCTGGTGCAAAGTGTCGTTTCACATCATCAACAACATAGTGAAGCTGTACACAGTGAGGACTTCCATCTATAGTCAGGACCGTAACCTCTGAGAGTCTCGAGTACTTCACAATAGATCCTATCTTGAAACCAGCTTGATTCATATGAGTTTCTTCTAAACAGACTTGAAGGACAGTGTGACCTTCACCATGCTTCGCGAATTCCTTGACTATCTCTGGAAAGCGATTCATACAACTTCCAATGAGAAGAAGTTTCCCCTGATTTCTGAGTCGGGCGTCACCAACATTGATGCTCATGAGAGGTTGGATATCATCGCTCAATTCTACCATTTCCTTCTCGGTGGTGTTGGCTCTTCGGATTCTATAGTTTCTGGCACTCTATATTCACCTAACAGTGGAGCTACCCTAGCTACAATATCTCCTTCAAATACATAATTCATCCGACTGATAGAAGCTACAATCCCATCAAATGGAGATACTACCTCTATCTTGTCCTGCACTGTACCTATCACATTACCCTGTTGAACTGGCTCCCCAAGATTCATACGGGGAACAAAGAATCCTTCTGAGTCTACATTGATGTGTTGCATTCTCCCAGTCATAGTTACAGAGGTCTCAATCTTTTCCCCGTCAATAATATCTTTCAGTCGCATAAAATTGAGAATAGCTTCTCGGACCTCAACAGCAGCTTGTGAATCAACCTGATCCATATCACCACGCATCTCTATCGAAACAATAGGAATTCCTTCATGGGCAGCTTCAGTGGTTAATGATCCTCGTTGTCCTGAGCTCTGTATCGCCAAGGGCAAGGATAATTGTGAGGCTACATTTCGTACATGGATATACTCTCTATGCATAGCAACAACATGACTCACGCAATTTTGTCTACCTGTTTTCAAATGAAAGATGAAGTCGGCTTGGGAAGCTCTTCTCCATATCTCCCAAGCTGTACGTTCAGTAACACTGCCTTGTTCATCACCGGGAAAGACTGAATCAAGATCCTTTGAGTCAAGAGGAGAAACCTTCACACCAAGTCTAAAGGCAAGGGGATTCGCCACAGGCAGGATTGTTACGGAACCTTCTATTCTATCTAGGCGCTCGAGGTGCTTCATAATGAGATAACTTGCATACACATCTGTTGGAGACCCACCATCAGTTGCTGCAATTATTAGGATGTTTGGTCGTTCTTCTCCAAATGAATAGAATCCCAAGGTTGTACCTGTCTTTGGATCAATATCAACAGCATCAACTACAGCCTTCACCATGACTAGACCTTCTGTTGTCTGATACCTACAATGGCACTCAAGAAGCATATGAAGCGGTGTATGACCATATCAGAATTAAGCATCAAATCTACTAAATCCAATCAGGATCACAGTTGAAGAAAAAGACATCAGTCTTTGACTCCCTCGCCATAAACAGATCGTGTCTACTTAGTGCAAACTTGCTTTCTTTTGGAATATGATGGTAACCAAAGATGTCAGTATGACCACACATTCGGGGATTACCAATCCATGCTACAGGAATGCCCATCTTAACTATATCAATTCCTGTCATTGAGAGGTAGGGTTCCCAACAGATGATTACAAATGACGGAGAGTATTTCTCAATTGCATCAAGCGCATCAAGGGTCTCTACCCATTTTGGATATTCGATGTTATATCGCCCATCTTTGCTATCAGTCGCAATAATTCTACGTTTTACTAGAGGTTGAAGAAATTCTTTGAGTCGTCCATCACCACTCATCACTTCTACTACTGGAGGATTCTTTCTTCTTCGCCCTAATGCCCTATTCAAGACGCCAGCTAATTCCTCAATAAACTCTCTATTGTATATTTGAAAGAACCATCTCCCAGCAGCATTTGAACCATTACAATAAGATTTCAAATCACCCTTTCGTTCTAATTCTTCGAGGAATTCACGGACCATGGTATAGGGTAGCAGTTTCTTATGAACATCCATGTCTTCTCCGTAGTTATTCATCTGTATCAACCTCTAGAATTGGGGGTAGTCCTAGTCAATACAAGTTGACCATAGGGCTAATAAGGGCAACCTTATACATTGGATGGAGAGAGTGACCCAGGATGGATTGCGTTCTTAATCGATAACACATACTCCTTTTACGAGTCCTTTATAGAGGATACCATCTTGGATTCATCTAGTGCTTCCGTATCAAGTGAGGTAACAAGACATGAGTGAATTTGCAAAGATTGAGAAGAAATGGCAGAAGCGCTGGGCAAAAGATAAGATATTCGAGGCAGACCCAGATCCTAAACGTAAGAAATTCTTCTTGACTGTTCCCTATCCATACGTGAATGGCGCATTACACATCGGACACGGTCGCACTTACACAATTGGAGACCTGATTGCACGGTACAAACGTATGCAAGGATTCAATGTCCTGTTCCCAATGGCCTCACATATGACCGGAACTCCTGTACAGGGGATGGTCGATAGAGTCCACTCTGGAGACCCTGAAGCAATTGAGATGTATAAGAGAGACCTCCGCCTATATTTCGATTCAGAGGAGAAAGTAGATGCTCAGCTAGCTAAATTTAAAGATGCAATGGCAACAGCTTCATTCTTTGCCAAAGTAATCTCACAAGATTTCACTGCACTAGGATATAGTATAGATTGGCGACGAGGATTCACTACAGGAGATAAGACCTACAACAAGTTCATCGAATGGCAGTATGAAAAATTCATGGAAAAGGGATATGTAAAACAGGGCAATTACCCGTTACTGTATTGTCCTAAAGATGGAAACCCTGTTGGAGAAGACGATATCCTAAAGGGAGAAACAGCCAAGATCAAAGAGTTTACTGCAATTAAATGGCCCTTTGAAGATGGCTACTTGGTTGCAGCCACGCTACGCCCTGAAACCATCTTTGGAGTCACCAATATGTGGATCAATCCTAAGGCGAAGTACGTATGGGCGATGGTCGATGGAGAAAAATGGATTGTTTCAAAGGCGGCTGTTGAAAAACTGAGGCTGCAAGCAAAAGAGGTTGAAGTCATTGAAACTTTCAATGGGTCAAAGATCATTGGCAAGTATTTCAGAGCAATCCATGATGACCATAAGATACCAATTCTACCAGCAGAATTCGTTGATCCCAACAATGCAAGCGGTGTAGTGTACTCAGTTCCAGGACATGCTCCTTTTGATTACATCGCTCTGAGAGACCTATGGGAAGATTCCTCTAGCTTAGCGCAATATGGAATATCTCCGGAAGATATCCGAAGTATCGATATCATCGGTATGATAGATATGAAGGGGTATAGTGAGTATCCAGCAAAAGATGCGGTCGAGAGTAGAAACATCAAAACTCAGAAAGAGGGTGAAAAATTAGAAGAGGCGACTCAGGAAATCTACAAGGCTGAATTCTATGATGGTGTGATGAAAGACAATTGTGCTCAATTCTCAGGTCGTGCAATCAAGGATGTCAAAGAAGATGTTGTCGCTTGGCTGAACTCGATCAATCATGCAGATGTATTCTATGAACCAGACCAGAGACCCGTTATTTGTAGATGTGGTACCGATGTACAAGTTGGGGTCTTTGCAGGACAGTGGTTCTTAGACTACACGAGCCCAGGATGGAAAGAGAAAGCAAGAATCGCTCTGAAGAACATGGCAATAACACCAGAGATCTTCAGGAATTTATTTGAAGCTACATTTGATTGGTTATCTCAGAGACCGTGTGCTCGCCGTAGAGGTATTGGTACCAGATTGCCTTTCGATCCAGATTGGATTATAGAGTCCTTGTCAGATTCTACAATCTACATGGCTTATTACACAATTGCTCACTATATCTCTCAATATAAACTGAAACCAAAGCAATTGACCTATGAGTTCTTTGAATACATATTCTTAGGCAAAGAAACTCCGACAAAAGTTAGTACAAGTACAGCGATTGGTATCGATCTGTTGAAGAGAATGCGAGATGAGTTCATGTACTGGTATCCCAATGACCAACGTCATACAGCACCATCACATATCTCCAATCACTTGAGCTTTGCAATCTTCCATCATGTTGCAATATTCCCAAAGAAACACTGGATAAAAGAGATCAGTATCAATGAGCACATGAACATGGAAGGAAAGAAGATGAGTAAGAGTAAGGGGAATGTAATTCCCTTAGTTGAGATTCCTGAGAAGTATGGTGCGGATCTCTTCAGAATCTATACGGTGTCAGCAGCAGAACCAGGTACGCTAATGGATTGGCGTGAGAAAGATGTCCCAGCTATGAGAAATCGAATGCGCCAGTTCATTCAGATAGTCACAAAATATGCAAAGCAGACGCCTAAAGCATACACAAAGAAAGAGAATCCAACTATGGCTACAAGATGGATTCTGTCACGAGTCAATTCACTGATACAAGAAAGTACAGAGATGATGGAGAACTTCAGGCTACGAGAGTATGCAATTCAGGTTTCGTCAGAAATGATTCGAGCTGTAAATCATTATCTGAACAGAGAAGGAGTTCCAAAAGAGGAGAGCGAATCAACTATGGCCTACATTTGTGATATATGGGTACGGTTGATGACTCCAATGACTCCACATATATGTGAAGAACTATGGTCAAAGATGGGACATGAAAACTATGTATCGTTGAGTGCTTGGCCAAGACCCGACAAGAAATTGGTTGATAAGAACGTTGAGAATTCTCATGAGGTCGTTGAGTCAACTATCCGTGATATCCGAGAGATCAAGAAATTATTGAAAGGTAAGAAAGCAACAAAAGTCAACATCTACGTGGCACCAGAATGGATGTTCAAGGCGATGAACAGTATTCGTAGGGCAAACATCCCAACAGTCGTTGGTGCAATCATGAAACATCTGATGGCTGAAGAAGAGTTTAGAAAGCATGGAAATGACGTAAAGAAGATAGTTGATCGAATCGCAAAGGAGAACGGTCTTTGGGATCACTCAGTAAGCGCAAAGGAAGAGATGGCAGCACTGACAGATGCAGCTTCACACATTGGTAATGAATTCAATCTAGAGGTTGTTATCCAGAGCTCAGAAAATCCTGAGCACGACCCACAAAGCAAAGCTCGTTTTGCATTACCCGGTAGAGTATCATTACTATTGGAATAGGGGAGGATGTTCTTCTATGCACACCACTTTCCTCCAGCCAGACATAAAGAGTGACCATCATTATTTATCATACAAAGTTACTCAAATTTGAGTACATATTAAATTAATATACGCTATTCATTTATATTATACATAAAATCGTTATAATGAAGAATACCGCAAGAACAGAGCAGTGAATATGATGCAAGAACTCCATCTAGTCTTAGACTATGTCCTGATTATAGCATTTATGACGCTATATGGCACAGTGACATGGAGTCTTCTTCGATATTCGACAAGACAGATGTATAGATACTGGGCAATCGGGTGGGCCATCTATTCTGCTGGAGCATTCTGGGGAGTTCTTTTGTCTTCAGAAGCGTTAGTCATTACGGATATTTTCTCAATTTCAGGGATTTTTATAGGAGGCACCTTCATCATTGGTGGGAGTAGGGGAAGAGAATTAACAAGGAATAGAGCGTCACACTATGTTTTTGGGAACATAATCTTTCTAGCCCTACTGATAATGGGCCTCACCTTTTCATGGCCATTCTATTTTGTATTTACACCATTAGGAGTTTACATAGTATTTGCATGCTTCTTAATGGGAAGGAATGTTTACAACATACCAGAATCCATAGGACAACCTAGAATTTGGCTCCTTTCAGGATTGACCTTGTGGGGATTCTCATGGCTATCTTTTCCTCTCATTGCTATCTTTCCAGAATATTACCCAATGTTCATGGTCATTCAAGCTGTTGGCGTTATTGTATCAGGAGCATCAATGATGACTTTGTTCATAAGAACAGTAAACGATGACCTTCAGAGGCAGTATAAGGTGACCCAAATTATGTCATCCTTAGTGCAACATGATATTCGAAACTACATCCAAGTTGCAAAGCTTGCTCTAGAACTTACAGAGAATTCAGGACTAGTGAATAACCATTGGATTGAAGTTGCATCTCAATCGTTAGATGGGGCAAGGAAATTTGTTGATGAAATGCGAGAGATGGCATCAATCCTAACTCGATTCAGACCCGAACCTAAACCAATACAGCTACGTGCTCTCGTGGATTCAATAAAACAAAGGGTTGTCTCTGAGTATTCAATTCAACCAGATCAAATAAAAATTGAAGTACCAGAGGAAACAGTCGTTCTTGCCTGCCGCCTTTCTTCAGAACTACTTTGGAATATCTTTGATAATGCATTCAAACATGGGAGTGAAAGCATACTTGTAAAGGAAGTCATAGCAGGACAGCATAATGTTGTCTTGGAGATTGATGATAAGGCAGGAGGGCTCCCTGATGAAATCAAAAAGTTCCTGAACGGTTCTGAGTCAATATCCGAAGAAAATGCTCCGGGAGTCGGACTTGGTATCATTCTGATTCACAGTCTATCGCAAATGTGTAAATCAAAGATTCACGTAGATGATATCGTGGAAGGTTCCAAAGTTATAGGAACAAAATTCACACTAAATTATAGGTCTACTAAATTTGATTCTTAATTATGGACCATCTAGATTTTAAACAAGGGGACCTGATTTTTTCCCTAGTTTCTTTGCGGCTTCTTCGAGTGTATACCCCTTTATTGAAGGAGGTAATCCAGTTTCCTCGAGTGGGATAACTAACTTCATGCCGCCTTCCTTTGAGTAAACACCAAGCCCTGCACTCTCACCAATCTGAATCACACGTGTCTTTCTGAAAACTCGTTGTGCCTTCAGAAAACCATCGGTACAGGCTAATACAATGATGACTGAAGCCTTTTCGAAGATTTCCTTGGTAGCAGGGTGCGTCGCTCGTTGACGAATAAGGGGAGGTTGACATCCCACACCGATTATCTCTTCATGTATAACGTTGTATCCATCTTTTTCAAGGGCTTTTGCTAATGCATCTAGATTCTTGCGCCCACCCAGATTGGAATATTTCGTACAATCATTACACGACCACAGAACTATCTTATCATTCTCATCAAGTTGCTCCTTGAGTTGGTCATAATCCATGCTTCGAAGAACAACGATCATAGTTCAACCCCCTTTGGAGCAACAACCTTTAGCATATCATTTTGAGCAGGGATTCCAAGTGTTTTGACTCCAGCAACAACAGGAATATCTGGAAACTTATTCTTAATAACAGTCCAACCAGCCCAACATCCCAAACAGAGAATCTTGTCTACATCATCACGAGGATTAGCGTGATCATAGTAGTCTGCATTGCATCCAGTTGTGAGTACGATTTCTTCTACTACCTCGATACCAACATCCTTCACAAGAAGATCAGCAATCTCCTCCATTAACTTAGCTCCACCAGCTTCCTGAGATCGAGTACAAGTATTGCAGGTTACAATTGAAACCCTCTCACCTTTCTTGAACTGAGTTTTGACCTTTTCATATGGAACTGCTTCAACTGCACAGACCATTTCTAACCCTCCTGAGGTAAGATGATTCTACTCGCATGTTCACCAGCCTTCTCAATCCGTTCTGCTGTAGTTTCATGATAGTCCTCCGAGAATGCATCTCGACCCCCAAAGACAATGGCTTGAGTGGGACAAGTTTCAACGCAAGCCGGAACCTTACCAAGCTTCTGTCTATTGAAGCACATATCACATTTGACTACCTTACCAATGTCTTCTCTGTATACGGGTATACCCCATGGACAAATGTATTCACATGACCGGCACCCGATGCATTTCTCAGAATCGATTAGAACAAAACCATCCTTGATCTCTAGGGCTTCAGTGGGACAGACCTTCTCACATGGTGCATCTTCACAATGTGCACATCGAAATGAACTAGGAACTCCATGGTAGCTGTCCACAAAACAGAGTGCAGTACCATTCTCTCTCTTACAGGCTTCCACGCACTCTTCACATCCTAAGCAACGGTTCATAATTAGAAAGACTTTCTGTATCATCTTCTATTCACCCCATCTGTTTCAAGGCTGGATGTGCTATTTCTGCTACAACCTGTGCCAGTTTCTTTCTCTTGCATGACGGACAAGTTGTGTACGGCTTGAAGGGGAGGTTGAGTTCTTTGAGTGACTCTTCTGCCTTCTTCGTCTTAATTCGTTTCTCAAGTTCCTCGCAGAATGGTATGGGATTGAAATACTCACCACACTCCGAACATTTCTGCAGAGGAACATCGAACTCCCAGAGAGGTTCGTTCAATAAGAATGACACTAGTTCGAAACCAGGTGAGATTGTTATTGCCTCTTGTGGACAGACCTTCTCGCACTCTTTGCAGACAAGACATTGAGCATGTAAGGTTCCATATTTTCGTTTATTCTTTACATCTTCAATCTTAATTGCATTCTCAGGACAGACATTGTAGCATGCATAGCAACCAATGCATTTGTCTGGGTCTCGCTTAGGAAATCCATAGCCCTCATAGACCTCTTCTGGATCAAATTGCACTGGCTTCTTTGGTTCATATCCCATTTTCTTGCTCAGTGAGAGCAATACTTCATGGATTCGATTTTTCCGGGTATGTTCATCATCTACGGTAACATTTGTGAGATCATTGGTCCGTTGTATCGGGGTAGGACCTAGTTTCTTGATTCGCTTTACAAAGTCTGTATTTATTGAAGCCCACTTCTCACCCTCAGCAGCAGACACATGAACAAAATCTACACGATCACCCAGACCAAACTCATCTAGCATCTTCTTGAAGAACTTGAAGCGCTTCTTCGAGAATATGTTCCCAGTGGAATAATGACAGTCTCCCTCGTGACAGCCCGATACGAGAACACCATCGGCGCCTGCCTCTAATGCTTGTAGGATGAATAGGGGATCAATACGTCCTGTACAATTAACTCGAATGACTCTTAGATTCGGAGGCATTGTCATTCTACTTGTACCCGCCAAGTCTGCACCAGCATAGGAACACCAGTTGCAGCAGAACGCCAATATCCGGGGTTCAAAGGATTTCTTACTAGCTTTAGATTTTCCTTTAGATTTTGAACTTGTAGAGGACAAGCATGGACCTCCGTTGATAAACGGGGGCGGTCAATTCCCTGCTATTAAGCTTCCGTCGCAAGAATCAGAGGTTCAACTGAAAGCTTAACCATAATGAATCCATACTGCTAATCTGAATTGCATACTGGTGCAGATATGCCAGAACAAATCGTCTCTAAATTACACAAATTCCTGAGTTGAATCTCTTAAATTGGTTCGTGGGAACATTTATGACAGACTGTAGTAACTTAGAGTGCTAATGGAGGCATTACTGTGATAGTCGCTTTCATCATGGCTAAGATAGAGTCAACAAAGTCGCGAAGCATACTGGAGAAAATACGTGCCCTTGATGAGGTTGAAGAGGCATATCTCATCTATGGAGCATATGACCTTCTGATCAAGTGTGCATTCAAGACTCCCGAGGCATTGAGTTCCTTTGTTGTCAATGAGCTGCGAAAGACCGACGGCATCAAAGACACAATCACGAATGTCTGCGCATCATGTGATTAGGGATTCGCTACACTATTCATTTTCGAGTCCAAGACGTATGAGGGTCTCTTTCAGAGGCAGTCCAGTTTCTTGATCCCACCCTCTCACATCATAGTATTCAGTGAGCATCTGGTCAAGTTCCACAACTTCCCCAGCCGATGGGCCGAGTGGTGCCTTTTCCTTTGTTAACCTATCAGGAAGACAATCATCCTTGCGAGTGATTCCAAATCGAGCATTAAACAACCTGTTGAGGTTGACTATCCGTTCTCCAATCTCCTGAAGTTGCTTTACGGTGAGATTTAATCCATTATGTATCTTCAATGCCAATGCGATATCTTCATAGAAGAACTCAGGGGGGATCTGAGTTCCGTATTTACAGAGACCTACACTCTCAACCATGACCATAAAGTCCTCGCACTCTTTCACCATGATGCCCTTGTATTTGGGATTAAGTCGTTCTGCCATCTCGGGAAGGTATTCTTCTCCAAATCGTTTTCTGATGTCCTCATCAAATCCAGCCTCGTCAAGTACTGGAAATGCATACAGATGGTCTGCACCGCGCGCTGCTGTTACTGCTGCAAGACCCATTGATTTCTGCGCCCTGGGTTCTTGTCCTGCAATCTCTTGCCTCTTTACAGCCATAACGAATTTCTCAGTACCTCGGCCAATCCTTTCAGCAGCTGCAGCACTTCCATCTGCCAAGACATCACCAAAACCCTCTCTCAAAGCTATCATCTTGGTCAGTTTTACTATGGTCTCAGCATTACCCCAACTCAAATCAATACCACCAGTATCTTCTGCTGTAAGAAGTCCTTCATCCCATGCTTCCATTGCCCAAGAAATAGTTCCGCCCAATGAGATTGTGTCCATTCCATATTGATTGGCAAGATGGTGACCGTAGAGAACGGACTCTAGATTATCATTTCCACAACGAGAACCCATGGATGATTGTGTTTCAAATTCAGGAGCTCCACCAGTAAAAGAATAGGGTCCACTTTTTACTGAAGTATATCGTCCACATCGTTGTAGACAGGAATAATCTGCGCGAGCCTTGACTAGATAGTTCTCATTGATTGCATCACCACTGATCTTTTCAAATCCTTCAAAGACACCCTGCTTCATATTGTAGCTAGGGAGTCTTCCAATATGCTGCATCAATTCTACTAGACTGGTTGTTCCATATTTCACACGACCGGGTGTGAACGGATTCGCCAACATTCGCTCATAGAAGATGTCCATCTCTTTGAGATAGTTCTTAGGATCCGCAACATCTAGCTTCCCAGTCCCTTTGACACAGACCGCCTTTAGCTTCTTTGAACCCATGACCGCCCCTAATCCAGACCTTGCTGAGGCCCTATCACGATCGTTCATCACAGCGGCAAATCGTACAAGATTCTCGCCAGCTTGACCGATTGATAGTGTTCGATATTTCCTGTCGTGTCCCACTCTGAGAATATCGTCAGTTTCAAAGACATCCTTACCCCAGAGATGTGAGGCGTCCCTAAGTTCTACATCTGAATCTTCAATATGGAGATAGACAGGATTAGATGATGCTCCAGTAAACATGATTGCATCATACCCTGCAAGTTTCAACTCTGCTCCAAAGAATCCTGCTGCATGACTCTCACCCCAGACACCAGTGAGCGGAGAAAGAGCAGCAACTACATGTCTCGATGCCTGTGGGAACATAGAACCTGTAAGTGTCCCAGTTGCGATTCCCAGAACATTCTCCTCACCTAACGGATCAGTCCCTGCAGGGATCATATCATAGAGAACCTTAGAGAGATAACCAGCTCCAAGTAGGTATTTCTTCAGTAAATCTTCATCGACAGGTCTCTTCTCAATTTGACCTTTAGTCATATCTACCCAGAGTATCTCTCCACCGAGTCCATAAATCATGGGCTGTCCTCCTTTGCATAGAGCTCGTCTTTGTATTTTTCATAGTGAGACATCATTCTTCCATCTTTGTCACGTTTAGCCAAGTCCTCATCATTAGTCATGAATAGTGCATCAGCTGGGCATCTATCAACACATTGTCCACATTGTATACATTTGATAGCTTTTCCAGTATCAGGATGAATGTGAATTGCATCGTAAGGACAAGCTAGAACACATGCACCGGTTCCGTTACATTTTTTGTTGTTTACAATCACAATTCCTCGAGAGGTTCTACTCAGTGCACCTTCTGGACATGCATCAATACATGGTGCATCTTCGCAGTTTCTGCAAAACAATGGAAAATCCAGTGCTGGTTCTATCCTAACCACTCGAACCCTTGACCTGGTAGGTCCTATCACTTTCGAATAATACATACTGCAGACATTTACACAAACCATACAGCCAGAGCAGACATCAGGGTCTCCAAATACAAATTTGCGTTCAGTCATAATTCAATCTCCTAACGGTCTATTCCCACTACCCATAACTTGGAATTTCCCATGACCTGGTTTTACAAGGATCTTTCCTTCTTCGTATACCTTCACACCTCGAACAAATGTCATCTGTGGAACTCCCTTCATTGTCATGCCTTCATAAAGTGTCCATCCGCATTTTGAATGCATCATATCTGCAGTGATTTTTTCCTCCTTAGTGGGATTAACTAGGACAAAATCTGCATCGGACCCAATCTGAATGACACCTTTCTTTGGATAGAGCCCGAATATCCGTGCAGGATTTCTAGAACCAATCCGGAGTAATCTTGAGAAAGATAAACGACCTTTATTGATACCTTCTGAGAGAAGAACACGAAGAATAATCTGGATACCATCAACACCAGACCACGCCTCACGAATATCCTGATCGCCTGCATCTTTCTTTTCAATTGGACATGGAGCGTGATCACTAACTGTAATGTCAATCATTCCTCGTAGCAGCGCGGACCATAATGCGGCTCTGTCTTGTTTTGACCTCAGGGGGGGATTCATCTTGCTCTTAGGGCCAAGCCTATTCATTTCATCTCTATGAAACACTAGATGATGAGGGCATACCTCTGTTGTCACCATTACTCCTCTTAACTTTCCCCGTTCAACCTCATTTATTCCCTCTCGAGTTGTAACATGAGCCACATGCAAATGGCCACCTGTTTGAGATGCAATAGAAATGTTCTGATGAATGGCGAGTTGTTCAGCAATGTTAGGGCGAGAAAGTGCATGGCTAATAGGAGCATCCCAATCCCCATCCATTTCTTTTTTGAATTCATCAAGGATGCCTTGATCCTCACAATGTACGGTGAGATGTCCGCCGATTTCAGATACCTCACTCAAGCATTTCGTGATAACGCCAGCATTTGCATAATATGGTTCACAAGTGAATGCTTTGAATGCGGAGATTCCTTTCTCAACCAAAGAAGGGATGCTGGAAATATTGTGAGGATTCATCATTCCCGCATTGATGGCAAAATCCACCATAGATTTCGATTCACCGTCTTTGATTTTTTTATCAATTATTTCGATAGTGTCGATTTGATTTGTGAGCGGCATATCAATAAAGGTCGTCACGCCTCCAGCAGCGGCAGCACGAGAACCAGATGAGAAGCTCTCATGTGATTGCATCATGGGATCGTCAATGTGCGCATGAGCGTCGATAAGCCCGGGCATTAGAATCATATTTTCAGCGTCAATAACTGTATCACCATCAGGAAGATGTTCATCACTCGCAATAACTGAGATTGAGTCATTGATTACACCAATTCCACCACGAATTAATCCAGATTCAAGAAGAAGTCGTGCATTTCTAATCACAAGGTCAACACGACCACCTACTATCTGTTTTCGATGCTTTGATGTAAGCGAACTACTCACATTATCCACCACCTACAGGAGGAAAGAGGGCTATTGCATCATTATCAGCAAGCTTCGTATCATATCCATTCAATAGTTCGATTCTCTTTCCATTTACCATACAGGAAAAGAATTGTTTCAGATTCCCAGTTTCGGAATCAATTACTGTCTGTGTGAAGCGGTCGCCAAAAGTTGTTTGAAGTGAATCTAGAACTTCACGAATTGTTTCCGCTTCCATCTCGATATTCTTTACACCTGTCACTTCTCGTACAGTTGCAAAGAATTTCACCAAGACACGAGCCAAGTTCTCACACTCAATCATGTAAGTTACACATATTCGATTAAAACAATTCCCCTGTGGTCAGAAAAAGAGGATTACATAGTAGTTAAAGGCAACTTATGATTCGTGGCGAACAACATCATTGGAGTTGCGTCACATGGATTTGGTGGTTGTAGGTCATCTCAGTAGGGACTTGCTAATTACACCAGATACCACAAAGGAGGAGTTAGGTGGAAGCACAGCCTATGCAATGCTGGCTTCGTCCCTAAATGTAGTAAATGCAGGAATTGTATCAAAGGTGGGGGATGATTTTGAGCAGGAATATTGGGATACCTTGAATGCATCAGGACTATCCCTCACAGGGTTACACAAATCTGGTTCAAAATCGACGAGATTCGTCAACAAATACGATTCGCATGGTTGTAGAGTACAATACGTAGAGAGCCTTGCGGAAAAAATCACACTTCAGGATTTTCCTGAAGAATATCTTGATGCAAGGGTAGTACATTTCTCGCCGCTATCCGCAGACGAGATTGATATTGATTGTTTCAGACATGCGCGTTCGAATGCAAGCATGACATCTCTAGATGTACAGGGATACATCCGTTCCATAGATGTAGATGGAAAGGTTGTAGCTAGAGATTGGAAAGATCGTAATCAGATACTAAGTCTTGTAGATATTGTAAAGCTTCATGAAGAAGAATTGAAGATGACCATGAGAGGGGAGTCCGAATTAGCAATGGTTTCTGAAATCCTAAACTTGGGACCAAGAATTGTAATAGTTACACGTGACTTGAGAGGTTCAACTATCTACACCAGAAATGAGCAGATGGATATACCACTGGTTGAAGCAGAGGTGGAAATCGATACGACTGGTTGTGGAGATGTCTATACTATTGGATTTCTTATAGAGTATATGCAATCAGCAAATCTTAAACAAGCAGGTATTTTCGCTGCAACTTGCGCTTCTTTCAATGTTGAATCAAATGGACCATATAATATGCCTTCAAGACTGGATGTAGAGACCAGAATGAGGAGCTATATCGAATAGACAGAAGGCTTTTACTGGGAATACATTTAGTGAGGATTAAGGCGAATCCGATGATTGATGACCTCGATCCACTCATGGAGAAATACGGGATTGATGCACTCTTAACCTATGGAAATGCATTTGAGAATCCTGACCTTTACTGGTTGACGGGATTTCTGTCAGCTGACAATATTACTTATTTGAAAAACAAGGGCGATGAACCAATTGTAGCTACAGCATTTCTGACTGTTGAGCGTGTGAGGAAAGAGAGTTTCATCAAGAGAACTCATGATTTTTCAGAGATTTATCGTCAGATTCTGAGAGAGAACAAGAAGATACGAGATAACCAGGATAGGGAATTTGAGGATCTCTTGAAGAAGCAATTCTCTGGAAAGGTGCTAGGCGTTCCAGATGATTTCCCTGCAAGTTTCCTAATAATGATTCAAAAAATGGGATATGAGATCAAGGTAGTACGAGACCTTGTCACTGAAGCACGTGCAACCAAGTCTGAAAAAGAGATTAAGATAATCAAGAGAGCGGGAAAGGCCACTACTGATGGGATTTCGCATATAATCGAACTAGTGAAAGATTGTGATGTGGGTGCAAACAAGGTTCTGATGCATAAAGGAGAACCATTCACTGTTGGTAAAGCAAAACGTATTCTCGACCACTTCTTAATTGATAGAGATGCAGAGTCTGCAGAAGATGTGATTCTTGCAGTTGGGAAGAAAGCATTCGATTGGCACTATTTAGGAACATCAAATGACAGGTTCAAGAGTGAAGTTCCGATCATACTGGATGTCTTTCCAAGATTGAAAAAAGATAGATACATTGCCGATGTCACACGTACCTTTGTGAAAGGTCGGGTTTCTAAACGCGTAGGGGAAATGTTTGAAGCAGTTGAAGGTGCTGCAAATAGTACAGCTGACGCTCTATCAGATGGTGCAGTGATTGATGATGTGAATATGGCCTGTTTCAAGACTCTTCAGAAACATGGTTTTGATTCACTTAGACTCAACCCTGATGCAAAAGATGGGATGACCCACGGGCTCGGACATGGGATAGGACTTGAGGTTCATGAACTTCCCAGTATGTATAGTCGCGAGGATCTCTTTAAAGAAGGACATGTGATGGCTATCGAGCCTGGTGTCTATCTTGAGGGGATTGGTGGAGTACGTATTGAAAATGACTATGCAGTTACAAAGGGAAAAGCTAAACGATTGACCACAGGAATTGAAGATGTCCTATACCTATAATCAGTCATTCTTTCGTTCCATCTGAAACATCAGTTCCTCGAATCCAAGACTCTTCCAGAATTCAAGGCCAGTTGGATTTTTAGCTGCTACTGCCAATTGAATTTTGGAAACATCCCGCTTCTTTAGCCAATCGTGAGCCAGAGACCATAGATGAGTTCCAATTCCGCTTCTACGGTACTGCGAACTCACATAGAGTGAACCGATATATCCAACCCTACGTTGAGCATGGATAGGTCCTTTTTCCATAATCTGTGCCTCGATAAAACCGAAAATGGAGCCATTATCACTAGCAACGATGATAGTGAACTCATCCTTTGGTAATTGGTCTGAGAAGTATTTCTTAGTCCACTCTGCAGCATCAGCAGCATATTTGAATCGACTCTCAATTTTCTCATGATAATTTGAAGACTCACACCAAAGAGTAACAAGTGAGTCTAAGTCATTCAAAGTAGCAGTTCGAAACTCGTGCTCCAAGCTAGTCATTGTTCTTCAATCAGATTGAAGTATTACTATCAATATCTATGTTTGCTAGGACTAACTGAATGCATCAATTATTGTCCTTGCAAGTAGCCCAAATGCATCATTAACATGCTTATCCAGACGTACTGAGACTTCGATGTGTGGAACACCCATCTGTTCTGCTACCCGCTGACCCTCCTCCAGAGAAACAACTCGTTCCATTATCAGATCGGTCTTATTAGCTATGAGAACAGCTTTGTAATCGTCCAGATTTCTGTCAACTTCTTTCTTCCAATCAATTATTTCATTGAATGACTCCCAAGAAGTTACATCGTACATGAAGATAACACCTTGAGCACCAAGATAGTAGTTAGCTCGAGTTCGTTCTAAAAAGTCCTGAGAACCTAAATCCCATATCTGCATATTGACATTATCCTGTCCGACAACCATTTTCTTGTAGGCAAATCCAACCCCAAGTGTAGGAGAATAATGTTCTCTGAATGATCCTGTTGAGAAACGGATGATTATACTCGTCTTTCCAACAGACTGAGCTCCGACAGTGACAATCTTCAGGAGATATGTAGGACTCATACACGGTCACCTTCAGTACATTTTCTTTATTCTCAATAGATAACAGTATTGCAGATGCCTCTAGATTATCAAATCCTGAGGGAGTAGGATTGCACGTTGTGTAGCAAGTATCAATAGAGTGAGTGGTGCTGCAGGACCTAGGGCTGCATATTCAGACATCACAAGATCCAAGGTTTCTACATGGTCTCTTCCAACCCATTCTTCAGGAAGTAGATCAATCAGTGGAGTTCCAGAAGTGGAACGAATCTGAGTGATACTCTCTGACCTGTAGATTATGTGACCTCTGGTAACTAGGATGTATGCGAGCTCTTCCATCGCATTTGACCAAGCAATCTGAAGATGACTTGTATGTACTGGCCCAACATGAGGTTTGGTAGGAGTACTGAGAATCTCAAGCCAATAGGCAAACTCCTCAAAACCTCTCAGATCCAATTCCGAGTAACGTTTGATAATCCTCTGCGAAAAGACTGTGGTCAGGTTCTTGATGTAGAGATTGAGTTTTGCGGGATTGAGAGATTGGACGAACTGTGCAAGTATCTTCATCCATTCTCCATAGAGAAGCATCAGTCGTCTGGTCTGTATACCCTCTAGTATCTTAAAATCAAAATCGACAGACCATTTCTCACCTTTTAGTTGAAGCTGACTCAAGATTTCTGGTGCCTTTGTATCCTTTAGAATGAGTTTCATTGCATTGGTTGCTTCAGTAACATTGTATGTCCCTTCAGCAACACGGATAGCAAGTTCCAAAGCCTCTTTGACAAGAAGGATACGTCGTTTTTCAGGTGTTAGTGCCTGTATCACACCAACTTCCATAAGATAATCCAAAGCCCGAAGTAACTCACTTTCGTCATAACGAGCTCCGAGCACAGCAAGAATCTCTCTAACCGTTCTTCGTCCATCAATAAGTCCAGCTAGATGAGGAATGACTCCAGCCATTCCAGGATGAAGATTCTGCAAATCTTTCGTTTCAGGTGATGTTGCTTGTACATAACGAATGAATTGGGTTCCAGTTGTCATAAAATCATTGAAACTGAACATGTTCCTGAACCGTATTACTCGATGAGCCCAGAGTTTTGAGAGTTCCAAAACAACTTCTCTTCGAGAGAGATTACTTACTTCGACAATCTCATTTACGTTGCGAGAGCCATTGATATAGTTCCTAAGTAGACTCTCTACAGCCATAGGTCTGTTGGGTTGAACTGTATAATATGGAACCCATGTATCAGAGAGTAATCGCAATGACAATCGTTCCATGACCCGTTCTCCAAAAGATTCCAGATAGACATCAACAAATGATGTGTCAAAATTGTATTCGAAAGGGTCTACTACTTCAAGCCAGTCTAGTTCAAATTCAGCAAGTAATGAATCGAGTACATCAAGGATATCTGGAGTGAGCCCCTGTATACTAACGGAAATCAGATTTGTCTTGACCCCACTAATGATAGTGAATATCCGAGAGCCATAGTCAACAGAACAAACAGGATTACATCTGTCAAAGACCTGTTTTGAGAACATATCAATCGCAGCAAAGAAACTAGATGCCATGACAGGGTCCATATTCAATGCTTTGGGATCGAGTTGCATATAGAAGCGTGGACTTCCGCCTTTATCGGTAATCAAAAGAGCTTGGATTGCATGACTCAAGGGATACCACCAATAGATAGATTCCCTCAAATATTGAATATTAGATTACCTTGCGTATAGATGGGTCAAACATTTAGATATTGTAGGTGTTTCTGCATCTCACGTATTTATCGTGTAAAACAACAGTTTATTTTACAATTATAGTTTTAGACTAAGAAAGCAATAGGAAGCGATTACAGTTTCAGAATCACCAATGACCTACCGAAAGTTCTTGTTGAGATTGCGTAAACTTGCCAAATTGGCTCTAGCAAACTATGGTCTAGAATCAGCGGATATCAAGTTCATCACTTATTCTGGGAACGGGCTCTATCAGATTGTAGCACAAGAGAAAGATACGATAGAGAGTGGTATTGAACCTGGAAAATATACCTTGAGACTTCATCAACCAGATTATATGAAAAAAGAATACATTGCCTCGGAGATGGAATGGTTATCAGCTTTAGATAACGAGAGCATCTGTGTCCCTAAACCAGTCAAGAATCAAGACGGAAATTGGATAACTGTTGCAGATGGAGGATATGAAGTCCCACAAGCACGAAGATGCACACTAATTGGTTGGACAGAAGGACGTATACTAGGTACAAGGATTAAACCTAAACATTTCAAGTCACTAGGAAGAGTGATTGGCCAATTGCATGAACAATCACGAAGATGGAAACCTCCTAAGGGATTTATGCGGCCACATTGGGACTGGGATGGTCTCTTTGGAGATGGATTCAGTTATGGAGCCCCTGCAATTGATGCACGAAAGGCGATTCCTAAGGCCCATCAGGATGCATTCAATGAAACTCTTGATAGTGTTAGAAAAGTTTCCGAGCAATTAGGAAAAGGGAGAGATGTCTATGGACTTATTCATGCAGACTTAGGAGTTGCAGATAATGTAGCATTCTATGATGGAAAAGCGCGACCTTTCGACTTCGACGATTGTGGGTTTGGTTACTGGTTATTCGATTTTGGAGTTCCATTATCTCAACATTTCATGGACACAGGAGATAAATCGCGAATAATGCAGGATGCCTTGTTATCAGGGTATGAGGAAACATCGCCTTCAGAGGTAGTAGGAGTGGAATATCTCGATACCTTCATGGCAGCAAGAATTGCTCAACTCATGTTCTTCTATCAAGCAAGTGCACTAGCCAATCCACAAAACAGATCGGAAGCAAGGAGAGAAATCAATAATCATGGCAAATTTCTCAAACAGATACTCAAGAGAAAGAGATAGTTCCTCTGATAGATGATTTGCACAAGTCTGCGCCGCAGACCACAATGCAATTCAAAGTTTGTCCACGACTTATATTCAATCTAAGTGACGTCATAATTGTGATTTACTATGACTGAAACTGTAAGTTCACTTTTCAACAGATTTGAAAACGAAACAGCAAGTGGATTCTGCTTTCTAATTGGCGGCATCCAGTGGTTTCTAGGAATTCTAGCTGCCGAATCCTGGTATGATGGATATAGCAGTCGCATCGACTACGTTAGTGATTTGGGAACTGGACCCACAGCCCTTATCTATAATATATCTGTCTTCTTACTGGGAGTCTTTGTTCTAATTGGAACGATTTTCTTCTATAGGACAAATAAGAAAAGACTCTTTCCAAGTCTCTTTGTAATCTGTAGTATTGGTATAATGGGAGTAGGAGTATTTCCTGCGAATCTTCAACCAATGCATAGTGTTGCCACCCTTCTAGCAATTCTATTTGGTGCTTTTGCAGCTGTTGCCTCATTTCCCCATCAAACTAAGCCAATGTCAGTTGTTTCTGTAGTGTTAGGACTCATGTCTTTTATCTTGGCAATGGTATTTATTCCATATTTGGGACTTCCATTTGGTTCAACGGAGACATTTCTTGGAATGGGTAAGGGATCACTAGAACGTTGGGCAATCAATCCAATTCTTGCATGGATTATTGCATTTGGTGGATACCTTATGGGAATATCCAAAAAAGAATAGATATCCATAGGACGAGTTTAACTCGTCCACTTTTTTTCCTGCGTTTGCAAGAGTGATTAAATACTTCAAGAGAATGAGTGTTTTCTAGAGATGTATATAGAATGGATGAAAACTGGTTACTAATTGCATTAAAAGAGTCCTCGATTCATTATGGTTTTCAAATGGATGGACTTCTAAAACTGGGCGGAGGTTTCGAAAACAGGACATTTGGATTCGATTCCCCTCAAAATAGAATGATCGTTCGTGTAACGCCACCAGGTCATAAGACAATAGATGAAGTCAAAGCAGAGATAGACTGGTTATCATACTTGATCAAAAATGACGCTCCAGTTGTATGTGTTAGACCGTCTCAGAATGATAATCTTATGGAAATAGTGGAAACTGATGCAGGACCAGTAATTGTTGTGTGCTTTGAATGGGCACAAGGGCAAATTGTAACAAAGGAAGACTTCTCAGCAGATCTATTCCAGACTTGGGGACAAACAATAGGTATAATGCATCGACTTACAAAAGATTACAATCCTTCTTTAGAAACAATTGGGCGGATACAATGGCATGAAGATGAATATTTGGACCGTTCGCTAATTCCATCAGAGCAGACCAAAGTATTCGAACGATTTGATGCACTCATTAGATACTTCAAGAAGAAACCAAAATCACGTGATTCATTTGGACTGATTCATCAAGACATTCACAAGGACAATCTATTCTTGAATGACAGGCATCTCACAGTTTTGGATTTTGATGATTGTGCCTATGGATTCTTCATATTCGATATTGCCAATGCACTAGGATTCTCCATATGGGAAAGGCCAGATACCATGACAAATCGAGAGTTTGCAGAATTCTATCTAAAGCACTTCATGAGTGGATATGAAAGAGAGAATCAGCTTGGCGAAACCTGGGTTGAAGATCTGGAAAAAGCGTTGAAGTTGTTCGAGTTCATTCACTACAATGCTTTTTGCATGGATTATGATCTTGCTAGAAAAGGCACCTTTGATACACTTAACGAGAGGTCAAAACGGATTCTGAAGAAAATGAGGAAAAATATTGAAGAAAATCTACCATTCATCGAGAATACATTCAACCCCTATAAGTAAGGAATTTTAATATCTAATAGCATGTGATTATTGAAATCAAGGTATAAGGAGAAAGAAAGCGAGATACACCAGAATCTGTGCAATGGTCAGTGGAACACCTATTCTAGCAAATTCCATGAATT
This sequence comes from Candidatus Thorarchaeota archaeon MP8T_1, assembly GCA_002825465.1. The sequence continues at coordinate 56,778 of PJER01000014.1, forward strand.
CAAGAGTTTCACCCTGCTTTTCCGCATTCTGAATTATGATGACATTACTGGCTGCACCTAACACAAGCATATTCCCTGCAATAGTGCTACTGGCAGCAAGAGCAAGTAATTGTATTAATGAAGACCCGTTAGCTGTGAATAGAGGAATAATCAATGCAACCAGCGGGACATTAGAGAACAATTGACTGAAGAGTGCACCGACAACCATGATGGTTGGAATTGAAGTCAAATCTAAACTATATTGTAAGATGACATCTTGGATGACTCCACTCTGCCAGACGCTCCCCATTAAAACAAACATTGATACAAAGAAAAGAAGTGTTGACCAATCGATGTTTCGAACAATTTCAACTCTCTGTTTGCTAAACAATACAATTGGTAGTGCAGCAATTATAGCTATGTAAGAGAGTTTCATATCAAACCACGGAGCAATCAGAAAGAGGATAATCTTCACTACAATTAGTAGAGTGATTATGAGCAGTGCAATTTTGGATAATCGAACCATTCGTAAATCCTGCTGAATAATATCGTTTTGATCTTGAGAGATTACAGTAAGAAATTCGGACCTGAATAACACTCGAAGGAAGAAGAAGGCAATAAATAAGCACAGAATGGTTGGCATTGCAAGATACTGAAGAAATGATATGAATGGGCTGTCCAGACCACCGGAAGTTGCAACAAGAAGATTCTGAGGGTTCCCAATCGGACTCAGAACACTTCCAGTAGTAACTGCAATTGCCAAAGTAAGAAGTAGGAGTTTTGAAGAGATGCCATGCTTTTTTGAGAGACTAATAACGACGGGGGTGCAAATTATTGCAAGTGTATCATTCATCAATATCGCAGATAATAATCCAATTGGAAAGAGAATCAGGAGTACAATATGACTCACATTTGTTGCTCGATGAAAGAGTTTTTGAGAAATTCTCGCTAGGTACCCACTACGCTGCATCGATTCACCAACAACAAACATTCCAAAAAGAAAAGCAATAACATCGAGATTGACTGAATATAGAGCATCAATAGGACTAATTAATCCTAGAAATAATACAACTACAGCTCCAAAAGTCATTGCTTGCCAAATCTTGACTCGGATACTCCCTATCTTACGTACAGCTATGAGGAAAAAGACTACAATCAAGACAGTGATTGAAATGTACTCACTAGCCATGGTTTCATCAACTCCTCAAATGCCTCAAGGGGCATATTGAATTCTTATAGACTCCACTATGTGTAGTCGGTTGATATCTAGAAATACTAGAATTTGATTTTTGATTTAGTTATTTTTTGTCCATCGAAATATTATCCATAAGAAATAGAATCCAAAAACGCTGATTAACAGTAGAATGACAGGTTCTATTGTAAGATCATAGTACAGAGCAAGATTCCATGCAATCAGACTAAGGAATAATAAGAGAAGAAATCCACCGATTGCAGACTCACGACGACGACTCGACAATGCAATTCCTCAGCCACCTCTGAAACATGTCGAGATAAATATCCATCGAATAGTAGGATTCGAGTGAAGAGGAAAATTTCACTCAGTTAAGCTAGTATGTGTTGCTGAGTCTTTTTCCTCGTATTTCTGATTCCAGATATCATTCCAAAAGATGGAATCTTCAATTACTATCTTAATGCCTTGCATTCTCTTGCCAAGCAAGTCGACTAATAACCAAAAGAAAGATCCAAGGGCAAAGCCAAGATAAGGTATCAAAAGAATGTAGAATGTGTGTAAGGGGAAACCAGAATACGCAAACATCACACCAAGAATAAGGATAGTACTGCCAAGCAGAATGACACATGAGATTAGTTCTGTTGTATCTTGGTTTTTCACTTTCCTTCTGTTATATATTAGTCTTGAATCCTATAAGGTTTCTCAACCAGGAATATTGTGTACTTCTTACCCACCGATGCCAAACAACATGCTTTCCTTCGTAAAGAAATTCTCTAAGTCGCCTTCTTTTTGATTAGGATAGCGCCTGACACAATAATGATAACTGCTAAGCCACCAACTCCCGCAATTACAATTAGTAGATTGTTGTCACTTTGTTCTGGAGTTTCTGAAGTAGTAGTAGATGTTGTAGGTATAAACACAGTAACGGTAACACTACTTGAAATCATATTACCTGTTGTATCAAAGAAACGAATTTCTATTGTGTGAGTTCCTTCTGTTAAACCATCCACTGGAATTACCACAGAAACTGATGAAGTCCATACACCATCGATGGTTGAAACATCATCAATATAGACAGAATAATTACCAGCATCAAGGTCTGTGGCAGTCCACGCAAGTGTGTTACCCGATGTTCCAAAAACATACTCGAGATCTTCGGGAACAATTGACAATTCTGGAGAGATAGTATCCTGAACAGTGATTGTTATCTCAGCTATTCTCTGGTTATTTGATGAATCTGCAAATATAATTTGGAAACTATGATTACCAATAGCAAGCCCATCGATAATTATACTAACAACAGAATCGTTTGACCAAGAACCTAAGGCCCAATAGGTATCGTCCACCAGCACTGTATAGTTATCAGGTAACAGATCTAAAGCAGTCCAATTGACCACATTTCCACTGCTACCATATTCAAGAACTACACTACTCTGGGAACTAATCACTGGAGCAGTTGTATCTTGAACAGAGATTGTTATCTCAGCTACTTCCTGATTGTTAGACGAATCTGCAAATATAATTTGGAAACTATGAGTACCAATAACAAGTCCATCAATGATTATACTGACAACAGAATCATTAGTCCAGAAACCTGAAGCCCAGTATGCATCATCAACTAGTACTGTGTAGTTATTTGGTAATAGGTCTGTGGCAGTCCAATTGACCACATTTCCGCTGCTACCGTATTCAAGAACTGCAGTACTCTGGGAACTAATCACTGGAGCAGTTGTATCTTGAACAGTTATGTTCGTTGAATCAAAAGCAGAATTGCCACTGTTATCAAAGAAAACTACAGTGAAATTATGTTCTCCAATTGATAAACCATCAATGCTAACGACAACAGTACCATTGTTATAGGGTATTTGCTCACTGAACACTGAATCGATAATAATATTGAAAGCACTTGGATCCAGCTCAACAACTGTCCAATTAACATTGTTCCCAATTGATCCAAATTCAACGAGCTCATCGCTAGCTATGACTAAAATATCAGGAGCTGTCGTATCTACTACTGTCATATTGATAGAGCGTCTAACTGAATTTCCTGATGTGTCATAGAAGATAATAGTTACATTGTAAACACCGGGCATATACCCATCAACATCAAGTTCGGTTCCAGTGTTACTTACCCAGGTCTCTGACATGTCAAGTGACCCATTGAAGTATGCATCATATGTCCCAGCAGCCAAATCGTAGGCAGTCCAAGAGAGCATACTTCCGTGATAGCCGAGTTCGAATGTCTGATTTGTTTCCTCAAGAACAATTGTAGGAGCGATAGTGTCCTCAACAGTCATGTAGAATAGATAACGAGACTCGTGACCTGCTGTGTCAAGGACCACCAAATAGAGAGCATGGACACCAGTACCAAATGGGACAGATCCCTCATAGATGAAAAGAGATTCAGTTGCACCGCTTGACCAGGAAATAATTTCACTCATCTCATAGCCATTCCACTCAATATATGCAACATCTGGATTTGAGTCGGTGGCTAAGAAAGAGAATTCTATTGGTGGATCAAAACTAAGTTCAACTGTAATATTAGATGGCACAATACCTAGTTGAGGAGCAGCGGTGTCAACACTGAAGATACCTGTCACTGCTTGGACTGAATTATTGAAAGAATCAGATGTAATTACTTTGATCTGATAACCAGACCCTTCAGTAAGTGAAGAAGCATTCCAAGAATAGCTGAAGTTTGTTAATCCACTAGTGATGAATTGCCAATCAATACCAGTATTATTGCTATAGTATAAAGAATAGTACAGGATATGACCTTCAGAGTCGTAGCCTGACGTCCATGAGATTGTGATAGCTGTTGTATACAATTCAGATGTCATGGGTGTAAGCACAAAAGCAGATAATAGATAGTGAACTTGGGAAGGATTTAGGGGGGAAGCTGCAGGATTATAATCACTGGTAGCAAAATTAATTGAATAGTAACTCTGCTGTTGGTCCCAATCATCAAAGAAGTTCTCATCCCAAATATTGCCATAGGCTGGAGGATTCGAGTCTGCGGCATGAACTGTGTTATTGATAAAATCATTCCACTTGACTTCAGTTGATTGTGTCGTTGTATATAGGTAGACACCATAAACACCGTTTGAGATCACAGTATTGTTGTATATCAGATTAGCAATATTTGAATCAGAAAATCCGCTCTCACTATAGATGCCGTACTGAGTATTACTAAAAATGGTATTGAGAAGTAATGTATTGGAATCAGCATTGTAGAGACTGATTCCATCAGTATTGTGTTGAATGAGATTAGATTGGATAGAATTAGTATTTGCTGTATCAACGAATATTCCAACATCATTGTCTGATATTGTATTCAAGCGGACAGTATTGTCATCACTCATGAGCCAAATACCATATCCAAGATTATTGCATATCATGTTGTCCTGGACGAAATTCCATGTGCTACTAAACTGAACATCTAAACCATGTTGCAAGTTGGCATTCAATGTATTATTTGCAATCGTGTTTCCAGTGGAAGTAAATAACCACATACCACGTACTCCATTATGTTCAAGCAAATTATCAGTAATTTCACAACCATCCACACCTTCAAGGTAGAGACCTGTATCACTATTGTTTGAGAAGGTATTGCCAATGACAGAACCGGGATCAGAAATAATCAATGACAAACCAATTGAATTGTTAGCAAAGACATTGAATGATACATTGTGCTGATTCGTACTTATCACATAGGCGCCTACAGATGAGTGGATCTT
>PJER01000085.1 GCA_002825465.1 Candidatus Thorarchaeota archaeon MP8T_1
AGCAGAATACAAGTCTGAGGTTCTAGAATTTCTCACTGAGTGGCAGAAGACTCCCGAAGATACTGTATCAGTAGCTCAAGTCTTAGCAGACCCTGACTGTTATGATACTCTCAGCGAACTGAGAAGACGTCCTGCTAACATCTCCGAATTGGAAGCAACGCTAGGTATTCCTCCGAAGGAGCTTAAGGAAGCAATTCAGACACTTAAGAAATTCAGAGTCGTTTCAGAGAAACGAAGGAAAGGCCCATCAGGTGAATATGATAAATGGCTATTTCTTCTCAACGATATTAGAGTCCGGCTATTCTTCCCCGAGTATTTCTTGCAGACCCTTGTAACTGATCTCGAGAAGACTCCGGATGATCCTAAGGCCATGGAAATGGTTCATCAACACCTACGTCTCTTAAGAGATAACTTCCCACGCTGATTGACGAACATCTGATAGTCATTTTGCTATCATCACAGTGGGATTTAGAACTCCTATTGCGAGCCTTATATGGCAACATCCATGGTATTGCGAAATTCACAATTTCGATATATTTTCCTGCGAATATTGCAAAAAAGAAGGTCTATCAGAGCCTGAATAAACAAAATAGAAACACCTATCCTTTTTTGGTAAACCAGAAAGCTTCATATGCCGATTTGGGACTCCATCCCATTGTGAACTTCACACGGGTGGCGGTCTTCCCCCGTCAGGAACTCGCAATACACGGTCCCACGAGTTCTAGTCCCTAATTGCAGTAGAAACTGCTACTGTTCTTGCGCATAAACGAATTTTACCGCCCCTGTGGGAGAACACGCTCCAACGGATGTTTGGGGTTCTCTGAACCCCCAACATCTAACATATTTCTCGAAAACTCGGTATCGTACACACAAACTAAGTTAATCAAGCCTATAATCTCCTACTCTATAGTGAGTGGATACTTCCACAAACGCAGTGCGGTCAATTTGATGAACTGGTGAAGTAATCGTGATTCACAACACCTTCCTCATACGTATTTCCACGAAAGAAATACTAGCCTCCACTAAGTATTGGCCTGTTGATGTGGCGCCAGAGGTTCTAAATGAGTATGTCACGACCAGAGAAGAGCTACGATCTGCAGATAGCGATGATGCGGAGCTGAGTCAACTTGCACTTATAGTAGGCGACCACAAGTTCCATGGAGTGGACTTAGTTTCAGATGTACTTCTGCTATTTGTTACCGATAAAGGAGAAGATGAAGCCAGTATATTCGAGAAAGTTGAATCTGCATCGATTGCTATGAGGAAGAAATTATCAAAATCGGGACTAGATGCGGTGAAAGAGGAGTATGAGAAGCTTCTTGAGCCATCTGTTACAACCCGGTTGAAGATTGCGTTAGTGGGAGAAGGTGGTGTCGGAAAGACAACCACACTTCATCTCTTACTTGGTGAAACACCGCCCCTACAATATGTGCCGACTATTGCACTCAATCTTGAAACTGTTGAGAACATCAGGTTTGGTAACTATAGCCTTGTCCTCTGGGATTTTGCAGGGCAGGAGCGTTTTCGTACTCTATGGCGATTTTATTTCCATGGAGCTGATGTGATCTTCCTAGTGTGCGATTCAGCGCTTCGTAACGTTATAATCAGCAAAGACATTCTCAAACTCATTAAACGAGATGCTCCTAAGGTCCCAGTTTTTGCTTTGGCTAATAAGCAGGATAAACCCAACGCTATGAAATCTGAGGTCGTTCAGAAAATACTCGGAATTCCAACGTATCCCATGGTCGCTATTGACAAAGCCAGACGCGATGAAATGCTTCGTATTTTAATGACTGCAGCAGCTCAGTATGTTGGAGTCGCTCTTCCTGATCTTCCAGCATCAGAGTTGCTGAAATTTACAGATGCAGCAACAGAAAAAGCAATTGCTGAAACTGATGCAATGGAAGAACGGCGTGAAGCAGAGGAGATCAAGGCATCCGCTGAAGAGGATGAATACGAGACTATTGAGGTGGTTGAAGAGGTCCTTATTGATGAAGATGGGCACATCATCGAGAATCTCGAAGATTATGAGATTGTCGAGGAAGTCATCGAAGAAGTAGAAGATGACATTTTTGATGAAGAAATGGAGGAAGAGGCTGTAGCTCCTGAACAGCCTGCTGAGGCCATGATAGAGGATTTGGATGAAGCTGAGGCAAAGGTAGAAGAAGCCATTTTTGAACCTGAAGTGGGGGAAGAGGTTGCAGCACCTGAACAATCTACTGAGGTCATGATAGAAGATTTGGATGAAGCAGAAGCAAAGGTAGAAGTATCTATATCCGAGCCTGAAGTGGAAGAAGAGGTTTCAGCTCCTGAAGAGCCTACTGAGGTCATGATAGAGGATTTTAATGAAGCGGAAGTAGAAGTATCTGTATCCGAGTCTGAAGTAGAGGAAGAAGTTGAAACATCTCCGCTGGAAGTTGATGTATCTCCTGAGCATATAATTCACCGTGAAATCGAACTTGCTGAGACAGATGCCTCAATAGCACAAGAACAGCGAGTTGAGGATGAAGCGTTTGAAGTCCCTGCGGCAGGGCGAATAGAAGCTTCTGGCAAAATCTCAACGGATATGAGTGATGAGAAAGTTTCGATAGAAGTAGAAGAATCATCACTTCATACTGGATTATTACATGAGGAGCTCCCACCAGAAGAAATGCTCGAAATTGAACCTGTCATTGAACAAAACAATGGAGATGTAAAATTAGCTAAAGAAATCATATTTGAGGCTCTTGAAGCTGATGAATTCATCTCTGCCGAACTTGACCATGTTTCGCACGCTGAAATTGATGAAGCGCTTGAAGCGTTTAAGAGTGATGAGGCAATCCCTACTGAGGGAGAATCAGACATCCGAGAGGAGATTGATGCAGAATCGCTCGAAGAGTTGGAACTCATCCTTGGTCCTCTAGATAGTGCGGTGGGAGGAACCAAGAAAAAAGAAACTGTTGAAGCTGACCAACACTCCGAAAACTCACCTATTAATAATGAATCATTGGATGAGCTTAGTCGGTTGTTAGATTTTGTTGATTCAGGTGATGATGAGGAATAGTGGCAATTGTGGTCTTGGCGATAGACTGATTTAGAAGTGTGATTTCGTTATTAGTGTGAGCCCTCGTGAAGCTAGCTGACGTTGAACCCGGAAAGAGCATTTCTGATCTTATTGTTAGGATAATATCAATTGCGCCCCCTAGAATCATTCAGACTCGTGCAGGACGAAAGACGATGCTCAAAGAAGTCCTTGTAGCTGATGATTCTGGTTCTGCAATCCTCTCTCTTTGGGGATTCAATGAAGGCAACGATCTTTCTGCAGGAATGGTCATCAAGATAGAGGATGGCTGGGCAAAGGAGTGGCAGGGAAAAGTACAACTCTCATTAGGACGCTCAGGGAAGTACGAACATCTGGTAGATGATGGTTCAGTTCCTTCAATAACAGAACTAGGGGCGTCCAAAGAATCCACGATGTTTGAAGAATAGACCATTTCGAATTACACCGAGAGAGGAAGAATTATGGTCTTAGCATATCTCTCAGCACCTATCATCCACTCCACTTTACGAAAAGATGATTTCTGTTCTATAGTGGTTAATGTCCTGGAAAACAAAGGAATTAGAGTATTCGCACCTCAGCTGCTTAAAGAGAGTGAACCGAAATTCATTTTCAGACGTGATGTTGAGAATGTTCGATTATGCGATTTTCTAATTGCTGAGGTTTCGAGTCCATCACTTGGAGTTGGTATGGAGATAATGCTGGCTATCGACTTGATGAAACCTGTTCTATTGTTTCATCACACCTCCTCTGATCCCATTTCGAAGATGGTTGTTGGAGCTGATGGGAAGACTCTCTTTGAGTATTCATCGTTGAAAGATGTTGCTGACAAACTTCATTCTCTGAATCTCGAGAATTTGATTATTCAAAAGTGTGCAGTATGTGATAGTCAGGTAGCTGAAGTCTTGGAAGATGAGATTCGTTGCGTGGCTTGCGGCAGTTCAGACTATGAAAATGTGGTGTAGTAAAATGCATGTGCCATTGATAGATGAATCAGCAAGTAGACTGAGGATTGTGTTGCTGTTAACACTCTCAGTATCAATGGTTTCTAGTGCTAGTATTCTAATTACAATTAGTGTTTCACCTTCCTTAGTGAAGGTGTTTTGGAGGACTTTGTATGGCTCTCTCTTTATGTTTATAATTGGTGTAATCAGGGGTGATCTTCGAGCGTTCAAGAGTCCGCAAGTTCGCAATAATTGGCTCTGGCTTGTTGGAATAGGTGTCATTCTGTCCTTGCATTTCTCCACCTGGTTTCAATCACTCGAAATGACATCTATTCCTGCTAGTGTGGTTCTTGTTGATTCATCACCCATTTTTACTGCGATATTGTCCACCATATTCCTTGGTGAGTCTCTACGGAGACGTTCTTGGGCTGGTATCTTGGTTGCTATAGTAGGAGCGATTTTTCTTGTGTGGATAGATTATGGGCTCAACCTAGGTGCATTGACTGGTGATATTCTAGCACTGGCTGGTGCAGTTTTCCTTGCAATATATTTCATCGGAGGCAGAAAGTATGCCCAAGGAATGCCAATTACTGTATACACGTCAATAATCTATCTTGTAGCTGCGATTAGCACTTTGGGCCTTTGCCTTTTTGGTGGATACAACATATTGGTCTTTGAACCATCTGAGGTTCTGATTTTCATAGCATTAGCGATATTTCCGACAGTGCTTGGGCATTCGGTGAATAACTATTTACTCACCAAAGTGCCAGCATATGTTGTATCCTCTGCAGTTCTTGGCGAGCCGGTAGGAGCTACCATTCTAGCTGCAGTTATTCTTGGACGCATCATTGAACCTGCAGAATTGATAGGCTTTAGTGTCATTCTCATAGGAGTTGCTGCTGTACTTGCTGACATAGCTTCAAAAGAGCGTTCTCAAGGATTATCCCTTGATGACACCAATGGGACGTAACCTCACTGCCATCGTCGCAATTCCCACTGAGTCTGAAACCCGGACTACTTCGTCAACATCCTTGTAAGCTCCGGGAGCTTCTTCTGCAATGACGACACCTTGAGTCGCTTTGACGATAATACCTTCACCTGCGAGTTGGTCTTGGATTTCTTTTCCAAAGAACTTCCTCTTTGCCTGTGTGCGACTGAGAAATCGTCCAGCACCATGAGCAGTTGAACCAAAGGAGAGATCCATGCTACGTTGATCTCCCAATAAGATGTATGATGCCGTTCCCATTGTACCTGGTATAATAACTGGTTGCCCGATGTTCCGATATTTTGAAGGGATGTCAGGATGCCCTGGTGGAAATGCCCGGGTGGCGCCTTTTCGGTGAACTACAACCTTGGTTCTCTTTCCTTGAATTTCGTGCTCCTCAACCTTTCCCATGTTATGTGCAACATCATAGATTAATCCCATGTCCATGTCCTCTGGTGATTGCCCCATGATCTTTGAGAATGCTTCCCTTGTCCAATGCATCATTGCTTGACGATTGGCAAAAGCATAGTTTGCTGCGGCACTCATAGCGCCAAGGTATGCCTGACCTTCTGGTGATGTAATGGGTGCACTACATAGCTCTCTATCAGGTAATTCTATCCTATACTTCCTCATTGCTTGGGTCATCGTTCGAATATATTCAGAGCAAACTTGGTGCCCTAGTCCTCGTGAGCCACTATGAATCATGACCATGACCTGTCCTTTCCTCGTAATACCCATTACTTTGGCGGCTTGCTCATTATATATCTCATCAACGAGCTGAATTTCAAGAAAATGGTTTCCAGAACCAAGAGTCCCGCTCTGTTTTAGACCTCTCTCTTTTGCCGTTCCTGGCACATCCGCAGGATTTGCAATTTCTAGTCTACCATTAGCTTCCTGATTCTCAAGGTCATCTTCCCATCCATACCCTTCCTCGACGGCCCACTTGGACCCTCCTCTTAGTACCTCATCCACCCCTCTGTGAGACTGAAGATTGATTTTGCCCTGTTTTCCTACTCCTGTTGGTACATCGGTGAAAAGCTGGTCAATAAGTTGTCTGATTTTGGGTCTGACATCCTTTTCATCTAGATTCGTTCTAAGCACTCTGACACCACAGTTGATGTCGTATCCGACTCCGCCCGGTGAGATGACACCATTCTCATAATCTGTTGCTGCGACACCGCCAATAGGAAATCCATACCCCTGATGTCCATCAGGAAGAACAATGCTGTGAGTATAGATGCCAGGGATGCAAGCCGCATTAGTCGCCTGGGTAAAAGTTGCATCCTGTTTCATTTTCTTGACAAGGTCATCTGATGCATAAATTCTAACGGGCACTCTCATGCATGGCTGCGTGCCCTTTGGAATTTCGTAAATATTCTCAGCAACTTTCTTGATGTCCATCTAACGCACTCTCAATGTCCAATTGCCTACTTCTTCGAAAGTCTTGCTATAAGGCTTGTGAAGTGAGCTTCAACTAGAAGTGTATTGAAACAGGGAAAGGCTTATTCCCTACCAAGGGAGGAAATGTTCGGGATTGGATAGTCCCGTAAACTCACAAGGAGGATGAGTCACCAGGTGGCTGAAGTGCGACTCACAGCAATGGTAACATCTCATGGCTGAAGCTGTAAGGTCAAACAGGGTGATCTCACAAGACTTCTCCAAGCTGCTGGCCTTCTCTCGCAGGGAGCTACCTGTGGGGGACAGGTGGGCGATGATGCAGTGATCCGTGTCATAAATGATGAAGTAGCAGTTGTGGAGAATGTTGACATCTTTACACCTATTCATGACGACCCTTTCATTCAAGGCAAAATCGTTGCATGTAATGCCACAAATGACATATTTGCTATGGGAGCGACAAACGTTCTCTCCCTACAGGCATTTTTGGCATATCCCGAGGAATTGCCTGAAGATATCGTTGTGAATGTTCTGAAGGGCATGAGCAGCTTTATGGCGGATCTTGACTCCAAACTCTCTGGAGGGCAAACAATCACCAATCCCTGTCCTGTCTTTGGCGGGATTGCCTTAGGAATAACACACCCTCGAAATGTTGTTTATTCCAGTGGGGCACAACCTGGTGATATAGCAGTGCTCACAAAGCCGCTTGGTATTCAGTCTGCTATGCGATCCTACAGGGATCTTAAAGATGAGAAACGTGAAATGCTTCTAGCCAAGTTTGACGAATCCTCCTTGCTAAGAATGCAGGAGAATGCAGTCCGCATCATGACGCAGAGTAATCTTGAAGTCGCTCAAGCGATGAACGAAGTCGGGGTGAATGCTGCAACTGATATCACAGGATTTGGTCTACTTGGCCACGCTAGCAATGTGAGTTCGCTGAGTGACGTTGATGTGGTAATCAATCGAGTACCAGTGATTAAAGGAACACTTGAACTTGCTGAGTTCTTTGGTCACAAACTATCCTCAGGATATGGTGCTGAAACTGCTGGTGGAATGCTTGTTTTTCTAGATTCTGCCAAAGTTGATCGATTCCACAAATTACTCACAGACAAGGGATTGCCCTGTTGGACTGTTGGCGAAGCTACGAAACATAATGGATCACCTCGTGCCTTTTTGGCGCAAGATGTGCAGTTCATTGAGACCGAATTCCCGTGAGAACGCCTGAAACCAAACGGCGTGGCGTTCGAGGTTTGCTGCTGCAAGCAGCCGGTCTCCACTCTTGTTCTACTCTAGCTGTATTCTGTACAATAATTCGCTTTTTGTCGATATGTACTCGTGTTTAATGGACGCGCCATTCATGGATGAAGGCTATACAATTCAAGCTTAATAACGACAAACCATTTAACGCCCATAAGGTTACACGGAATATGCCCTTCTACAAAAAAGACGTGGGTGCTTGGGAATGAAGATTGTTGTGACTGGACCTTATGAAGCTGGCAAGAGTCAGATGATTCACCACATTACGAATGGAGCCTGTATCAACATTGAACGTAGAGGCACAACTATTGCTATGGATCATGGCCTAGCCAATGTTGATGGTATGAGCGTCTTCATGTTTGGAACACCAGGACTTTTGAGGTTTCGAACGATGCGAAAGATACTCAGCTCTGGGGCGGATGGTATAATCTTTGTTGTTGATTCTGTTGATCCAGAGTCTGATGCAAGAGCAAAGCTCTTCTTCCGTGAGATTGCATTCTTCCTTCCAGGAGTACCCTGCGTTGTAGCAGCTAACAAGCAGGATGTACAGGAATCCCGTCCTGTTGATTCACTTAGAATGAATTTGCGTTTTCTAGCTGGTCTTCCTGTCTTTCCTGTATCTGCAAAGACAGGAGAAAACGTTGACAGTATGCTCAGAACGCTGCTTTATCTTGTTATGATGCAGTGGAGTTCTGTCTTTGCCAAATTTGCTCAGTATAGTGGAGCTAAAGATGGACTCAAGAAGCTAATGAAAGATCTCAATCTTGAACGCGAACAAGCCGTTGGCTATCTCCGACGCTTTGAACTGAGGAAACTCCTTGAGGTTCAGGTTGGCGATGAGCAATTTGTTGTTAAGGACTCAGTTCGCGCCCTTCTGGAAAACCCGGTCAGTATTATGCAGAGATAAATGCCCGTTCAGGGGCTTGAATCTGTATATCACACTCTAATATCAATTGAGATATAGGGGAGTTGTT
>PJER01000086.1 GCA_002825465.1 Candidatus Thorarchaeota archaeon MP8T_1
AGTCGAGAGCATATCACCATCAGAGATGCAGGTCACTTTCTTCAAGAGGACAAGAGTGAGGAACTATCACATCTCATACTGGAATTCATTCAGGAGGGAAAATAGTAGACGCAACGAATTCGCTATTGAGACTTGGCATTCGAATTAATCAACCAATCCAGACACTTCTAAGATAACCAGTTTGAAGTGGGTAAAGCATGTACTACCCGATTTCTATAAAGGTCTAAAGGCTAAGTAAGTGGCTCCAGATTTGCCCCTAGCGTAGTCTAGTTTGAGGTCTATGCCAAGTTTAACCTCTTGAGGTTTAAGAGGATCAAATCCCAGAAGACGTGCACTTACTCGAGTACCTTCAGGAAGCTCGACAATCGCCACATAATAGGGAGCCTCATCAGCAAACTGATCGGGTGCGACATGGATGACTGTGAAAGAAACAAGTTTTCCCTTTCCACTAATGTCACCCCAAGTCATGTTACTGCTACCGCAGCTATAGCACGACCCAGATGGAGGAGCAATGATCGCTCCACAATCTACGCATTTGTACGCTCTAAAATTACCTTCTTCAATATTCTTGAGGTATGCTTCTATTGAAGGCTTTTCACTCATACGTCAGCCCTCCTCATTATATTCACTACACAAGTGGCTCCTGTGCCACCAAAATTATGCATTATTGCAGTATCATGGTTGGAAACTTGATTCGGTCCACCGTCACCAATTAGCTCTCTATAACAGACAACAGCTTGCTTGACACCAGTTGCGCCAACAGGGTGTCCCACTGCTTTCAAACCACCCATTGGATTGATAGGTTTGTCACCATCAAGAGCAGTAATACCATCACGAACAGCCTTTGCGCCTTCACCTGGTTTAAAGAATCCAATATCCTCACTAGCAATAATCTCAGCGATAGTGAAACAATCATGAACGACTGCGAAATCCATGTCTTTTGGTTCTAGTCCAGCCATTTTGTATGCCTGTCGACTCGCATCAACTGTCGCACTGAAGCTGGTTAATTCTGAGCGGTCACACAGGTTCATCGACGCTGAAGCCTGCCCTGTACCAGTTATCTTGACAGGGAGATCCGTGTACTGCTTTGCCTTTTCACTTGATGTAAGAACGAGTGCAGCAGCACCATCAGAGATTGGTGAACAATCAAACAGTTTGAGAGGCCAAGCAACATATCGAGGGGTCAGAGCCTTCTCCAGAGTAATCTCCTTCTGAAATTGAGCCAATGGATTAGTCGCAGCATTCTTGTGTGCCTTCACAGCTACTAATGCAAGATCCTCTTCCGTGGTTCCATACTTCTGCATATGTGCAACAGCAGCTATAGCAAAGACACCTGGGAAGGTTAGACCAATACTGGATTCAAATTGATCATCTGCTGCAGCTGCGAGCGCCTCTGTGACTTTACTAGTTGTCACGGAGGTCATTTTCTCAACACCAGCAACAAGAACTGTGTCATAGATTCCAGATTCAATTGCCATTACTGCAGCTCGTAGAGCTGTTGCACCCGACGCACATGCGTCCTCGTGGCGTGTTGCAGGTATGCCCTTCAGACCTGCAAAATCAAGTAAGAGGGGTGCTGTATGTCCTTGATGAACCAACATCTCAGGGATGAAACTCCCAATGAAAGCTGCTTGAATATCCTTCTTGGGTATTCCTGCATGGATTGTTGCTTTGTCAACAGCTTCAGCGAACATTTCTCTCATTGTGACACCTGTGAGAGCTCCAAACTTCGTCTGTGCTGCACTAACTATGTTCGTGTTATCTAGGGGCAACTGCTGATTCCACCTCTTCTACAGTAGCTCGAGCCATGAAAACAGCTATAAAAACTATGATGAAAGGTGCAGATTTTCAGTAATCAGTCAAATAGCGAAGATAAATCACTACTCCGAAGAGATAATAAGTCACCAATTGAGGGGGCTGTGCGTGATTGGCTATGGACTTTTCACTATCTGATAAGGAAGAGAAGCTTTGGGAGAGAGCCAAGGCATTCGCTATGGAGAATATTACGCCACGTGCCATGGAATTAGAGAAACGAGACGAGTTTCCAAAGGAGGTCGTTCAGAAAGCCTTTGAGGCAGGACTCATGAACCTTCACATTCCGACAGAAGCAGGAGGACCCGGGCTATCTTTAGTATCAGAGACCTTAGTCTCAGAAGCTACCGGGTATGGCTGTGCAGGAATAGCAACAACGGTTATGTGTAACAACCTTGCATTTGCACCACTTGTGATAGCTGCATCCACAGAACAGCTTCAGACGTATGTCGAACCTCTAATTACGGGGAAAGAAGTCAAGTTTGGTGCTTTCTGCTTGACTGAGCGCGTCGCAGGTTCAGATGCAGGAGCTGTAGCTACACGCGCCGAACGAGATGGCGATGAGTACATAATCAATGGTGTAAAATGCTTCATAACAAATGCACCGCAAGCATCACTCTTCACAGTCTTTGCCTCTACTCAACCAGAACTCAAACACAAAGGTCTCTCAGTGTTCATGGTTCCAAAGAGCAAGGCAGTAAAGATTGGTCTAATTGAGAAGAAGATGGGTCAGAAGAACTCTGTTCAGAGCGAAGTAATCTTTGATGATGCTAGAATTCCAAAGGAGTGTCTTGTGGGCAAGGAAGGTGAAGGCTTCAAGATTGCCATGCAGACGCTTGATAAAACGCGCGCAGGGATAGCAGCAATTGCTACAGGTGTGGCACAACGGGCTGTCGATGAGGCTGCGAAATTTGCCAATATTAGACACCAATTTGGTCAGCCAATTGGCAGTTTTCAAGGCATCAGCTTCATGCTAGCAGATATGGAGGCAAGAACCGAAGCGGCAAGGCATCTGACACATTATGCAGCGTGGTTGGCGGATCATGGCGTTCGTAACTCCAAGGAGTCCGCAGTCGCTAAATTCTTCGCATCAGATGCCGCAATGCAGAATGCTGTCGATGCGGTTCAAATCATGGGTGGGTATGGGTACCTTTCGGAATATCCAGCTGAGAAACTCATGAGAGATGCAAAGCTCCTGCAGATCTATGAGGGAACGAATCAAGTCCAGCGTCTTGTTGCTGGTGGTGTCGTTCTCAAAGAAAGTGCAAATATGGATACGGGATTCCACGTAAAGTATGATGGGCGCGATGCTCCACTGATGTGATTCCAGAGGGATAACTGGCAGCATTTCTACTAGCCAGTCATCCTTGGTCTTCTTTTTCAATAGATTGTGTTAATGAGTTACTTACTTAAGTGTGAATAAATCAGGCCAGAGTATCGATGACTGGAGAATCCCACCTTGGAAGATAACGAAACAATCAAGGTAATCAAGAATCGTCGTGCAATTCGAGACTATGATACATCAAGAGATGTATCTGACGATTTGATCTACAAGATCATAGAAGCTGGTGGCTATGCGCCAAGCGCTGAAAACCAACAGCCCTGGAGAATTATTGTAATTCGTGACAAGAAACTACAGGAATTCATCGGGCAAATTGCTGTGGACCGTACAGTTCTACTATTTGGCCGAGCCACTCCGCGGGAGGAGCTGGAACGGAGACTGAGTTATATTGAGTCGAAGGCAAGCCTTGAGCGAACGATAGACATACTCATCTCTGGACAACGATTTGAGTATATCAAGGGCAATTCGGAATCAAATGGCGCACCGGTACTGCTTGTTCTTGCAGTTGACCAAACTCATGTTGGCAATTCTCAGCCTACCTTAAGAGGCACTGGTGGAGTATATGGATGGTCAGGCCCAAGACATGCTGTCATTGCAGGTTCGATGATGTTAGAAAACATGGCCTTAGCTGCGGCAGCAATGGGTATTGGCAGCTGTGTATCTTCGGTTCAGCTTGACCACTTCGATGATGTCGGTGCTATCTCAGAGAAGCTAGGTATACCATTCCCACACTGGGTACCGATTCTCTGTCTTACTCTTGGATATGCAAAATACGAAAGAACTCTTGGACCGCCAAGACAAGGTCCGGAAGAAATTGCATTTCTCAATAAATGGGGACAGCCTTTTGTGAAGGAGGGCAAGAAATGAACGACCTAGATGTTCTTAGGAAGAGCTTTGTTGCATTCATTGATGGATTATGGTGGGGACTTCGTGACAACACTGGAGCCCTCTCGATGTATGAGGGATACAGTCGTGGTTTCAAACAGATGGGAAAAGAGCTTGCGGAGATTATAGGTGGAGAAGGCTCTGAAAAGGCAGCTGAGATTGCTGGAAAGATTCTTGGAGCAATGGGACTTGATGTTGAAGTTACAAAGAACGAGATAATCATCAAATCATGCCCAATTTGGAACCGCATCCTAGAGAGGGGTCTCGAGTTTTCATTTCATGTGGAAGAGATTTGCTGGATGCCACTCCTAGAAGGCATTGGAGAGAAGACAGGTGCTACTCCAATCTTCGATAGTTCCCTTAGACTCATTCATATCGAACACACGAAGATAGACCACAAAAAGGCTCGAGCGAAAATTGCGTTTGAAAAAGGCGACATCAGCAAAGAAGACTACGATAAGCAAATAGTTATCCTCGAAAAAAGTCTAGAGAGTACTGCAAAATACGGCCATTATCGATTTGAATAATTCCCCTCGAAAGATCATAGGTAGGTGAAGTGTATGGAAACACTTGAGAAGGCAGGATTGGCTGTCAATTATAACAAAATACCGAGTACAAAACCAAAGAGCCTTCCAGAAAAAGTATTCATCTGGGATGAAACCCTGAGAGATGGCGAACAGACTCCAGGAGTAGCTTTGACAATCGATGAGAAGATTGAGATTGCCAAAATGCTAGATGAAATAGGAACAGCCATTGTTGCTGTAGGCTTCCCAGCTGTAGGTGAGGCAGAAAAAAAGGCTGTTGCGGCGATAGCCAAAGAAGGTCTCTCTAATGCAAGTGTTGCAGCACCTGCAAGAGCTGTAATTCAAGATCTTGATGCCTGTATCCAAGCAGATGTCAACGAGGTTCCAATCTTTATTGCAACCTCTGATTTTAGACTCAAGTATCAGCTAAGAATGACTCGTGAGGAAGTCTTGAATCGGCTTACTGAGTGCATACAATACGGAAAAGAACATGGTCTTGTAATAGACTACATTGCAGAAGATTCAACAAGAAGCAACATGGCATTTCTCTGCAAAGCATATCAAACAGCAATCGATGCAGGTGCAGACAAGATTTGCATCGCAGATACTGTGGGATTCGTGCGTCCTGAAGTCATGAAATACATAACTCGCGAAGTCAAATCACGCTTATGGTCTAAGAGCAAATACAAAGTGCCTATAGCAGTTCATTGCCATGATGATTTTGGACTAGCTACTGCCAACACTCTTGCCGCTGTGGAGGAGGGTGTCACATTTCCACAAGTGTGCGTCAATGCCTATGGCGAACGCGCGGGGAACGCAGCATTCGAGGAAATCGTGATGGCACTTGAAGAGCTGTATGGAACTGATACAGGGATTCAGACAGAAAAACTCTACCAGCTCTCCAGACTTGTAGAGAAGAATTTCGTTATACCTTTGCCCCTACACAAGGCCATCAGTGGAGATAACGCATTCACACACTCTAGTGGAATACATTCTCATGGGCAGTTGACACATTCCATGACCTATGAGCCAATTAGTCCCTCAAAAGTTGGCCGTAGGAGAGAGTTTCACCTTGGAAAATTCGTCGGGCGACATTTTGTCGAGTACCTGTTGAAGATGGGTGGGGTAAAATCAACTCCTGAGCAGGCTAGAGAGATTACAGATCGCGTCAAAAAGACTCACGAAGATAAGAAGAAACTTCAGTCGCGTGTTGCATTTGACAAGATCAAAGATGAGCTTCGTGGCCTCAGAACAGGGGTATCAGAGCGCGAGTTTTGGGAAATCGTCTTTGAAGTAGTCTAATCACTCTTTTGTGCTCTTGGGGAGACCTCTTGCAGTACGATAGCGCATGAGTACACCAAGATCCATCAAAATGACAGCAACTAGAAACAAAAAGGCAAAATTAACGAGTAAGATGGTTTCTGTTGGACCTGTCACAGGATTTAGACCTGAAAGCCAATGACCCGTCATATACCAATAAAAAACCTCAAGGATGAGAAACACTGTGGCTACAAGTAGTGAGAATTGGATACCTGTACGAAATAGGAGTGTAGCTCTTGAACTATTTTGAGTGACTCTACTCAAATTACCTAGAGCCCTTTTATCCTCAAGTCTTACAAAGTGACCTTCCGAGATCTGAATTCTGACAAACTCCTCGACGTTTGACAGATTGATTTCAGATAGCGGCTTTGTGATGAATGTGGCTCTGAGAAACTTGAACGCGGCACCCCCACTTAGTAGAGTGAGAACAGCTATAACGATGAAGACAACTGCTATCTGCCATAGTGCGAAGAGTGCTAGAGCAGCAACAAGCACAATAAACATAGCAATGAGCCCACATACACTTCCAGCACTCTCAACACCTCCCTCAAAGAGGAACCCGAGGCGCCTCATCACACCCAGGCTAATCCAAGTAGAGTAATAATCGTCGTTGGATAGGCCTAGCGTTTCCGTAATCGTCTTACCGACATCATCCTTCTTTCCCCCATAGACTGTAATGGATGTCTTCAGAATAACCTTATCATCGGACGTGTTATTCCCTTCTGAGCTCATCCAATCAATTCCTCCTAAAATGATTCTATTGCTTTCCTTTGATTTAACACTTGGCATCAAATTAGGAAATACCCACAAACCGAATTCCTTTTCCATAGTTCTTCAGTAGGATTGGGTATGTCAGATCCGTGGAGCGAGATTATGATGGACGCCGCAGCAGGCGTTGCAGGCGAATATACAATAGAACGAGATGATGGAAGAATCGAAACGTTACAGGTACTCGACTATAATCGTCCACTATTGGAATGGTCGGAATGCGAACGGCTTGCCATTCAACATGCAGCAGGAAAAGTATTGGATATTGGGTGCGGAGCTGGGCGTGTATTACTTCATCTACAGAACCTTGGTCATGAAGTTGTTGGAATTGATCTTGCTCAAGGTGCTGTAGAGGCATGCAAGAGGAGGGGGATTACAGAAGTGCACGTAATGTCAGCTAAAGAGATTGACTTTCCAGAGGCAACATTCGACACCGTAGTCATGTTTGGGAATAATTTTGGAATTCTCGGAAATGATGAAAACATTATAGACATGCTCAGGACACTTCATAGGATAACCACGCCTCAAGGCAAAATACTCGCAGGTAGCGCGGATGTGGTAAAGACCAATGATCAAGAACATCTAGACTACCACATGTTGAATGTATCGCGAAACAGGCCAAAAGGCCTCATTCGATTGAGAGTGGCATACAAGGGACTCGTGGATGAATGGATGGATCTGCGACTAGCGACACCTGACGAAATGGCATATCTTGCAGAGAAGGCAGGATGGTCATTGGAAAGGAAATATCAAGATGGAACCACGTACGTGGGGATACTTGTCAAGAAGTGATTACTATGACGATTTATGCTCTTGGAGATAAGGAACCTGAAATTGCTGCGTCAGCATATGTGCATCCCCAAGCTTCTGTCATTGGAGATGTAAAGATTGGAGAGCGAGTCTTCATCGCACCAATGGTATCTATACGAGGAGACAGAGGAAGGATTATCATTGATGATGAGACAAATGTCCAGGACGGTGTTGTGATTCACTCAGATCCAAGTTTTACAACTCGCATTGGGAAACGCGTGAATATAGGACACAACGCCACCATTCATGCTGAATCGATAGATGATTATGCGGCAATTGGTATGGGAGCGGTTCTTATGCTCGGTTCTAAGGTGGCAAAAGGGGTTTTAATTGCTAACTCAGCATTACTTCACAGCAAGACTGAAACTGAACCAAACAAGGTCTACACAGGAGTACCGGCTAAGTACATGAGGGATATTGGCGCAGGAAGTCCTGCACGTGAAGCTATTGACGACTACCTTGATTCATATGTTGAAAACACGGCATCCTATCCTAGTAACCTACGTAAGATCAAAGAGTGATTAGCCACAAAGTAATACCTTATATCAATATTCACTATAGTTATCTCATGGAAAATAATGAAACCGTTATTGAAGGGAAAATAGTATCAAGTCAGCTCGGTGAATTTGGAAAAGACGAGATTGTCTATGGATACATAGGTATTGAAGTTAGTCACAACCAAATTGTGTTAGTGAAGATAGACTCCTACACCTGGTACGAAACGCTTGATATTGGAAAGCATGTAATTATTCATGCAGCGAAACTCGGTACGACTAATATCCTAGTCGCAAGGAAAGTAAACATAAAACAGGGAACTGATTCAAGTTCAGTTGCAGACAGTATTGCAGTGCCTTCTTAATTGATGAGTTTGCTTGCATATAGGATGCACGACAAGCAAAGACTGATCTTCCATCTTAGGGGCAATATTGATTCCACTGGAATCATCAGAAAGTAGTCATCAATAAGAGCATGTTGGAGCTAGACTTTTAGCATGAAATGAACATACTCCAGACTATCGAGGAATGATTCATCATGCCAGAATTGCCATTACGTTACTTCTGTTATGTTTGTGGGCAGCA
>PJER01000087.1 GCA_002825465.1 Candidatus Thorarchaeota archaeon MP8T_1
TACTCAATATCTCAAAATGCAACTCATTCACACTGCTTTTTTGAATACGTATATTTCGCACATCCAGCAGCGACCCTTGAAAATCAACTAGTATACGATGTGAGATTTCGTCTAGGTCGCGCTTTGGCTCAGACATTTCTGAAATTGAATTTGGAAAAGCCAGATTATGTTGTGCCAGTTCCGGACACAAGCAGGCCAGCAGCGCAAGCTATGGCAGAAACTCTGGATGTTCCCATAAGGGAGATAATTCTGAAGAATCGATATCTTGGACGAACGTTCATTGTAAGAACTCAAGAAGAACGA
Organism: Candidatus Thorarchaeota archaeon MP8T_1; assembly: GCA_002825465.1. The sequence goes on from PJER01000087.1 coordinate 304, forward strand.
GACGCCATGGCTAGGAGTAAGTACATTTACCTTGATGGAAAGATCCGTGGGAAAAACATCCTAGTTGTTGATGATAGCATTGTCAGAGGAACCACCGCAAAAATGATAGTAGCTGACCTGCGAAAGCGAGGCGCAGCAAAGGTGTATTTTGCAGTCACATGTCCGCCGCAAGCTCATCCGTGTTATTATGGAATTGATATATCAACCGATCGAGAGTTAATCGCTTCTACAGCAAGTATCAGTTCTATTGCTGAGTTTATTGAAGCAGATGCCCTAATCTATCAAGAAGAACACACTCTTGAAAATGCAATAGGTCTCAAGGACTTATGTCTTGCATGTCTTGATGGTGATTATCCCACCGCTCATGCTCGTTCAATACGAAAAGGAATACAACAACAAGGCTCTATCTCAAATGAGCGAGACTATGAGAGGGATTTCTCACAATGAAGATTGGTACATTGGCAAGTCATAGTGCGCTCAATATAATTTCTGGAGCCAAAGCAGAAGGATTTGAAACAGAACTCTATTGCACACCAGATAGGATTCAATTCTATCGAGCATTTGGTCTTGGAGATTCTATCGTAGAGATAGACTCCTTCAATGAAATTCTTGAGAGAGATCTATCGGACGTAATCATCATACCTCATGGTTCGTTTGTTGCTTATCTTGGAGCTGAGAAAATCCTCAAGTCAGACCTTCGAATGTTTGGCAATAAGGAACTATTGCGCTGGGAAGAAGATAGAGTTCTAAAATCACAGTTGATGACTGAAGCTGGGCTAAAAGTTCCCCAAGAATTCAGCGACATTGATGAGATTGATTGTCCTGTTATTGTCAAATCATATGGTGCTGCCGGAGGAGAGGGATATTTCATCGCTGCTAATAAAAATGAGATTCCAGGGAAACTCGATAGCGCAAAGCGGTACAGCTTTCAGAAGTACATAGTTGGAACGAAAGTCTTCACAACCTACTTCAATTCAATTTTCCACAATCGGCTAGAGGTTTTTGGAACAGATATCAGATATGAAACAGATGCTGATGCCAATCTGAGATTTGATGATAAGCCATCATTTGTAGTCGTGGGCAATCTTCCATTAGTTCTTCGCGAATCGATACTTGCACAATATTTCGAAATGGGAATCAGATTCATTGAGGCATTTAAGAAGCTGGTGCATCAGCAATTGGTTGGTCCCTTCTGCATCGAAACAATAATTGATAGAAATCAGACAATATACAGTTTTGAATTCAGTGGCAGAATTGTTGCAGGAACTAATATCTGGATGCCAACATCACCTTACTCATTCGCACTATATGGCGATCAAATGTGGATGGGGAAACGAATCGCTCACGAGATTCGCGAATTGCTTGAACATGATAGATTGGACGAGGCGATGTGGTGATGCTTAATGTGTAATCATGAACGTGAACACAACACTTACAAATCAGCATCATCCATAGGCGATTTAGGGAAAGAATGGGATCTTATTTTGGAGGTGCTTTGATGAAACTCCCAACCATTGGAATGCTAGGTTCGCATAGTGCCGAAGAGATAGGAGTGTCTGCAAAGGCGAGCGGATTTCGAACAGTGATTGTCTGTCAGAAGGGAAGGGAGAAACTATACACTGTGTACAATCGACACCTCTATGATAACATCATTGTTCTGGATAAATTCAGTGAGATGATTCAAGACAATATCCAAACTCAACTCCAAGAGCTCGATACGCTTTGGATACCAAATCGTTCGTTTTCGGTCTATGTTGGATATGATAAAATCGAACGAGACTTTCGGATACCAATTTACGGGAATAGGGGAATACTAAGAGTCGAGGAACGGGGCCTACTTAAGGATCAATATTGGCTTTTGAAAGAGTCAGGGATTAGGATACCTCAATCATTCACTCCAGATTCTATTGATAGATTGGCTATCATTAAGATTCAACAAAAAGAACGACCACTTGAGAGAGCGTTCTTCTATGCTAATTCACCAGCAGATTATGAAAAGACTAGCCAATCTATGATAAAGAAAGGAGTGATAACCGAAGAAGATCTGAAACATGCAACTATCGAGGAGTTCGTTATTGCTCCTAGATTCAACGCGAATTTTCAAGCATATTCTATGAGTGATTTCTACGGTTCATTAGATCTGGTAGGATTCGAGGATAGAGTTCAGACAAACCTTGGAGGTCTCTTGAATCTGCCAGCTACAGAACAATTGAAGATTGACACTGCCTTAGTAAACGAAGAGGTAGGCCATAAAGGAGTCACAATGAGAGAGAGCAAAAAACCTCTTGCGTACACCGCAGCAGAAAAATTGTTGATTGGCGCAAAGAAGCATTTCCCTCCGGGAATGATAGGACTCTTCTCACTTCAAGGGGCTCTGACCCAACGATCAGAGTTTGTTGTCTTTGATTTGAGTCCCCGAGTGCCAGGAGCTCCATGCATAGGTCCTACTAGCCCGGAAATGAGAAGGCTTTCACTTAAATTTGGGGTCGCAATACAATCACCCCTAGATCTATGCATGATTGATATCACCAAAGCAGTTGAGCAGGATAGACTCGCTGAAGCAGCTACATAGTGATGAACCACACATGAAGGAGAGATAAAGATGGATTTGATTCATGAAGGAAAAGCGAAACGAGTCTTAAAGGATTCAGACTCAAAGAATCGTGTCATCATAGAATTCAGTGACTCCGTTACAGCCGGAGATGGTGCAAAGAAAGACACGTTTCCCGAGAAAGGAATGATAGCCTGTGACATTTCAGAACTTCTTTTCAGTTACCTCGAAGGAAAGGGGATTGATACACATTATATTAAGAGACTCAAAGGTCCTCAATTGCTTTGTAAGAAAGTGACTATCTTTCCAGTGGAAGTCGTTTGCAGAAATATTGCAGCGGGTTCTTTTAGTAAACGATATGGTGTTGAGAGAGGAACTAAATTTGAGAAGCCATTAGTCGAGTTCTTTGTTAAAGATGATAGTCTCCATGATCCATTGATAACAATGGGGGCTCTAACCAGACTTGGACTAGTATCTCGGGATGATCTGCAGTTCCTTACGAGAGTCACTCTCTCTGTAAATCATTACCTTTGTGAATTGCTAAAGCAACAAGAACTCACACTTGTTGATTTCAAGCTTGAGTTTGGGATGACTGAAGACAATACAATTGTTCTTGCAGATGAAATTTCTCCTGATACTATGAGGATTTGGGATAGTAAATCTACCTCACTCGACAAGGATGTCTTCAGGGAAGAAAAAGGAGATCTCGTTACTACCTATAAGAAGCTGCTTGAAGCCTTGCATGCTGCAAAACCGGAGGAAGTGGAAATTGCGAAAGAAGTTGTTCAAGTGATTGTAGAGCCAAAATCAGGAATAAAAAATCCACCCGGAGAAGTCACAAAAAAGGCTTTGATGCGACTTGGATTTGCAGAGGTTGATGATGTTAGAGTTGGAAAGGTATTCAACATTGTTTTGAAAAAGCCTATCACTACAGAGATAATTAACCACCTCAATATTATGAATGTGAAGCTGCTCTCGAACCCGATAGCAGAGAAACACAAAGTGAGGCTTGAGTAGTGGCAATCGCAGTCCTTCGATTTCCAGGAACAAACAACGAAGAGGATGTAATTCGAGCACTATCTCTTATTGACGGAGCAGATCCATATCTTGTTCCTTCAAGAAAGGGTTTAGCAGGGCTTGAAAAAGCTGATGGCATCTTTATTCCAGGCGGCTTTTCATATGGAGATTATCTTAGAGCTGGAGCAGTAGCTTCTGTGGAAACAATTACGGAAGGAGTGAGAGACCTAGCAGAAGATGGACTACCTGTGATGGGCGTTTGCAATGGATTTCAAATTCTGGCTGAGATGGGCCTTTTGCCGGGAGCATTGCTACCAAATGAATCTGCTCACTTCATTTGCAAATGGGTGTATCTCAAAGTTAGCGATAAGGCGACACTCTTTACCGAAGGACTTGAAGGTGCTGTTATTCGTTTGCCAATAGCGCATGCAGAAGGCAATTATTATTGTTCAGACGAGGAACTTGAAGCCATAAATGATGAAAATAGAATTCCATTCAGATACTGCAATGAATCAGGGGAGGTTACAGAAAAAGCGAATCCAAATGGATCAATTCAGAATGTTGCAGGTGTTTTGAGTCAGAAAGGCAACGTGCTTGGACTTATGCCGCATCCAGAGAGAGCCAGTAGACAGATTCTAGGCTCTACTGATGGTCTACTAATAATCGAGAATTTTGTGAGGGCTACCCAATGCTGACTAAAGAAGAACTTCAATACGCAACATCTGTTCTCGGACGTGAACCTACTAGAGCAGAACTTGGTATGCTTGATGTTCTTTGGTCTGAGCATTGCAGCTACAAGAGTAGTAAGAGATGGTTTCACCTTTTCAAGACAACTGGAGATAACGTTGCCCTTGGTATCGGAGAGGGGGCTGGTCTTGTGGATATTGGTGATGGATATCTCATCGGTGTAGCCATGGAGTCACATAACCATCCCAGTCAGATTGATCCTTATAATGGAGCAGCGACCGGAGTAGGAGGAATCATTCGAGATGTTATCTCGCAGGGATGTAAAGCAGTCGGCCTCATGAATTGTCTGCGTTTTGGTCACCTGAACAAACCTCGTAATGCCTACCTTCTTGAGAATGTTGTACGAGGAATCTCAGAGTATGGGAATAGTGTGGGAATCCCCGTTGTGGGAGGCGAGATTGAGTTTGATGACTCATATGATGAGAATTGCTTGGTGAATGTAGTTTGCGTGGGTTGGATCAAACCAGACATGATCGTTCGAAGTAAGGCAGCAACACCAGGGCATCATCTCGTGATGTTTGGATCAACAACTGGACGTGATGGAATTGCAGGAGTAAGTTTTGCATCCGAAACATTTTCTGATACTGAAGAGGAGAATCGCAGTGCTGTGCAAATCGGAGATCCATTGAGCAAGAAAGTTCTCATTGACACACTGAAGGAACTCGTCGAAGAAAAGCTCCTAGATGGCTTACAAGATTTTGGAGGAGGAGGAATGACATCAGCAGCAGGAGAACTAGCATCTTCTGGTGGCACTGGTGTAAGGATTGATCTTGAAAAGGTTCCCTTGAGAGAGAGCGATATGCAGCCCTGGGAGATAGTAATTTCTGAATCCCAAGAACGTATGCTTGCAATCGTGTCACCTGATAAACTTGAGAGAGTGATCCTTCTTCTTGAAAAGAATGGAACACCCTATGGAGTAATTGGCGAAGTTACAGATGATGGAAAGTATACCGCTAGGTGGAACGGGGAGATAGTGGCACAAATACCGATCAGTTTGTTAGTGGGAGGTTTTCCAATACCGGAGAGAGTTGAAGGAAGAATAACACCCCAGACGGATTCAATGGCATGGCTTAAGGAACCGGAAGATTACAAACAAGCGGTACTCACGATACTCGAATCAATCAATATCTGCGATCGCTCATGGGTCTACAGTCAATACGACCAGCATGTTCAATCAAATACAGTCGTGGACTTGGGAGAAAACAGTGGGGTCCTAGAGTTTCCAAACGGTCGATTGATTGCTTTCACAAGTGATTGCAACTCTTTCTGGTGCTTGCTTGACCCTCAACAGGGAACCGCAAATTCAGCGTGTGAATCACTACGTAATCTAGTTGCAATGGGTGCTCGACCCATATTCATCGCAGATTGCTTAAATTTCGGAAATCCAGAGATTCCTGAATCGTATGGTCAATTTGTGGAGGCGATACGAGGCCTAGGCAGATTCTCGCATGATTTTGATATCCCAATCGTGGGAGGCAATGTGTCACTCTATAATGAATCAATTGTCGATGGTGTAATCAAGAGAATTAATCCCACTCCGCAAATCATGCTCGCAGGGATTTTCGAGAAAAACTTCACACCCATTCGTCGGAATCTTGTTACTCCTTGGGCAAACATATTTCTCGTTGGAGAAACACTTCCAGAAATGAATGGAACTGAATACCAGCGATTGCTATTGGGACAGGTGAAAGGTGTACCTCCCAGGTATCGACCCGATGAAGAAAAACGGGCGATGAATGCAATTCTTGAAGCACATAATAAAGGGCTCATACGTTCATGCAATAATGTCGGGCGTGGAGGAGTTGCAGTCAGTTTGATGAAGATGGCTCTCAAAAGTAACTATGGATTCAAACTGAATCTCGATTATATCCCTGGTAACGTGAGCAACCTAGCTCAAAGATTATTCTCAGAAACCTCAGGGAGATACTTAGCGGAGGTTACAGAGAGCAATCAACCAGAATTCATGAAGATTGTAGAAGATCACAAATCGGTAGTGTGCGAACTTGGTCTGACCATAACAGAGCCAATTGCAGACTTTAGTAAATTTAGCATTCCTATGAAAGAAGCAAAAGAGGTATTCTCGCAAGGTTTGAGGAAGTACTTGGAGTGAGATCACAGTGGTAGATGTTCTCGTTATAGCGGGAAGTAAAAGCGACGAGGCTATTGTTGATAAAGCTAGGACTATTCTGGATGAATTCGGAATCAGTCACAAAATCGAGTATGCATCTGCACACAGAGAGCCTGACAAAGTTAAGACCATCGTGACCCAAAGTGATGCGAAAGTAATGATTGCAATCGCTGGACTCTCAGCAGCGTTGCCAGGTGTGGTAGCTTCTTACACAGATAAACCCGTAATAGGAGTTCCAGTCAATGTGGCTCTAGACGGACTTGATGCCCTTCTATCAATGATGCAGATGCCAAAGGGCGTTCCTGTCGCCACCGTGGGCATAAATAATGGTCAGAATGCCGCACATCTAGCAGCAAGGATCTTGGGTGTTAAGACCTCAAAGAAGAAAACACCAACAACTTACGCCGAAGCAGGTGTTGATGAGTCACTAGTAACAAAGGGATTGGAAGTACTCGGGAAATATGTGAGAGAATCTTTCAAACAAGGTGTGGTCATGCAGGATTTTGGGCATTATGCGAATACTGTGAAAATATCAAATGATCTCTGCCTTGCTGTTTCTACAGATGGAGTCGGAAGTAAAGTTCTCGTTGCTGAAATGGTCGGAAGATATGATACCATCGGGATTGACTGCGTCGCTATGAATGTGAATGACTTAATTTGCATTGGAGCTACACCTATCGCATTCGTTGACTACCTTGCTTCTGAAGCGCCTCTTCCATTGGATATTATTCAACAGATAGGTCAAAGCCTTCTCTCGGCGTGCATTCAATCAGGAATACCTATACTGGGTGGAGAAACTGCGATTCTTCCGGATATGATTCGAGGTCAAAATGGAATAGGATTAGATCTAGCCGGAACAGCAGTTGGAGTTGCAAAGCCCGAAGAGCTCTTCGATGGAGGTGATATACGCCCAGGAGATGCTATAATTGGAATTGCCTCTAATGGAATTCACTCTAATGGTTTCACTTTGGCTCGTAAGATCTTGTTCTCGAAGTATAATGTATCAGATACTCTTCCCTGGAATATTACACTTGGAGACGAATTACTTCGCCCGACGACAGTCTATGTACCTCACTTTAAAGCACTCAGAAATGCTGATGTCAATATCAAAGGTATGGCACATATCACAGGTTCGGGCTATCGAAAAATTCTAAGACTTGGACAATTCAAGTTTTCAATTGAAGAATTTCCAGACATCCCACCAATCTTTTCACTCATTCAGAGCACTGGAAATATTGCTTGGGAAGAGATGTTCTCAACATTTAACATGGGTATTGGCCTAGTGATTGTCGTACCAAGAGAAGATGTGGAACATGCACTAAAGGCAATTTCGACTCTACATAAAGCGTATAGAATGGGAAAGGTCGCGGAATCCGATTCAGGTGTAGTAGAAATCATACCATATGGAGTGAGGTTGGAGTGACACGGGTTTTATTATTAGGAAATGGGGCAAGAGAACATGCAGTCGCAATATCACTTGTTCATTCGGGAGTTGAACTTTATGCTCATATGGAGCAAAAAAATCCAGGGATAGCACAACTATCAAAAAGAGTGACAATTGGATCGATAACCGATCCAAAGAAGATCCCGGACTTATTTGGAGTTGATTATGTCTTCGTGGGGCCAGAAGCACCGTTAGCTTCAGGTGTTTCCAATTTTATCATTTCACAAGGAGTGCCCTGTGTCGCTCCGAATCAGGCTGCTGGAATGATTGAAACCAGTAAATCGTTTGCTCGAATAGTGATAGAGCAGACCACACCTCAGGCAAATCC
>PJER01000088.1 GCA_002825465.1 Candidatus Thorarchaeota archaeon MP8T_1
TGGTTTAGAGTGATTTCTGCCTCTCCTCGATCCAAGAGATAACTCCAACCTTCTAGGATGTAGTAAAGGGAGTGACGTGTCATAGTAGATCAAGAATCACATTCTGTTTGAGGAATAAAAGCTTGATTAAAGAGAACATTTCAAAAACAGAGAATCATCCTAGATTCAGAGATATTCATTACACAGAAAAACAGTCCCAGGTTTACCAAGATTGGACTACCTAGATATGAGAGATCTATTCAACTCCAAGATCTCGTAGTGCCCTTTGAATAAGTCTAATGTTAATCAGGTGCTGACATGATTCACAGGTAAACGAATCAGGACCGATCCATTCCATGCCACTAGCAAAATTCAACGTATTCCCGCAATTGGGACATCTCATTTTTCGACTAGCTGTTGAAGAGAGAAATGTACGAGTTACTGATGTGAAACCAAGATTGTCTCTTTCTGTACTCATTTCACGATTATTGAGCTTCGACTTAGTGAATTTCTCAAGATAGTCCTTCATTCTATTCACGTTTCCATCAGCAATAGGGCGAATCATAATACTATAAGATTGAGCAATACAACTAGTGTCGCTGACTTGAATGGCTGTGTCAGTTGAGGATGAATCACTCGCGAATTATCCTATACCGAAAGAGCCTACTTCATTCAAAATGCTTGTTATCTGAAGAAGTGAGAATTAATGCAAGTCAATCTATTAGAAGTTGTAATGGGTGCTGAACTCCTATTAATCGTCGGTTACATTCTATATGGAGTCGTTAGAACGTATTTAGCCAAAGATGATAGATTAATGGTTTCATTTTACACAGCTGTTTTGATTGGATTCATCACATCTATTCTTATTCTCAACTCCCTTCTCTCAATCCCGAGATTTCTTCAGGGCGATATTCCCATTCTTATGACAGTATTAGCGATAAACATCGCCATCTTCATAGGAATTATTGGTGATGTACTAAGACTAAAGGGTATGCAGAGTAAATACCAAGAAAACCATGAAACGTGATTAACTGATGACGGTCCAATATCTAAGCTCTCAAGTCGCGCATTAAGACGATTAAAAGTAGGCTACTGCAAGCCATTTGGTCCTAGGAATCTCTGATTCGCGTCATCAATTATGATTTGTGTTGGATCGTTGCTATTAGCATTGGACAATCTATCTTGGTCAGAATATGAAGAAGTTGTCTCTACTCTTGTGCTTCTGTACCTACTGAGTAGGGGACTAAGAATTCTAGCTTTGCTCATTAGTCGGGACCAGGCAGCTACTATATCGTCTTTGGAGAAAACGCGAATATACACATCGAAACCATGAGGTGCGTACATTGACTCCCAACCAGCCATATCACCAAGAGTAAAGAAGTGTGGAGCCGAGCCGTGATAGCTCCTCTCATCAAACATCACATATGGCTTGTAAGGTTCTCGATCTGGATGGTCAATCAGCAGACCTGAGCAACTCTCGATTGTAGCAAATCCGAGGCTATTTAGTTCAGTAATTTGAGCCCTAATTGAGGTATCGACATACTCGATGAAATCAGCTGGATGTACATATTCATGTGCTTTTGATTCCCACATCTCTCGATGCCATTCTGTCGCATGGTGACCCCAGATTACTGTTGCAAACTCGCCGCGAGTGATGTTTAGCTTGTAGAGGTGCATAGACTCCATGATGCAAGACAAAATAGAGATCAATCTGTTCCAAGCTTGAGCATTTCCTTCAACTAACTCTGCTATATCTTCTGTTTTGGTTGATGGACGACTAAGAAGAACATCATGTTCGTCTGTGAACTCTACTTTCCATTGAGCTGCGTCAGCTATTGTGAATAAATGAGCTTCTACACCCGGGTAGGATAATCGGTCTACAACAACAGCTGGAATTTCAGAAGATCCATACTCTAACCCTGTGCATAGTTCTTTTACGGACAGATCACTATTACGAAGAACCTTAGCAATCTGGTGCGACCTGTTCGCTGACAACTCACTCGCCTCATCAGTGTAATTAATCTAGAACTATGTAAGCTATTCGTTTCGTACGAGTACTAAAGACCAATGAGTAAATCATCAATGTTCACAATTTTCCCACACTGACTGCAAGCTAAAGCAGTCGGTCCAAGCCACTCGATTTTTTCATTGAAATTTATGGCAGACAAGCAATGTGGACATGGTCTGGTTTGTCCAGCGGGACCAACAAGCTTCCGGGTAATCGAATCGAATTCTACTAAAAATGAGGAACGCCCTTTAGTACGTACTCGCCGTTCAAGATAATTCCCTAGTTGCCTCTCTTGGTATCTAGTGGACCATTGATTGAGCCGAACATCGATGACAGAATTCAGTATAAAAAAAACGGTGACAGAATTGAGAATAATTGTGAAAGCAAAAAGGATCTCCGAAACCATGGCTAGAACAGGACTAGGGCCTATTGAGATAAGACGGGTAACTATGAAAAGAAACGTGGTTGCCATACATAGAATCAACCAAGCGCGCAGACTTGATATGTCGAATGATTCTTGAATAATATTTCGGGATATAGTTAGAACAAGGAAGGCAAGAAAGGCATTAATTAGAATAAAAGTTGCCAACACCTGTTGGAATCTCTCCATGGATCCGGTGAGTAACTGAAAAGAAAGAAAAATACTAACAATTGAGATAATACCTAAGGTGTATAGGGACAATCGCCTCCTCAAAGAAACATCCAATATCCGAGTACCTCTCTGATTTTATCCTGTTTGAGATTAAAAACAATTGCACATACAAGATTTTCTCTGTACTACTTGTGTCTACTCCTGCGTAAGTTCGTATCCTCTTCCAACTTCCTTTCGAACTCTTGCTGGATATTGAAATAACTCGCCTCATAGACTTGATAATTGTTGTCTGAATCAAAGCCCCAACCATCATAATCGACAATCATTTTCATTATTTCATCATAGATTTCGATTATTTCTTGGTAGGGACAAGCCATGCTGAAATCACCCGAGCTTATTGCCGCCTCATACTCACGCGCCATCTGTTGAGCACGTTCATGTAGGGCATTTATCTCATCAAATGTATCGGTCTTTCTACTCTTGTCCATAGTCAATACAGCCTCACAATCTTCACACCTTTTAGAATAGAAGCTCTGCACTGAGTGCTTATGGACAAATCCATGACAGAAAGAAAGAGGAAGGAAAGGAGGACTTCCTCCTTCCCAATTTTACTATCGTATATTACTCAAACTTCTTTGCAATCTTACCCATGCCATAGATGTATAGGATGATGAGAAGAATTGCTCCGAGGTTGCCACTACCAAGACCAGCTAAGCCTCTGAAGAAATCAATTGAGGCTGATGGTCCAGCATATGCCCAGTAGTCAGTTCCTGCATAGGATAGAACATTGAATGTTATTCCTAGTAAGAAAACCAAGACCATGAGCATGTAGAAGATCTTTGCTAGATCACCAAAGTAGCCACCTATCTTCTCACCTGTGTACATCTTAAAGATGTTAAAGAGACCATAAATCAATAGGCATACTCCAAATGCAACCATGATGCCGCCGCCCATATAGATGAACTGGGGCATGATATGGTTAGCACTCGTGTTTCCAATCATGGCGTTCAGGTCGAAGTTGGCAAAGAGGGCAACACCAAGTACAATGAACAGGCCCTTCAAGAAGTGGAATACGTTCTTGATGAGAGTCCAGTTCGACATTCTGGTTTCAAGGAATGGTGCAATAAAGAACAGCAATCCAACAATTAGGAACATAGCTGCAGCAGCCACTTCTAGTGGGCGCAACACCATCCACATTATTGAATTGAGGATGAGAGAAAAGCCAAGGCACAACCATGCCATGTTCTCTTTACCAATTGCATAGTACATCGGGAACAAGAGTCCGATTACTAGTGTGAAATAATATACCCATGTCCACAATGGATCAGCAAGTACATCGGAGGACAGAGCAGTCCAACCGAGGTATATCAGATAAAAAATTGCTAAAGCTATTGCAGAGAGGTATTGAATTAGAGTTTTCACGCTATATTCTTCGCTCAACAACTCACTCTCCAATGGCCAAATGGCCGAATTTGTTAATCATAGACAGAGATACGGTAAGATAAATGACTATTGTTTTTTGGAAGTTGACGCGCTAATTCGCGTTTTTCATGCTTGGACACAATTAATGCTACAAATCTCTCATGGATTCATTTGAGGTAACGAGAGTGATACAATTAGCTAATCAAAAGGGCTTTGGAAGAAAATCGCAACCTAAACTAGTTAAATAGTAGTTTGCAGAGAAGATTTTTGGTGCGCACTAGTGTATCAAAAGTACTCTAGCAGTAAGCTCGATGACCGGGAGCATTCGAGTGCGTCTCCAGGGACTCGATTTGTTAGTGAAGCCAAGTATATGACTGGACTGCTAATGCAAGATGCAACTCGTCAGATGGATAGAGTAGAGATTCTTAATCAACAGAAGAATCTAGTTGATGCCCTCGAATCAATTTGGCATGGTGTGCAAAACGGAAGCGTCAGAGTGCAGTCTCTAGCCCTGTTACGAGCAACAAAAAACATTTCATTTCCGGATATTGAAAAGAAACTAAGGAGTCCCAGTATTGACCATGCTCGTGTAATAAGCGATCTAAGACTCCTCATCAACACCTTCGAGTACATCATAAAGCCAGAGATGTCTTGATATTAAATAGAAAGACTCATTCATATGAATTTCATAGTTCGCATCGATTGATATGAAGATCACAATGCTTGGCACTGGAACATCATATCCAGATCCAAATAGGGTGCAATCAGGTATGCTTGTTGAATCAAATCATGAGTCCATCCTTCTTGATATAGGGTCAGGAACCTTGCATCGCCTTGCACAACTTGGCAAGGATCTCGATGCGATCAATTCAATCTTCATAAGTCACTTCCATATTGACCACTGTTCCGATTTCCTTACTCTATGCCAGTCCATTTGGCTGTCTGGAACAAGGCGAGTCTTGGATCTATATGGAACATCCTTTGTAAGAGAATGGTTGGGTTTACTTCATAGTGCATTTCCATATCTCAGTGAAAAAGTGAACGTCCGACCCTTTGTCTTGCAGGAGAATAAGACTGTTCAGCTGGAGAAACTACAAGTCACAAATACTCCGACAGTGCATGGCAAAACGGACACGAGGGCTTTTAGAGTTGAATCAGAAGGGAAAATCGTTGTCTATTCATCAGATACAGCACCCAGTCATGAACTCAATGTGCTTGCGAAAAATGTTGATGTTCTTATCCATGAATGTAACTGGTTGGATGGCGAACATCCTGAAGGTGTGCACACTACACCAAGTGAGTTGGCGCGTATTGTGGATGAAGTTGCACCTGGTAAATTGATACTTACCCACCTCTCACCTGAAGTAGTTCGGAATAAAGAAGAAGTGCTAGGGATTATTGGCTCATCACATAGGACCAAAGTGATTATGGCTGAAGATCTCATGTCTTTTGAAGTCTAAAGAGTGGGTATTGGACCCCACATTCGTTTGATATTAGACATACCAAAGACTCCGCCCATTATGAAAATTGGAGTCCATGACGTCAAATCCTGGAAATCTGAGAGAAAGATGGGTACCCCGCTCTGCGAGATAGAAAGCCCATTGACCACAAGAATCAGAAAGAAAGTCAAGGAGTAGATTAGATTGGCTACTGCCGCCTGCCTTGCAAACTTATACTCATATGTCTTCACCACAGTCATAGTATCACGAAATAGTCGAATCACAAAGAATAGCATCAGCGCAATGACAGCAGGGAAACCAAAAAAATAGTACAGCATATAGGCTGCAAGTACGGCAATCGTATAGAAAAGGTAGTTCACTAAAGGATTGAACGGTCGGACAGGAGGTCTTGTATTTTGAGACTCTTGCCTATCCTCACTTTGCTCTGGAATCTCATCGTCTGTCACGTTGATGCACCTGAGGACAATTGTCATATTGCTAATAACTTGACGTTTACGAGCAAAACAACCAACGTGATCTCATCGCATATAATTTCCAATCTCTATGGCCTTTAGGCAAAGATACATCAGAACAATAACCAGAACTGCTGCCAGAAAAACCAAAATTAAATGAACTGGCGGAGGAGGTATTGGAAGTGGCGGAGGCTGAGGTGTTCCGGGCGTTGTAGTGACGGAAATTGCTTCACCTTCTATTTCAAGATAGACCAAATCCAAGTCATCGTTAGTAGGCAAAAGAAAAGGAAGTAATAGAAGAAAAATCAAACCAAATGAAAGAAAAACAGTGGTCTTTCTTAACATCTGCAATCCCCCAAACTGCAATGACCTCTATTTGGTTACGTAGCCTTATGACCCTTTTGAATTCCAGCCTGCAAAACCATGGAGCGAAGGCGTGATTGCCAGAAAAAAAGTTACGATAAATCATGAATTGCCCATTTTGACCGCATAGGGACTCCCAGAACATACCATGTCAATGTTTAAAACCTATGACAACTGTTACCAATCAGAACTCGCTTAGTAACGGGTGTTCTTATGGCAGATGCAATTGAATGGACTAATGCCAGTCCTGATCACATCGTCTGGAGATATCCAGACACACGAATAGATTGGGGTTCGCAACTAATTGTAATGGAAAACCAAGCAGCCATCTTCTATAGAGATGGACAGGCTCTGGACACTTTCCTTGCGGGCCGCCACAAACTCACCACCAGTAGCATGCCAGGCCTTGTTGGATGGTTGCAGAAGAAGGTCAAAGGGGATGTCTTTGAGGCTACCTGTATCTTCATTTCACGTTCACAATTTCAAGGCAAGTATGGTGGCAGAGGACAGACAAGCGATCTTGCTCCCTTGATGTTTCACGGTAACTTTTGGTTCAGGGTTAAAGAACCAAAGATTTTCGTGACTGAGGTCGTTTCGAATCAAAACGCATTCTCCACACAGAAAGTCAATGACTTCCTGCGCTCTTTCATGAACGAGCGAATCATTGACGAGTTCGCGCACTATGACTTGCAGGCTGTCTTCACACAGCTTGACGAAACCTCACTGAAGGTCAAGACACAAGTCCGTATGAACTTTGAGAGAATCGGTCTCGAACTTGTCGATTTGAAGTTCGAAGGTATAGATACTACTGAGAAGTATCGTGAACGACTCTTCTTCATGAAGACAGGAGGAGTAAGCGGCGCACAGATGCTAGGCTCGGAGACCGTCAAGGACTCCGCAGAGTCCCTGGGTAAGAGCCCCGGCGCAGGCTTTGGCGCTGGTATGGGTTTCATGGCTGGTGCGCAAGGCATGATGAGCGGAGGACAACAGGGTGGCGGAGCCGCTCCAGCAGGAGCTAAGTTCTGTCCGAACTGCGGTACTGCACTCAATGGTGCAAAGTTCTGTCCCAATTGTGGTACAAAGATAGGATAAAACACTGAAGGGTTGGGAACTCCCCAACCTTCTCATTCTTTTTCTGTAAATACACTTAGTCATCAATACATCATAGAACATGAAGGTTTATTCCCACTCAGATGAATAGCCATTTGGGGATTGAATGAACTTTATTGATTTCTTGATCCTAGGAGTAGGATGCATAACATTCTTTGAAGGAGCTCGGCGACTCGACCTCTTAGCCTTAGCAGCGAAACAGAGCGAGAAAATTACGAATAAAAGCGAAACCGGAAATCAAGAGAATAGCCTCTCCTATAGAATCCTCTTGAATCCTATGAGTGACACAAATTGGAAACCAGGCATAGGAGCCGCAATCAACGAAAGACCCTTTGTGATTTTTCTGTTGATCATTCTTGTATTGGCAGCCATTAGTTCGGTGCTAGCATTTGTGCCAAATTACTCAAGGATGTCTTTTCTTCTTATGGTGCTTGCTTTTTCATTTGCGTTCCATAGCGGCCCTGATACTATCTCTGCCAAGGAACGGTATCTAGAGATTATCGTATCACAGAATCCAGGAAAACTGAATGGTCATGATTTGAGAATTCTCACAAAGACTTCCAAGGAGTACCATGACTGGCCTTTGGTGCAACTAGCATTTGGCTTACTCTTTGCAACAACCATCTTCTTGCCAGATTGGTTCTTTTTCACAGAAGCGGTCTTTCTTCTTCTGATTGGACTTGTATATCTTGGTTGGAAATATTCCATTACAAAAGGTATCTATGCTTCAGCTCCTGGTATTTGAGCTTCAGGCTTCTATGAAAGAAAACTCCAAGTTCGAAAACTAAACTCAACAAGTCCTTCTTGATTATTTCCTTTCTTTCATTCTGCTCCAAGAATGAACTTACAATTCTATGCTGGATGATTCACCGTTTAGATTAAGGAGAAGTTTTCGTCTATCGAACCAGTACTGAATTATGGCCACCACCATCAATGCATAGCCGCCGATAAGACCAATCGGACATGTCCAACTTACAGTGCAATGGCAGAGATAAATCCAGAAGTAACCATAGGTAAATCCTCCAAA
>PJER01000089.1 GCA_002825465.1 Candidatus Thorarchaeota archaeon MP8T_1
GCCGTGATGTCTGTAGCCCCATCATAAACGGCACCAAACCAAGAAGTCCAAACGATGCCGGGTGACTGGTCATGAACCCACGCAGCACTACCATCGCCACCAGTCGGTACGATAATGGTTCCATTATTATCCACATATGTACCTGGAGCAGCACCTTTGATGATAGTGAATCCAAGCGCTCCACCGTCCTCTAGTGTCGTATGTGATACTCTGTATATGTTATCTCCACTTGAATATGTTGATATATCAACCGATCTAAGAGCAGTTGTGTTCAGAACTGAACCTACGTTGTTACCAAATAAAGGATAGAAGACGAGCTGAAAATTCAGCGATGTTGTACCTGGAGTAATTGTTCCAGTTGTTGAAACACTTAATATAGAATTCGCATAAGATGATCCTTGATTTACTGGTATTAAAGTTCCTTCTGTTACATCTTTTACATCGTTGAAATCAGAAGATCTCGTCCATGCTCCAGTGTCTACATTATAAATTCCATTCTCAGATCCAGTTGTCTGCGATCTAACAAGAACCCTATCGCCAGTAATACAAGCAATACCATCAATAGTCTGCTCACCTGAAAGAGTGATGTTTGAAGTTGTTGCAGCTTTGCAAGGAACCTTGACAGCTTTACTTGCATTAACTCCAAATCGCCTATCTGTAGTAGTAGAAGTCATTTCGGTGCTCCTGTAAGCACAACTGCTGGATTGTCTGTCTCACCGTCCATGAATGCTTGCCATCCTTGTACTGATCTTGCAGCCTGGAATCCTGGAAGACCAAATGTGTACCCAAGACCTCTCAAAACAGTTCTAACATCGCCTTCACTACCTTCTCCAGCGAATATGTCTGCCATGCTCTTGGGAGTTCTTGCCATCGTTTCCATAGCGCTTTCAACTGGCGATAACCTAACTCCAAATGCTTGTGTCTTAGGATCGAACTGGTGCCAAGCAAAAGGGACCATGTCTCTCAGCAGAGGGAACATGCTTGATGCAAACATAGCTGATGATCTCGCAGTACAGTACATATAGTCTTCAGCATCAGGATCATCACCACAATTTCCTCTTGCTATAGCTTCAAGCGTTGCAGGTATTACTATAACAGCAAGTGTTGATAACGTGAATTCCATGGCCGCCTTTGCTCTCTTACCTTCATTCCATTCTTTCTGAGCAAGCCTTTTGCTCTTTACCATCATTCCAAGCTGAGAAGAGAAGAAGTTGTAATACATGGTAAGAATACGCTTGAATTCACCTGCAGTGCCTACACCACCAGAAACTTTTGCGAGGTCAATGATTCGCCCAGAACCCTGAGTTTGTCTTATAATGCGATCAGCATACTGAACAGCGCGTGTCTCATCATTATTATTCTCATCCATTCCTTTTTCATATGCAGCCATCCATGAAGGAATTGTAACCATTCTATCCATAACAGAAAGACCAGCAAACCAAACGCTCAAGCTTGGCATCACACTTGCCTTTCCAGTGAATCGATTAACCTCTGTATTCAGGTCACGGTCAAACCCCTCAAGACGCTCCTTCATATATGGAGACTTCTCAAGCACCCAATTGTATCTTTTTGCGATATCTTTACCTGCAATTTTCTGTACCGCCCTCATAAATCTAATTGGCCCAACAGCACGAATAGCCGGGCTAGCTCCAAGAATGTTAATGGCAAAAGTATTAAAACTCGCCCCCATCATGTTGATCATGGTATTCCTTCGGAGATACCATAAAGCACGCTCAGTAACCCCGCGTGGAACATGAGGACTTATAGCAGTCTCTCGCACCTTCTCAAGCATCGCTTTATATACAGCAGGTCCAGATATGTTTCTAATTGCTGTGGAGAATCTATGAGACTTCATCAAGCGATAGGTATCTGTCACTGCTTCACGATGAGTGATGTCATGGACAGTCTCATTAATTTTGTAGGTTATTGCTGATATAGACAGGTCAAGTGGACGCTTTACTTCTCTCAATCGTTGCTTACTCGCGCTCTGCCTAGTAGATGCCTGGGTAACACCACCACCACGCAGTTCATTGATAGCATTATCAGTATTCAAATCGTATGATCTTGTTGACAAATCTCCATCATAAACAAGAGGAACATAACCACCACGCATCTCACGACCATTGATAGTGAATGGTGCTGGCTGAATCTTTTTTGCCGGAACACCTTTAGTTCTTTTGTCCAACGCTTCAAGTTCAGGCCATACTTGTTCATCTGACATGCGCCACATAGCTTCTATGAAATCTAGGTCTTTTGGTGAAAGCTTACTCATAATTGCCTTCAACTGAGCTTCTGAGTACCCATTCCCATCAGTAAGTCTTTGTCGTCCATCTAGCGAACCATAGAATAGAGCAACAGATACAAGTTTGTCTCTGGTGAAGTATTCTCCAGTCTCAGGAATAAATACGCGAGATGCTGCCATTGAAAACCCGGCTCTTTCCTTCAGGCTGTATGCTTTCGTATATGGAGCAAGATACTCGGCAAGATTCTTCATCATGATAGTCTGATTGTCCTGTGCTTCAGACAATCGATTAAATAATGAATCGAATACTTGCTTACCTTCACCAAGAGTCATCACATCAAGGATGTTCTCAAGATTTAGAAACTCAGCATCAAAAATACTCTTAAACCTATTCTTGTATTCCTTCAATAATGGCTCTCTATCCTTCCTGTATGGCTTTGGCATTCCATCTTCATCAAATGCATTTGGGTTAGCCGTACGAAGTTCAGCAAGAATTGCTGTCTTCTCTTGCTCAAAGCTCATATTCCGGCGCTCTATATACATCTGATGTTCACGCCTCGCCATGTGTTCAAGTTGCTTTACGGTATCTCTCAGACCACGAAACTCATCAAGCGTCAAATCCTTGTAGTGTTTTCTGAAGTTTTCATCTGATGCAATAGGATCTAAATCAGGAATAGCTGCATCAAGACGATCTGACTCATCTTTAACAAAGTCTGATAGAGTCTTGCGCTCAGGATTAACTGGGACAGCTTTTCTAAGGTCGAATTTTGCCAACAGTGCATCAAGCTGTTCAACCATATCTCCACGCAAACCTTTGCGAACAGATGTTTTCCCAAACTTCTTCAAATAGCTAAGAGTCTTTTCAACTTCAATCGATGCATTGTCTGAAGATTTAGCCATATAGAAGTTCAGGAGCTGAGCCCTTTTGTACTGAGCTGATTTCTCAATATCATTCTTACGTAGTGATGTCTCAGCATCTCTTGCCGCTCTTGCTTCTGCTGACCTGTACTGAGAAGACTTCACAGCCTCTTTGACGGACTTTTCAGATATCTTTGTGTCAGCATATTCCTTTGCTGCTTTGGTGATATCAGACTTCCTTCCTAGCATCTTATTCAGTGCTCTCAGTTCAGTAGCAATGAACTTTCCTCTAGCATCATTATGGATTGCCTCATTCGCTGCAGCCTCCAGTGCTTCTGGACTTGAAATGTCACCATACTTCTCAAGCATAAGCTCGTCAGTACGGTCTTCAATTGCATCCTTCATTTCTGGTGCATTGAGCAGTGCTTTGACAAGTTGGTCACCATTCTCAAAACCGAACATCTGCCCGGCCATATCCAATTCCATTCCATCAGTCACAGATAGCATTCCTTTCAATCTGCTAAGGTCAACAGATGCAAGTTCATCAGAAGGGAATAAATCAAGAACCTGTTTCTTGTGGAGCTTATATCCTTTCGTTACCTTTATCTCTTCACCTTCATGCCCAATAGTTTCTCCTTTCTTGAAGAATGTCTCAGCTATATAAACAGGTTCATTGCTAATCTGATCTGTCACATCTTGTTTAATTGCCTTGCGCTTTTCTGCTGCATCACGCTGGAGTTCTTTAATCTTCTTTGACTTTGCGCGAGATAACCATTGCATATCTTTCAAACTTCGTTTATCAAGGTACTCCATAGCTGTTTCAGTGGCATTGTCATTTCCTTTTGTGTAAGCATCAAATTCAGTCTTTGTCATCCTTGCATTTTCCATTGAGTCAAACATAGGACGATAGTTGTTGGCCGATTCAGCTACTTTTATTTGGTCATCAGTTGCTAGTAATCTATCCATCACTTGGCGAACTTCAGGAGTTAGATTAACTTTCAGACCACGGATTGATTTGTATATTGATATCATCCAGGCGCGAATGCGACTGAACACACTCTTAAGTTCAATGCTTGGTGCTTTTCCTTCAAACAGATACGCCTCAAAACCTCTGGCAAACATCTCATGATGCGAACGTCTCTGTTCAGTATCCATCTTATTCCACTCAGACAAATCTTTTACACCATACCAATCAAGGACTGTCTGCATATCATCATTAATCTGTTGTGGAGAGTCTTTCTGATTTGCAATATCAGTCATTACTTCAAAGAAAAAATGACCTGATTCATGAATGAAGGTAGATAGGTCGGCATCTTCAAAGATATTGATGATGCTTTTATCTTTAGAGATATCATAAGGGATTGAGATAGATCCTCGTTTTTTCTGAAATAGCAAATTACTTTGTTTAGAAATTAATTCGGTACCTTGATAAAAAGTAGACTCAGGACGAATGGCCTGTGTTGAATCAAACGCAACAGCATGGAATCCTTCACCAATGTCACGAAGGTCAATAACTATCCCATCATGCCCTTGCTCTTGAAGGAACTTGCGGTAATCTATCGCAGCATTAATGCTATCAAAATCAGGAATATCATCTTCGCTTCCAATGCTGAATACCTTTGGATTCCTGATATCGAGATGAAAAGCTTCTACTTTGTCCCCGTATCCTTCTGCTTCTTGTGAGCTTGAGGTGAACCAGACTCCAAGGCCGGAGGCATTAAATCCCGTGTTATATCCGAGGCTTTTGGTATTGAAGTCTGTTTCGTTGAGGGCGCGAGCTGCTCCCCGGTAAACAATGGCAGGCTTCCCGCTTTCATTGATAATCTGAGTTTTGCTAGCCCAGGCTTTTTCTGGTTGAGTGTTTGCAATTGTTTGTCCGTCGCTCCCTTCTGTTTGGAGAGAGGCGCGAGAGGTGGAAAGCTTGTTGAAGAGTTGGAGCGCATTCTGATATTCCTCATCAGTTAGCTCCTCGACTTTTACGCCGAGGGCTGATTCAGCTTGCGGTTGACTAATTTCACCGACAAGATTTTCCCCTCCGGGAATTTCGCGGAGGCGTCTAGGAGGCCCAGATACTCGGGCTTCTTCTCGGAGTCCGGTTTTGAGTCGCTCGATTTTCTGCTTACCTGCGTTTTGGTCTGCGATTTCATAGTTCTCTCCTACACCGAAACTAAGCCCGATGCCTTGATATACATAGCTCTTTATTCCTTCTGGTGTTTCTACATCTAATTCAACATCAACGTTCTCTAACCTCTTTTGTAGGTTATCTAGAAACGCTTGTCCAGTCTCATTACTATCAAACCTGAATGCGAACTCATCACCTGAGATGTGATATGCCTTTGCACCTTCAGTGTCTGCCTCTGCTGCCAGAACAATATCACCAAGAGTCTTTAAGACAGAATCTGCCGTTTTATGACCAATTGTGTCATTTAGCCGCTTCAGTCCATCCATGTCACCAGCACCTACTGACGACAAACCTAATCCTTCGTCCTCATCAAACGCAACCTTATTCTTCAAACCGGTCACACGCGATGTACGTAACTCGATCTCAAGCTGCTTCACGCGCTCTCTGAGCTGTTTAACCTCATCTTCTAGTGGGATTGGTTGAGCAACACGCTGAGGCTGTTCAAACTGTGTCCCACCCGCTACCGCACCCTCGCCGGGAGGAGGAGACGGTTCAGATACGGGCGGGGGAACTCTTACGCCAAGTTGGTATTTTTGATATACCTCTTCCGGCGTGATACCAAGGCGGTCTGCCATTGATATAGCAAATGCTTTGTGAATAGCTGCATATTTGTCTGCAGCATCTTCTGTGAACTTTCCAGTCTGCATCACTTGGTCTTTGATAGACTGGTATACCTTATCGGCACTATCCTCATTCTCGCGTGTCTTGAGGATCTTTTCAGCTTCCTGCTTGAACTGCTCAGTGTCTGCTTTTCTGAATTGTTCAACATCATTAAGGCTCATTCTATCAGCCCCAATACGAATGTTATCCTTTAGTTCGTCATGGAAATCAGAGAAATATGTTAAATAGTCCTTTACTGGAATAATTACATCTCCTCCAGTTACAGATGCCTCTTGTACGCTCTTAGTTACTTCAGGTAGCTTTTTTGATATATCATCAGCAGCTTCAGGATTATCCTGGAAGAACTTCTTTGCATCTTCAATAGGAATATATATATCATCAGCTTGATCATCTGATAACTGATTTAGAACAGATGCCAAAGATTCTTTGTCACTCTTTGATAATTTCGTTTTAGAGACAGCGTCTATTGCTGCAGCAAGATGCGCAGATTTGTTGATTGAGTCATCTGCTTGTATCTTTTTCTTCTGATATGCTCTGGCAGCAGCTTCAACTCCTTTTACAACAGTTACCTGCCCACCAGTTCCAACGATGGTTGCAATTAGAGTCTGCGCAGCAGCGCTAGGTCGTTGTTTAATATATTCGCTGAATGGTTGTTCTGGATTGGTTATCGCCCAATCATTCATATCCTGAAGTACCGTTGCAATCTGCTCTCCAGGTATCTCTAGCGCCATGTTCTTAACAAGTGCTTTAAATAGAGATGTGCCTTCTTTTATTCCTCCTATTAATGCCTCCATAGGAAGCTTCTCAGTAGCATATTCTACAGCAGCTTGAGATGCTCCATATCCAAGAGATGTTGGAATGTCTATTCCTTTATCTCTGGCAGCACCATATGCTTGGCCGCCAACTGGAGCTACCATCATCCCTAATGCGGCCTGCTGCCCTCCTGGTAGCATAGCAATCGGCATACTTAATAGGCTTTGAGATATAGACTTGATACCTGAATATATTCCTGACTCAACATCTCCCTCTGTTTTTGGCATTATATATTGCGCATACCCACCAATCTTTCTCTGTTCTTCAGCAGTAAGATCGGTTATCTTTTTCCCAACTCCCTTTGGAATAATTCCAAGTGCTGCCATAGCATCTGCAACAGGCTCAACAGCTACTTCTGATGCAGACCTCAATACACCATACATACCTGCACTTGTTTCATAGAATCCAGACTCAAGCGCTGATTTTGCTTTTTTCAGTGCCGACATCGATTCATCAATGATATTTAGGTTAGGTATATCATCCTTTGCTACTTTAAACAGATTGATATCGTTCTTCAGAATTCCCTGTAACTTTGGCGATACGGCATTCCAATCAGGTTCTTTTGCTTTATTCTCTGCGGCAGGAATATTATTCTCAACAGTTGTCTGCGGAAGACCAGTTGATTTTGAAAGCTTGTTGATCTTCACATACTCATCTGAAGGCTTTGGTGCTTGACGGTAGTATCCCTTCAAGTCATCTCCCGTGTTATCAGGAAGTCCAGACAAATCAAGTCCGGTATCTCGCTCTCCATCAGGAAGATTTGAAAGGTCTAATGCCATTATTTTAACTGCCCCGTAACATAATCAATGTTCGCTTCAGTAACAGGCTTATTCTGACTCTTAAGCACTGAATAAGCTGCTATTCTATCAGGTGATGCAACTATATCTCTAGCAGCAAACCATCTGTTCGCATCAAGATAATACTTAGTGTAGAACTCATCCTGAGCATCAGTTGTCTCTGGTATTTTAATTCCTGATGATCTCAAATGATTCATAGCTGAAGATACAGCAGGTTGGTCATCGTCAGGCGTTGATATCACATAGTCTGTAGTGCCTTTCTGGTATGCTTCACCATAGATATCAGGCTCAGGCTTATACCATGGGGCATTGGTTTCATGGCCTTCCATGAACCACTTATCAGCCCATACTCCAATATCTTCAGGACGCTTCGTCTCTTTGACATTATCAAGGATATATCCCTGATAGGATATCCATTGTTGCTTGTCTGCCTTTGTCCACTTAGAACGCGGTCTACCAATCCTGTCTTCAAATGACCTCTGTACTAATGTTGCACTTACTGTTCCACGCTTCTCAATCTTCCTACGAAGTGAACGATAGGTTGAGTCTTTCAAGTATGGTTCATATGGGGCAAGCTGAGATGTATCGGTAATATCTCCAACATTTATGTGATGCTCAGCCTGATCGAGCATGTCCCAATCATCCTCTTTGCGTTCAGCCTTTGTTGCCCTGGCGCGAAGATAATCAGTGATTTGCTTCTGGCCTTCCCCGGTCATTGAAGACCACAATGAGGGAGGGATTGAGTCAAGTGTACTATTTGGCTGAACAACAATCTTCCATGCATTATCTTGTGCTTGCTTATGTTGTTGTGTAATTAACTGATTTGCTTCACTATATCTATCCTTGATACGCTTAATTATATCATCACGTTCTTCGCCCTTATACTTGCTCCT
>PJER01000090.1 GCA_002825465.1 Candidatus Thorarchaeota archaeon MP8T_1
ATCGGTGGTCCCGAATATGAAACAATCATGGCTTTTGGTTCCAATTGTCTCAACAACGACATTGAGTCGATATTCTACTTGGGAAAGAGATGTGACCTACTAGGTCTGGACACCATCTCATGTGGTAAGACTATTGGATTCGCAATGGAACTTTACGAGAAGGGCATTTTGACGAAGAAAGACACTGGTGGAATTGATCTATCTTGGGGTAACAAGGACGCGCAAGTGGAGCTAGTTGAGTTAATTGCAAAGCGTGAAGGTATCGGCAAGATTCTCGCAAATGGCGTCAGGAAAGCAGCCGAACAGATTGGTGGTGATGCCTGGAAGTACGCAGTCCATGTGAAGGGACTTGAGGCCTCAGGACAAGACCCGCGAGCACACCAAAGCATTGGATTGACTTATGCGACGAATGTGCGAGGAGCTGATCATCTCAGAAGCCTATCGAGCCTAGAGGAACTTGGATATCCAGACATTGTCATAGAACGATTTGGTGAAGAAAAAGCAGATGCTATCCTAGATATCATGTCACCGAAATACAAAGGTCAGGTGGTTTGGGACATGGAGGATCTCTATGCACTTGTGGATTCCGCCGTGATCTGTAAATACACAACAATGTGGCCTCCAGTTTTCTATTTTGACACCTTTGTCAATGTCATTCCCTCCCTAACAGGTATGGAGGAATGGTCAGATCCAAAGTATGTAAGGCAAACAGCAGAAAGAATCAGCCATCTCAGACGGGCATTCAACCACAGGCTTGGTGTGACTCGAGAACAAGAAACTCTTCCACATAGACTTCTAAAAGAACCCATGCCTACAGGCCCTGCAAAGGGGGGACTTCCAGACCTTGATGAGATGCTTGATGAATATTACGAATATAGAGGGTGTGATCGAGAGTCAGGCTATCCCCTTGAGTCTAAGCTAGCAGAATTGAAGCTTGACTTTGTCATTGACGAACTGAAACCTCTCAAAATGACAAAATAGACATGATAAAAAGGCAGACAACAATTATACTTAAGAGGACTACACTTTCTGGACCTGTTAGAAGAAATAGTAAGTTGTAGACGCAAGAAGGCGCATCCAAAATATGATTGAACGCTATACAATATCACGACAGACTAAGGTGTTTTCGCTCGGGGCGCTAATTGGGGTAGCATCTGGTTTTACGGCAGTAATGTTCAGGCTCCTTATTTTGGCTATCAGCCTCATATTCACGACTCTGCCTAGCTTATTGGGAGTAGTAGGATGGATTGTAGCTCCTGTCGTTGGAGGTCTAGCTGTTGCTTTCATTGTTGTAAGGTATGCACCTGAGGCCAAAGGACATGGCGTGCCAGAAGTCATGGAATCGTATGTCTTAAAGGATGGTCAAATGCGCGTACGTGTGCCCCTACTCAAGAGTGTTGCCTCCGCAATCTGCATTGGATCTGGTGGATCTTGTGGGCGAGAAGGACCTATTGCACAGATTGGTGCAGGTGTTGGATCAGCGATTTCCAAGTACTTCAGGCTAGAGAAAAGTGATACCAAGACTATGCTCGTATGCGGACTTTCCTCTGGGATAGCTGCCACCTTTAATGCACCTCTTGGTGGTGCACTTTTTGGAATCGAAGTTCTTGCAGGAGGTATAGTGGGCTTTTCAATACTACCAGTCATTCTGGCATCTGTTGTAGCTACAGCAGTGGCCAACCTAATTTTGGGCCCTTCGATTTCATTCCAAGCCCCTCAATATGCAATGGGTAATCCAATAGAACTGGTACTCTATCTTGTCCTTGGGATAGGTCTTGGTCTTGTAAGTGTAATATGGGTGAAAGCACTCTACTACATAGAAGATATTTTCGATAAAATTCGCACCTCGCAGTACCTCAAGCCAGCAATCGGTGGAATGTTAGTTGGTATAATTGCAATTCTGACAATATACATTGAGACTACATTTGGATACCAAGGAGCTTTCAAGCCAGCCAGTCCGCTTGGATTTGGTGAGCCATATTATCCATCAATTATGGGTGTGGGTTATGCGTTCATTGATGCAGTCTTCTTGGGAAATGTTGCATTATTGGGAACAAGCGCTGCTATCATCATACTCATCGTATTTGCAATATTCAAAGTCTTAGTCACAAGTTTCACACTTGGTTCAGGAGGCTCAGGTGGCGTGTTTGCGCCTTCCCTGTTCATGGGTGCAGGCTTTGGAGGCGCAATTGGAATCGTATTCGCAGCTTTGCTACCGTTTGCGGTACCAGAACCCATGGCATTCGCTCTTGTCGGGATGGCTGCACTCTTCGCAGGAGCGGGTAGAGCACCTATTACATGCATTGTCATAATCATGGAAATGACAGAAGATTATCATCTGATTTTGCCACTGATGATTGCAGTTTCAGCGTCGTATCTTGTTTCTGCATTTCTTGAGAAAGAAAGCATTTACACAATGAAACTAGCTAGACGAGGCGTGCATGTCCGCAGAGGCACTCACATCGGTGCGCTGAAAGAAATCAAAGTGACAGAGATCATGACGAAAAAACCGACAGTCCTTACTCCAGAGATGACCACTGCAGAAGTATTCAATATTATTGACTTGACTCACCACACAAAATTCCCCGTGGTCGAGGATGAAAAAGTTGTGGGTATACTGATTGCTGAAGACCTATTCCAAGAGAGAAAAGACCCAATGCGAGAGAATAAGGTTAGAGACCTCATGAACCCAGATTTCCTTCACCTCTCACCCACATGCACTATGGATAGTGTTCTGCATGCGATGATGGATAGGGATGAAGGCCATGCTGTGGTTTCAAATCCAGAAAATCCTGAGTGTATGTTGGGTTATGTCACAAAAGCTGATGTCCTGAAAGCTTATGATATAGCTATTATAAGACTGCAAAAGGCAGGCATAGATATTGAAGATATCCCGCCAATCGAGATCCTTGATGTCACATGAGAGCATCACTGTACTTGTCACACGATATGGGGAATTGTTTATGTTGAAGAACATATAGACCTCAAGCATGGCCGACATCAGTATTCAGTTGCTTGGACTTAGATTCAGAAATCCGATTCTTACTGCAGCAGGACCCACATCGAGAGATGGGATGACTCTACTCAATGCTGCTGCTGGCGGCGTCGGCGGATTGGTCGCAAAGACTGTGAGCGTTACGCCTGCCGAGGTTCCAAGGCCAAATATGGCTGCTCTCAAGGAAGGACGAGTGGGGTCTAGATCAGGCATACTGAACGCGGAGCTTTGGAGTGAGCTGCCTCTTGACACATGGCTTGAGAGAGAGTACCCGATTGCTTTGAGCTCAGGATTGCCCCTGATTGCCAGTGTAGGCTATACTCCAGAAGATGTGAGTCAGATAGCTCCCAAGCTAGAGAAAGCGGGCGTGAAGGCTATCGAGTTCAGTACTCACTACGTTGGCGGTCATGTCGAGATAGCCAAGGCCCTGAGAGAGGCTGTCGATATTCCAATCATTGCAAAACTGAGTCCGAAAGTGGATGTAGCAGAGGTGGCAAAAGCATTGGAGCCCCATGTTGATGCTATTGCAGCCATCAACACATTCGGACCGTGTCTCAGGATTGACATCGAGTCAGGTAGACCTATGCTCGGAAGTAGTGATGGCTATGGATGGATGAGCGGTTCTGCTCTTAAGCCCATTGCAATCAGGTGCGTTGCAGATATTGCAAAGACTGTCAAGCTTCCAATCATTGGAGTAGGTGGAGTGATGACAGGTGCTGATGTTATCGAATTCATCATGGCTGGAGCTACAGCAGTACAGGTATGCACAGCTGCAGTCCTTGAAGGACACACAGTATACGGAAAGATTGCAGGACAGGTCGAGGAGTGGCTTGATAACCATAACTACGCCTCCCTCCGTGATGTTCAGGGCAAAGCACTCCCACATCTTATACAGGGTGTATCACTTGACCCACCACCCACTGTAGACCTAGAGAGGTGCACTAGGTGCGGTCTCTGTGAGAAGTCCTGTGTCTACGACGCAATCACTGTGAAGAAATCCGAGAACCTCTTTGCAATAGATGCGAACAAGTGTGAGGCCTGCGGTATGTGTATCTCAGTATGTCCATATTTTGCCCTCAGCTATTGATCTTTCTTCAGTCCATTAGACAAAGAGAAGGTCATCTATCCCTGTGGTTAGTCGTTTTGCTTTCCCTTTCGTGACAACATAGTCGTTCTCGATACGAACGCCACCAATAGACTTGAGATAGACACCGGGCTCAATCGCCATAACATGTCCTTCAAGGAAGTGGTCCTCTCTACGATACATGCTGGGAAGCTCATGTACGTCTAAACCTATGCCATGCCCGAGTCCATGAGTCATTCCATCTTTTGCATTAGGATTCAGCCTTTTGGAGTCAAAACCATGTTGTTTCAATACATTGGCACAGGCAAGATTCACAGTATCCATGGTCATACCCTCTGTTAGAGCATCTACTGATGCATCTGCTGCAGCAGACACAGCATTGAACATCTGTTCTATTCTCTTTGAAACTGCGCCCTTGACTACCGTTCGAGTTACATCTGCAATGTATCTGTCCATTTTTAGTCGAGGGAAAACATCCATAATGATTGGGACACCAGCCTTAAGCTTGTCACTAGATACACCGAGATAATGCCAGTCAAAGGCCTTTGTGCCCACGGCGATGATGGCATCTTCAGCGGACTCTGCTCCTTCATCAATGAGAAAGTGCTCTAGGGCCAGTTTTATCATGCCAACAGTCAGAGGCGTACCTTTATACTGGAGACTCTTGTTGGGTCCAATCTTACTGTTCTTTACCATCTCTACAACACGAACTATAGCTCCAGTGGTAGCATCTCCAGCCTTCTTGATTGACTTGACCTCTATCGGGGATTTCCTGGCTCTGGCTTCCAAAACTAAGTCTTGCACAACCTTCACATCATAGCCCATCTTCTGAAGCATCAAAAGCTTGCTTGCAGGGAAGTCGTCAGGAACACCGAGGGTGTTTCCAGAGAAATGTGCCTTCAGGAGTGATGCATAGACCTTGTCCATATTATCATCAACAACCTTGTTCTGGTTGAGCAAGGAAAGGACCACATCAGTAGCATCATGAGTCTTAGTGATGAAACTCTCCTTCTGAACACGCTCAAGTGCCAAAAGCCAAGCAGCTACGAGGGGTTCATCACCCTTGTTCTTAAGATAGATTATCTCATCTGCAGAACGAAATCCAGTCAACCAATAGATATTGGGATTCTCAAAGGCACTACCGGTTGCTAGTAGTGCATCAATTTCATACTTCTCCATGAGAGGGTCCAGGTCATCAAGCATGCGTTTTGCCTCTGTCCGATAGGTTGGCAGTGGTATGAAAAAGGCTTCTGTTCAAGCCTGAAGATAGGGGCGCATCCGAGTTTCGACCATCGATCGTGTTGGCATATTATAGGGACCCACAGACTCAACATTGAACGAAGAACAAGTAGCTGCAAAGAGTCCTGCTCGCCGTACATCCCCTGAACGCATGTACTCCAAGAGAAAACCAATTGTATACGTATCACCACACCCTGTTGTATCAACTTGTGCTCTGGCAAGCACTAATGGGATGTGTACCTGTGAGTTTCTCGTATATACTACGGAGCCTCTTCGGTCATGGGTCACTAAGACTATTCTCGGTCCAAGGTTGAGTATCTGGCTGGCTGCGGATAATTCAGATTCTGTGGGAACCGTGGCGAACAGCTCATGCTCGTGAAACTTCACAACATCTACTTGTCCTAATATCTTGTCTCGTTCCAACCATTGTTTCGGAGTTACCAAACCATCTCCACCAACTGATCTGATGTAGCCTTGCACATCAAGGGATGTTAGTGCAGAACTTGACCGTGCTTGATGAATACACTCGATTTCAATCTCATCACTTGTAAGAGGTGAGAAATGAATGATGTTTGCATTGAGATGCTCCTCGGTAAAATCTTCAGGTCTAATTGCAGGCGCAATCGCTTCTACATACTGAATTCGTGCTCCTGATGTATCGTATTTGTTCACAAACCGTGTTGATTTGGACCCCTCAGTGATAAATCCTGAAAGATCAAGGCCCGCGGATCGCAAAGTGTTGTAATAGCTTTCTTCGAAATCGATGCCCACCTTAGTCACAATTCCAGCACCAAATGCACCAATGGATGGGGCTAGCATTGCGTATGCTGTGCTTCCACCCAGAGCTTCCGTTCCAGAGTTGGGCATTATGATTAGGTCTCTACTGAGATGGCCTACAACCACAATCTCCATGAAATACATCACATTCCAAGTTTTGAGATGTGTCGTCTGAGTCAGATGTTGCCTTTAACTTCTATGTAGAAATGTAAGCCTGTGCATAAGGCAACGGTTTTAATCGATATTTGGTATCTCAATAAATTGAGTGTGCAGTCTTGGCGCGGGTCACTGTAAAATTCTTCGCCACTGTCAGAGAAGTGACAGGTGTAAAGAGTATCGAGTTAGAGGTTGATACAATTAGAAACCTCCTTGATATCCTGAAAGCCACATATGGTGAGAAGTTCACGAGTACGGTAATCGATTCGGAATCAGGAAATCTAAAGCAGTTTTACTCCTGTATGGTGAATGGCAAACGAATTGAATTGCTAAATGGTTATGACACAGTACTTGCAGACAATGACGCCGTGGCACTGTTTCCACCGGTTGGAGGGGGATGAGGTGAGTAGCTCTATCACATCAAAGCACAGGAAACAGATGGATAGAGGAAGTGTAGATCTCGTCATTAAAAACGCGCAACTTCTGATGGAGTCAGGCTTGGTGAGAGGAGGTGTCGGGGTTTCAAGTGGAGTCATAAAAATCATCGCCACTGATGAACATTTGCCAGACGCAGATACGACCATCGATGCGAAAGGATACATTCTGATGCCTGGGCTTATCGATGGCCATGCGCATATTCACGATCCGAACATGCTTTCCCATGAGAGCTTCCAATCCGGCTCACGAGCGGCTGCAGGAGGCGGAGTCACGACTCTCATTGACATGCCTCTGACAAATCAGATTGACTCGGTCGCAGCAGCTGAAGAAAAAATACAGCAGGGCACCGAACATTCCATAGTCGATTTCTCCTTCTACGCGGGGATGATTAACGACAAGAACATCTCAGTTGTTCCCACTCTCATCGAAAAAGGAATTGCAGCCTTCAAGGCTTTCACATGTGAACCTTTCCACGTCGGAGCAGGGGTAATAACAAAGGCATTGAGCGAGGTGTCGGAGTATGGGGGACATCTCACAGTCCACTCGGAGGACCAAGGAGTACTTGATGAATTCAAGAAGGACATGGAAGGAGAATGGGATGCTCCCATCAGCCATTCCTTGGCACGCCCAAATCTAGCAGAGCAACTAGCTGTCAGGCAGAATATTTCTCTTGCTGAGCAGACAGGGGGACACTTGCACATCGCTCATATCACGACCCGAGAGGGTTTAATTGAGATTGAACGAGCAAAGCTACATGGCATCATGGTAACTACAGAGGTCTGCCCCCATCATCTTGTTTTCTATCGAGATGATATGAACCGCCTTGGACCTAGGAGTAAGATGAACCCACCTCTAAGAACCAAGGAAGATAGAGCGGCACTCTGGTCAGCACTATTGCGAGGTATAATTGACATCACAGTAAGTGATCATGCTCCCTGTCCGATTGAAAAGAAAGATGCAGGAAGGGATGATATCAGAGAGGCATGGGCAGGAGTGGATGGAACTCAGATGATTCTCAGGGTTTTACTTTCTGAAGGAATCAACAAGGGGAGGCTCTCATATACAAGACTACTAAGAGTTGCATCACGGAACCCAGCGAGAATCTTCGGTCTCTATCCGAAGAAGGGAATATTACGAATAGGCTCTGATGCAGATTTTGTAATATTTGACCCTAGCCGAGAGGAGAAGATTACAGCAGACATGATGTTCTCAAAGTGTGGCTGGACCCTCTATGAAGGAATGACCATGCGTGGGGCACCAGTCATGACATTTGTCAGGGGTGTTCAGGTATATGGAGAGGGGAAGATTCTGGTAAAGCCAGGGCAGAGCGAGTTTCAAGCAATGGGTAGTGGTAACAAGCCGCGAGGAGACTGAGTTGTGACAGAACTGAAGTTTGTATTTGGCGACCCAGAAGTATGCTCAGGGTGCATGATTTGCGCGAATGTGTGCAGTATGTATTACTTCAAGGTGATAAGTCCAACAAGAGCGCGTGTAAGAGTCATGAGAATCGAACCAGCGCTGGATTTTCCGTTATTCTGTCGAAACTGCGAGGATGCACCTTGTATCGATGCTTGCCCAGAGAGAGCCCTGAGTAGAACATCAAAAGGAATAGTGATTGTAAACAACGGTAAATGCAAGGGAACTGGTGAGTGTGTCAAGGCGTGTCCCTACTTTGCCATCCACATTAACAAGGATACTG
>PJER01000091.1 GCA_002825465.1 Candidatus Thorarchaeota archaeon MP8T_1
AGCTCCTGTGATCTCAATAGGATAATCAGTAATTGAATACCAGACACCTCGCAGATCTCCTGTAGCGATACTCATGTAGTATGTGTCAGTGTGAACATAGATTCGAAGTTCAACATCACCAGCAAAATCGTAGGGTGCTGTATCAACTGGACCTGAAACATATCTGTACCTGAAACTTAGACTGAAGTTATTTGAAAGCGGAGAGTTTGTGACCGTCTGCTCCCAGATTAATTCGGATGTTTGATGATGTGTGTATGTATCATCCTGAGGCGGATTCCTGTCTTTGAATTCTCCATAATTCGCTACTGTGACATATCCTTCCGTTGAATTCCATACTGCAGTCTGATTTTGTTTTCCCCCGCTTGGATCAAATAATGAGCTTGTCCAAGGATCTACTTCATCATCAAAGGTTCCATTGACTGCATATAGCTTCTTTAGATTGGAAACTTCAATCTCTGTTCTGGAAGCAGTCCAGTGATTCGCTTCATCAATGGTGATGTTCTGCTGAGTGTTTTTCCCTGAATCAGTCCTTGCTCTTACCAGACTAGTTTCTTGATGACCTCTCTGAACCATTCTCGCGGGATTCAGAATACCAGACTGAGTGTCCTGTGAAAGAGAAAATCCTGAGTTTTTATTGAAGTCATTTACTTCTTCTACCAACGGGTCTAATGAATTACTAGGTGAATCATTTGAAGCGAACATGATTGAATATGTCTTTGGTGAAATAACCAAACCCAAAAGAATTGGAATAATGATCAACGTGAGTACAATTTTTCTGGCGCGCATCTCATCAGCCTCGTTAGTTTGTAAATATGGGGCATACAGCACCCAATCTCATAACTCTATAACTGCTCGTTACGCTAGTTGGAGTAGTATTCTTTGTTCTTTCTTGAGTTATTACTGTTGTTTGTTTGGAATCATCCCTTGCGGAAGCACTCTGAATCTGGGATTGCAGAGCAGATGCTCATTCCAGTCACTCGTGGCTTTTGAATCGTGGAAGAAACATAGGCACTTGCTTCTGATACTGTGAATAGGATTCACCAAACTCTCTCACAAGCTCCTTCTCCTCTTTCCAGCAGAGAAGCCAGTTGATAAAAATCACAAACGGAGTCACTAGTAGTGAATAGAATCCTGAAACAAGGAATGTAATCCCGATGTGAGACAGCATAGCTCCCAAATATTGTGGATGACGAATGCGTGAATATAGGCCTGTAGTAATAATCTGTGTCGATCTATGAGTTTCAGATGCTTCAAGGCCAATATCTGTGACTCCACGTATTCCAAGCCACGCTCCAGGAACAATAATGATGACAAACAGAATTAGATGTAAAACAGGAATTTGAAGTGTGAAAAGCCCAAAGATGGGAATAATCAGAAGGATGTCTGATATGATTGGAATGATGAATTGTGGTTGCGGGGAAAACCAAAGGCCAAATAGGAACAGGAAGATCCCCCACCCTGAGATCATACCCAGAATTGCTCCAATCCTGGTGCCTCTCTCCTTTCCGTACTTTTCTTCCAGGCGAACATGACTGACAGAAAGAAAGTGAATAGGAACGACCGCAATGACTCCCAGAACTGAGAGAAAGAACCATAGTGACATGAACAGTGGCATGACGCTTCTCTGATATTACTATAGCTGTTTCAACGCAAGAGTATTATTCTACATAATGCAATATTCTTTGACAATTTTACGTGAGGTTGTTAGAATGTCAAACGACGAAATGCTCGAAGAATTAAGAGAGATTCGAAAACTCTTAACACCTGCTCCTGCGCCCGAAGCCCCAAAGGGACTCATCAATGAGTTTGTTGCCTTCATCTCTTCCTATAAGGTACTTGGTTTAGCAGTCGCGTTCATCCTAGGTATCTACATTGGAAAAGTCGTGGAGGCTCTGGTCAAAAGCCTTGTCATGCCAATCGTTCAGATAGTCTATCCCCCGATTGCCCCTGAGGGAGCACCCTATGTGCTTTCTGGTGGTCCAATCTTGGATAATCTCATCATTTTCATCATAGTTGCATTCGTAGTCTTCATAATTGTCAAGATTGCGGCTAAGATTGGCATCAAATAGAATTAAAAAAAATATTGGAGGGGAGCATCTACTCCCCCGCCTTTTCACTTTCTCTATACGCGGATTACTTCACAGCTCCAACAATGAGCAGAATTACACCAAGTCCCAATAGAATGAGCATGAGCTCCGAGAAATCATATCCTGCTAGTGGGAGTGTGTAGATTCCTAAAAAGAAGTAATCGGCGTATGCTGCAAATCCAACCATTGGTAAGATAAGAGGTAAGATTCCTACTATGATAAGTAGGAGTCCGAGTATAGCTAAACCCTTTCCCATTCTTTACATCTCCGGATGGTATATTTTTTCATAGACAAATCACTATATTTGCGTTCCGTGTCGTATTATCCAGATATCACTAGTAAAATATCTAGCTATATCGATGAATTCTCTCTCTGACAGGAACAGGCCTCAGGAACTTGTATTCTTGCATACGAGATGCGATGATGACGGCTTTCGAGAGGCGAGTTCTATTAGAAACACCTTGAATCTCCTTAGCCTGAATCTTGTTGTCATCCTCGTGATATTGGTTGCAAAGAATCATTAACGAAGTTTTCTAGGTTTTTCCTTGACTGCTCAATGCTCTCTTGATGATTCCTAGTTACCTTCCTATAGATGCTTATGACTATCTTCTTTTGCTCTTCCCCGTCGTCGATCTCCCATCTTCCTACGACATCTCCATTTATCCAGATAGAGGGCCGTACTTCCCCTGTTGCACGCAATCCAGGGCCTGGCATTATTAGTGGAGCATCAGGATTTGAAGGCCAAAAGTGTCTTCTATCTGCAGGAAATAAATAGGGTTGGACATCTTCTTTGATGAAACTGGTTCTATCGATGAATGCTTTGAGAAAGTGGTCCTCGTATGGTAGGAACCAGACCATATCCTTGCCTGATTTCTCTAAAGAGGCTGCTATCTCATAATCTGATTGCATCATATATCTATCATGTTTCTGCAGTCCTATATTGACCACAGACTCGCTAATCTTCTCTATTGAGGTCTTTACGGTTGTCTTGGTAACTCGCAACCACCATGCTATGTCGTCAATTGACACCGGACCAAATAGCTCGATGTGACGTCGTATCAGTTCATTAATGGCCTCCTCTTCATCCAAATGCTTCATACGAAAACCTTCCACCCAATCGTCCATCAGTGCGTAGGATGTCAGATTATTTCGGGCGTGACTTGCTCTTGCTCTGATTACCTCCCCCCGAGCCATAAGCATCACTAAAGCGGAGCGCATATGTTTCTCTGCCTCAGGGGCTGCTCGCTTCAACTCACTCATTTGTAACGGACCATCTTGCAATGCTGCCTTCACACGAAGCAATAGGTCCTCAACTTCTTGATCACTTAATAGATTCATTTTTCTGAACTTATCCGTTCTAGACGCCTTAAACAAAGAGGGCCCAGTAGCACTGAGTATCAGGGGTAAATTATCTACGTGCATAACGTGCAAGGTTGTCCTGAAAGCGTGAGTTCTGACTAATGTCTTCCCATTGTTGATTGAGTCGAACATCTTCTCTGCATCAAAATTACCTACCCTCGCATAGACAGAGAAATAGGGAGTCCAATAATCTGTGGAATGGAGCCCCAACTGCGATTTAATCAAATCAAAGAAATTAATGTCCTTCTCATCAAGAAGATGCTGCTTTCGAAGTTGGTTCCACCGAATTTGCTCTGAATTGGGTTCAGCCATTTACAACTCCTCTGTGAAGGGGACTTGGTTGTAGTATGGTGAGTCCTTTTATTTTCTGACTTTTATTATTTGAATCCAGCAATTCTGATTTCAGCAGGTCTTGTTTGTGCTCTAACTTCAACTATGCGTGCGCCAAATCCTCCAATCGTTCCACTGAGGAACCAAATGAGGTAAATCTCTTGAAACATGCTGAATGTCATTGGGCTCCATCCGATGGCTGGACCGATAGCCTGCCAGATGATGATGTCCGCAACAAGAGCTAGGATTAGAAATACTGAACCAGCGAGCATACCCTTGACTAGTGCACAAATTTGGAATCTGAGACTGCATCCTCCTCCTACAAGATTTCTGTAAGTGATTGGAATAACTGCGAAGGGAACGCCAATGATGATTGCTATCCAGTAATAATTGGAACTCAGTATTGTGCCCATCACCATACCTACAACAAATAACACTGGATATACAATAATCCAAGTCTTGAAAATCCAT
Organism: Candidatus Thorarchaeota archaeon MP8T_1; assembly: GCA_002825465.1. Next base: position 4,248 of record PJER01000091.1, read on the forward strand.
GACCAGCTCTTCAGTTCAGTAATCAAGCTCATGTTTGTTTCACTGAATTTTAGCTGCGTGGGTATCTTGATTACTTCTTGGGTATGGTCTGAAAAAATATCCAAATTCAATTCACAGGTTAATGTACAACATTAGTTGTGATACCGGATGTTTCCGAAGAAGAACTATTGAGAGCGTTCTTCGAGAATCTGATCGCGGAAATCTTTGTAGTATTTCCACTCGCCGCTAATTGCTTGACTTATTGATTGATATTCTGGAAACATAGAAACTAATCGAGATTGAATCTCCTGTGCTTCTACTACACTGTCTACTTGAAATGTCAAGAATATTATTGGGCGATTTACAATCTTCCAGCTAACCCAAAAATTATCCTCATAAATTTCTCTTACTTTCTCTTCAATCTCCAATTGTCTCTCATTTGTGAGTTCATGCATTTGAAGTGCAAAATTGATGATAAATCCGTGACCAATTACACCAATATTGGAGAGTACTGTTTCATATAGCATACCTTGCTTTCTCATGTATTCTAGCCGTTTTCTAATAGTTGGCGAAGATCGACCCACCTTCTCTGCTAACTCGTTAATTGACATTCGTCCATTCCAACGAAGTTGACGGAGGATCTGCCAATCAATCTTCTTCAGAGACTCGATTCCTTTAGAGCTAGGAAGAGCCACGTAAGATGATGGTGGGGGAAGGGTCTGATAGATATCCAACTCATCAACATAATCGTTTTTTCTCACGTGTTCAATTACCTGGTCTAATTCATCATTATTCCTATATATTGCAACAACCATTCCGTCTTTTTGAATCCCACTTGAAACACTAGTGATAAACGGATGATTTCCTATCTCGTCTTTTTCTTCTTGTGTCAAGAGCCGTTTCAAACGCAAGATAACCAGTGCGAAACTAGCATTGAATAGACTGAGCTTGAGTTGAACATCAAAATGCACTATGATTCCCTGTTCAATCATTGTTTCAACACGAGTCTTAATTGTATTAACGGAGACATCGTATTTCTTTCCAAGTTCAGTAAATGATGCTCTACAATTGTTGCTTAGTTCTTGAAACAAAGCTTTGTCTAGGTTATCCAACGGAATCCACCAGCAATTTTCTGATTTTTGCAGTCAATACTGCAAGACAGAGAACTCTGACCTAAAGTAATTACGATTTTTGAAGGTATTGATTGCCAAGCTGTTTAGTAATTTTACACGATGGTACATCATACGAACTACTCGTAGGAGTAATTAAATGAAAAAACAAATTGGAACACAAAAAGGCTCAGGAATCGTTTCAGATCCAGATTTTCTTGAACCTAAGAATCCAACCAGGATATTCATCGCAGTCACGATATTATCACTTGCTGCGTGTGGGATTGTCCCTGCGCTATTCGCTGATTTTGTGACCGCACTAACTCCCACATTCTGGCTGGTCTTCCATGTAATCTACATTGGACTGCTTCTGGTGACTTACGTGGTTGCGATGAAACAATACAAGGTTGAAAGGAGAAGATATTATGTCGATAGATGCCATGATTCTGCTATTCGTACTTTCGGTAATTCTATGTTGGTTTGGGTCTGAGTTGGTGAAGCGGCGCAATATCCATGTGCCGAAAATACCTCTCGCTCTATTCCATCTGGTATATATCACAGGACTGGTAGCAGTCTACATACTCTTTTAGTTTCCAGTGATGCAGAGAGATAGTTCCTCTGCATCATCTGCGTTTTCTATCTCATCTTGTCCTCAAAGTAGATATTAGGTTCGTAGGTGGGTGGCCATTGAGGTGTATTGTCCAACACTGCTTCTATCTGGTCAAGAACCTCTTTCGATAGCTCTACATCGGATGCAGCAGCATTCTCAATGACATGCTGCGGTCTTGTGGCTCCGACAATAGCTGCAGATATCTCGGGTCGTCTAAGGATCCATGCCAGAGCCAATTGACTTGTTGTGATATCCAATGATTTAGCAATCTCTCCAAGTTTTTTCACCTTAGACAGGTTCTCTTCCGTGAGCAGATTCTGCACCATCTCGGATCTTGAGCCTCTGCTCCCCTCGGGAATGCCATCATTGTATTTTCCTGTAAGAAGTCCCTGTGCAAGTGGACTCCAGACAGTAAAGCCCATCCCGTGTGTCTTGCCTACATGCATTATCTCTACCTCGATGTGCCTGGAGAACATGTTATACATAGGCTGTTCAACGACAGGTCTGTGAGCATGGAGTTCTTTTGCCACAGCTTGGACTCGTTCGAGTTGAGCCGCAGTCCAGACTGATGTGCCCCAGTAGCGAACATCTCCTGCTCTGATTAGTCCATCAAGAGTTTCCACTGTTTCTCTGACTGGTGTAGTATGATCATATCTGTGAAGATAATAGAGGTCTAGGTAATCAATATTAAGACGATTGAGTGTGCCTTCAATAGCATTGTTAATGTTCCTTCTGCTATTTCCCCAGTCATTAATGTCCTGACTAGTAGGCCAGAAGACCTTGCTTGAGATGACAAGATCCCTTCTATTGACGGTTTCTTCAGCGAGCCATTCGCCTATGACCTCTTCTGCCTCTGCCCTACCCCCAGCGTAGATCTCCGCGCAGTCGATGAAGTTGATCCCTTGTTCTACGGCTGTGTTCAGACATTCTTTGGCAACTTGATTCTCTACAGTCCCTCCATAGGTCAACCAAGAACCTAGAGAGATCTCACTGATTTTCAATCCACTTTTTCCAACTCGTCTATAATGCAAACGAATCCCCGTGAACAGAAGAGAAAATTAACTATAAATAAGATTCGTTAAGGACTAAGTCTGAGGAGGCTCCCATAGTTCAACACGATTCCCTTCTGGATCCATAATCCAGGTGAACCTTCCTTCAGGTGTCACTTCGATAGGCTCATGAACAGTGACACCTCTCTGTTTGAGTTGTTCAACAAATGAGTCCAACTCTATGACTCTGAAGTTGACCATAAATGACGCATCACTAGGCTCAAAGTACTTAGTATCTGAAGGAAATGGTGCCCATAAGGTATATCCCGGTTCATCAGGTCTGTTTGACCGAAAGATGATGTACCCCTCATTGTCGGGCTGCAGTCCTAAGTTTTCAATATACCATTTCTGAAGGTCATTTGGGTTCTTTGATTTGAAGAATATTCCACCAATTCCGATTACAGGCGACATTGTATCTAGTCATAAGTTGAGTGTCCGATTTAGCAGTTATTATCGCGTTGTTCAAAAGATTCAAAGGATGCAGTACCCTGTGGCTTGATGGGTGCTCCTCTTGACATGTTACTTTAGGCATTTGAAGTTAGTATTCGATCAGATTGGAATTGAAGTCACTTCTGAAAATAGACAAGAGATTGACAAAAAGATACACAAACTTGTGAAAGTCCCCTACAAGAACTGCTCTGCAGCATGGAAGGCAATTAAGAGTAAGATGGCTGAAGACGAAGAGAAGTTCCTTGCAGCTCTTGACAAGGCTCTAGCTTAGTCGTTTTCTCTCTAGGTTTCAAAGTACATTCTCGTACAGAATTTAATCATTCATTCGCCTTATATATCATATTTGATATTTCGAATAAGATAAAGGCTAGTTCGACTATGCAAGAGAACATGTTAAGTCCCTTCCGCAGGTTAGTAGATACATTTCGAGAACGAGGTGCGACTACGCCTGAGAAGGCATTATCCCTGAAAGAACTAGGCATTCCTGAATTGTTTCGACATGTGAGACCTCCAGTGCCTCCTGAGATAGATCCTATCATACGGATTGGCAGTAAATACTATCTCTCAGAGGAGCGATTGGCTAAATTCAGGGATCAAATTGGATTACCAAGTGTTGTTGAAAAGTGGATACAACATACAGCCAAAGTTCCCAAGGGATTCCTGCGATACAGGGTACTACACATGCTCAAGGAACACTCTATGTCTGGAGCAGAGTTGACATCAGCTATCGAGAAGGAGACCGGCGGACGATGGAAACCAAAGCCTGGCTCTATCTATCCATTATTGAAGAGTCTTCTTCAAGATGGATTGACACGAGAACTCCCTGATACTGATGAGAAGACTCGTCGATATGAGCTCACTGACAAGGGTCTAAAATTCCTTGAAACCGAAATCGACCGTAGTGGTGAGCTTCGTAAGAAGATAGTCCAAGGGTTTTCTCCTTTCCCAGGACCATTACCTCCAATCTTTGAACGATTTAATGCTCTCCCGCCATCTATTCTAAACCTATTTGAAACTCTCCAGATTCTCCCTGTTGTGATCATGAGTGATCCTTCTCCAGAGATTCTGGAAGAACTATCAAAAGAGGCCGAACGATTCTCAACTGCAGTCGAGAGGATTCGCAAGAAAGTCGAATCACAAGATAGAGTCGACTAGTCTTTATCACCCCCTCCATTTTTCCTATACTACCTAATAGACATTTTACGCAATTTTACGAATTCATATTAATACAAATAAATTTGTAACAATATTACATATCCGCCGTTACATGAAACTTTAAATAGCGCTGGTTCAGAATTTTAATTGCACCTAATGAAAAAACGGGGTGAGAGGCACGTCAAAACAGAAAGCAAGAACAGAAGAACCAGCCGAGAAGACCAGCCTCAGGGATGAGCTGTTGGGAAGAATTGAGAGAGATGATCTTGGACAGCTGAATCGCGAGATTTCTGTAATGACAAGAATGAGCGTGGATACTGTTGAGATTCTTGATGCTCTTGTTGAGCTTGAAATCTTCAAGAGTCGCTCAGAAGCAGTAGCCGCTTTTGTTGAAAGAGCTGTATATGCTCGTAAGTCTCTTTTTGAAGAGATTCGTGATCAGGCAAGGGACATTAGCAAGAAACGAGAATCGGCCAAACATCTTGCCTTTGAAGCAATCAAGTCTGAACGTGAGTGAAATCACAGTAAATTCAATCTGACATCTAATCTGTGAGATTGAGCAAGTACATTACTCCTTGTAAGGTGCATGTTTTCCAAAGCTTGAGCAATCTACCAATTACCTATTCATACGCGCGATTCTTTCTTAGCCAGGTGACACCAAAATCTATCAAACCTCTCATCGGAAAGAGATGACTCTCCGCCTGTCCAATATCGAATGGCGTGCGACCAGTCGCTTCTTCAAACTCAGCAGCTATTTGTGGAAAATCTTCATCATTGTACTCTATCTGTTCCCATGTCTTCCAGACTCTTTTTCCATTCTCAAGAACTGCTGCTCCAGGATTCTCCATCGGCATGTTTGGTAACTTGGCCCTAAACTCGGCATGATGCAGAGCGGTATTAGCATTCAGACCAATACCAATCAATAGAATCTTTGCGTCCAAATCATAGAGTCTTCCGAGAGGGCTCTCTTCCCCAAAAACATCTTCTACTGGATGCTTATCAACAACGTATTGAGCCCTTTTCCCCCACGCTCCAAATGATGCTTGAGGATGAGGGCTTCGATATACTCCTGGGTACTTTCGGAATGTTTCTACAATAATCCCCATTTTCCTTGTTGGTGTTATCTCCGGATCATACGGTGGCATCTCTTCCCTGATAATTTGCCACCAGCTCTCAGGAACTGCTGGGTGTTGCCATCGGGATGGTTCACCATTTCCTGTGGTCTGAGTAGGCATGACAAGTGTGCCTTCCTTGGTCACTGCTTCCATCAATGCCGCTATGACAGTGACAGCGCCTCCTACGATCCACCCCATACTGCTCATCGAAGAATGCACGAGGACTGTATCGCCTGATATGATTCCTGCCTTTCGCAGGTCTTCAACTAACCTTTTCTTTGTGATTGGTACTTCTGTCGCTTCCACTAGAAGCCTTTCGTTCTCATACGGAGCTGTCATGATGATCACATGTCTTGGCAACGCAAGGATGCTTTATCGGACCAAAAAGGTACTGAAGTCTATCTATTATTTCTGTCTAGGTTTCTTCATCATCAGTCTTCTTGAAATCAAGAGAGAGAGAGTTTATGCAGTAACGTAGACCTGTTGGATTTGGACCATCATCAAAGACATGCCCAAGATGACCACCACAGTTTTTGCACACAACTTCAATGCGTGTCATTCCATGGCTCTTGTCGATCTTTTTCTCAACACTATCTTCTGATAGCTGATCCCAGAAGCTTGGCCAGCCACTCCCAGATTCGTATTTTGTATTGGATGAGAAGAGCTCATTCCCACATCCCGCACAGACATACACACCGTTCTCCTTGTGGTGTACATATTTACCTGTGAACGGGGGTTCCGTACCACACTCTCGAAGGACTTTAAACTGTTCAGGACTTAGGGTGAGTTTCCATTCGCCATCATCTTTCTTCATTTTCAATCAATATTAACAATAGTGCACTCGATACATAACCTCTTCGTTTGAGGATTTATTGCTGAAGAACGGGACTCTACGTACTTCTTGCTGTCACTCGACCGTAGAACAGCATCTTTGTCAGTTCAGCTGTAATAATGTATGCTGTAGTTATTACTATCAAACCCAAAGCAGTCCAAATTGGGAGCATCACTAAGCCCAGTATCTCTCCGATAAGAGAATAAGGCAAGGCCAAAACTGTGGCTAAGACAACAACTGATGACAAAACCAAATACCTACTCGGTCTACTTCTAGTAAAGAACCGGCGTGTCCTGATTACTAACAATACTACGATCTCTGTTGCTATTGAAAGGATAAACCAACCTGTACGAAACTGATCCACTGTGGAGTTCAATACGAGCAGGAGAAAACCAAAGGTCATAAAATCAAAGATAGTACTTTGAGTACCAAATACAACCATGAACCTTTTGATGAAACCTATATCCCAGCTTCTTGGATTATCTATTAGTTCTACATCTACATTATCAGTTGAAATAGTGGTCGCTGGGAAATCCGTAAGGAAGTTGATGGCGAGGATTTGACTTGGCAATAGAGGAAGGAACCATAATAGAAGAGAAGCACCTGCCATACTGATCATATTCCCGAAGTTTGCGCTTATTGTGACTGTGATGTATTTGATGGTGTTCGCGAATGTTTTCCTTCCCAAAGAGATTCCTTCAACTAGTACGCTAAGGTCTTTCTCAAGGAGTACGATTTCAGCTGATTCCTTTGCCACATCGACAGCGCTCTCTACTGATATTCCTACATCAGCTGCATGTATTGCTGATGCATCATTGATGCCATCCCCTACATAGCCTACGACATTTCCTGCCTTTCTAAGTGCAAGAATTATACGCTCTTTTTGATTTGGCTCAATCTCTGCAAAGATATCTGTCATAGTAGTTTGACTAATCAAAGCGTCATCACTCATCTGTCTAATCTCTGCCCCAGCTAGAATCTTTGGATTTTCCCAACCCAATTGAGAACCTATTGATGCTGCGATTAACTGATTATCACCAGTAATGATTTTGAAGTTAACATTCAAAGAGTGCAAGGCATCTATCGTTTCTCTCGCGTCACGCTTCAGCGGATCTGAAAGCACAACAAATCCGAGGAATCGCATGTCCTTCTCCATACTTCTGTTGATCAAAGGCTCGTTAACAGGTTTGTATGCAACTCCAAGTGTCCTTAATCCTTGGGCACTTAGTCTATTGTATAATTCATGGATAGTTTCCTGTATCACCTCTATATCCACTGTTTTACCATCTTCTCCTTCAGCAGTTGAGCAGACATTAAGCAGATTTAGAACAGCACCCTTTGATATCATAAATTGGCCTGATTCATCAGCAACTAGTATGCTTAGTCTTTTTCGAACAAAATCATAAGGAATCTCATCTAACTTATTGTATTTTTCAAGATTGATAGATTTGTGGTTGACAATTGCATTGTCAACCGGGTTCTCGTACCCCCCTTGAAAAGATGCATTTAGGTATGCATACAACAGAACTTTGTCGCTAATCGTTCCGGTGGGTCCAATTGTCGAGTGAACACGCATGACACCCTCAGTTATCGTTCCGGTTTTGTCAGAACATAGGATGTTCATACTACCAAAGTTCTCAATTGACGTGAGTTTCTTAACTATCACCTTCTTTTCTGCCATCTGTTTTGCGCCTTGAGCAAGTGTGATACTGGTGATTGCGGGTAGTAGTTCTGGCGTAATCCCAACTGCGAGTGCCAAAGCGAAGAGGAATGAGTCCATAATTGGCCTCTGAAAATAGATATTCAGAGCAAAGATTACGAAGACGAATATCAATGTCACCTGCATTAGTAGTGAGCCGAATCTATCCAAGCCACGTTCGAAGTCAGTCTTAGGTTCTTTCATAGACAACCTCTCTGTGACTTTACCAAACACAGTCTTCAAACCAGTATTGACTACGACGACCCTAGCCGTTCCACTACTCACACTTGTCCCCATGTATACCATGTTTGCACGCTTACTTAGGGGCGTGTCGACACTCACAACACCAGCTCTCTTTTCATCTGGCAATGTCTCCCCAGTGAGTGCTGCTTCATTGGCGAACAGATCTTTTGATTCTAAAATGATGCAGTCCCCAGGCACAACATCACCAGCATTTAGAAGAACAATATCGCCGGGTACTACCTGCTCCAATGGAATCTGGATATTCCTTCCGTCACGAACTACCTCTGTTGTGACTTTGATTATTGACAACAGTTTCTCCACAGCTTTTGTTGACATATGTTCCTCCCAAAAACCAATGATACTACTCAACAGAATGATGGAAAAGATGATCAGTCCATCAGTACTATCACTTGTTACAAATGCTAAGATTGCTGCGCCTAGTAAGATGAGAACTAGCGGACTCCTGAACTGATTGACGAAAAGTGTAAGACTACTGGTTTTCTTTTTGGTCTTGATGCTATTTGGCCCAAAGGTTTCTAGTCTTGTTTCTGCGTCTTTAGATGCTAGGCCTGCATAAGCAGTTTCAAGTTGTTGGAGTAGTATTTCTTGATTGATGCTCCAAAACTCATCATCAATGATTGTCATATGTCTGTGACAATCTGCTACGCTGGGTGATTAAAAAGCATGCGACAGTCATTGGTTTGGTCTTCTCGAAGCAACCAGAAGCGAAAGCCTATTTACGAGTAAAGCCAATCTCAAGTCATTATGGCGCTCGAAGAATATCCTCCTTGGACAAGAGGTCTTGATATTGTAATTGGTTTTGTGATTATCTTCGTGGGTGCCTGGATTATCTTGAACACAGCGCTTGTTGAAGCCATGTTGGTGTTATTGTTGGCACTTGGCCTTCTTGTTATAGGATTCACAAGACTTGGCAAAGGACTTCTCATGAAAAAGCTAAACACAACCACAAGAACTGTGAAAGTCGTTAGTGGCATTGGTGCAATCGCCCTTGCTCTCGCAGCAATCTTGTTTAGTTCGTACACTATCACAGTCTTGATTACGATTTTGACATTTGGAATAATGTTAATCGGGATGGCCAGAATTATCGTCGGGTATAGAGAAGCTGGACTAAAATCGGGGATGCGAGTTGCTAACATCGCTGGTGGAGGGCTTGTCTTTCTATTCGGTTTTGTTGTCGCAATATTTCCTTCTCTTGGTCTATATACACTGAAGCTATTGCTAGCAATTGCCATCCTCGTGCTTGGCTCTCTTCGCATAGCAAGCGGTGCATCAGGCGAACTGAGATAGTATTCAATGTGAAATATGATGCTTGCATATTTCAGAATGACTGAGTAGATTTGATGAATTGAAGTATCATGTCTGCGACCATCCTTGCACCAGTGCTGTTAAGATGAAGGTAATCGGAGTGAAGTCTGAATCCTGCTTGTTCTGCGATACTATCCCAGCTTACCCCTAGGATGTAGTGTCTGAATATTGAAAAGATCATCCGCAATCTACCGCTTTGATATGGATATTTCGGAGAACCGGGATTATTTTCTAGATATGCAACCATTTGTTCCTGCAATGGAACGTAGGCCACACTTGTTTCCATAGCCACCTCTTTCACTACCTTCCCATAGTCTAGACTCAATTTGAAAGCAGGATGATCAGAAATCTCACCTATCGGAGGAATGGATAGAAGAGCAATAGATGCTTGAGTTTCACTCTGCAATCTGTTAATCATTAGTTGTAGTGTATCCCTGAACCAATTGATATCTGGCATACGAGGCAGTTTCATAATCTTCGAATACGCTTTGCCTTCCTTCTCGGAAGTGGCAGCATTCGCATCATTGGTTCCTATCAGTACTGTGATTACAGATGGTTGGCACTCAATAATTTCATCAAGTCGCTCTGAAAGATTCCATGCAAGGTTCGCATTGACACCTGCATTTATCAAACTGAATCTCTCCATATCTAGTTCTTCATAAAGTATATTGAAATAGCCATATCCGATTGTTCCATGAGTCAGACTATCCCCAGCCACAACGACTATTCTTCTATCATCATTTGCTGGGGGCTGCAGAAGAAATGTTGAAGGTCTGTTCTTTGGTAATCTTGAAGACTTGAAGAATGGGTATATGATGATTGCAATTATTGTGCTGTTAATTAAGAAGGCGAGGATGAGCAACATGGCTGCAGTACATTTCCCATGTTTTAGTTATGAGTCTAGTCCTCAATGTGCGAACATTGAGAAATCTTTACATGTTGCATTAGGAAGGTGGAATGTATGTCTGAAGACCCGATTCAAGATGTGTGGCCCGAGTTTGCATCCTGTTGTTGGGGCTGTGGAAAGAACAATGAGCACGGTCTCCAGTTAAAGAGCTATTGGAAAGACGATGAAACAATTGCCACTTGG
>PJER01000092.1 GCA_002825465.1 Candidatus Thorarchaeota archaeon MP8T_1
TCCCATCGAGTCAAAAAAGGAGCTAACGTGGATGAACTTTGCCCAGTTTTTGGGATTTGTTGGTCCGTATTTAGCTAGAAACTCTTCATAGTCGCTCCAGTTCCACTCCCCAACCACTTCTTCAATGTCTTCAAGGAACTCTTGGTCGGCCTGTTTGTGAAAATCCAAGAATATGGAGGCTCGTCTTGACTTTGCTAAATTTCTAATAGAAAGCACACTCATGATCACTCCAATCACGACGCTGATTGCTGCTATTATTATCGAAACAGTCTGTACATCTAACTCCTGCATGAATACCGCTCCGAATCTATTGTTTAATTTCATAGGAAGATTATCCCATATAAAAGACCTATCCAATTTTTCTGCCGCTTGCGACATTCTAGAGCAATTAGAAAATGGTGCCGAGGATGAGATTTGGTTGATTTTGTACTCGGCAACATTAGGATAGTCCAAAAATCAGCTTGCTAACGTCCATTTCAATTCATGTGTACTCTGTGCTCATTCGATTTATCTATTGGCACAAGAACAATTTCCTATTGAAGGTCTATTGTATCTTGGTGCACGTAATCGGTTTGGTTTCTTCTTTTCCAGAGCCATTGAATGAGCACAGCTCCAAAAACTGCCAGAGAAACAAAGAATAACTGAAACCTTAGTGTTACTCCAAAATCTAGTGATACTGCTGTTGTAAGAAATCCTGTGGCATCAAAGAGGCCGTGGATAAATGATGGAATCAGTAAATTCCCGTTGGATAGGTAATACGTTGCAGCCATTGCCATACCGAACGCGACGAGCTGGGTAAACATGATTATTGATACTAATCCATACTCAAGCGTGTAGTACAGATGAGCCGCTGCAAACAGTATAGACGTCAGAAAGGCCAATGATATCCAGCGACGATCTCCAACGATATTGAGCAATCCACCAAAGATGAAACCCCTGAAGATGAATTCCTCGGCAGGACCAACGACAAGAAATGAAACCCAGACCATGACCCAGGCATTTTCAGGTGTTGTGTTCAGTACTGGATTCGGATTGTTCAAGATGTTCAACGCAGTGGGGTCAAATATGATGATTAGAAGTATGATGACGAAAGTTATGATGTAACTCAGTCCAGTAAAGCCACCGTAGGATGCAAATCCATATTTCACTGCGGCAGACATTCGATTGAAGAACCGATGAAGAGTGTACCGACCCCAGTAACTGCCAATGATGACTATTGGAATACCGTACACAAAGAGCAGACTAAAGACTAGACTCTCACTCGGTAGCAAGTATTGAGAATATGCTGTTGCGTAGATAACGAGCAAACCCAGGAGATACTTACCATTTGAAAGGCGCGATGATGCCTTTTCGTATGTTTCATTCATCTCTTAATCCCTCAATAGAACCCGCTTTACCTATTTACGACTTGTTTTATGTGACAGGTTCTCCTATTTTCCAAACTATAAGAAGAGTGGCGTCGAGGACGAGATTTCAACAATTTACTTGATTGCATATCTAGCAATTTTTGGATGTTCAAGAAACTCCCATCTACCCTTGAACCCATTCACAAGTGCACCTAGCTCTAGATGCAACATTGCAATACCACAATCCAGTCTTCTTGAAACTCCAAATCCTTCTCTCTTGCTATTAGTTGATATCGTAATTGAATCTTCATTAATTTCAAATCGCCATGGTTGCCTGTTTCCTGCAGATGGAGCAATTCTGATCGCTTCCAATATAGAATCAGGCCAATTTGTGTTCTTCTGCTCGGAAATAATCAATTCATCGATGTCTTTACGCCTATATTTCTTTGAAGAAGTACCCACTCTATCTTCTTTTTCTTTAGAATATCCAATTGGAGTGATTGCTAAAATCTTCTCATTATCTTTGAGATCAATCTGATTCATGACTGATTCTCTCTTGAAAAATCCCCCAACCCAACATGTGTTTAGACCTTGAGATGTGGCTTCTAAAATGACACCCTCTCCAACGTACCCTGTATTAGCTTGGACATTGGGTGAGTCCATATCACCAAGGAATGCAATATAGTATGGAGCTTCAGTGACCTTGAAGAAGTACTGACCAACTGCTCCTTTGAATACGTCATTTGCAGGCTCTCGAACGAGAACAGATCTCACACCTGGATATGGATTAAACTCCGCACATACATTCTCTAACTTCTCGGTGACATTCTTTTCAGGCACCTCACCTGAATACTTTCGTTGCGAATGGCGAAGGAATATTGCATTGTACCATGATTCGACAGGAATTTCCATAGATTTACCCCAATTATCTTTGAATATGACAGTGAATACAGATTAGTATCTACCATACCGGCAAAAATGAGATGGCGCCGAGGATGAGATTTGTTCCAATCCACAAAATGTGGAATAGCTTGAACTCATGCTTCCGAAGAAACCGGTTTTCAAGACCGGCGCCGTAATCCGGGCTTGGCTACCTCGGCTTGCCATTGTCACCGTTGGAAATGCCTTTTAAGCTTCTTGTCGTGGGTGCCATTGGAGAATTAGCAATTGGAAAGAGGATTCAGATTCCACGAACATACCGCTGATATTACTATCGAGTGCTGGGCGCCGACCATGGCCAAGGCATTTGAAGAGGCCGCAAAAGCGACATTCGAAGTCATCCTCGATACAAACTCAGTCACTCCATTGGAATCTGTTGACATATCTGTACGAGGTATCGATCTTCAGGAGCTTCTTGTAGAATGGATTGGAACTCTCATCTCTCTCATTGATACTAAACATCAGTTCTACTCCAAGTTTGAAATAACTGATATATCTAAGAAGGCAGATGAGTTTATTCTAATAGGTAGAGCATTTGGGGAAAAGATTGACTTTGAACGGCACATCGCACGAACTGAAGTCAAGGCAATGACTTATGCTGACATGAAAATCCTTGAAGATGCAGATCGGATTACGCTCTGGTTTACTTTGGATTTGTAGGAGATCTTTACTATGGTTCTCAAAGTAGCACTTCCTGACACCTCACTGATTGACTGTACTGACCTTCGACAGAAGACAGTAAAGGTTGGTCAAATCGCACGCGTACTTGCTGTCTTTCGGGTATGTGAAGTGCTTGTCTATAACACAGGAAAGCTTCGTCCATCACAAAAAAGGGATGCTGATTTTCTTGTGAAGATTCTGCGGTTCATGGACACTCCGCAGTATCTCAGACGTAGAGTATTTCCACAATCACCATCTCTCCAATATGCGGGACTTCTGCCCCCTTTACGAACCCGTAGCCATCCTCTCCAATCAGCAATATCAGAGTTGACTGTTGGAACGGTGAGGTGGGGAATCCAAGTCCGCCCTGGGAAAGTCGACCTAGGCTTCGATAATCTCATTGATTTTCCTACCACATTGAGTGAACGTGACCCGACCCTATTCAAAGTAGAAGCTACGGTCCCGCATCTATCCTTGTCTGTAATCAACCGATCAGAGGTTCCAGTTTATTGGGGATTTGAAGCTAGTCGGATTAATGACCTACTTGAGCTCCTAAAGAGCTCTAGAGCAATGACACGAATTGGTTTTTCAAGAAAAGCACCACCTTTCCAAAAGTTGGAAGATGACTTGAAGTCCACAGTGTCCAACACAGGTTCAGTGTTAGCTGTGTTTGGGGGCCCTGATAGAGGTATCTTAGAGCTCTGTGACCAACAGAGAGAGGAGATCAAGAGCCACATTGACTTTTGGGCAAATACAATTGATGACCAAGGGTCTGAAACAGTGAGGCTTGAAGAAGCCCTGACAGTCAGTCTAGGTCTCATAAACAGCTCAGTGGGAAAGATGATAACGAAACCTGGTTTCTACGAATAGTCAGTCCTTATACGTGACCTTTTTAGACAAATGAATCGGTATCTATCAAACTCAATACACATAATGAGTGTCGGTGAGAGTTCCACTATGATGACGAAGCGAGTACAGAAACTACGAGAGCAGAGTGTGCGTACAAAGCCCTATATCTGTACAGAGCGCGCCGAACTCCTAACCGATTTCTATCAGAGTGGCGGAGCGGAAACGGTATCTACGCCAATAGCTAGGGCTATGGCATTCAAATATATCCTAGAAAACAAAACAGTGGTCATCAATGATGGGGAGTTAATTGTTGGGGAACGTGGCTCTGCTCCACAAGCTACACCCACATATCCTGAACTCTGTTGTCATTCACTAAATGATCTCCAGATTGCTAACTCACGTGAACGGACACCTTTCCTTGTCAGCGATGAAGCCCTTGGCTCGTATCGTGACGAAATCATACCCTATTGGACCGGCAGGACAATACGCGAACGAGTGTTCAGTTCGATGACAGAGCAATGGCTGGCTGCCTTTGAGGCTGGTGTGTTCACCGAGTTCATGGAGCAGCGTGCTCCTGGTCATGCTATTCTTGATGATAAAATCTATCGACGTGGACTTCTTGATTTCATTGAAGACATCCAACACGCTCTATCCAAACTAGACTACTATGACGACCCCAAGGCATACGCAAAGGAGCAAGAGCTCAAGGCCATGCAGGTTGCAGCCGAAGCGATGATTTCCTTTGCACAGCGTCATGCTGATAAAGCGAGGGAACTTGCCGAGTCGGAGAGCAATCCTGCAAGGAAGAAAGAACTAGATCAAATTGCAGAGATATGCACTCACGTCCCAGCTAAGCCTCCGCGTAATTTCTGGGAGGCTTTGCAGGCATACTGGTTTATTCACCTTGGCGTGATCATTGAACTTAATGTCTGGGATAGTTTCAATCCTGGTCGCTTGGACTTGAACCTCTATCCATTCTATCAGAGAGATCTCAGTACTGGAACTCTCTCAAAGGAGTTCCTGAAAGAGCTCCTACAATGTTTCTGGATCAAATTCAACAATCAGCCTGCTCCACCCAAAGTCGATATCACTGAACAACAGAGTGGTACTTACCAAGATTTTTCTTTGATTAACACGGGGGGTCTGAAATCTGATGGCACCAATGCTGTCAACGATCTTTCTTATCTCATTCTTGAGGTCTGTAATGAGATGCGGCTGATACAGCCGAGTATATGTATTCAGATGAGTACGGAGAATCCTGATAGTTTCTTGATGAGTGCAATTGATGTGGTGAAGGAAGGGTTCGGTCAACCCTCTCTGTTCAATACAGATGTGATAATCAAAGAGTTTCTTCGAGCGGGAAAGTCAATCGAGGACGCTAGGGTTGGAGGACCAAGTGGTTGTGTCACAATCAGCGCTTTTGGAAAAGAGAGCTGTATCCTGACAGGATATTGTAACTGGCCAAAGATACTAGAGATCACCCTCAACAACGGTATTGATCCTCGAACAGGGAAGAAAGTCGGAATAGAAACAGGAAAAGTATCAGAATTCATGTCATTTGAAGAATTATTCACTGCCTATGAGAAGCAACTACAATACTTTATTGATGTCAAAATCAAGGGTAATAACATCATCGAACGACTCTACGCAGAATATATGCCTGCGCCTTTCATGTCCCTTCTTTTTGATGATTGCATTACGAAGGGCAGAGACTACCATGATGGTGGTCCCCGATACAATTCAACCTACATTCAGGGCGTTGGCATGGGGACTATTACAGATTCATTGTCTGCTATCAAATATCATGTATTCGATAAAAAGAGGTACACCATGGCAGAGTTGCTTGAAGCGATGAGGACTGATTTTGAGGAAAATGATGCTTTGAGAATGACGCTGTTGAACAAGACGCCCAAGTATGGAAATGATGATGACTATGTAGATGCGATAGCTCAGTCAGTCTTTCAAGTTTATTATGACTCAGTTGATGGTCGTCCAAATACAAAGGATGGAGAATACCGCGTTAACCTTCTTCCAACCACTGTGCACATCTACTTTGGACAGGTAACGGGTGCAACTCCTGATGGCAGAAAGGCTGGTGGTCCTTTATCTGACGGGATATCTCCTAGTCATGGGGCTGATAAGAATGGACCTACTGCCGTAATCAAATCCGTCGCCAAGATTGACCATTCTAAGACCGGAGGCACCCTTCTAAATCAGAAGTTTATGCCTGATGTTCTTGCAGACAAAGAGGGGCGTCGAAAGCTTGCGGATTTAGTCCGTACATATTTCAAATTAGGTGGTCACCATATTCAGTTCAATGTTGTAAGGGCGGAAACCTTGCGAGATGCTCAGATTCATCCAGAAAACCATCAGAACCTTATTGTTCGAGTTGCTGGATACTCAGACTACTTTGTTAACATAGGTAAGGATCTACAAAACGAAATCCTTGCGAGAACTGAGCAGAATCGATTCTAGTTTCTCCCACCAGCAGTCCAAATTGATACTTGGTCAGTAGGCAAGTTTTAAAAACAATCCTCCCTTGGCGGGCCCGTTGTAGTACGAATAGCCTAGGTTATCGGCCATTCGATACGGATATTGTTGTGGTGTTAAAATTGGCACACAGAAAGAAAGAAGCACCAAGGCGTGGCAGTCTAGCATACTTGCCACGAGGCAAGGCTTCTAAATTCGTGCCCCGTATCAAAAGTTGGCCTGAGTATAACGACTCGGCTGCAAAACTACTTGGTTTCATCGGATATAAGGCTGGTATGACCCATGCGGTTGTGACAATAAACAACCCTGACAGCCCGTTCAATGGACAGGAGACTGTCATGCCGGTCACAGTAATTGACACACCTCCGGTTAGACCATTTTCAATTCGCGGTTATGAGGCCACTCCTTATGGTCTCAGGCTTGTAATGGAAGTTCTTGCTAGCAATTTGTCAGAAGACCTTCGAAAGACAATGCCACTGCCAAAAGATTATGCTCATGATACCAAGATGCAGGAGTTTGAGTCAAAACTCGACTCGTTTGCCGAAATTCGGATGTTAATCCATACTCAGCCACGACTTGCGGGACTATCGAAGAAGAAGCCTGATGTAGTGGAATATAAAATAGGGACAGGCGGAGATATCAAGACCGCCTTTGAGTATGCCAAGAGTATTCTTGGTACTGATCTCCGTGTTGCAGACATCCTTGATGAGGGAATCCTTGTCGATACGATTGCAGTGACCAAAGGTCATGGCTTTCAGGGTCCAGTCCGACGCTGGGGAATTAGAATTCTCCAACATAAATCAAGAAAGACAAAACGTGGAGTTGGTTGTATTGGTCCTTGGACTCCATCCAGTATCAGATACACCGTTCCTCGACCCGGTCAGACTGGCTTTCACACTCGGACAAGTTATAATAACAAGATACTCAAGATGGGTGAACGTGGTGAGGAAATCACACCCTCTGGCGGATTTGTGAACTATGGTGTGATTCGCGGCGATTACATAATGCTTCATGGATCAGTTCCTGGTACAAATAAACGACCAGTACGACTCAGACTTGCCATACGTCCGAAGATGGGTCAGAAAGAGGGCCCGATGCAGGTGAGCTACGTCAGCACATCGTCGAAGCAGTAGGAGGATGATATAATGGCAAGCATAAAGACATACACATTAACTGGAAAACCCAGTAAAGAAACCGTTGAGCTACCCGCTCATTTTGACACTCCATATCGTCCAGATGTGATAAAGAGGGCTGTGTTGGCTCTTCAGTCGCGTAGATTTCAACCGCATGGTGTTGATGAACTAGCAGGTAAACGTAACACAGCTAAGAGTTGGCAGACTGGTCATGGTCGATCTCGAATGCCAAGAATCCAAGGTAGCGGAACTGGTGCGGCCAATAAAGCTGCTTTCGCTCCTGGTACGGTAGGTGGTCGAGTAGCACATCCTCCTGAAGCACGGAAAGTGCTCATTGAGCGAGTGAATGTTAAAGAGAATCGACTAGCAATTCGTTCAGCAATTGCAGCTACTTCAAATCCCCAATTTGTGAAGAAAAGAGGTCACAAGATAGACAAAGTTCCCATAATCCCACTCATAGTGAGTAGCAAGCTTGAATCAATTGCTACTACAAAGGAGGCCTATGAAACATTGTCCGCCTTGGGCCTCAGTGATGATCTTGAGAGAGCCAGCAACGGTCGTAACGTGAGAGCTGGCAAGGGAAAGATGCGCGGCCGAAAGATGAAGACTCCCAAATCGTTACTGATTGTAGTTGGTACAGACTCTGGAATTGGCGCAGCAGCAAGGAATCTCCCCGGAGTAGACATTACTGAAGTCCATGGTCTGAATGCGGAGCTCTTGGCTCCTGGAACACATGCTGGTCGCCTAGTGGTCTGGACAACATCAGCCATTGACAGGCTTGGAAAGGAGAATCTGTTCTTCTGAGGTGAAACATCATGA
>PJER01000003.1 GCA_002825465.1 Candidatus Thorarchaeota archaeon MP8T_1
TGCGATCGCACTTCTTTTCTCATATCTGAATCCTTCTCATGAGCGCATACTATTGAAAAATCTTCAAGGCAGGACTGACATGTATATTGTTGCTTCATCTGATGTTCTTCCTGAGTTTCGTGAGTTTGAAAGGACTTCAACAACTGTTCTAGAAGCTTATCTGGGTCCTCTAGTTGTCGGATATCTTGAACGTCTTGAGGCTTCATTGAAATCCCTTCTCAGCAATTCCATTCTAGCAGTGATGCAATCAAATGGAGGAACAATGCATGCAACACAGGTGAGAGGGAGATCGATTGGTCTTGCAATATCAGGTCTTGCTGGAGGAGTGATTGGAGGTTGGCAAATTGCTAAGCAATGTGGAATTGAGAAGGCAATCACATTGGATATGGGTGGTACCAGTTGTGACATCAGTGCAATAATTGGAGATATCATTGTTAGACCAGATAATGAAGTAGCAGGGCTACCTCTCCGAATGCCCTCTACTGATGTGAAAACGATAGGAGCAGGTGGAGGAAGTATTGCTTGGGTTGATGAGATAGGTATTCTGCATGTAGGCCCTCAGAGTGCAGGAGCGGACCCTGGTCCGGCATCGTATGGAAAAGGAGGTACTGAAGCAACAGTTACAGACGCAAATCTCATACTTGGAAGATTGAATCCTAATTTCTTCTTGGGCGGAAAAGTGAAACTGGATGTTAATCTTGCAAGAGAGGCAATATCGAGATTAGCTAGTAGACTAAATATGACAGTTGAGGAAGCTGCCCAAGGGATAATCAAAATATCAACATCAAATATGGTTCAAGCAATCAGAGAGGTCACTGTTGAGAGAGGAACTGATCCTCGACAATTTGTACTAGTTCCATTTGGTGGTGCAGGAGCTACACAAGCTGTTGATATTGCAAATCTTTTGGATATCGACCTTATTCTGGTACCGCCATTTCCAGGAATAACTTCAGCTCTGGGACTTGTCTGTACAAATCTTCGCGTTGATCTGATGAAGACGTTACTCAGTCACGCATCCCAAGAAAATGAAGAGGATCTACTGATCTCACTCACCAATCTCTCAAAAGAAGCAAAGAACAAGTTGATAGATCAAGGAGTTTCCATGAATGAAATAACTACTGAATGGAAAGTTGATATGAGATATAGAGGTCAATCACACGAATTATCGGTATCTTTGATTAAAGATTCAAATGACATCACTCAATTTTCGAAAGAGAGATTTGAAGCACTTCATAGCGATTCTTTTGGTTACAAATTAGAAGGACGAATTATTGAATGGGTCACTATCAGAGTAATAGCACAATCTAGTTCTCACAAATACAAACCGTATCGATATACTACACATGGCAAAGCAAAGCCATATGGAAAACGAAATGTAATCTTGATGGACGGGATAATTTCTAACACCTTTTTGTACAGAAGAGAAGAGCTTGGAATTGGGCAAATTGTGAGGGGTCCATCAATAATTGAGCAAATAGATACTACAACATATATTGAACCAGGATGGAATGCAGAACAGCATGAGGATGGAACTCTTTGGATACGGAGGGAGAATCTGTGATTGAAGACCCTATTACATTCGAAGTGTTGAAGAACGCACTGAGTTCCGCAGCAAGAGAGATGAGTCAAGCTCTCAGAAGAACAGCCTTCAGTCCTAATATCAAAGAGCGTAGAGATTGTAGTTGCGCAGTTTTCGATGGTAATGGAGATCTTGTAGCTCAATCAAAAGATATCCCAGTACATCTTGGAGCTATGCCACTCTCAGTGAAATCATGTGTAGAAACCCTTGGAAAAGAATTGAAACAAAAGACAATGGCATTAGTAAATGACCCATATTCAGGAGGTTCTCACCTTCCTGATCTGACATTGGTAACACCACTATTCCATGATGGAAAACGCGTCGCATTCTGTGCTAATCGTGCACACCATGCAGATATCGGGGGTATCAGTCCTGGGTCTATGCCAGGTATATCAACCTCGATTCATGAGGAAGGGACTCTCATCAAACCTAGAATAGTTGTAAAGGATGGGCTATTAGATAAAAGAACCATTTCTGATCTATTGAAAGAAACAAGAACCCCAGATGAAAGGTTAGGAGACCTATCAGCTCAGGTAGCTGCAAATAATGTTGGGATGAAGAGAGTTACACAGATTGCAGAGAATTATGGATGGATTACGCTTCTCAGAACATTTGGAGACCTTCAACAATATTCTGAGAGGATGATGATCTCAGCGCTCAAGAGATTTGAAGGAAAACATGGTGAGTTCACAGATTTCATGGAAAGTGATGGGGCAGGTACTTGGGAAATTCCAATCTCTGTCGCTATCGACATTCAGAATGGAAGAGCAAAAGTAGATTTCAAAGGAACATCAAGACAGGTTGTTGGAAACATCAATTGCCCTCTAGCTTCTACACTCTCAGCCTTATACTATACTTTCATCGTACTATTCGGAAAGGACATTCCAACAAATAGTGGGTGTTGGAGTGTCATCGATGTGAATGTTGAAGAAGGATCTCTACTCAATCCAAAATATCCAGCTCCTGTATCAGCAGGAAATGTAGAGACCTCTCAGCGTATAGTGGATGTCACGTTTGGGGCTATGGCCTCTATAGTTCCTAATATTGTACCAGCAGCTAGTCAAGGTACAATGAATAATCTAACAATTGGGGGTATAGATCCTAGAACTAATGCACCATTCTCATTCTATGAAACAATAGGTGGAGGTTCAGGAGCTAGAAATGGAGAAAATGGAGCTAGCGGGATTCATACACATATGACAAATACACTCAACACACCGATAGAATCCTTAGAGTCCGAATTTCCTCTTCGAGTTCGATGTTATTCCATTAACAGAAATACAGGAGGGAGAGGAAAATGGAGTGGTGGAGATGGAATCATACGAGAGATCGAGCTGCTTGTAGATAACTGTATAATGTCAATTCAATCAGAGCGAAGACTTCTCAGACCGTGGGGTCTCAATGGTGGAGAAGATGGAAAATCAGGTAGGAATTTGATAATATTTGAAGGAAAACAACATAATCTACAAGCTAAGACAACAGTAAGAGCACCAAGTGATTCAATAATTCGCATAGAAACACCAGGAGGAGGAGGATACGATCCTCCCCCATGAAGGCAGTTAAACTGAATCTAGACAGCTATGGATACATCACCATTGATTGCATTGACCTTTACTGTCTGAACCTTTTCACCTTTGGAAACTTTGACATAGTAGACTGGCACATAGAAGCCATCTAGTTTCTTGAAGTTAAGTGCATGCGATGATATTCGTTTTGCACCAGATGGTTTCCCTCCAGCTAACTTTGCCAAGTACTTCACCCATTTGTCAATGCTGTTGTACTTTCCAGGACTGATCTTGTTTGCCTTAATCCAAGCAGTGCTTGCTGTCTTTTTGCCAGGGCCCTTGAGAAGTTTCTCGAAAGCTAGTGCGGCACTTCCTGTTCGCCCATCAATAGTGTTTGCATCATTATTCTTGATTTCAAAGAGTTCGACTGCATCCACATTAATTGAAAGGAATCCTTCTTTCTTTTTAGGTGAAAGAACTTCACTACCTATCAGCACTCCTTTCACTTGGTCATTCACACCAAAACTGCGACTATTGACCCTAAGGAATGTCAATTCGAGGGTAGCATCATATTGACAGTAAAAATCATACTTGATAGAGGGTTTACCAACTGTCACATCGCTTTCACTGACTCCTAGAATTTCAGCACCAGTAGAAGCAGCACTCTTCTTTGCCTTGTCTTCTTTAATGACTGCTCCAAAATAATAGAGCTTCGACTTCTTAGAGTCGATCTTCATCTTTGCATCTGCACCGGTCAGCTTGAACAGTGTTGGCGATAGTGTTGGTTTAGATTTCGTCGTCTTCTTCTTAGCCATTGTGTCATCTCCAATTAGTTACATACAACCATTGTATATGTTCCCTTCGGCCGCAGGTGCTCTTATTACTTGTGTGCAAAGGAAACTTTGATTGGATCACCGCCCTCGGTGATTCTGGCAAATCCTACTCTCTCGAATTGCAGGAATGTTCCAACATCCATTGAAGATATATTAGGTTCTGCAAGCCCAATCACTCTGGAACCATCAATCTGAGTCAATTCAACAGGAACTGAACCAATCTTAGGAATCCAGTGAATGATTTGACCATCAACGGCTCTTACTTCTTCGACATCAAGACTGTGGAATTTCGCAACAGGAGGTTTCTTAGTAACAATTGAGAGGTTTGCTAAATCTTTCAAACGGAATATTGTATCAGATTTCAGACGCTTCAAATCCGTGGGTTGAATGCCAATCTCAATTGTATCCCCATCGTAGACTAATGGTATTTTTCGGACACCGCGGTCTTCAAAATCAGGATGTACTGGAACCTCTGCTTCTTTTACATGTAAGCCCTGGACCTTAAGCCAGACTGGATCCTGAATGAAGAATGCACGTGGAGCTTCTTGGTCACGAAGCTTTCTGTTCTCTGAATAGATTGATTTCATCGAGATTGAGATGTCAACTAGACTGAGCCCTAAATCTAACATAGCCTTCCGTACTGCCTCAGGGTCAATTCCTCGTTTCTGAAGTGATTGAAGACTCCAGGTTCGGGGATCATCCCAACCTGAATATGTACCATCTCTTACTTCCTTGCTAGATTTACTCTTACTAAGTGTAGCATCTTCGAACTTCAGTCGCCCGTAGTATATCAATTCGGGTTGTGGCCAGTCATAGATGTTCCAGATGTGTTGTTCGATTTTACCTTCTTTCACAAGGTCTTTTCCTCGAATGATATGTGAGATTCCAAGCTCATGGTCATCAATTCCCCAAGAGTATTCGAGCAATGGCCAAACTCGATACTTTGAGCCTACGCGAGGATGGTCAGTCTCTGAGATTCGGAGAATTACATGGTCTCTCATAGCAGGATCAGGATTTTCCATTCCTGTCTTCATTCGTACTGCTGCAGCCCG
This sequence comes from Candidatus Thorarchaeota archaeon MP8T_1, assembly GCA_002825465.1. Next base: position 4,970 of record PJER01000003.1, read on the forward strand.
TTCCTCATATGTTCCATCCAGCATTTTTTCCCAACGTTCGAGATTCATATTAACATCTAGATTTCGACAAGCACACGGAATCCCCTTGACTTTGTGCTCGTTACGCCAGACTCCTGCATCACAATCACAAACGTACGCCTCGCCTTTCTTGATCAGATCAACAGCATATTTGTAGAAGAGATCCAAACGGTCCGATTTGTATACTGTCTTATGACACTTGACACCAAGATAATCAAGGCCTTCAGGGATTAGGTCAAAGGCTTCAGGTTCGACGATCTTCTCAGCAGAACCAATTGTATCATCAAATACTAGGATGAGTTTTCCATCATATCTCTTGACATAATAATCATTGAGTACAACCATCCGAGCATTACCGATATGTAGTGGTCCAGAAGGGAATGGAGCTAGACGCATTACTACTTTTTTCCATTTGTCCAAGTTTGGTAAATCAGGCAGTTCCTTATCTTCTCCCACATCTACAATATCTGGTTGTTCAAGTAATTCAGGAGCAAGTTGTCTTAACTCTGAGATCTGATCTTCAATTGGCATCTTTTCAACTTCAGACACTAATTTCTGAACTATCTCTTTGACTTCACTAGCACGAGACCTAAGTTCAGCTCTTGAACCAAGGAGTGCACCCATTACCGATTTTACATCAGGTTTTCCATCATATTTTATTGCATTATCAAGTACAACTTTCCGAATTTCAATCTCAAGGTCAGCCAAATTGAACAACTCAGATTAGAATGATAAGATATGCGTTTTAACTGTGACTAGAGAGGCAGTAACCCCAATTTTTCAAAAAGGGTACCTCACGGAGACGCTTATTTGGGGATTTTGAGAAATTTAACTGGTAAAACGCTCCCAGGTGCGAAATTGTGTCTGAGCTAAAATGTTGCAAGAGATGTGGTGCATTCATAACCTGTGATCATAAGGGAGAATGCTGTGTCGAATGTGAGTATTTTGATCCTGTCGATATTCTGTGTATGGCAGGTCCTGAAACAAAATCAAAGACAGACGAAGAAGCGAATATGGAAGAAGATGACGAAATCGATGAGGCAACATTCCTGTTCGAGGATGATGATGAAGACGATGACTTTAGTGATCTTCCCCCTGAACGTGATGCAGATGACGACGATGACTTCGATTTCGACGATGATGATGACGATTGGTAATTTGGGTTCTACTTATGGATTAAAAATTCCATAGAAATAGAATCCAAAGAGAACAATAGCAATTATCACCAGCAGGGTAGCATTTGAGATCAACCAGTGTCGAGCATATTTTTTACTGACCTTAATGGGACCGAGAGGTTTCAGACCTGTAGGTGCTTTTTGATCTGGGTCAACTGCTGTCCAGAGAATCTCTAAGGGATTTGCGTCACTTCGAAAGATATCAAGATACAAGTGAGATGCGTATCCGAGAAGGAAGAGACCTGTAATGTAGTATTCAACTTCTGCACCAATACTAAGATCGACTGATATAATCGATGAACTTGCAGTAAGAAGTCTTGTGGCTACATTAACTAGAGTAGCAAGTACGATCAATATCGGAAGAGTAGCAGAATGAAAGATGATATTACGATGACGAGAAATTCCAAGGAAAGGAATATCCCAATCAGGCATCAATGCACCAGTAACTATAATTAAAGCCCCGATGAAAATCGATATGTTACCAATTATAGGAATACCAGTATACCACTGGTAGATCATTGTACCAGCAAGAGAACCAATACAGAAGACAACAAAGAACATTGCACTTATTGCACTTCGATTACTTGTCGTTCGGGCTTGCATATCTTTATTGGGTGCTCGCCAATACAGAATTGGTACAGCTATTATACTTAGAGCAATACCGCCTGCAATGTAAAAAGTTAGTAAGTCGTATAGAGTTCCTAAATCAGATTGCCAAACACTGAAAGCATAGAGCAATGAATAGAGACCCACGAATAATGAGAATGCAAAGACCATATGTGAAACTCGGTTCATTCTTCAAACTCCTACCTATAGCAAATCGAGAAAGCGAACTTATTTCTTTCCCCCAATCAAACCAGGGAAGAAATACTGAGTACTTTTAGAGTAACTGCGTTGTTCCTTTGCAACGCCATTATTGATAAGCAAATTCAATGCATTACGAACTCGTTCTTCATTCCATCCAAGACCAATTACTGCATCTTCAATTGTAAGCTTACCTTCACGTTGCGAGGCGAGATCAAGAATCATTTGAGGGTCATTAGTAAGCGCAACAGGAACAAATTCAACGAGAAGTGCACCACTTTCTAATGGAGATAGACCACGAATCAATCCTTCTTTAGACATGTCATTGATTATTTCTTCAATTTCATCTGACCCTGTACTCCAACCAAGGTCATCAAGTCGTACAAGGAGCTCTGAAAACAACATTATTCCACCGAATTTCTTCGAGTCCTCTACCATTCTTAGTATGTCACGTCTAAGTCCGTCTACACGGTCATCACGTTTGAGTAAACGCTTGACCATTCCTGTCTTCATTTTTGCTTCAGCAATCCATGCTTCAGGTTCGTATCCTAATTCAGTAAGTAATTCAATCAATGCGTTACGATAAGCGGGTATGCTTAGAAGAGTGCTCCCCTGAGATTCAAATGCAACCCATAATCGTTCTCGTATCATATCGAGCCGTCGTGCTCGTTCTACTAGCTCATCCAAACGTAAGATGATTTGTTCTTCATGGGATAGTGGAACCATAACTATTGGAATAACAACATCGTCTGTTGATGCTAGTGAAAACTCTATAGCTTTCTCTATGAATCCAGTAGCTGTGACGATGCCATCGTAATGGCTTCGTGGAAGTTGTGTCATGATGACTCCTGAAGAATCGGACTTTAGAGATAGCGCACCAAGCTCTATCTTCGCACCAGCAATTGGTTTTCCAGCCTCGTTATGAATATGAAACTTAACATTAGAGAGAGAATCATTGGATAGAACATGAGTGACCAATCGACGTTTTGGTTTCTTGAGTTTTGTTTCGGGGATTGCGGAGAGAAGATTCTCAAGGTCATCAATAAGGGAACGTTTGACAAGAGCATCACCAAGAAGTGCCTCCGCGCCACTTCGAATCAATTCTCTTGCTTTTATATTGGAAAGAAGATTGTAATCTTGCGATGAGTCTCGGATGAATTTCCTAAGTGATACATCACTACTTGCACGTTCCTCAAGTAAGGATGAAAGCCCATCAATTGAGCGAGATGGTGACTCGAACATATCAACAAAGTCACGTCTTCTACCTACTCGTTCTCCATTTGATTGCAATATAGAGAGCGGATACACTTCGATATGTAACTGATCTTTTTTCGAGAACCCAGCAATAAAGAATGGGAGTAGGATGACAGATTTTGCAGTGTCATCTTCAGCTAGTCGAACTGGAATCAACATATCCGCAAGCGAACTATATTGATTTCGAATCTGTGTCAGAGCAGTTTTAGATTCTGCTGTTAGTTCATCAAGACCGATAAGAAGATCTTGTGATGTATCAGCTAAGGATGAAACAATATCTGTCTGTCGTGTTCGATCTCGTTCTAACGCAGATTTCCGTGCTGATATTAATTTGTCAAGGTCATCTAATTTTACGTTTTTATCAGAAGAGGATCCTGCAGATATTTTGACTCGTTCTGACTCAAGTGACTCGATTTGGTTTTCTAAGGATTGAACTCGTAGATCCAATCTAGAAAGTACAGGAGTTGCATGTTCTTTTTGGGATCCCACAAGTGTTTCGATTTTTGGTTGAATCTCATTCACTACTTCAGAGAGTTCTTCTCCAATAGTGCTGAGAATAATAGAGGTGTCTTGAAGTGTTTTAATTGATTTATCAAACTCTGACTTTCTGATTACACCAGTTAGAACTACAGAGAATTCTTCAAAGAAAGTACTAGAGGGCCTATCTAGTAGCTTCCCTATGCCACGTGCTGTCAATCCAGGGAACAACCCGACTATAGTTGCTGTTGGAGCGTCAAGAATTCGTCGGATCTCCTCTTTAATATCATTCAGACATTTCAATAAATCCTCTGAGGAACCAGCTTTCTTTACCTGTTCATGCAATTTTGTTAATTTTGGAGAGTTCATCTCGCTGATTGATTCAGAAGTCAGCCCAAGCTGTTCTACAAGAAAATACCTGCTTACTTCAGGAGAGGGAACAATCACAATGGGCAAGTATCCTTTGAGGATGAACTCAAGATTTCGCCCTTCACTTCGTTCCATGGCTCGCAGAACCATAGCAGCTATGATATAATCTTCTGGAACTGCCTGCTCCATTGGTTGACCGCCTGCCAGTTGTAGCCTTCTCGTGGCTGTTACTGGAACAATGAGATTTCGACGGTTCAAATCCATGGCGAGCTACCTTCATGTTGACTCCATGGGAATCCTTTTCATGTTTTCTTATCTTGACTCCTTAAGCGCGTACCAGCATTGGTGTTCGTATATGACAAGAAATTCTCCTGATATCCTGCCTTACTGCCCACACTGTGGAACATACAAAGGAGTTGGTCCCTGTAAGAATTCAAAGTGTGATAAAACAGTACTGATTGATCTTGATAAAAATCAACAACATACCGTTGATTGCCGAATATGTTCTAAAGAAGGCATTATTTCATGCCCTCAATGTGGAGGATACTATTGTGAGGAACATGCCATGGGATACACGGAAAACAAACTAATATCAATCGACCAGTATATGGGTACCTGTGTGATTTGTAATCAGGTAGTTTGTGAACTCTGTTGGATATTTGATAGCAATGGAGCAGTCAATTGTCTTCGACATCTACAAAGAAAGGACAAGGATTAATTACAAATTAATTCATTTACTTGTATTGACTCACACCAATCAAACATTTATGGAATAATGCAATTTCCTGAGTGGGACTACATATGCCAGAAGCCACATTCATCGTCCAATTTACAGAATTTCATGGATTTATCGTAAAACAGCGCGTTCCGGCGTCACTTACTTTGACAGAGAAAATGCTGAATCTGATTTATCTTGAACAACAAAGGCAAAAGAAAGAGGAAATCATTTGCTCAAATATTGAAGGACTTAATATCACAATATATAGTTCACCCATTTATCCTGGCTGGTCAGTATGTTCTGTTCTGGGAATCGACGAAGAATTCGATGATATAAGGTCAAATCTCGAGGAATCTGGTAGATTGATTCTAGCCCTAATCTCAGTTGATTCAGAATCATTCTCATTAAAAGAAATATTGGAGAAAGGTAGTGGTCTCAAGAACCTTTCTGAAGAACAGAAGCTTGCGGAGGTTTTTCTAACTCCATCTTCTGCACTTCTCCTGGAAAGGATGCAACAAGAAGGTGTTGAAAAGGCTACAAAACTCTCAATTTGGCTTAGAACTCAAGTACAAAACGATCAGATTGACTTACGGGAGGCGATGGCACCATTAATGGAAACAGGAGCAGTTGTAGTGGAACTTCTTGGAAAACTCTCTGAAATGGTATATTTGGTGAAAGACATATTTGGACGGCGTGACCCACCGAGTGACTCAATCAGAAATGCAAAGGAAGCCTACCCCTCAATTGCACCTAGATATTCTGAATTTGTAGGTGATTTCTTCTCACCTCCACCACCGAACAAAGGATATAATCCGACATTACCAGTGGATGATCCAAACTCACCGATTCTTGAGGATAGGGAGAAAATATCAAAGATTCTGGCGGATCGTATTCAATACATGGTTTTGGTAGCTCTGAGGGAAAAACCATTAACCATATCAGAGATATCAGAGAAGACATATCTCCCAGAGAGTATTGTGCAAAAGGTTCTCTTCTCATTAGAAGCAGAGAAAGTTGCAGTAAGATTTGAAGAAGCAGACTTCTGGGGATTACTTACAGATCCGAGGATTGAAACCTTTATGCCAGAGTACGTTTTGCCAATTGTTGCAAAGAAACTATCAGAGAAAGAGATATCACCAGAAGCAGCTCGACGATACCTAGAACTCCTAATGAATACCTGGGGTGTTGCGAGATGATACGAGGCGTCTTTGTCCTTGGTGAACAAGGAAATATGATCTACTCGAAGGAGTATGCCAAAGGAGATTCCAAAGCGAGTATGGTTGAATTTCTAGTCAATCTTACTCACTTTCTGAAAACTATTGATTTAGAAGGCAAGACGGAATACATGAACGCCGCAATATCACGAATCTTCTATTCCCAGAGAAAATCCTTCACCTTCATGTTTGTGGCGGATAAAGCAGATGATGCAAATCAAATTGAAGAGAAAATGGGAGAACTCGTTGATTCATTCATGAGAGATTATGCAAATCTAGCTCTTGCAAATCAACCTCTCGATGGTTTTGATGACAAGGTTGATGAAATTGCAGTCACAATGGTGAAAGTAGCAATCCTTGGTTTTGCGGGCGTTGGAAAAACTACAACTTTACACCTTCTACGAGGAGAAACTTTACCACTTGTTCACGACCCGACAATTGGAGTGTCAATCAAGAAACTTCCAGAGGAAATTAGTAATGCAAACATTGTCTTGTGGGATCTGGCAGGTCAATCACGATTCAGTATCCTCTGGGCAAAAATGATTGCCAATGCACAAGTTGTAATTATTGTCACAGATAGTACTTTGGAAAATGTACTGAGGAGTAAGAAACTTGTTTCACTTGTTAAAGATGAGGTGCCTGATGCAAAAGTCATTGGTATCGCAAATAAGCAAGATCTCCCAACAGCTCTTACACCAGAACGTGTTGGACAGATTCTCAGTATTCCAACATACGAGCTGGTCGCCATAGACATCTCATACAGAGATCGTCTAATTCAGATTATACGAAGAGCTATTCTTGAAGGAAAAGCTGAAGCAAAAGCAGCATAAGTTAAGGCATAACTCCGGCAAGCTTTATCACCCTTCAGATTAGATATATGACCAGAGTATGCAGATTCCATTAGAGATTAGTGGTGAAATTCGTGGTAGAGGCTAGTAGTGATGATTATGAAGTAAAATGCATTTTCTGTGGCAAACCTTTAGATCGTTCTGAAATGGTACGGTATCGAGGTGCAATATCATGCAAAGATTGTGCAGATAAACAGAAATCTGATCAGATTCCAAATCTTCAGGTCTACAATTACTTTGCAGCTTTAGGTTGCTTGGTTGGAATATTTTCGTTCATATACTTCTCATTTCATGTGCAGCTCTACTCGCTTATCTACCAAGTATCATACATTCAGCCACTGTTGCCATTTTTCAGCGGATTGTTGGTAACAGTGTCTCTCATATCACTTGGACTCTATGCAATCAATCGTGTGCAACTCTTTGCCGCAAGCGTAGTAGGTTTACTCATGGGGATTCTTGCAGCTGCAACCAGCGCATTTTCAATTTTTGATTTGGTCACAAATGGTCCATACTACATCGTTGAAACAACAACCTACATTAAAACAATTGACTACTATCCTATGATTCTAGTTACGTATAGTCTATTTGCAATTACTGTTGCGCTTGCGATTCTTTTACACATGGCAAATACTAGAACAGAATATACCTCTATTGCGTCAGCAGCACTCTTCCTTTTGTCATCAGCTATTGTGATGCCAATTTTAAGCTGGATAGTAGTGGGAACATTAAACGCCTTGGCTTTTGCTGTCGCATTTGCGTTCTTTTTAACTCGAAGGCCGATGTACGAGGAAGCTCCGATTCAACCCGTTTGAAATGAGCAAAATTATTGAAAATCAAAGGGTAATGCATCAAGGCAAAGGTTAAGAACCAATCAAGGGGAAATATCGATAACAGGCATACATAGGTGACTAAAAGCATGTCTTTCGATTTACACGCAATAATGGAGAAACTAAAGGAAATTGAAGGTTTCGCCGAGAATGTAGCTGAGACTAAATTGCTCGCAGATAATCTTGCTGAAAACTTCGCAAAGATGAAGATGTCTATTAACAAGACAATAAACGATAGTTTTGCTGAAATAGCCAATCAGATTGAGGCATTAAGGCAAAACATGGAAAAGATGGAATCCGTTAAGACAGATGCCCCAAAAGTTGAAACTCCGGCCCCGGTAGCTAAATCCAAACCAGCACCTGCACCGGAGGTTACACCTGCTCCTGAACCTGAGCCAGAATCCGAACCTGAGCCAGAGCCTGAGCCAGAACCAATACCGGAACCAGAGCCTGAAGCTACACCAGCACCAGTTACCCAGCCTGCCGAAGGAAATGATCAGTTGGATTTCTTGCTTCAGCAGAAGGATCGACTCAAAGCACAACTGACCGATCTTAGGTTTGATTACATGCGTGGTTATATTCCGGAGGACGAGTACAAATCAAAAGAGGGCGAGCTTGACACCCAACTTGAAGACTTAGATAAGCAGATTGCTGCACTCAAGTAATCCTTGCATCAGGTACAAGATACTAATACACATTGGCTCCAAATCTATGATGGTATGGAGCCACCTCTATTCTTTTTACAAAATTAAAAATAAGAAGAAAGGGTCTACCCTTCCGAGTAGTCCCGTAATCAGATTATTCAGATTATTTCTTGTCTGACTTCTTGGTTGAAGTCTTCTTGGATGTCTTTTCTTTCGTTTCAGTGGATTTAGGAGCAACTTTCTTTGCAGCTTTAAGTATAGACTTGGCTGTTGCATCTCCAATTCCGTCCACTTTAGCGAGTTTTTCTGCATCCATTGAAGCTAATTTCTCTACCGATTTAATTCCAGATTTCTTAAGACTCTCTGCAGTTTTTGGACCTACTCCAGGAAGATCCTGTAGTTTAGGAACTTCTTCTTTCTTTGTTGCAGGTTTCTTTTTATCAGCTGCTTTCTCTTTAGGTTTCTCTTCCTTCTTAGCAGGTTTCTTCTTCTCAGCAGCCTTCTTAGGAGCTTCCTCTTTCTTCTTTGGAGCTGGCTTTGGTTTGGTCTCTTTCTTCTCAGTAGGCTTCTTCTTGACTGGTGCTTTCTTCTTAGGAATCTCTATCTCATCTTCACGTTCAGATTCACGCTCTTCTGGAGCACGCGGTTCAAGTGGTTCAACAATAATTTCAGGACGCTCATCTTTGCGTTCCTTTCGTTCTCCGCGTTCTCTTCGTTGACGAGCCAACTTACTTGGCTTAACTGCACCAGGAGTGCCAGCTGCAAGAAGTGCTTCATCCATCTCATCTGTAATAACTGGATTAGCAGTAACTGAAGATGCAACCTCTTCAAGTACTGTAGAAGTCATAATTGGTACACCACCCTCACGTTTGTGCATCTCTGCAGGAGTAGTGTAAACAACAAAACCACTCTCTCGGATGTATGGAATAAGGGTACCATTGGCTTCTTTCTCTCGTAGAATCTTACGAGCAACGCTCATTCTGATATTGAATCGATTTGCTATATCATAACATGTAACAGACCTAGCTTTTCCTAGGTACTCATCGATTCCTGACAAAACCTCAGGTTTCGGTATGGCGTCTCTGACTATCTTTTCAGTTTTTGTGGCTGTTTTGCCCCATTTCTTTCGACTAATAGTAATTACTCTCCTAGATATAGCTGACTAGGTCTTCGCGAAAATCTGGGGGTGTGCTTTTAAAGATGCTCATCTATCAGTATTTTTGTCAGGAGGCCACATCAATATTTGATATGAAAAATCTATCATCATTGGTCACAGGTCTAGTCGAAGTGGGATATCCTGAGCTTACGCAGAACCCAATTATGATAGAGTGGGGGCGAATAGCCAGCTTTGCTACAATAAGCTGGAATCAGGACCTCAGAGATATTAGAATTAAATGTAGTAATGAAACCAAAAAGTGGCATGAAGCTGCTCTGGTGGGACTACTGGCTCATGAGTTAAGTCATCCAGCTCAGATAGGAAAATCCCAGTCTGAATTAGGTACAGATCTTGATGCAATAGAGAGGGGCTTCGGGCCATATCTTGGAGTAGAGAGAATACTTGCAGGAAAATATGAAGATCACACCATACGAAATGGAAAAGACCGATATCTCGGATATCGTTCAATTAGGAAAGACTTGTCAGCTAATGAATTGAAACATCTAGATAGACTTCTTGTACAACTGAGACTCATTCCGCATAAAACGACGAATAGGCCTTCTATCTATCATGATTATATAATTCTTAACTCTTCTACTAACACATTCATCGAAGTCGATGGATACAAGTTTAAACTACCACTTCTTGATAATCCAGATGTTACATTTGTAATAAAAGGACTATCAACTCACGTTCTTGTAAATGGAAAGGAGATAGGTATTATTGAGAATCAACATACCAATTTCTAAGGGATATCTTTCCTTTTTGATATCTGTATCTTCTGTTCAAGACTGACCTCACTATTTGGAGGAATATCTTGATTCACAACACAACCAGCAGAAATGACACTATTCTCACCAATACGTGTAGCAGGATAAATCGAAGCATTCACTCCAATCACTACGTTGTCTCCAATAATTGCACCGAACTTCTTTGAAGGTATTGCAACAGATCCTTCTTCATCCTTGAGATAGAGGGTATCACTACCTGGACGCCAGTTCCACAATTGTGCACCTGCTTCTATGCAGGTATCTGCTCCAATTAGCGAGTCTGCAAGATAGGTCATTCGACCTACATTCACTCTCTCGAATATCATACTATTCCGCAGTTCAACAGAATATCCAATTTTTACTCCATCACACAAGCTAGAATAGTCTCGAATTAATGAATTATTTCCGATATATACGCGGTTACCAATATATAGTGGTCCTCTCAAAGTTGTATTTGGTCGAATTATACTTCCTTCACCTATATGCACTGATCCTTCAATCACGACGCTGGAATGAACATCTGCAGATTCCGCAATGAAACTTCCTTTTCCTCGAAGTTGTCTATCCATGACTATCTTATTCGCATAGAGGATATCCCAAGGATAGGTAAATTCAGCCCACTCTTTCTCCCACACTGCAGCAGATACTTGTTGGCCATTACCGATTAGCTCTTCAAATGATTTCTCCATCTTACCATGTTTCTGAAGTAAATCAAGTATTTCTTTGCTGAAGACAGAAACACCAGCAACTGCGTAATTGCTAACATATCTGTCGGGTCCACCTTTCTCCACTAGTTTCTCAACGACGCCATTTGATCCAATTTTGACTGTTCCAAATTGTTCTGGATTCGATACTAGTGTTACAAGCATTGAAACATTACTGCCAATCGTTGTATGATTAGTTAGAATTCTTTTGATCATCTCGGGTTCAACAAGAACATCACCATTGATTAGAAGGAATTCATCTTCACCTTCCAACTCATCAAGAGCAGTAAGTATAGCATTCTCTGCACCTTCCTGTTTATGTTGAATTACATAGCGTATTCTAACTCCTTGATCACCACCCATTTGATAGTGATCTATCAATTCATCACGACCGTGACCGACTACAAGAATGATATCACGAATATCATTCTCTACAAGGCTATCAATGATATACTGTAAGACGGGTCGTCCAGCAATCATCAGCATTGATTTTGAACGATTGGTTGTCAATGGTCTAAGCCGCTGACCTTCTCCAGCAGTAAGAACGAGTGCTTTCATATTCGTCACACACTATTCTTGATTATTACTAGTGCGCATAAAACTGTTGAGTGTTGTGAAATTGCACCATTATGAATCGATTAGCTTGAAGTAAATGCGTCTCACTCCAGCCCCCACATTTTTAGATTTCCCAATTGCAATCCCACCAACCTCACTAGTATTCGCTACATGAGTTCCTGCGCATGAGGCAGCATCATACTCCCCAATTAGTAGAACACGAAACACCTTCACTGACGTGGGAACCATTTCGAGATATCTAGTTTGATAGCCACGATCATTCAAAAATGAAACAGCTTCATCTCGAGGCATGTGTTTAATAACTACAGGAAGGTTTTGGCGTAAAATTGCATTTACTCCAGATTCTACTTCACGTTTCATTTCTTCTCCAAAGGATTCTAAGGGTGTATAATCAGCCCTACTCTCACCGGGTTTGATGTTGTTACCCTTTGTTTCTACACCATAATTCAATTGGAGATATCGAGAGAGAACATGTTGACATGTATGAAATCGCATACACTCATATCTTCGATCCCAATCAATGACTCCATGAATTGCTTCACCGACTGAAAATGGTTGTCCTTCTAATAGATGACGAATTTCCCCTTTGATTTTTTGAACATCCCTCACTTTGGTGGTAGAACTTTCATTTGAAAGAATACCATGGTCACTGCTTTGACCACCACCTTCTGGATAAAAGGCGGTTGTATCAAGTACAACATAATCTTCACCAGTCTTTATTATAGTTGCATCAAATTCTCTAAGATAGTTATCTTTCATATGGAGAAGAGTAGTCATTAGATTAGACACCTCAGCTTCTTGCGCCTTTCCTTACATTACGCCATTCTTCAACTGCTAATTCGATTGCCTTCTCTAATTCAGACCCTGTAAGGTTCAGTTCTGGTGAAGAGGCAATGATGATTCCTTTTACCTTTTCCTCAGAATCCTCTTCCATTATTCCTTCCAACAAAGCACCGACTATATCATCACTAACTTCACGTTCTTTCAAGTACAATGCAAATGGTGTATAAGAAACAGGCACATGTCCGCTTGAGGTAGAAGCTTTGATTCCAATCTCTGCAAGCTTGGATTCAAACATCTCAGTGATTATCTCATCACGTGAACGAACTTGAGGTACTGAAAGGTTCTTACCTTTCTCTGCCTCACTGGCCATTTTTCTCATTGGTTTCATTAGGTACCCCTTGACTTTCACCTTCGATTTCATCTGTTTCGATGGTTTCGTTTTAGGGGATTTTGATGCTTGGGATTTTCTGAATATTGCCACGGCAATCACGATTCCAATTACCCATAAAGTTCCTATTAGTATCAATGGGTCCATGAATATCGCTACTATTTGGTCAAGAAAGCCAGATTCTTGCAATTGATTACGCCCTGTACATGATAAATAATAATGTAACTATATCTATCACCACAACGTCAAGTTTAAGGTTTGTCCTGAGTTGCCAGTGACACTGTTCAATGGTGATTATAATGGATAGAACAAGGAAAATTCTAGATGATTTGACGTCGGGGAAACTAACAATCGAAGAAGCTGAAACGAAACTCAAATCGTTATCCATTGATAGTGTAAGCGATTTAGCTGCAATTGATATTTCACGAGGTGAAAGGAATGGAATCCCCGAAGTTGTCTACGGTGAATCAAAGAGTGCTGAAGATATTGTCACCATTGTCAGAACTATGCTAAGTACTCACAGTGTTGCTCTTGTTACAAGATTGAATAAAGAGAAACTTAACTATCTCAAGACCAGTTTTATTGACATGGAGATTGAAACAACAGGAAGAGACCCGATCATCACAGCCTTGGTAAGCAATTCAAACTGGGTTCCTGAAAAGATAGAAGGAAAAATAGCGATAATAACAGCTGGCACATCAGATATTCCATATGCAAAAGAAGCAGAAGCACTGGCAAAGCTAGTAGGCATTAAAGTACTGAGTTTCTACGATATAGGTGTTGCAGGAATTCACAGACTAGTAGAACCAATTAAAAAGATAATATCAGAAGAAGTGGATGCACTCATAGTGTTCGCAGGGATGGAAGGAGCCCTACCTACTGTTATCGCAGCACTTGTAGATATTCCTGTAATCGGAGTTCCAGTTCCAACAGGATATGGATATCGAGGGCAGGGAGAGACAGCTCTTGCCTCTATGTTACAGTCTTGCTCGCCTGGTCTTGCTGTGGTGAACATTGGAAACGGTCTCGGTGCAGCTTCAGTTGCGTCACTTATTGCTAAACGAGCTGCAAGGAAAAGATAATGGACTATCTATCGAATTTTCTGGCAATCCCTAGATATACATCTACAGCTTTGTATAATTCGTCAAGACGAATATACTCATTTGGTTGATGTGCTTGTTCTATCGAACCAGGTCCGCAAATCACATTCATGATTCCAACCTTTGGTTGAAGAACTGAGCAATCAGTTCCGTATGTGGCACTAGATAATGGGGGACTATTTCCAGTCACTCGTTCTACTTCATTTTGAGTAATCGAAACAATCTCGGAATCCTTAGGAGTAATTACACAAGGTTTTCCGTGAATATACTCAACACGAACCCGCTCTCCAAGACCAATCGCATGTATCCTATCATTCATCTGTTCAAGTAATGATTTTGGAGATTGGCCTTTTACAGTTCGCATATCCACTTGAGCTTCGCAATTGGCTGCGACTACATTGACCTTGATTCCACCATTAATCATCCCAATGCTTATTGTGGGATCTCCTAGAAGTTCATCTCGTTCATATGGGTAGGGTTCATCAGTCAACGCTTGAAGGGCATTCATACACAATTGGATTGCATTCACACCTTCTTCAGGTCTCGAACCGTGAGCAGATTTTCCTGTTGCAATAACCTTTGACCAGAAGATACCTTTTTCGCCAACAAGGACTTGTAATGATGTGGGTTCAGCACACACTCCAAATTTTACACCATCAAGTTCTCCACTCTTTGCTACTTCTTCAGCTCCTGAACAACCACTCTCCTCATCTGATGTTGTCAACACGAGGAGAGGTTTCTCATGCTTTTCATCAGTATAGAGAATAAGGGCTTCAGTCAAAGCTGCTACAGGACCTTTCATATCGCATGCACCACGACCAAAGAGAAGACCATTGATAACTTCTGAAGCAAAAGGATCGTGATCCCAACTCTCTCGATTTCCAATGGGAACAGTATCCATATGACCATGCATGACAAGTTCGCCCTTCTCCCCATCATGACTTGAAAATATCAGGTTTGGTCTCTTGCTTGGGCCAACTGAGATGCATGATATTCCGAAAGCTTCTAGGTGATCACGAAGAATCTTAGCAACCTCATCTTCTTTTCCAGGAGGGTTCTCAGAATTAGTTGCTATCAGGTCTTTCAGGAGAGTGAGAACTCTTGATTTATTCATTAGAAGTGACACCAAGATAGTGCGAGTCCAACGAATGCTATGAAGGTTTCTGAATCTAGTAGAGTAGATTACAATCACAAACACCATATAGGAAGACCTTCGTAATTATCCTGTGGCAATCGATGACGCGGTTACCCCTGTCTGAGCAATTGCTATGCGATGACGAACCAAGAGCAACCCGAGATCTGCCACACTATGATTTCTTCAGAATTAGGTGGGCTGAGACCCCAGTAGTTTGGTTAGCGGGGAGAGAGATTTCAACACCAATCGCAATGTAAGTCGATCTCTATAACTCGTCAGGTGTGATGACGAGATGATTCTTTTCTAGAACCACTCCAAACTTCTGACCATCATCTGAAACAACAGCGACATCAGCATCTCGAAGGAATCCCTTTACATCATTCCGTATCTTTCGAGATGGGAGATCACCGATGTGTATGACGTAGGTCTCAGCCAATGTGTAAACTCCAGCGGATGTTGTGGTCGGCGCGACAGTCTAAGAGGGATGCAAGACTTATGCCTATGATAGACATCGTGGTATATATAGAAGAATCCGATTAGGAAACCTATCAAAATAGGTGGAAACTACGTTTCTAGAGCATCTTCAAATACTCATTTTTGAAGTAGTTTATCATAAATGGATACGATTCTGATTCGTATTACGTTGGTATGGTACATCTTAACAAATGGCCATATACCAGAAATCCCTATGAGATGTAGTGTACTATGGTAAACTTCATCCAATTCCATAACTAACTACTTTCTAATTCGATATTATAATCAACATAAGAAAGTAGACTCATCGAGTCTACTTCTATTTAGAGATCATGGATTATATGCAAAGGGATGCCGGGCTGATTCCTTTCGCTTGATTATCTCATCAACGCTTTGACGCCCTTCGATTGCTCTCCGTAGTGCATGTCGCACAGCAATGAAATTATTGATGTGAACTCGCTTCGGATTTGCAGCACTTGGATGAACGAATACATTCACTGCAAGAATGAGATCAGGAACTAACTCGTGTGGAATGATCATATCAGTTATCGTCCTCTTTACAGCATCTGCGACAGCTTTCTGAGCAACCTCGAAGACCATCTTCTGATGTCGTTCTGATGTGATTGTCACAGTAGGAGCAAACACTGTTGCCAACTCAAGGTCTTTGATAATATTGGAAGGATGCTGACCCTCAATTATCTTACCTGCGTCAACAAGCGCTTCTTGCATGGGGCCATCTCGGATTCCAAGGACTAGATCAACATGAGCAACCTCAGTATTGCCACCAAAAAGAGCTTCTCCATGGAGAAGAGTCAAATCTTCAACGACATTCGGAACCATTCCTACCGCCTTTGGGTACTCTTCTGATTCTATTGACCTCTTACCCATCTTGTACGTAACAACCCCCCGAGGAATTAACTGAAGGTCTTCAAGACAGGCTCGAAGCTCATCAAGATTGCCATAGTCAAGGGAATCACCAACTTGCAAGGGAGGTCGAGCAGTACCAACAGGGATTCCCATCATATTCAAGGCAGCCTTGATAGCAAGGCCACCGCCATTATTGACAAAGATACGGACTGTCTTCTGAATACTCCGTTGAATAATGATAGCTTCTTTCATATCGCCTGTAGCAATAGCTGTTTGCATCCTGATGTATCTGTCAGGGAAAACATTCGCGCTTGCTAAGATTGCACCATTACATCCAGCAGCGAGAGCTGGGAGGGCCACTTCATCATGACCAACTACAACTTGGAAGTTTTCGGGGCGACGCACTAGGATTGTGGTAAGGTTAATCAAATCTCCACTCGAATCTTTGAGACCTATAATTCCATCAATCTCTCTCAATCCATCAATCATTGTCCAATGTAGAGGCACTCCAGTGACTTGAGGAATATTATAGACAAAGATGGGAATATCACTATTATTTGCAACTCGCTCAAAGTGTTCATAGATTTCCTTTGCGGAGGGTTTCAGGAAATAAGGTGAAACAACAAGAGCAGCGTCTGCTCCTAATTCAGCAGCACGGCGAGTCAATTTTATTGTATCAGCAGTAGATGAGTAACCCGTCCCTGCAATTACAGGAACTTTCCTTTTTGCAGCTTCACAAGCAATTTGGATAGCTTTTACCTTTTCTTCGAATTTCATGCTTGTGAACTCGCCTGTGGTACCACAAGGAACAATACCTGTTGCACCAGCCTTAATGGTGTATTCAATGAGTTTACGATATTGTTTTTCATTTACACCATGCTCATCAAATGGAGTTACAAGAGCGGGGTATACACCTTGGAATCGGAATCCATCTTCGGACATTATTTTTTACCTCCATATCTCAGAAAGTGCAGTTTCTACTGCCTGTTGTGTAGCATTAACAACCTCACGACGATCGCTGGAGTCTAAATCAACATCCATAGCCATTATGGCAATATCATTCGTAAGGGATTTCTTTGGTATCTTTCCATCTTCAAGTAATGATGCTACAGCCTTAGCTGCGCCAGATTGAACAGGACCGTAGAAGAGTGATGCCTGTCTCATCGAAGAAATTTTGCGAGTTGGAAACATCAGACTACTTGGTCGTACTGCTAGATTGGGTTCCAAAATAACAGTCAATGCTTCATGACCTGTTTTTGCTCTTGTTAATAATCTAACAAAGGCCTTACCAATTGAACCATTCTTTGGACCGGCTACAATCCCCACAGATACAATATCATTGGAGGCTTTACCAGTCATTAGACCAGCAGAGTGACCGAGGGTGATTCCATGTTCTTCTAATACCTGTAAAATCTCAATATCTTTGTTTATCGGTTCAAAAGCATGCTTCTCCAGAACACCGAGTCGCTCAAGTTCAAGACGAATGTCATCTTTAACCTCTGGTGTTAATGTACCACCTGAGTTGAGAGGCATTCTACTACGTCCAGCCTTGATTCCCATCATTCGGAGGGCAGCCTTGATGGGAGGAGCTGCACCATATTTGAGAACCATTCTGGCAAATGTCTGTGCTTCACGTTGTAATTTTGCTGCATCATCGAGTTTGTTCTCGCGAGCGAGTCGCATGACTTCCAACCAGATGTGTGGAATAACATTTGCTGAAGCCATGATGGCTGCATTTGAACCAGCAACCACGGCTGAAAGAAACACTTCATCTGCTCCGCATATGACTTCGATCTTTCCTTTCAATTTTTGAATCAATTCTAATAGATATGGAACATTACCACTACTATCCTTGATACCTACAACACCATCTAGATTAGCAAGGTCCTCTACAACATTTGGATTAATTGGACCCAGAGTGCATTGAGGAATATTATAGAGAATCAAAGGAAGATTTCCTTTACGAGCAATGGATGAATAATGTTCATAGTATCCCTTATCTGAGGGACGCAGATAGTATGGTGAAATAACTAGAGCTGCGTCGCAACCGAGATTGGCAGCATATTTGGTCAGGTCAATTGTGGCTTTGGTACTATGCTGACCAGTTCCAGCAATTATTGGAACGCGTCCATCAACGAAATCAACTGTCAGTTTCAGTAATTTCTTCCGCTCCTCTGTACGCATGTAAGAGAATTCTCCTGTTGTACCAGCAGGGACAACACCTGTGACACCCTTACTGATAACGTAGTCAACTACCTGTTTGAAGCCTTCCTCATCGATATCTCCATCACGAGTGAATGGTGTTACGAGGGCAGGCATTACACCTGTAGGTTTGAACTTACTCACAGAATCACCGAGATACGGAGCAATTTTATCGTGTATATGTAACCTTCGCTTGAGTCAAATGGTTACAAAATGGAAGTCGATATATGTAAGTTCGAGAAGAGTGAATTATGTCAGAATATGTGATTGCTCTTACAACTTGCCCTACTAACAAGAGTAAAGAGCTTGGACAGTATCTCGTCAATCTACAGGTATGCGCCTGTGTGAATATCATACCCAAAATCTTGAGCATATATCACTGGAAAGGTGATGTTGTAACAGATGACGAGTCACTTCTGATAATAAAGACACAGGAAAAATACAAGGAGAAACTCTTGGCATTCATCAAGGAAAAACATCCTTACGAAGTACCTGAATTTGTTGTGGTTCCAATCCAATGGGGATCCGATGATTATCTTAATTGGATAGCATCAAGTATCAATACTATAGAATGACCTATGCAATATCTGCTCTTCGAGCAGCATACACTAGTGATTCATTGAAGTATTTTCCAATGATTGCAGCGAGTGCCGGACCAATGATGTAGTTGATCTCACCTGGCATTAATTCTTTGAGATTCGTTTTCGATGTTAGTTTTCCTTTTCGTTTCAGAGTTCCAATCTCACGATCGATGGCGGATTTCGCTTTATCCCAAGACATCGGTTCAGCACCTCTTCCAGAGCCTATTAGACCATCTTTGATTTCGAAGAGTGCATTCATAATAAAGATTGAAAGATTTTCAGTGTCATTTGCTTCTTTGATGAATGCTGTCTTATGCTGGGGGCATGTTTTATCTTTCACAACTGATCCACATGCAGTACAAATCAACCTACCGCGATTAGTTTTAACATAGTAGGAAAGAAGATTGGAACACTTGGTTGTATCACTCTGATTCCATTCTAATCCTTTAGTTCCTACTCGACCAATGGCACGAAAGACAGTTTGGGCTTTATTGTGAAGATACATCAACACATCAATTCCAACCTTCTTAGATTCAATAGCACGTGCTTCTTTCTGTTTTGCCTCGAATGCATATTCTTCCTTTGCTAGTTTCTCTAATCGTTCCTGTTTCAAGAAGCGTTGCATAATATCAAAGGCGATTGCATAATTATCAAACTCCAAACTTTCCATGTCAAGTGGTTTATCAAGAATGCCTTCGAAAACTGGACTAGGAGTCTTTTCCAAGTCAGAACTCGCAGCCATCATATCTTTGCTTGACAACCTTGCATGCATCCAAGTACAGATGTTCGTTGCATCAAGTTCAGGATGAAGAATCTTCATCTCATAGATTCGCATTGAAGCCAAATCAATGAGTATCTCTTCGCGGAGGTATTGAAGAGTTGCATCTGTATCTTCATAGATACTCTTCAGTAGTGCTTTAATTCTGAGTAAATCCTGTTTGGAGCGTATATAGGATTCAACTACCCGTGTTAGATTAGTAAGAATACTAGTAGTAAAATGCCAAATAATATCTAACTTGATTGATGCAGTGGTCTCTTCCTCTACCCTCTGTTGACTAAAATCACGAGCAGAAGATATTCCTAGATTACTGAGTGCACCACTCTTTACTTGTTCACGAATCTCCAATAAATGGCGGACTTCTTCTGGTTCTGGAACTCGAACTTTTTTCCTAAGCTCATCCAAAACCTCAATCTCAATTCCAACCAGAGTCTTTCTATCCTTCACGAGAATGTCAATCGTAATTTTATCCAACTCTGATGCTCTGAGACCTTTCGATCTAAGTAGACCTTTCACTGGTCGATTCATTGTATCCTCGAGTTTCTCAAGAGCTTTCAATGATCTCTCAACCATTTCTAATTCTTCTTTACTCACCTGAGGGCCGCTTGCAGATTCTTCACTCTCTGTTAACGATTTGAGACCTTCAGCAATTACAGAAGGATCAGAGATTCCTTTTCTTCTAAGCTGAGCTCGAATATCGTCCTCACTAATCTGTAGTAGATTTGATAGAATGGCAAGGACCATATCAGGTTCCTCAGCAAGTATGTTTGAAAGCGGACCAATGACATATCCTCCAAGCCTTCGCTCGTAGTCATCGATTGTTGTTGGTGTATCAAAATCATCTTCTATGACTTCTAGCAGTCCAAGTCGAAGTGTATGAGCCTTCTGCAAAGCATCCAAATCATGAGCAGGTTTACAAAATCGTTCTGCAATTGCCTGTGTAATTGAATCCCATGATCTCAGAGGTATCTGTTTCCCAGCCAAACGACCTTTTGCATATTCCACTTGTCCATAAATTTGTTCGAGTCCCATCTTCAGAACCGTAGTTTCTGGTACTTCTGAAGGATGTTCACGAAGAAGTTCTTCCCTAAGAGTCATAGCACTCTCTTTGAGACCCGAGGCTTTAGTATAAAGTTCATCTCGCCACTGAGGACCCCAACCTGTGATTTCGAGTATCAGGTCAATGTCGTTATTTGGAGTGTAGTCATCAGGAATTTTCTGGAGGTACTCCTTTACAATTCCAATTATCATTTCTTTGATATCAGAATCAGAAGCATTAGTTCCTGCAAGGTTCTGGCAACACTTGATTGTCAGTTCACTCAATATTCGAGATGTATCGATCTCTTCTCGTTGTTTGTTTGCGAATAGTTGACGAACCTCCAGTTCTAATTGACGTCGCTCCTCTGCTCCAAGGCCATCCTCTCCTTCAGGTGTATGTTCAGGAGAGCCTACTGCTTTGAGTAATCGAATTCCTTGGTAGCTATGAAGATAGAAAGCTGCAAAGAAGGAGAAGACATCCTCAAGTGGTTGCGTCTCTGCAAGAATTTCAGCAAAGAGCTGTCTGTCGCGAGTACTTCTCATATGGGAGGTCAATGCTTCTCTGAGGAGAATCTCTTTTCCAGCCTCACTACCCTGTCTAGTTTTTAATACCCAAGAACTTGCCATAATATCACCTCAAAGTTGTACTCCCAATAGAAACAGACAAACTGTCTGCATAATATTCGTATGTTGCCAAGTAGAGTAAGTTGGAGTTCTTTGGATCTCGAAGGTATACTCGTGATATCCTGGGTAGGAGCCTACCAAGACCACGAATCCGTGACTCCATTAAATATTCCAAGAAATCATTACTCAAGTTGATATTGATATTATCAACTGACTGCATGCCTTCAGCCTGTAAGCGAAGGATTCTCCGAGCAAATGTCTCCTCCATATTTGTTTCGCGTTCTTTCATTGTCGATAATTTGTCATATAGGAGATCACGAAGTTCTACATAATATCGGAGAGTTGGCTCAGGTTCAGGTTTTAATGGCTTTGAACTCTCTTCCTTCAATGGATAATCCCGTTTGATTGGATCAAGTCTTGCATTTAGTGGTACAGGTTTCTCCGGTGCTAGTGGAGCTGGAGGAGGTTGTGGAACATAACCAGTCTCATCTGGAACTGCAGAATCGATAGCTGCTTGCCTCTGCTCCATTTTTGTTTGGTATTCTCGAAGTGCCCGTTCATAGGTATTTGTGTCAGTTTCAAATTGTCTTGTAGCTTCAGCAATGAGATTTTCGCGGTTTCTATTGTGTTGGCGAACACGTTCATTTTCTTCTTCTATCTCTTGACACTTGGCTTCCCATAGCTTGACTTCATCTAAGTAAACACTCTCTCTTGCATCAGCTTCTATTTTCACTCGATCAGCCATTGAACTGGCTGATATGACTTGACCTAGAAGCTCGTGAACAAACTGAATCAGAGCGAGAAGTATTTGAGAATTAGACTGTGAACTATCAATACTCTCCTTGAAACCTTCAATCCAAGAGTGAGCTTCTTTTTGCCATTCTTCAGATTTCTCGCCAGCACTATTAACTGCATTAGTGAGTTCTTCAAAAAGAGAAGATTCCTTTGAGGTTACATTATCAATAATTTTTCGAATAAACTGTTTCGACAAGATGGTATCAGCAACATTAGGAATTACTTCAGAAACAGTGGTCTCGAAATCATTCAGTATTTTCATGATAGTTGTTCCATCATCTGTAAGTGGTCCATCAGGCTGTGGGACTGAATATTTCTTCTGAATCTCTGTACGGGCAATATTCGCAACATCAGTGAAATTAATCAGATTCCATACATCTATTCGTTTGAAGGTTTCAATTATTTCACGCGTGATGACATCCATCAATTGCGTGAAGTCCCTATATTCTATGCCTTGATAGGATTTCTTTGAGAATGCAGCATTGAGTTGCGATTGAACCTCAGCATAGAACTTCTCGAAGAGCATACTATCAGTAGATTCCATATCATCTGTGAGGGTCTCTTCCCGGAAGTCTCGGAGTGCTGTGAAGAATGCAGTACGAGCAGAAGAAACAACGAGGTATTGATCAAGTTCATTTGCAAAGTAATCTGCAACCTTTCGAGCATAGGCTACTGCATATGAGAGCGTGCCTTTCAATTGCCAAGCACGTATTTCCTCATTGCCAATTACCTCTCGTTCTATAGATTGAATGAAACGGTCTACGAGTTCAAGCGCGAGTGTTTTCTTGATTCCTGAGAATCTATCAAGGGCCCCATCAATATCTTCTAACAGTGCAATTTTGTGGTCATTAATAGTCAAGCTCTTACCAGAGCTGAGGTGATGCTCAATAACATAATCAAGAGAATCAACAGTTTCATCAAGATACTTCATAAATTCAGTCATCTTTCCCTTGAATGAATCAATCTCCGATAACGAGATTGCATCCATTTGGAGATGTTCTGTCATGACATTAATAATGCCCTTTGCCACATCTGCTTCTTCTATTGCATAAGCATAGACATTCAGTTCAGTCAGTATATCACTACCTGTTTCAGGTACATCTCTAGTCAAGACTTGTATTGCACTGGGAGTCAAAACACGGTTTGTAAAATGATCAACACTATCCTTACCTGAAGGTAATTTGAAATCAAGACTCTTTCTTAGTCCAACCTTCATTGTAGGAGGTAATATTGTGAAGTCATCATAAACATCCATCTTAGCTACAACATCAACATCAACTGAATCAGCTTTAATCTGGAATGAATCCCAAGACCCCTGAAATCGTCTATCAATCATATCAACAAAGAGAACAGAATTGAGTCTATCAGTAAATTTCTGCAAGACTGCTAATCCTTCCAGTTCATAGTTCATTTCATTGTTAAGAACCGCACTTTCAATGTCGGCAATTTTCTTTGATAGATTTTTTACATAACTATCAATCTTGAATGGGTCAACAACTCCTCGTTCCCAGGTTAATACGCAAACATGAGAGCCAACGCCTCCCTCAGAGCCGCCTGCCACAACAAGTTGTTCAGGAAGTACGCCAGGTCCAGGTGTCCGTTCTAGATTCCATTCAATGGCTAATAATTCAAGATCTTCTGCTGTCATCAGTGTGTCACGAATTGAGAAGATGAGCGGTGCAACATTCATAGAAACCGTTTGTGAATTTTGTTCAAGCATATTTCCCGTTCCCATTGCACTGCCTACTGGATATCCAAGACCTGTGGTGGATCCAAGGACTGATGCAGATGCCATTCTAATTGCTTCAACGGTACTGGGAGTTAGTACATCTTTTCGACTAGTTCCGCTCATTTTGTGACCTCCATCATACTAAATTGAAATATTGTACACCGGCTGTATCATGAGCAATAATATATCATTTGAATCTAGCTAGGTTGTAGCCAAAACTCAGGCGATAACCCAAACATTGTCCCCTACGTTTTTCACTAACCCCGCTTCAGATAATCCATTAAGTGTGACTCGGATGGTTGTGGCAAGAAGTGAATCAAGAGTGGTAGGAATTGGCACGCTACGGGATTGTTGAATATCAAACTCTAACTGGCCAATGTCAGCTTCTCCTCTTGCCTCCAGATGAGATAGGATTGTATCTTGGAGATGTATGATTCCATCTCGTGCCCCTTCAAATTGCAAGCGCACATCTCCAAATAGTGAAGGAACATCATGAGCAGGAAAGAGATAGTCAATTTCTAATTTTGATAAAGTATCTATTACAGATATCTTAGCTACAACACTACCACTAAGGTCAAGATAGAATTTTCGAGGATCATTTGGGAAATTATTTATCTCATCACCAGAAAGAAGCATCTTCATACTCGGTTCATAGAATACACAATGCCCTTCTGAATGTCCACCAGTATGAATTACTCGAAGAGATAATTCACCCACTTGGATGGCCTGTCCATGATTAATGAGTTCATCAGGTTCGAACCCGCGGTAATTCACACGGAGTGGACCCTTATCGAATTTCATTGCCATTCTTTGTGCTCTATCCATCAGAAGACGATCATTTAGAAATGAAGAGGGATTACGAAGCAATTCTGCATCGCCACTATGAATCATCACTGAAGAATCAGTTGCTCTACGAAGTCGTCCTGCCCCTCCAACATGATCTGGGTGTCCATGTGTGCATACTATCCCAATCAAGTCGCTTTTAGGGTTTAATCCTAAATCTTTCAATGCTTTCTCGATTCTATCACCAGGGTCTCCTGCTGTTCCAGGATCGATAACTAATGCCTCACCTTCACTAATTATGATATAGCTGGCAATAAAGCCAAATTCTCCTGCAAACTTGCCCTTTATGGCATGAACACCAGGTATTATTTCAGTAGAGGCCATCTTCGACATACTTTCAGTTATCCGAGTACTTATGACAATATCGACGATAAGTGACGCTTATCAGACACTTATGTTAGTGAATGCCTAATGAAAACCAGTGAGATTCAAGATTTAATTCATGAAATCCGTAACGAACTCGATCTGACCAGAGGGGTCGCACCTAGAATTGAGAGGATGTATGAACATGATGATAACGTGCATTTGATTGTATCAGATCGAGCAGAGAAGAGCCTCCTATTGGGACCAGGTGGACGTATTATAGGAGAATTAGCAAAACGGATTGGTAAGAGAATAACAGTGTTTGGAGCAGATGAATTACTACTCAGAAGACATAGATTAGAATTAACTCTGAGTAGAATTAATGAAATTGGAGAGGTATCACCTTTTCAAGAATCAATATTGCAGATTCTTGAGTGTCTGGTCAAAAAAGAGATCGATTATCCCAATCATAAAATTGAACAAGACTTTTCGTTTCACCCAGAACAGGAAGTCGTGTTAGCATTCTCCGGAGGAGTCGATAGTACTGCCTCAGCAGTTTTACTAAAGGAGTCAGGCATAAGAGTAAATGCAGTGATGATTGACAATGGGGTTCAATACCACAATCCAAGAGATATCAAACTTGCAGAGGAGTGGTGTAACAACCAAAGTATCACAATCACCAAGCTCCCTTTTGGTAATGAGAATTGTGATATCATCGAGAGAGTGAATGCAGGACTAATTCATCCATGTGGTGAATGTCATGCACGAATAATGAGTAATGTGAGGGAATACGCTAAAAGAGAGAGATACCAAGTCATTGTAACTGGTGAGATGTTACCAAGTGGAAGGCAGGCAATAACATTAGATAATGGGCTTATGACTATACATTTACCTGCAGCATTAGCTTTGACTAAATATAGAACAGAAACTATCTCTCAAGAGAGTGGAAAAGCACTCTTTCGAAGAAAATTCGGATGCAATCTAGTAACTAGAAGTCATGCAAAAGGGTGGAAAAATATTGGACCATCTATCTTTCGAGTACTGAGAGAACTTGAAGCTGGAATCCTTACCACCGGTCAAGGCTTGGATTACATCAAGAATATCCTATCAAAAAAATCTCAAGAGCAATGGGAGTGATAGGAATGAGAGGAGCATATGTTCTAGTTATCAACCTACATACGAGTCATTCAATTCATCTCAAATCACTTGGTGAATTGAAATTTGATAGAGGTGCATGGATATACATCGGTTCAGCTATGGGAAAGGGTTCAACAAATCTGGAAAATCGCCTTCGTAGACACTTTCGTTCCCAGAAAACAATACATTGGCATATTGACCATTTGCTTAATTCTGATTCAAAAATACAATGCGCTATTTGGGCTGAGAGTTCACAACCAATTGAGTGTACGATTGCGAAATCTATTGAAAACATAAAGGGTATACAAAAAGGACCAAGAGGATTTGGTGCATCAGATTGTATGAATAAATGCTGGACTCATCTATATCATTCACCATCCAATGAAGATCTTGAGGGGAAAATTAAAACCGTGTTCAGAAAGCTTAAACTGAAGCCTAGAATAACAAATGATGGAAATATCTAAGAAGAGCGCATTCAGCAAGTATTAAATGCACTACGGAAAGGAATGTATTGAATGGAGGAGCGCTTAGAGTGCCAAACTGGAGAAGCATTTTCCAAGATCTAAAGACAACGGGACAAACCTTCACGGTGTATCTACGTTATACACAGAAGGATACACTAGCTAAAATTCCTAATGTTAGAGTTGAGGATGTTTTCGAGGACTATGTGAAACTTGTAAATCCAAGTGGCCACGGTGTCCTTGGATTTGAGGATGTTCTATACATCTCAATACCTAGACAAATGCAAGGTTAGGAATCTTTTGTCCATTCTAGTGACAATCTCTTCAATGTTTTTTCTGTAGGTAGTCCAGTTTCTACATCCCATCCCCGAAGAGTATAGTAATCATGTAACATAGGTTCAAGGTCAACAATCTGACCTTTACCAGGACCGTCAGGCATAGGATCTTTCAGGAATCTATCTGGCAATGTATCATCTTTCTTTGTGATTCCTTCACGTGCATTAAACAACCGCTTTAGGGTGACTTGACGTTCTGCAATCTCTACAAGGTTCTCAACCTTACCAAAGTGCTTTTCACCTGTTGCTAAAGGCAATATTTTCGCGAAATCTTCCATCCAGAAGATTGGAGGCCATGATACAGTATACCAGCAGACAATCAGAGTGTCCCGGATACTATACGCATTCTCGGATTCAAAGACTGCATTAGCTTTGTATTTCTCAGTATATGGATCAATGATTTCAGGAAGTTTGTCCGCACCCCAACGCTTAGCAGCTACATCTTCATATCCCAGTTGATCAACAACGACCAAGCTTCTAAGGTGGTCTGCACCTCTAGCACCTGTTGCATGTCCTAATCCAATACTTCGATGAGTCCGCCCATCCTGTCCAGATACTTCCATTCCTTTCACGTGAATTGCAAACTTCTCAGTGCCGCGACCAAGCTTTTCAGCAGCTCGTTTACTACCTTCGGCAAGGATATCACCAAATCCCTCTCGTTTGCCAATCATCTCAAGTAGGTTGATTACTAATTCACGATTACCCCATTCGAGTTTTAAACCACCTGTATCTTTCTCGTCAATTGCTCCTTTGGTAAACGCCTCAATTGCAAAAGCGATTGTAGATCCAGCTGAGATGATATCAAGTCCCAATCGATTACAGATTTGATTGCCTTTCAATGTGGTTGCATAGTCGTCTATTCCAATAAGACTGCCAAAGGCCATAAGACCTTCGTACTCCGGACCTTCTTCCAGAGTTCCCGCAAAGGGACCTTCTCTAACATAATTGACTTTCTTACAACCAAGACTGCAACCAAAGCAGGCTCTATCTCCAATAGTGAATCTTGGTCGAATATAATCAGCACTCAGGTGCTCCCATCCTTCGAACACACCAGTCTGGTGGTTGAAGGTGGGAAATTCTCCAATCTCCTGTTTTACTGCAACGAGACCCCAAGTACCAACTCGACTCATGCTTTGTGCGATAGGATTTGTTCTCACCCGCATATGTGCGGCATTGGCAAACTCCATGAATCCCCCTAAATCATGAACTTCTACTGCATCATGGCCTCGCACAGCAATTGCCTTTACATTCTTACTTCCAAGAACAGCACCCATCCCAGTTCTTCCAGCTGCACGGGCATGATTGAACATTACTGAAGCATACCGAACCCGATTCTCACCTGCAGGTCCAATAGCTGCAACTTGAACATCAGGATCATGCTTGTCCTTCTTGATAGCACTTGTCACTTCATTTGTAGAGAGACCCCATTTCTTTGAAGCATCTTGGAGATGTAGGTCGGAATCATGAATATCAATATAGACTGGTTTCTCTGACTTTCCTTCAACTACTAGCAGGTCATATCCTGCATATTTGAGTTCAGCCCCAAGAAACCCTCCTACATGGGATTCTCCCCAGATACCGGTTAAGGGAGCTTTAGAGATGAGTACTGTTCTTCCACTCATTGGCCACATCGTACCGGTAATTGGTCCTGTACCAACGATTAGTTTATTCTCTTCTCCTAAGGGATCAATTCCAGCAGCTAGTTCCTCATAGAGGAGTCTTGCACCAAATCCATCTCCACCAATGTATGGTTTAATCCATTCTTTCGGTAGATTCTGAACTTTGAATTTCTCATCAGAAAGATTGACACGTAGAATCTTGCCTGTATAACCACCAGCCACAATCATTCAGCCCCAGTTTCCTCAACACTATCAGTTCGTTCAATCTCTTTCAGATAACTCGCAATCTTCCCATGTCGGTCAATCGTAGTACCTGAAGAATCTGGACTATAGGATACTGCACCGGTAGGACAGACCTTTGCACACTCGGGGTCACCGCTACAATGGTCACATTTGATAATCCTCATTTTAACCGTATCAAGTAGGATGACTCCATTCACGCATGCTCCGACACATGATTTGCAGAGAATGCATTTGTCTTCTTCGAGATATGTCATCTTAGTGATCGGGTCGCGTCTCATTGCAAAGACTGGACATATATCGACACAAGGAGCAGTTTCACAGGGTCCACAGACATTAGGAATATCCAGTCCCAAATCATCATACTTGACTATTTTTAGTCGAGCTAGACTTGGTTGAAATTTCCCTTCATGTTTTGCAGAACAAGCAAGCTCACAAATTCGACATCCCGTGCATTTATTGAAGTCAACTATCAATTGTGATGGCAGATGTACCACCTCGTGGGTCTATTATTTCACGCATTACTTCTCTAAAATCCTTTCCCTGAACCCTGTATAGTTGTTAGCCTACACGGTTTATTAAGGTTTGATTCATAGGAATGACTAGGTTATCTACAATGGCAGACGAGGAAGAATTTACCGACGCAAAAGACAAGAAAAAGAAATCTGATTATGCTGCTGTGGAGTTCGAAATTGGAAATATCGAATTTGAAGCCAAAGGGAGAAGCGTAGTAGTTGAGCGTATGTTCAGACTGCTTCTTGAGAAAATCGAGGAAGGAAAACTTGTAGCGACATTCAGATTGCAAGAAGACGATGAGGAGGAGGAAGAAGAGGAGGAAGAAGATGCGTTAGACAAAGCATCAGACAAAGTATTAGATGACGCTATACTTCCAGGTACTCTTGAAGACTTTGAGGAAAAAGAAGAGGAAGAAAAACCTATTCCACTTTCTTCGGGAGATTTTGAATCCAAGATGGATCCCCCACCTGCATGGGACACCTTAGAAACTGAAGAACCCTCAATTTCAGATGCTGAGAAAGAGGAGTTTGATCTGTGATCAACTACTCAATTTCAATAACCCATCCATAAGGATCTTTTCGTTCACCAGATTGGATACCGGTTAGCTCATCAAAAAGATGTTGGGTAAGTTTTCCGGTATTCCCATCTGATATCGTATAGCTATTGTTCTTGTACCATAATGATCCGACTGGTGCAATAATAGCTGCAGTTCCGCAACCAAACATCTCAGTCACTTTTCCAGATGCTATTCCTTCAATAACCTCATCTATTGAAATGGGCCTTTCTTTCACAATAAGACCCATGTCTCGTGTAAGGGTTATTACAGAATCACGAGTGATTCCAGAAAGTATTGATCCTGTCAGTGGCGGAGTAACGAGCTCATCATCAAATTTCACAAAGATATTCATAGTTCCAACCTCTTCAAGATATTTTCTTTCAAGAGCATCCATCCAGAGAACTTGTGAATACCCAACTTTTGCAGCATCAGTACCAGCCAATAAGCTCGCAGCATAGTTACCCATTGTCTTAGCAGCACCAACTCCCCCGCGAACAGCTCGTACATGTTCGGTACTAAGATAGATTTTCACTGGACTAAATCCTTCTTTGAAATATGGGCCAACTGGACTTAGAATTATATAATAGAGATACTCATCTGACGGTTTAACTCCCAGTTTCGCTTGCGTCGCAATCATTGTCGGACGAATGTAGAGAGAACTACCTGTTACCTCTGGAATCCATTCTCGTTCGACTCGCAACAATTCTTTTAGAGAATGAAGGGCGAAATCTATGTCGATTTTAGGCATAACCATTCGAACAGCTGATTCATTGAAACGAATGAAATTACGTTCTGGTCGAAAGAGTAGTGTACGTGTGCCACGACGATAAGCCTTCATTCCTTCAAAAATTCCTTGGCCATAATGAAGACATAATGCCGCTGGACTTAGGGAGATGTTTCCATAGGGATGAATGATCGCATCATGCCAGTGACCATTGTTATATTTCATTGAAAACATATGGTCTGTAAATTCTGTTCCAAAGGGAATTTTTAGAACATCTTTTGGTTTCTGTTTCAGATTATCAGAGGAAACAAGATTTGTACTGATATTCATGGAACATACACGTATCTCACATAAACAACGTACCTCTTAAGAAAATAGGTTTGCTCACATTTCGTTTTTTTGTCTGAAGTATCAAACAGATGAAATGGAATAGCTTAAAACAATGCAAATCCATTCTCGTTTTGAATGCAAGGAGTACGTGATAATGAGTCACCATGAAGGTTCCCCGCCGCAGGATGATTTCTTTGTTGATCCAAAAGAGGTTCTTTCTCAATATAGTGTGGAATGGGTTTCACTAAGGAAGTCATATGACGAGTTAAAGCAACAATTAGACAATATTCAAGCTGAACTCAATACTCTGGATAGGAAACTAGAAACAGGACAAATTACAGATCAACAACATATCAAGCTATACAGAGAAAAGTGGGCACAATCAACTCAAATGATTCAAGTCAAGAGAGAAGTAGAAAGTAGACTCTATGAAATCCAAAAGGAGATTAGAGAAGCAAATAAGCAGCTCAAACAGATGGAAATAGAGAGAGAACGTAGGGAAAGAATTGAACAAGAACGAAGTCATGCTATGATCGAGTGGATGAGTCTGAAACAGGGTTTCGATTTAGTTGATGCTCGTAGGAGAGAAATCAATTCTGAAACAGATAAGATTGAGCTTGATAGGAGAAAGGGAAAAATCTCAGAAGAACAATACCGCCAAAAGAGGGTGGAACATATTCGACAACTTGCAGAACTTAGTGTTGTCGAATCCGATGTGAAACGACGACTAGCAGAGCTTCTCGAGATAATTCGAGGATAACTGAATTAAAAAATAAAATAGAAGGCAACAGGATCCATTTTGGATCCTGTGCAATAGAACTATTTATGCGCGATGACCTTGGTCAATCATTGCATCTGCAACTTTCAAGAAACCAGCGATATTTGCACCTACAACATAGTTGCCTTTCATGCCGAATTTCTCTGAAGTCTTGTAGGCACTCTCATGAATAGCCTTCATGATTTGATGTAATTTAGCATCGACTTCTTCTCTTGTCCAGAAGAAGCGTTGACTATTCTGAGCCATCTCAAGCCCTGATACTGAAACACCACCTGCGTTTGCAGCCTTCCCAGGTGCAAAGAGAATACCTGCTTCCTGGAAGATTGCCACACCCTCAGGAACTGTGGGCATGTTCGCACCTTCACCTACAGCAAGAACACCATTGTCAACAAGCATCTTTGCTTCCTTGGCATCAACCTCATTTTGAGTTGCACTCGGTAGTGCAATATCACACTTGAGGCTCCATGGTGTACCATCAGCAGTCTTTGTGTAATCAACATTGAAGTGATCTGCGTATTCGCTGATGCGGCCTCTACGGTTGTTCTTCAAGTCCATTACCCAATCAAGTTTCTCCTGGGTGATACCATCAGGATCATGAATCCAACCAGTTGAGTCGCTAAGTGCTATAACTTTTGCACCTAATTGGATACACTTCTCTGTGGCATATTGAGCAACATTACCAGATCCAGAAACTACTACTGTCTTGCCCTTCATATCTTCGCCTTTTGTCTTGAGCATCTCTTGTACAAAGTATACGCAACCAAAACCTGTAGCTTCAGGACGAATTAAACTACCGCCCCATCCAGCTCCCTTGCCAGTTAAAACGCAAGTACCATGGTTATTAGTTATCTTTCTGTATGCACCATAAAGATAGCCGATTTCACGACCACCAACTCCAATATCACCTGCAGGTACATCAATAAATTGACCAACATGACGATAGAGCTCGAACATGAAACTTTCGCAGAAGCTTTCAACCTCTGCATCAGTCTTACCCTTGGGGTCGAAATCAGAACCACCTTTCGCACCACCCATTGGGAGGGTGGTTAGGCTATTTTTGAAGATCTGCTCAAATCCTAAGAATTTCAGCACACCTTGATTGACTGTTGGATGAAGTCGTAGACCACCTTTGTAAGGTCCAATTGCTGAGTTGAACTGAATTCTGAAACCTCTGTTTACTTGAATCTTACCATCCTTATCCTTCCAAGGCACACGAAACTGAATAATTCTTTCAGGCTCGGTGATTCTCTCTAAAATTGAGAATTCCTCGTATTTAGGATATTTCTTGATAGCAGGTTCTAGAGATTCGAGAACTTCTAGTGCAGCTTGATGGAATACCTTCTGACCAGGGTCTTTCTCGACTAGTCCGTTGTAAACACTCTCTATGTATTTGTCCATACTCACACTCACCAGTAGTGGTAGACAAGTCCCGCTCGGATAATGACTTGCATATAATTTCATCGGATGGTACTCATTTACTAAACGGCGTTAATTTAGTAACACGAACAGTCATTAACAGGATAGAGAGATAGGAAATAACGGAGAAAATGCTAATGTTCGAACAAGAGTGGGTCTCTCCAGTTCTAGAGGTTTACAAGAAGAGGAAGATTGAGGAAACCTACACAGTAATACTTGGATTGAATCCCTTAGGGCAAGCACTCTGCAGACACCTGTATGAAAGAAATCAGTTTGAATCTGTTCTCATCATCAATTCTCCAGCATTCTCTTCTTGGAACAGATATCCAGTTGATGTAAAAGCTCCGGTCGTTCCGGTTCATGCAATGGTCAGTGATGAAATAATGCTGATTTTTGGGGATGTAATGATCAAGGAATTTGATTGGATGACAGATTTGCTTTTTTATCTAAGAGGGAATGTTCCTACGCGATTCGTAGTTTCTGTAGTCAGTCATGAGGGACCAACTTGCGGTCAAGCACTTTCAAAGAAAGGAGACCGATTATTGAAGAGAATGGATGTACCGATAGGAAGAGCAGATTTCTACGATGGAGTAGCTGCTCCACTGATAAGTGCAGGTAGTGTTGCAGGACTTGATCCTGTTGTGTTATTTCTAGAAGAGAGTCAAGACCAAGAACTTGTCTTACAGATTGACGACGTGTCAGTGTATCAATCAGAAATAGATTATATTGCCGAGCTACTCGAAAAGGGTCTGGATATGACGCTCTCATATTGATAGAGTCATAGATCTACTCTATACCGAAATGAGAATTTTGCAAATGTTTATTTCACTCCAACTGAATTGTTACCTAGGGCAGAATTTCGTGAGAAATTTAAAATTTTATCAAACAATTAAGGAAGGCGAATAATACGATAGAACTAATTATAATGGCATTTGTTATTTTGATTTGTGCTTCGTTTACTTATAGTGGTAGTATGAGAGCTAGTGGAAGAACAAGAATTACACGACCAACTGAAGACTCCGCTGTGGGGATGGGAGGGGTTCGTGCAAGAGATTTCTCATATGTTGATCGAACTGGAAAGGGTTTTCCTGTAGGACTTAAACGTGAGAGAAGCGAGAAACCCAGTTTTAAAGAACCAAGAAGGAAACCTAGGTAATGTGTTCAGCAAATTAAATTGCTGCCATGTATTAGCTAGAATATTGCTAGGAACCGCGACCATAACTATCTCGATCTTTTCCTCCTAGAGATTCATACCTATCCTCTAAACTATGACTGTCAATTAAATTAGCATCGCATTCTTTACACATCAAAGCTCGGGTCTCTCGTGCTTCGACGATATTGCCACAAGAAATGCAAGTCCAAAGCCCACCTTGTAATAATTTGGTTTTCCTGAACACGATGCGAGCTATGTCGCGAAGAGATTCAGGGCAGTTACGAGCTACTCCTGCTATACCATGTTCGGACCAGTCGCACAACACTGAAACAAGTGTTGTCATAAGTTCAATAATTCGAGTAGTCCGTTCTTCAATCTCCAATGACGTTTCAGATTTCGTATCACGAGGCGCATCAGGTATTTTCGACAATATTTCAGTAAATGCAAAGAATGCTGGAGGAGGAAATCGATCTTTACTTCGAGATTCAACCATTTGACCAAGAACTGCCGAAATCATGAGTGTTTGGGTATAGTCTTCCCCCAATATCTTCTCTGTTTCTTTGACTATCTTTTCAGGATCTATTTTGTATTTGCTTGGTTTCAAGTCATTTTCTTTCGCTATTTCATGAACAGATTCAATCAGACCATATCCCTTCTTCATCATACGATTAACCCGTCGAGCAACGGTTGGATATGTGAGACCTGCATCCTCTGCTAGCTTGTGTAAAAGCTCTCTAGCGGTATGACTCAATAATAGCACAGCCTGGTGGCACAGATTCTATGCAAGACCTTCATTTTAGGTTATGCGTTACCTTATAATTTTCAGGCAACCAAAATATTTACCTTAGGGACAAAGCTCTTTAGGGTGTTAAATTGGGCCAGAATTGTCGGTGCATATCATGAAAGATTATGATGTCATCTTAGCTAGTGGCGCTGAACACCTTCAATATCGGTTTGAAGAACTTGGCTACAGGGTTTATACTTCGTCTTTAAATTACGATAATAAACGATTTTTCCCCAATGGTGATGTCTACGTCAAGATTGAAAAAATTGCTCAGTTATCGAGGAGACGAGTAGTCGTTGTCCAGAGCTGCACAGGTTCTGGACCTGCGGAATCAGAGAAATGGAGTACTTCAGACAGAGTTGTTGAATTACTATTGCTTCTTGATATGCTCTCGCGACCACTAAAGGTTGAGAAATGTGGTCACAAACAATACAACTGCACTCCTGTGGAACCACCTAAACAAGTAGAAGTTGTCTTAGCGTTTCAACCATATGGTCTCCAAGACAAATCATTTGAAACAGGTGAAGCATCATCAGGAAGATGGGCTATTGAAACCATTGCCAAAGCTTGCAACAAAATCTATGTCCTTAGTCCTCATGCACCGGATAGCCTAGAATGGGTAAGAAATCTAAAAGACAAGGGAATCTACAAGATCATTGATGTCATTCCAGACTTGGTGGAATTCGCTCGGGATGAATTCAAATTCGAGGATTGTCTTATAATAGCGCCTGACGAAGGGGCGCAGGAACGATACAAGATTGATGGATTTGGTAAGAGCCGCACTAATTCCTACAGAGTTCAGCTTCATGGAGATTTAGATGTAGCCGGTAAGAATGTTATTGTAATTGATGACCTCACTAGAAGTGGAAATACACTCTTGAAAGCCCGTGATAGACTACTTGAGCAAGGTGCAAATGAAGTAGCTCTTGCAGTAGCACATGTTGTTCCTCTAGTTGAAAGAGGCGAAGAACTGCTTGAACGGTTAATCGAGAAATGCAAGGGAATGATTGTTACCTCTAACAGTGTGAATACCGATATATTCCTCAAGGAGAATCCAAATCTAACCTATGATATTGTAGATACACTAGTTGACCAGATTTAATGGCATCTTTAATTTCCTGAATATTTCGAAACCCTTTTCTCTTCCACAGATACCTTACGCGCTTGTGTTACCTGATGGAATCTGACAAAGAATATCATATTGGAATTGCACCAGGTGAAATTCCAAAACTTGTATTATTGCCTGGAGATCCGGATCGTTCAAAAAAGATAGCTGAACAATTCTTTGATAATCCTGTAGAGATAGCAAAAAAGAGAGAATACTGGAGTTTCAAAGGAACATGGAAAGGAACTCAAGTTGCTGTCTGTTCCACAGGAATTGGGTGTCCCTCAGCGGCAATTGCCCTCGAAGAACTTGTTAAGATAGGTTGCACGACATTCATCAGAGTTGGAACATCAGGGGCGATAAGCCATGATGTTGTAGCTGGTGATGTGGTTATTTTCAGTGGTTCTGTAAGGGATGAAGGAACCTCAAGACAATATGTTCCCATCGAATTTCCTGCAGTAGCGAATCCTGATGTTGTTCTCGCCCTTGCAAAAGCCGCTAAAAGTCGAGGTTCAAGATATCATGTTGGAATTGGTCACAGTAAAGATGCATTCTACAGTGAACATCCGAAATATGTTGCAGATCCTGAAGGAATGAAAAGAAAATGGGCTGCGATGAGAGATTCAAATGTATTAGCTACAGAAATGGAAGCAGCCGCATTATTCGTTATTGGACATCTTCGAGGAGTCAAAGTTGGAGCCGCATGTGTTGTCATTGGTGAGAATGTAGACAAAGAGGCCAAAATAGTAGGAAAACCACCTCTTGATGACCTCGTTACCATTGCTCTAGATGCCATAATATCACTGTAGTGCTAAATGGATAAATCAAATGTCACCAAACCAGACTTTCTTCTGAACTGCCATCAGAAGAGATTCAGCTTCCCGTTTGCCCATTCCAGTCAGGTTAGCTAATTGCTCAGCACTTGTTGCTACAAGATCATTAATGGATCCGATTCCTGAATTAAGAATGAGATTGATAACAGGATCAGTAGTTCCATTTTCAATTAACACTTCTCTCAACATTGCAACAGAATCAGCTGTTGGTGCAGGAGATTTAACATCGGGCATCTCTTTATCTAGTGGACTCTCATCTTTGATTTCTTTATCTTCCTTCAATTTCTCAAATTCAGGTAATTCTCCAGTATGTCCATATTTTGCAATGAAAGAGGGTCTTAGGAAGATAAGTCCCAGAATGAAAGAAATAAACAAGAAGGGGATGAGGAAGATATTGCTAATATCAATTCCAACAAGCTCGTTACTTGGGCCAAAACCAATTAGACCATCACTTATACCATTAGTGAGAATACTGTACCAGGGATCTCCAGATATTTCTGTACTAAAAAATATCCAAAGTGGAGAAAAGAATCCAAACCCACCAGCTTCGTAGATTAAGAATTCACGAAAGATACTCTTTTGAGTCAAGAATATCATAAATGGAGGAACTAAGGCAATTGCAACGCTAACCATAAACCATATTGTATAGATTTCCCAAAGCTGAACTAAAGCGTTAGAGGGTGCGTCAATACCAGTTATCCTAATTGCAGCAGTAACCAGAAAAATTGCACCTGGGAGAACAGCACCAATTAGAATTCCGTACGCATATCTCATCGAACAATCTCACCTCAGGATAATAGACTCATGATTTCTTGTTCTCGACTCTTTTAGGTGTTGTGCGGATTTTATCATCATCGTAATTGTACATTCTTTATGCACCCGTCATCCTTATGTGTCTTAGAGAAAAGTCATGAATTAAGTGATTTAGTTGAAACCTTTCTTCGTAGTTGGCACAAGACCAGAAATAATCAAGATGGCACCAATAGTTCATGAATGTGAAAGAAGGGGTATCGAACTCTTTTTGCTGCATACTGGTCAGCATTACTCGGAGAGGCTCAGTAGTCAATTCTTCAATGATATGGACCTTAGAGAACCTGATATGAATCTCAATATTGGTTCTGGAACTCACTCTGAACAGACAGCTAAAGCATTAATCGGAATAGAAAAATCTCTTGTTCAAGAAAAACCAGATATCGTCTTGGTTCAAGGTGACACAAATGCAGTACTGTCAGCTGCGTTGGCAGCAGCTAAACTTAGTATTCCAGTTGGTCATGTTGAGGCAGGACTACGAAGTTATGATATCCGTATGCCTGAGGAGCATAATCGAAGACTAACTGATCATGTGTCCAGCTATCTGTTTGCACCAACAAAGAAATCAGCAGATATTCTGAAGGGAGAAAAAGTATGGGGAAAAATAATCGTCACAGGAAATACTGTGATTGATGCCTTAGAGAGTAGACTTCCTAAAATACAAAATCGAAGGACAATTGTGGATGAATTGGGGTTGAAGGATTATGTCTTACTGACTTTGCATAGGGCAGAGAATGTAGATAGTAAACATACATTGGAAGGACTACTTACTGGAATATCGTCTTTGGATGCAGAAATATTATTCGCAGCGCATCCAAGAACGGTTGCTAGATTGAATGAATTTGATCTGATGAAAGTGATTAATGAAAATAGTCAGATCCACATCATCGAGCCTCCGGGATATCTTGATTTCATTATACTCATGAAGAAGAGTAGGTATATCATGACAGATTCCGGTGGAATCCAAGAAGAAGCAACTGCGCCTTCAATCAATAAGAGTGTATTTGTACTTAGGACTTCTACTGAACGACCTGAATCCGTTGAATCAGGTCATGCAAAAGTTGTTGGTGTATCTCCTGGAACATTTCCGGGAATAATAGCCACAGCAATCAAAAAGGGATTAGACCGTCCAAGAAAATGTCCCTATGGAGACGGAAATGCCTCCAAACGGATTGTAGATGCAATTAATTAACCCTCTTAAGTTTATCAGAATCAATTCTAACGGGCTTAGATTGTATTTTTCACGAAATGCGTTAAAATAACCATTTCGCGCTACAGAAATAGCCTCTCTATAAAGGCTTATAAGGCATTAGAACGCACTTTAAAGCACTCTTAGGAGGAGTGAATTAAAAAATGCCTTATGTTGTTAAGAAAGCAATTCAAGACTATGCTAAGAAAAAGAATGTCCAGGTCTCTGGTGATTTCTATGAAGCACTAGACAAGAAAATCGAAAAGATTCTAGATAGTGCAGCCAAAAGGACCATGGATAATAAGCGTAAGACCCTCAAGGCTTACGATCTTTAATTCTATATAGTAAACTGATGCCGGGGTGGAAGCGCTAGCTTCCACACTCTTATTTTTCATATCACCAATCTTATCAGCAATCTAAAATGAAACAGCTAGTACAATAAACGGAGATTTACAGAATGTACAGAGTCTGCCTTACAAATGATGATGGTCCAAGAAGTGACGGACTATTACGATTGGCTGAAAAATTAAGCAAAGAGGTGGAACTTTATGTTATTGTTCCTGATGGTCAACGAAGTGCGACTGGAAAAGCACTGACTCTCAAAAGACCCATTAGAATAACAGAGAAACATGAAATGAATGGTTATAGTTTTGTTACTCATGATGGATTTCCAGCAGACTCGGTAATTCTTGGAGAATCATTCTTTGAGAGAGTCGATCTCTTCATTTCAGGTCCAAATACAGGTGCAAATGTTGGATATCAGAGTATGTTGACTAGTGGAACAGTAGGAGCAGCTTTTGAAGCAGCCATTAGAGGTATTCCATCAATAGCTGTTTCACGAGAAGCAACTCCAGAAGAATGGTTTGATTCCACTGGGTCCACAAGCGATTGTGAGATAATTTGCCAATTCACGAAAGAATTGGCAATGAAGATTCTGAAGAAAGGGATGCCAAAAAACATTGACCTACTAAATCTGAATTTCCCTGTACAGATTACTGATAAGAGTAAATTGGTCATCACAAAACCAACAAAGATACGTATGCATAATGAGGTTGAACGCAGAATAGATCCAAATGGAAGACCTTACTACTGGTATTTGGGTATTGAGAGAGACCCACCTGTAAACACTGATGCCTATGAAGTGCTTGTAAACAATAATATTGCTCTCTCGCCAGTTACGCTTGATTGGATTAAGGAATCAGATCTTGAATCATTGAGAGAGTTCATGAAGGATTGACCTTTTTCAACGCACCCCAGAGCGCATCTGTTTTGGGACGAGTAAGATCTTTGGTTTTACCATCGATTCTAATCTTTCGATGCGTGGGATTCTTGTGAAATGTGCCAATTGCCACTGAGGGAATATTATCTTGAGTAAGGGTTTGAATCACCATATCCGTATGCTTACTATCACAGCTAATCATCATACATCCACTACTTATCAATTCTAGTGGATTTATCCTAAGGTATTCACAGATTTTTCTTGTTGCTTGGTGTAATGGAATGAGATCACCATCGATTTCACAACCTACACCACTAGCGTCACACATCTCATGGATACCATTGGCTAGACCACCTTCAGTGGGATCATGCATTGCATGCACGAATCCTGTCTGGAATGCAGATACGCCTTCTTTTACTACACTTATTGAATTTCTAAGTTTTTGACCCTCTCTAATGAGGTTCTTCTCCAAGATTTTTTCAAGATACGAACTTCCCTCCGTAGCCAAAATAGACGTGCCTTCAATACCAACAGTCTTTGTCAGGATTAGAGTATCATCCGGCTTTGCTCCACTAGAAGTTACGTATCCACCACCTGGAGCGGTACCCATCATGAATCCAACAACAATAGGATGAGTTATACTCTCTGTAATTTCTGAGTGTCCTCCTGCAATTGCTATTCCAAGCTCATATGCAGCTGTATTGATTTGTTCCATAACCTTCTCCAATGATTCTTTGGCATGATCACTTGGAAGAAGGACAGTAACTAAGAACCATCTTGGAGAAACACCAAATGTAGCAATATCATTGGCATTCGCGTGGACTGCCAGCCAACCTACATCTTCTATAGAGCCTGTGATAGGATCAGTTGAAGCAATAACAACCTGGTCACCAATCCTGATGACTGCAGCATCCTCTCCGAGTCCTGGTCCTAGAAGGACATCAGGGTCCTTTTTACCTAACTTTGAGAACACAATGCTTTGAAGAATTTCAGGTGGTATTTTTCCAGGGAGCAAACGAATAACCTCCAGATAGGTGCGCACACAGCTTGTGCCTAATGCATGAAAAGC
Organism: Candidatus Thorarchaeota archaeon MP8T_1; assembly: GCA_002825465.1. The sequence continues at coordinate 46,438 of PJER01000003.1, forward strand.
AAATTCATAGAAACCCAGTACTGGGCTCTCCTCGCTCACTATGACAGGAGACATCTCTCAGCTATATGCGCAGGAAAAAGAACGAGCCTGTGTTAATAATCTAATCGAGAATGCAGTTTTTCCACCTATTTTGGAAGGTACTGTTCTACTTCACGTAAATCTTCTTCGCGTAATTTCGCTTTTGATCGATCTGAACTCAATAATGTCCTCAAAATCGAATCTTCCTTCATTAAGGTACGAGAGAGGTAGGCACGACCTCCTGCAGTACGTGCAACAACATAAGCACCAAAAGACCTGCGGAACTCTTCCACTGCAAGAATTGCTTCTATTGGATCATCCAATCCCTCTCTTCTGGCACGTAACATAGCCGCAAGTTCGAGAGCTTCATGATATGGCCGTTTCAAGAACCTCGGCCAATGTGCTTGGTCAGGATCAACATTTACTGCTGCAAGACGAACATGAGCCTTTCGCAACATTCGTGATGTACGTATCAAATCTTGAATTGGAGTATATTCTTGATGTCCAGGTCCCGCTGATTGTGCAAGAGGAATATTTGGAGAAAAGTCGGAGATTATGATGACAAGGGGTTCTATATCATCATTTCGCATTCGTTCTCGTCGAATAGTATCCATTGCCTTTCGAAGGGCACCAGCTAGCGGAGTCAATCCTGAAATTCTAAGTCTTCCTAGACCACGGTAAATCTTATTCCAGTTGGTTGTAGGAGCTTGAATTTCAACAGCACCGCTATCTTTGAAGGCAATTATACCAGTCCTATCCTTGGAACCTCTTGTTTCACGTTCGAGACGCTCTAAAAACATACGGACTTCATTCATACTCCCTTTCATAGAAAGGCTGACATCAACCACAAGAATAATTGTTAGAGGCGTTTTACCTGTAAACACACTTTCGCGAATGTCGTCTCGTATAATTCGGATTGGAGGTTTGACCCTTCCACCAATCCGAGCTATTGCAGCCATAATTGTAGAGGGAAGGTGGATATTTCCGACCTCTCTAACCGGAATTCTAAAGCGAACTGGGCGACCGTGTTTTAGAGTATCAGAACTTTTCAGGGTGCCCATTGCTCTTGAACTAACGCGTTTCTTAATCCAACCACCGGATGTCACCTTTGAACGTATTAAGGCACGCTCACGTAATTTCTCAATATCGAACAATTGTTCACCTGTATCTATGTCTGGCATTCTTACAAAGAATCCATCATCTAAGCCAACTGGACTGTCTCGGAGGTCAGACTTAGGTCCGGTGATTAAACTAGGCTTTTCAGGGGTATATGGGCGAGTGGCTAGTCCCCACTCATCCCCATCTTCTGGTTCTGCTCTACCTGGTTCAACAGTATCAATACCTGCAGCAGGACCACTAGTTCGGCGGGTCATAACTTCAAGCCATTTTTTAATTAGTTTTCTAATCAGGGGAATGAAAATGATTGTATCAATTATGATGACATGTGGAGGGGGAAACTGTAGAATCCAATAACCAAACAACCAGTTAATTGGACTTGCGTAAATCCATGCAAAATAGGCAAAGACTACAACCATCATCACTGCACAGATTGTTCCCTTGATTGGATCACCCTGTGGATTTCTTACTCCTTCCGCCGTTTTTTTTTGCCTTCTTGTCTTCCATACTGGGCAAATGAGGATTGGCGACCAAAACGACCACCGCTAATTCTTTTTCCTTTTTCTTCAGCTTCAGCAGATTCTTCAGGAACCTCAGTTGGAGATTTTCGTTTCTCTTTTCTCTGAGACACCTCAACAGCTCTAGTGATAGCTCTATCAATATCATCCGATGAAGGTGGTTCCAAGAGACCCCCACGACGTGTTCTATGACTGAGAGTAAGCTGAGAGGCTAGTTTCATATCTTCGAGATTTACTTCTTTACGTCCCTTTAGCGCAGCATGTGTAATTGCTGTCTTACTAATGACAATATCCGGGCGAACACCATCCACTTCTAATGCATCACAAGCCATAGCGATTGCGCGCAGATTCTCTTCAGGTAAGATAACTTCATTCAGAATCTCTTTTGCTCGAACTATATCTTTCTGTAATTGCTCCTGTTGTTCTTTCCAAATCAGTCTGAACTGGTCAGGATTGTCTTCAAATTCAAGATTCCTTCGAACTAGTTCCATTCTGTCCTCTATCGTATGATGAGACCCTACAGAAACATGCAAAGCAAATCTATCAAGTAATTGTGGTCGTAATTCGCCTTCCTCAGGATTCATCGTGCCAATTAAAACGAAATCAGATGGATGGGTAACTGAGATTCCTTCTCGTTCAATTGAATTAATTTTCGTGGCAGCAGCATCGAGAAGATCATCAACAAGATGGTCAGGTAGTAGATTAACTTCATCTACGTACAAGACATTTTGATGGGCTTCCGCTAGAATACCCGGTCTCAAAGCTTGTATACCTTCTTGAAGGACTTGCTCAATATCTAAAGAGCCAATTAGGCGGTCTTCTGTTGTTGATAGGGGAAGATTGACAACTCGCATCTTCCTGGTCTTTGATTCCAGTTTCTGACCGTTTGCAATCTTTTTACTGCACTCATCACAGAGAAAATCAACAGCATTGGGATTGCAACCAAATCTACACGCATCAACAATCTCTACATCAGGTAGTAAATCAGCTAACGCTCGTACAACAGTAGTCTTTCCAGTTCCTTTAGGTCCTGAAATGAGAACTCCACCAATCTGGGGATTTATGCCATTTAGAATCAGGGCTAGCTTAAGGTTTTCAATACCTACAAGTGCTGTGAATGGCATTGTTGTACGCTTCAGCTCGCCCAAAGGAATCTCATCCTATAATTGCAAAAAGAGGGGTAGAATTGAGATAAATAAGCATGTTCATTCAATCAATCCTACAAGCTTATCTATAAGTAGGCGGAATTTATGGGTAAGTAGGTCAGAGGTTAATTGATTGATTTCTCATATATCCCATCTTCTTTGTCCACAGTGTAGAAGGAAACACTCTGCTGATACAATCACTTCCATTTGCGTATGCGGAAGTCCATTATTTGCATCATATGATGCTGCTGGAGTGATGGAGGAAATTGACTCAGACGAGTTCCCAACAGATATGAACTCGATGTGGAGATACTCACAGATGCTCCCAGTCAAGTCACCGTCATTCATTATTAGTCTGGGTGAAGGATGGACTCCTTTACTTCTATCGAGGCAATTGGGAAAACATCTTGGTCTTCGAATGCTCCGAATTAAGGATGAAGCTCAAAATCCAACTGGAAGTTTCAAAGATAGAGGACTCTGTGCGGCTGTATCTAAGAATCTAGAACTTGGAGCCACAAGCTTCGGACTACCTTCTGCTGGAAATGCCGCTGTTTCAACAAGTGCGTATAGTGCAGCAGCGGGAGTCCGATCACATATTTTCATGCCCGACGATACTCCAGAACCATTCTTTGCATCGTGTGACCTATTTGGTGCTGAAATTGTCCGTGTAAAGGGGAACATATCAGATGCGGGGCAGGAAATGAAGAAGAGAAATGGTGATTGGATGGATCTCTCAACAACCAAAGAGCCATACCGTGTTGAAGGTAAGAAAACAATCGGTTTCGAAATTTCTGAGCAGATGGGCTGGAGTGTGCCTGATGCAATCATTTGCCCGACAGGAGGAGGAACTGCAATCATTGGAATCTGGAAAGCTTTTGAAGAACTTGAGGCCTTAGGACTGATAGGCAATGAGCGACCAAGAATGTATGCAGCTCAAAGTGGAGGATGTGCACCAGTAGTTAGAGCTATAGAGAAAGGAACGGAAAATCTCGAGCCTTGGATAAATGGTGAAACACTTGCATTAGGATTACGAGTTCCAAGTCCATTTGCAGGGAGATTGATTCTAAATGCAATAAGATCCTCAGGGGGAGGAGCAGTCGCAGTTGCTGAGCAGGATATTGAACCAATTCGCAGAATGGTGGGCAAGCTTGAGGGACTTGATATCTGCCCTGAGAGTGCTGTAGGAATTGCAGGACTTCGCAACCTTGTTGATTCTGGTGCAATTGACTATGATGAGGATGTTGTACTTCTAAATACAGGAAATGGAGCTAAATATACAAATATTAGCTGATCTCGAGGTGAGAACCAGCATTATTAATAGTCAGAGGAAGTACTTTTTAGAATTGAACAATGATGGGAGAATCGAATTCAAAGAATCAGAATGAAGAGAATTCTGAGCACTACCATAGTTTCAAGGATTCAATGGTTGCAGGAAAAAAAGAACTCGCATTCTTCTTCGGACTCATTGTTATCTATTTCTACCTGAGATTTTCAGGAATGGACCCAACTCTTGTGATCATCCTAGGAATTGTTGTAGGAGTCTGGTTAGCATTTCGCCCATCTGAATGGGCCGTTGAAGGCATGGAGAGTGGAGCCGGTCATCTTGGATATACTGCATATGTTGCAGGTATGTTTTCCAGTCTAGCAAGTAATATGCCAGAAGCTGTGATTAGTGGTATTGCAGCATTCAATGGATGGTCAACTGGAAATCAAGACCTCCTTGACATCGCAGTACTATCAATTCTTATTGCTGCTGGGTTCAATATGTTACTTCTTGGTTTCACAATCGTCATCTCTACAAGAGGGAAACCAGATATGGATGTACCAGAAGAAGCTATCAAAAAAGACTCTGTACTTATCCGATGGGCGATTGTTGCACTACTAAGTATGTTTGCACTTGGTCTAATGGACATGATTGCTGTTACTGGAGACCCAGGTGCACCTATACCAAGATTCCCAGTGGTCGCCTCATCAGTTCTTTTCCTATCATATATTATCTATGCAGGAGCTTTGACAACGGGGGACGTAGTCGAAAAATCTACACCTGCGAAAGCAAATCATTCAAAGAGAACTGCTATCATGCTGGCACTATGTGGTTTTATTGGCATATTCTTTGCTGGTGAGATTCTAACAAATTCAATTGAGATGCTGCTTCATAATTACAATGACCAAGTGAGTCTTTTTGGAAACCATATTGCAATAGCAGCCCTGATTCTTGGGGCATCTGGTGCTTTACCGGAACACGGAATCGCACTAATAGCTGCAGCCAAGGGTAAAGTTGGATTAGCTGTTGGAAATCTCATTGGGGGAGTATTGCAAATTGTACTCTTAGTGATGGGCGGAATTGGAATGTTCGTTCCGATTCCTATGGATCGCTACGTCCTATTTCAGATAGTAGTTATTGCGGGTAGCTTGTGGTTTTTGAAACGAGCAATAACAGATGACCATAAATTGGACTTCTTTGAAGGAGCTATGATTATACTATTACAGGCTTACGTCTTTGTGCTCCTCATCTTTGGGACTCCGATATGATATGAGGAAGAATTGCACGTAGGTCATTCTCTCGAACGACAATATCAGCAGCATCAGCAACTGTCTGATCCTCCGGATTGAAAGCAATAGGTAGACCTACCACTTTCATAACACTGATATCATTTCTACCATCTCCAACGAAAGCAGTCTGTTCGAGAGTTACATTGTAATGGTCAAGGATTTTCTGAATATGGTCTACCTTCTCTCCCCATCCCACAATATTTTCTACGGTACCTGTGAGAACACCATCCTTGTGACCGAGTTTATTGGTTAAGACATAATCAATACCAACTCGTTGCGCTATATTCTCCGCCATGATGTCAAGGCCACCAGAAAGTATCGCGGTCATAATACCAGATTCATGAAGAGTAGTGATTGTTTCATGTACTCCAGGAACTAATTTTGTTGCTGTAACAACCTTCATGACTTCCGAAACTGATTTTCCGGTCCAGAGTGCTGCATCATAATCAGCCCATTGGTCGTAATTAATTTCACCTGCAAAATATTGATCATAATAGATACGACCTTTCTCTTCTGTCCCAAAGAGTTCGTGAAGTCTCCACCAAACACTACTATGTTGAGTGAGCGTACCATCTAAATCAAAAACTACTAATCTAATTTCCATTATACATCGCACCTATAATGAAGAGAAAGTGGATCAGAGCTTAACCTTCAGCTTCTCGTTTACGTTCCTCTTTTGCTTCTTTCTCAAGGTCAGCTAAAAGGTCATCTATACGTTTCTCTCCAGCAGTCTCAGCAGTTCCCTCTGCTGGTTTTCCTGTTCCTGCTTCGACATCAAGAGGAGGAAGTACGCCTTCTTTCTCTAGGAGTATTTCTGCTTCCATCGCCTCAAGCTGTCTATCAATTCGTTCCTCAGATTCAATACTGGAATCTGCTCCCGTAAGATCCTCTGATAGCAATTCTCCAGCAATTGATATGTGCTCAAAGGATTCGGATAATTTGTCTAGTTGCATCTGAATCTCCTCGGGACTTAGAAGTCTACGAGCTTCAGTAAGTGCATCATTGGCAATAGTAAATGCCCGAAGTACATCTGCTTGTGTCTTTGCTTCTTCCAAGTTTAGCAATGCAGTTTCTAATGTCAAGAATTGCTGCTGATATCTGGATTTTCTATTTTCTAAATCAACAACGATGCTGAGATGAGACCTGGCTAGTGTCCTATTACCTTTAGACATGGCCTCCTTTGCAGATTTCTGTTCCTCCACCATTCTGGTTTCTAGTCTTCTGACTCTGAGTGTTAGGGCATTCATCGTACCCTTCATTTCGAGTATTCCGCGTTCTGCATCGACTTTCTTCTTGCCGCTAAGGAAGCCCATTCATACCACCAAATATGTAGTGCTTGATACTACTATGTCAGTTTTGAACCATTTAAGGTATTGTCTAACCACATTGATACGGTAAAATAACATGAAACCGCACAAGTGATATAGACGTTAAAGGTCAGAAAAATAGTGATACGGAATGACAGTTCTCAGAACCCTCAAAGGTGCAATATCTGCAGCAAAAACCTGTATTCTGGAAAATCTTGAGTATGCATCTGAATATACCGGTGATGTGAATCCTTATGGAGATAAAACATTACTATTAGATGTCAAGGCAGAAGATGCGATAATTGAAGTTCTTGTTGACTCTAACATCGCTTTTGATATCTTAACCGAGGAAAAGGGATATGTCAAGTCTGAAAAGAAAGCCGAATATCTCGCACTTATTGACCCTATTGACGGATCAGCAAATATGAAACGTGGAATTCCACTCGTATCAATTGGAATTGCGATTGTACCTTGGAAGGAAGTTATGTCTTCCGATGATGCAGAAATTAGTATAATCGATTCAGTATTTACAGATGAAACCTATATTGCAGTCAAAGGGGAAGGAGTCACAAGAAATGGAAAAAAAGTGAAGGTTTCAAAACCTGTTGAATTGAAAGATGCGATTATTTCCTATGATACCAAGAAAACCTTTGATTCTGAATTTGTGAGGAGTTCGGTGAGAACTATAGGAGTAGTACATGACATCCGTCGAACAGCAACTAATCTTCTAGATCTCTGTTGGACTGCAGCTGGCTTTCTCGATGGAATGGTAGATCTAAGAAACATGCTACCCATCATTCATTTATGCGGAACTCATATGGTCTTTGAAGCAGGTGGTTATGTAATGGACCCGCAGGAAAAACGATTCACATCATCTCTTCAGCATGACGAAATGATGAATTTCGTTGCAGCATCCAATAAAGAACTTGCACGGCAGATATTACGAGAATTTCAAGGAAAGATATAATGAATCATGAGTCATATCCATTCCTTTATTAGAAATTATCAATCGCGAAATATTTGATTACTATGTCAAAACCAACAGTACCTCCAGAAATAATTAACAACATGAAAGGAATCAAACACAAAATTGTAGTTCTTTCAGGTAAAGGTGGAGTTGGAAAGACCACAGTAGCTGCAAATCTTGCAACCTCATTTGCAAAGAGAGGTAAGTCAACCGGAATTCTTGATGTTGATATCTACGGTCCAAATGTGCCAAAGCTACTAGGTCTCGAAGGACAACATCCTGAAGTGAAGGGTGAAACTCTAGAACCAGTACCAGGGCCACTAGGTATGAAAGTAATGAGTATGGGTTTCCTACTTCAGAAAAGCGACGATGCTGTAGCTTGGAGAGGGCCGTTGGTCGCAAAAGCCATTAGCCAGTTTCTAACTGATTTAGCTTGGGGAGACCTTGATGTGATGGTTGTTGATTTACCACCAGGTACTGGAGATGAAATTCTTAGTATCCTACAACTCATCCCAAATATTGATGGTGTAGTTATCGTTTCGACCCCACAAGAAGTAGCAGTTCTCGATGCTAGACGTGCAATTCAATTGGTCGAAAGGATGGGAGTTCCAGTTCTAGGAATCGTCGAAAATATGTCTGAGTTTGTTTGTCCAAAATGCGGCGAATCCTACAAGATCTTTGGAGAAGGTGCTGCTATGAAAGCATCTGAAGAATATGGTATAGATCATCTAGGAACTCTCCCACTTGATCCCCGAGTTATCAGTCTAAGTGATGAAGGAACTCCATTCGTAATCGAAGAACCAGACTCTAAAGTATCAAGAGCATTCTCAAATCTAGTAGATAGACTTGCAAACAAAGTGGGTCTGAATTAGACAGAGTTGTTTTGGATAATGTATGTAGAGGAAATTAGTCCTCTTCATCATCATCCTCTAGAGAATCCTCTATATCATCAAGAATGGATTCTTCTTCCTCTTCATCAGCTTCTTGATCCTCTAAGGGAATATCTTCAGCAGCAATATCCTCTTCTACTTCTTCAGTAGGACTTACTACTTCTGTGGTTTCAATATCCTCAAACACAGAATCCTCATCTTCTTTGTCACCAAATTCTTCTACGTCCTCTTCCTCAACATCATCACTGATACCACCAGGATTCATCTTCATGATGTAGATGTAACCGATGCTAATACTCACCAAGCCAAGAAACAATGTAATCCAAAGAGTACCATCAAGACCCCACCATAGAGCAGGATTGATTGTAAGCTCAGTACGTGGAACATTGAAGAATACATGCTGGAACCACATGGGAATTGTGAATGCCAATGGGATGCATATAGTAACAAGCAAGATAATTGAAATGATAATCTCTGCTGTGTAATTCAATATTCTTCTAAATGTGCTATCAACTGCTTTCCTTGCCATTGACACGGTTATTCGCCTTGGCATGGCACAATTTTCATCTCCATTAAAACCTTCTGGATGAAAAATGATTGTACTCAAAGTGACTCCAAAGACCTAAATGGGATTCAAGATTATCTTCGTATGAGGCTGCTGATGACAATAACTAGATGTATTCGATGTGGTGGGGAAGATATTCATCGTGGAAGATTACCTACTGATAATTTTCCTTACATTAATGAGCTAATCTGGAAATCCGAATCACCAGATATGATAGAGGATGAAAGAATAGTAGCTATTCTCTGCAAGTCTTGTGGTCATATCGAGCTTGTCGCAGCTAGTAATATGATTGGTCAAAAGATCCAACGAAAGTGCCCACACTGTAAGGCACAATACGCATATCGTATCCCAACAGACACCTACGAGAAGGTCGTAGAGTGTCAGAATTGTGGTAAGAAGTTTGGGATCAAGGTAGATGATGTACTGGATGAGATTGAGAAGGAATTCGAGGATTAGAAAAAGAGGAGAGAAGGGGGCCCCGTGAGGAGAGAAGAGAGAGGGGAGGGAGTGACAGATTCATGATGGTCGCGTTTGGACCCCCTATCTAATTTATAATATGTGTTAATAGCATATAAGCATTACTGATATCTATTAAATTTGTGATTATGCAAAGTTTTTACATGCTTTCGAAAGAGAAGACTTATCGGGAGTGATGAGAATAGGAAATGTCCGAATAAATGATAGAGGCGGATAACCACTGTGAGCAGCATAGATGATACAAAGCAAGAGAGCATTGTAATCACCTGTTTATTTGTTGTCTTCACAATTGCATTTTTTGTAGCCGGATTTTCTGGATATGCGTGGGAGATCCTTACCAGAACTTACTTCAGCTTCAATCTTATAATCCTCTCCATTATTCTTGCAGTCACTGCAGGAGTAGTAATGACTTACTCTTTTGTTTCGTTTTCACAAAACCATGAGGTTCGGCATTTGATGTTCCTGGTGATGAGTGCAAACATTGTTCTTTGGATAATTCTATTTCTTCTTTCGCATCCATCATCCGTCGATTGGTCAACCTACTTTTCTCAACGAGATCGTAACAGGACTCTGGCAATGGCTCTAGTAATGATTGTTATTCCCACTATCATCCTTGGTTCTTTTACTGGTGAAATGAAGCCCAGTCGCCCAAGTGTCCTTTTACTAATTCTATGGGGAGGAATCATTATGCCCATTATGAGTTTAGTCCTATTCCTAAGTCCCGAACCACTTTTCACAATGGTAAATCTCGATGGTGGAATCCAAGGACTCACTCCAATTGGAGCTGCATTATCAATGGGCTATCTGGTTTCACAAATAATTGCACTTCCAAGAATGATCCAAGTATGGTGGAAAGATAAAACATCAACTAATCTATCATTAATGCTCGCTCTGGCTCTCTGGACCATGGGTACAGTTTTCATTATCGTACTCTGGAATCCCCTTCAAATTGCTGAGCTCTTATGGATAACTTCCATTATTACTGGATTCCTAATCATTGCGGTTGCTCTCTTTATGACAGCCATCATTCATCCCCACCGCATCCTTGAACAACAGGTACGTCAAAGAACAAAAGAACTCAATCAATCAATGCATGAAAGCGAATTCTATCTTAAAATGTGGACCCATAAGATGGGTAATCTCTTACAGGGAATGATCACATATCTTGATATTTTAGAACATGCAGAACAACATAGTGAAGAAGATAGAAACACGAGAAAAGCTGCAAGAAATCTAAGTCAAGAAGCCAGAATAGTGAATCTTCAGGTAAGTCAACTTACAAGGATAAAGGAGCAATTGAATGAACCTTTATTTCCTGTAAGAATAGCACCAACAGTGAAGAAAGCAGTAAAAGCTAGTAACGACCTAATTGATCAAGACAAATTTAGTGTCGATATGAATATTCCTGATGACATCTCAGTGAAGGCAGATGGTTTCCTCCCTTTGGTCTTTCAAAGCTTCTTTTCATTTCATGCGAAAAACTGCAAGAATGATATAATAAAGTTCAGAATCATATTGAATTCCAGTGAGGAGCGACATAACTTGAGTATTACTGGATTTGGAAATCAGATTCCTCAGGAATACTGTCACTTTATGGAGGGAAATCAAGACTTAACCTCCATAGCGCTCAATCTTGATCTCTTTACAGCAAAACTACTTCTCACTAGATATGATGCCACAATTCAATGTAAGAGAAATGAAAATACTTCAGAGAACTCATACGTATTATCTTTCCCAATTCAATGAGTGTTAAGAAGAGAGAAGAGAGAAGAGAGAGGGGGTCCGTAGAGAACATGGAAGGAAGGAGAGAAACATTACTTCTGAGAGAGAGGACCCCCAGGCCCTTATACAATAATAGCATTGAATATATTTAAGCAAATGTTGGATTGCGGAGAGTATTACTACAAAAATAGCAATATCTTCTCAGTTTTTCAGCACAACCTTATACCGTTTCAGATCGTGAGTAAGTCAACAATGAATGATGATAGAAATTATGCCAGATATGCAACAAAAGATGAGAAAGGCATCTTCATTCCACCATTTCCAGTAGATCCAGTAACTCTTAGTGAACAGACTCGCATGCTAGTTTGCAAGTCTGTGAATGACGTTCCTTTACGGAAATATACCAGGTTCTATGCTGTGGGAGTATATGGAGGAATAGCCACAGCTTACTCAGTCGGGTGTAATTACCGATGTACTTTCTGTTGGGTTGACTGGAGCAGAGATTGGCCAGAGAGGTATGGAGAGTTCTATTCACCACAAGAGGTGTATCAGAAACTCAAGAATATTATGAAGACCCAGGGTCTCCGAAAAGCAAGAATCAGTGGGGCAGAACCAACCTTATGTCCACCGCACCTCCTTGGTGTTCTGGAACTCGTACATCAAGAACGTGAGAATTTTGATCTCTTTGTTATTGAGACCAATGGAGTTGTTCTTTCCCAGGAAAGGGATCTTGCTGAGCGACTTTCACAATTTGCATCAAACAACAAGAACACAGTAGGACATGTCAGACTCTCAATTAGAGGAGGCCTTCCACATGCATTCGAGGAAAAGACAGGAATGCAAGGAAAATTCGTTGATCTCCCCTTTGTAGCGGCACAAAGATTGTGGGACGCAGGAGTCTCATTTCATGTAGCTGTCGTTGTGGATCCCCGTTTCACCACTGATGAAGAGAAGCAAATTATCTATGACAAGCTTGATGCAATCCATCCTTCAGTCAAAAGCAAAGTCGAGGAGGAATTTCTCGACCCATATCCTCATGCATTGGTTAGATTACGAGCTGTGGGTAGAGAAGATGTGACTGGAAAAGAAATCGCCCGTGTAGAGTTATCCATGCTTAAGGAAAGGCCAGAAGAAATCTAGCTAACGAAGGAAATTGTGAATTCCGTAAATAATCTGAATAGATTATTGCGATATTCGCAAATAATATGATGCGCTGTTGAATATATCACAATTTTTATATACAAATTTGTAGAAATTAAGAGTGAAGTCTGAGAGGCGTCTCCCCTCCTGAAATCCTAACACACATCCTCTCCTCCTCAAACGCAAGCAACTTTTTTGACGCCTCTCATTCTTTGAAATTGTCGCGCTATCGCACCTCCTTCTAAGATTTCACCAAATTACAAACACACTAAAGCGCCATCATGTATGAACTACGATGAGTGAGATGGATTGAGTCCGGAGAGAACGTCAGATATGTTTGACAGTTGGGCATCAGAGTATGATTATTACATTGATATAGGGAAACGTAGTTTTCCCTTTCTTGGATATGACAGAGTATTGGATCGTATTGTTGAATTAGCCAAACCCGATTCGAATCAGAAAATATTGGATGTAGGAATAGGGACTGGAAATCTTGCTCAGAGATTCATCAAGTACGACTGTGATATTTGGGGGATTGATTTCTCCTCGAGAATGTTAGAAGAGGCAGCTAAGAAATTATCAAACATTCGACTTCTCCAAGTTAATATCAAATCTGAATGGCCATCGGAGCTCAGAGTGAATTTCGATAAAATTGTATCAGCCTATACATTACATCATCTAAAAATCGAAGAGAAGGTAAATACGATTCATAGGATGGTGAAAGACCTTCTTGCTCCATCAGGTACGATTGTCATTGGAGATGTATCGTTTCGTACACTAAATGATCTGGACACAGCTAGAAAGACGTTGGGTGGAATTTGGGATGATGATGAATATTACTGGGCTGCAGATGAGATTATGGAATTACTAACAGAGAGGAATCTAGATGTTACGTACAATCAAATCTCAGAATATGGTGGAGTCTATAGAATATCAGAGATCTAAAAGCCTTCTTGCAAAGAGATTAGACAGTAGGTATCATATTCATCACTATAGGAGCGTACCCATGTGAGAAGACTTCCACAACAAATGGATCACTTGCCTCTGCTACCTTTGTCCATGATCCATTATCACGCCTGTAGTATGCAAAATGAGAATTGCCATGACGGATCTCGATGATGGATTTGGTCGGGAGTTGTGTCAAATCCTTAGTGACTAGATAACCACTTTTTTCTTCAGGTTGTGAGAGAAAGACAGGGAAGATTCCAGATACATCGGGAATAAGGAGAGCAACATGCGGCCTATCGACTGGATTCCATTTCTTCGGTACGGGTGGGTAGCGGCAAGTGAATGCACCCGAGGCCGAACGAAGAACCAAATACGTGCCTTCATCAATTGATGACATGTCTGTCGTTACCTCTAGCGTGCTCTCATCGTATCGATCCAAACGTTTGTCAGACATCTTGTATACACTATCGTCACCAGATGAGTTTATCGATGGTGTACCAATGTCATCGTTGGGGATACTGCCTGTCACAGGTAACATAGTAGAGAATTAGTATATAACCTTCATTTAGTCATGAGACGTTTATTTGACCTTCTAAGACTTGATTTTGGTCAGGTTTCAAGCCAAATTGAGAGTTATAGTTACACCTCTTCTGAAAAATCATGATACTCGAAGAAACTTACTAGAATGAACTTTTACAACCCGTCAGTAGGAAAAACGCATACTTAACAAATGGCCATTTGCACACCTAATTCGATAATCGAATGGACAGCTCTTGAAGAATTTCATCAAGATCACTAAATACATGGGAAGCACCGGATTCCTCCAAGATTTCACGTGGAGTTTCGCCAGTTGCAACACCCCAGAATTCGATCCCAGCTCGTGAAGCAGCAACACTGTCAATCATTGCATCACCAACATAGACTACTTCATCAGATGTAAGTTTTAACTCTGATAAGATCTTCAAAAGTCCATCAGGATGAGGTTTGGGTTTCGGTGATTCATGTCTAGTTTGAATAATATCAAAATAGTCAGAAAGTGGAATCTTTTTCATTATCGTATCCACTGAACTTCGGCCGTTATTAGTTAGAATTGCAGTCCGGAGTCCTAATTGTCTAACTTTTTTAACAACCTCAAGTGCTCCAGGTAACTCAGCGGCATCACCTGCAGTGGACCCTTCAAGATTGTTGAGGATTATATCCACATCCAGCTCCATTTCTTGCCAATCTTCATGAGAAATACCATTTGAAAGAAAATAATCTCGTGCCTTAGCTGTAGAGCTTGATATGCCATCTGCAGGCTCTAGAAGTTTTGGGGGTAATCCTCTAGAGATGAAATATTCCTTAGTGTCATTTCTCATTGCCTCTAGTGGTAAAGCAAGCACGGTTATAGTACCATCCATGTCAAATACCAAGGCTTTGAGCATAAGCAGTCACTTTTTCCTGAATATGAGGTTACTACTTAAAACTACCTTTAAACACTTCTAGAAAATCCTTGATTCCGGAGGAAGACATTAACAGCATCACGCAATAGACTGAGTGAACGATGATAAAAATGACCCTCATTTTCTAAAGGAACTTGTGTAATCGATCCCGAAATATAAGAGGAAATCTGGGTCATATTTTCGTATGGTACTGTCAAGTCAGATGTGCCATGAACCATGAGTACAGGACAAGTTATTTTTGATAAGTTTGAGAGAGTGTAATTCCCCTCTTGATAAAGTGCAAGTGATGAACTTACAGAAATCATGAAGCTGACATCTTTGACGGAGCAAAATCGTAATGCAACTGATCCACCGAAGGAGTATCCTGCAATTCCTATCAGCTCAATTCCTTGCTCCTCGAGCATTGATATTGCTGAAATTGTATCTTCAAGGGCACCTGAAACACCAGTAAATTGTGATGGGGAATATACACCACGGAAATTAAATCTGAAAGTAGCAAGACCAAACTGCTGAAAGGTCGTAGCGAGAGTCGTGACAACGGGATTTGACATTTCTCCACCATAGATAGGATGTGGATGTAGTACCAATACCATAGATTTCGTTTGAGGAAGAGGTCTCTCTAAGACTCCTTTCATCTCAATATCTTTAACAGAGAATTTGAGGTGTTCTGTTTCCAATATTCTCACTCTGGTCTATTATGGTATTGACAATCCCTTGATACAAGGACCTTTATCATCAGCAGGTTTGACAACATCTGTTTCAACACCAGTACCTATCTTTCCAACTGCACTAACATATGGAAGACAGACAGCATTGCAATACAATTTCCCTCGTTTCTTGAATGCATCATATTGAGGACAATAAAGATGGTGAAATTCAACTCGTTTATCAGAGATCCACTCAGCTTTCATTTTTGAACCCATTATATGACCGACAACCATCCAGGCATCGTGAGCATCTTTCAAAGTATCACCAAAGCCGAGTCTTGTCTTCATGTTCTGAGCATCTTCTTCTCCCAGATGTTTAAATATTTCAGAGATTGCTTGAAGTCCAGCTTCTCCAAAACGCTCATCGAGAACATTTGACATCTCTGTCATGAGACGCATCAGATTATCGCGGAGTTCACTGACTTTGCTCCCTGCAGGAATAATTCCTTTAACTGCAGCAGTCTTCATTACACCCATAGAGATACCTCATTGTTTAATGACTGACACTGGTCTAACTTTCTGTTACTTTAGTTTTCTTATTTTGATCATTAATCAAACTAAGTACGGAATTATCTTTAAGGAGAAGATAGATTGAATATATGACTAAAATGACACTGCCTTCTTCAATTGACCGTAATGATATGAGAAATTTGGTGAATCATTTTCCTGAATTACTCACATCTCTTAAGCTCAGCAATCTAATTATTAAAGAACTAGAAAACTACATTGATGAAGGTGTCGAAGGAATTTGTTTTCTTGGAATGGGAGGAAGCTCCATTGTCGGCAGTTATGTTAAAGCATTGCTAAGTGAACATGCAGGGAAACAAATTGTAATAGTCAGAGATTACATATTGCCTGCTTTTATCACGGGTGATTGGGTTGTAATTGCAGTCAGTTATTCCGGAAATACTGAGGAAACAATTACTTCAATATCAAGAGCTAATACACTTGGTGCAAGAGCAATTATATTGACATCAGGAGGAACATTGGCAAAACAGAGTAAACATCTACAGATTACCCTTCCAGCTGGGATTCAGCCAAGAGCTGCACTACCACTCATGTTATCCCAGGCTCTTCCAGTGGTACAGATTCTAGTTGGTCTTCCAATATCAGACTTTGAGTCCCTTTCTAAGACTATCGCACGGAAAAGTTTAGTATGGGATAAGAATGTAAATTCACCTCGATCTTTAGCCTCAGTTTTCATGGGTCAGATCCCCCTATTTATTGGAGCTCGACATTTGATTCCTGTTGCATATAGAGCCAAATGCCAGATTAATGAGAATTCGAAAGCTCTTGCATTTCATTCAGAATTACCAGAAGCAAATCATAATGAGATAGAGAGTTTTGCTTTTACACATTCTTGCAAGATTGTACCAATTTTCTTGCGTAGCGCATTCGAATCAGAAGTACTTTCACGTAGATTTGATGCTACCCACGAAATCTATAAAGAAATGGGATTGGATGTGATTAATCTAGCGATTGGAGGAGAAACCAAATTGGAAGAGATGTTATGTTTCACTCAATTTCTAGATATGGTTTCAGTTGAGTATGCTGATCTACTTGGTGCAAATCCAGTCAGTGTTGAAAAGATTACAGATCTCAAACAGAAACTTCAGAAGCATTAAATTACGGTTGTACTTGTCGAGTTAAAGTAAAGATATCTCCAAGTAATTGTACCTCTCTCATCAAAGACAATGAAAGAGTATCTAAATTCTACTTCCCAATTCCAAGTATCTGTACTATTTGCTTGAAGGACTGCTTCTCTATCATTAGATATTGCAAAATTGAACAGCCCATACGTTTGATTGAATCCAGGATGGACATACTGAGCTGCTAGGGGTGGGGTATATGCAAAACTAGTGTAAGATAAAATATCATCATTTAGATACACAGATGCGCCCATAAAGGTAATTCTAACATTACCCTCTAATTCAGAGTTAGCTTTGAGATTGAAGAATAGAGTGATTTTGGGATTTACAGATTCATTAGTATAATCGAGATAACGGATTTCAATATCAACAAGGGAAACATCCATTCTTCCAGCAAGAGAATATGTTCCACCGTAGTATGAAGAATTGGCGGTCAACATTCCAGCACTAATTATAGCAGTTATGATGGTTATTACCACAATGATGTTTTGTGAACGTTCGCTTGCTATCATCCATTATCACACTTCAATTTTCTTTCTGATGTTATATTTGGGTTGCGCTTTACGCAGCTATGCACCTAAGAGACCCATTGCAATCAAATGGACAGCCCATGGGAATAATGCAAGTATCGCAGGAAGTGGAATTCCTGGAAGAATCTCATTCTCCTTAGCAATAATTGTTGCATTAATGATAATTCCTAGAATTGCTAAGAGCATTGACATCAACCATACATGAAATGGAAAGAAAATCAAAGAATGAGCAGAGATGAGTGAAAAGGCGATGTAATCGCCTACTCCAACTGTTGCACCTTTGGATTGAATGCGTGCATAGTCAAAAGGATCCTCTCCGGGAGCATCAATCATCAAAGCATCTTTTGCTGCAGGAGCACGTTTCGTTAGGTAATAGTCTTCAAGCACAACTGAAATGACAAGTATAAACATACTTGCTGTAATGAAGATAATACCAAGAAATGTACCAAATATGCTCCCATAGAAGATCACGAATAGATTCTTCATCAACGGTGGAACTGAATCCATCAAGATAAAGATGAAAGACATTAGCAACACGCCTAATGTTGCAAGGGAAAGGATACTAGGTACCAACGAAGGAGTTGTACCCTTAAAGAGAATCAATAGTAAAGATTGACCAAGGATAAAGAATGATGCAGTTAGAATTGGTGATACAACTAAGGCAACAATTGTTCGCTTTGTACCAGGACCACGCTTTTCAATAACATAGAATAATGATAAAACAACTAATGTCCCAAGGCCTGTTGACACTCCAGCTTGTATCAGAATATCTACTATTGAATAATCACGACTGTTGTTTAGTAATACATCACCTACTAATGCAGAATCTAATATCAAACCAGCCAAGAGCGCACCCACTGCCAAGGGTAAAGCTGCCAATACAATGAGACTCAATCTTGTCCTGTCAATCCTCATTTGTTTTGAACCTCAATGTTTCAGATAATTTCACTATTAAAGAGACTCTCTTCCGCGCAATATAACAAAATACTTTCCAGATAACGGTTTATTGAAAGAGTGAAAATAAAAAAAAGAAAAGGGAAGGGGACATAGGTCCCCTAAAACTTGTTACACTATTTCTGTCTAAGCAGCACAAAGCCACCTACAAGAATGACAACTGCTGCACCTACAGCACCAGCAACGATTGCTAGAGTAGCATCGAATGTTGGGCCTGTGTCGGTTGTTTCAGTTGTTGATGTTGGAGGTCGCTCAGGAGCGTAGTGGAACAATGGGTTCCAGGTCAGTTCGTAGAACTCACCAGCCTCATAATCTGAGAAGATGTAAGGACCACAGTTCACATTGGGCTCATCTGGATCGAATACTGGGTTCCAGGTGTTCCAGCCTTGATAACCAATTCCAGTCTCATCGTTGAAGATGTGGTATGGAATAATGGTATCGTAGGCGAAGTTGCTGAAGTGCCAGTATGATTCTGTGCTGAACTCGATGACTGCTCTGTATGGAGTTGGTGCATATGCTGCGACCAAGTCACCAATGTCAGTACCAGCTGGGTTACCATAAACTGAGCTTTCGAATGCATAGGTGTAGCTAAATGCGACATCGTTTGCAGTCAAAGGCGTACCGTCGCTCCAGGTTGCGTTCTGGATGATATCAACGGTGAATCTGGTGTGACCCTCTGGAACTGCTGCGTTGTCAGAGTGTGTCTCGGTTATCATGCTCTCAGCAATGTCAGGCCATGGATTAAGGTCTGGAGCAAAGCTATAGAGTGAAGGCCAGAGTTCAGATAGAATAGCTGCGGAGTATGCAGAGTTTGTAACGTAGATGTTGAAGCTATCAGGTTCCTCGCTGATTGCAATGGGGACTGTGCCACCAAATGTACCATCGAGTTTCTGGATCTTTCTCATGGTCCAAGGACCAGAGATGTATCTACCAAGGTCTTCAACATGACCAGTGAATTGGTCATTTCTGTAGCCCTGCATGTAAGTGTTCTCATATACAACAAGTCTTGGAACGTTGTATTGGAGGATTTCTTGCATTGCTGCTGCGGCTTCATAGACTTCTTCGTATGTGGTTCCGTAAAGGAGTTGATCCCTCCAGTCATCGTAGGTTGAGTTCCTGAAGTTTGTTGGGTTCTGGTACTCAACATCTGCGTACTCGGACCAGTACTCGTAGGCTAGCCAATCTACATCGTTGCTGTAGAAGTTTAGAGCGTAGAAGACCATATCATAGTCTCCATGGCTATCCAGCCTTGAGATGTATTCGTTGAAGTCTGCTGCCTGGGTTTGCGCATTGATACCTAGACGACGAAGTGCGTCGACACCAATCTGAGCCGTACCACCAGCAATTTCTGGTGATGAAGCTGCATATTCAATTGTGATGTCAAAGGGTGCATTCTTGTAGGTACGGTATTCACCTGCACCATCAAATGGGAACAACCCAGAATCATTCAGCAATTGATTACCAATTGTTGATTGGTCAGTGTAGTAGTGGTATGTGAAGTCATCCTCAACACACCATCCGTTCGGGAATGGAACAAGTGAGTCATGTTCCTGTGAGAACCCGTCCATAATATCTACAGTTACTGCGGTTTTATCAAATGCGAAGGCAAATGCTCTTCTTAGCACACTTTCGTTCAATGGAGCGTCACGACAGTTGATTGTGATGTGACCATATCCATTTCTTAAAGCGCTAAAGATGTCTATATCGGGATCTGCTGCCAATGTGTCGAGGTGAACTGGATCAAAGAAACTATTGTCCATTTCAATCTCGCCAGCTTGGAGAGCAAGAATCCTCTGATCCTGGTTTGCAATTACTTTGTATACAAGTGTGTCCACATATGGACCCACGTTTAAATCACTAGGTACGTCAACTGCAATTGACAGACCAGGTGATACCGCCATAAAAAGAAAAGCAGCGGCCAAGGTAACAGCTACCAGTCGTTTATTACGATCAGTAAGCATATTCTCTCTATCTCCTTTCCGTTCCGAGTCGATTTCGGATACAGTTTGACTGTGGGAGGGCAATAAAAGGATTGTGTATCATTATCCTATTGTGTATCGTCAAACACCTATCTTTTATAATTAGATGACAATCGAATAAAAAAATAGAACATCGAAGTAAATCCTTGAAGATACTAGTAAAAAAGGAAGGGGGGACTAATGTCCCCCAATATAGAGAGAATATTTCCTTGATTACTTCTGTCGAAGCAGTACAAAGCCACCTACAAGAATGACAACTGCTGCGCCAACAGCACCAGCAATGATTGCTAGAGTAGCATCGAATGTTGGGCCTGTGTCGGTTGTTTCAGTTGTTGATGTTGGAGGTCGCTCAGGAGCGTAGTGGAACAGTGGGTTCCATGTAATCTCGTAGAACTCACCAGCCTCATAATCTGAGAAGATGTAAGGACCACAGTTCACATTGGGCTCTTCTGGATCGAATACTGGGTTCCAGGTGTTCCAGCCTTGATAACCAATTCCAGTCTCATCGTTGAAGATGTGGTATGGAATAATGGTATCATATGCGAAGTTGCTGAAGTGCCAGTATGATTCTGTGCTGAACTCAATGACTGCTCTGTAAGTAGTTGGTGCATATGCTGCAACCAAGTCACCAATGTCAGTACCAGCTGGATTACCGTAGTTAATACCTTCGAAAGCATAGGTATAGCTGAATGCTACATCTTCTGCAGTCAGTGGTACACCATCACTCCAGGTTGCGTTCTGGATGATATCAATGGTGAATCTGGTATGACCCTCTGGAACTGCTGCGTTGTCAGAGTGTGTCTCAGTCAACATGCTCTCAGCAATGTCAGGCCAGGGGTTAAGATCTGGGCCAAAGCCATAGAGAGATGGCCATAGCTGATCAAGTATTGCTTGAGAGTAAGCTGAATTAGTTACATAGATGTTGAAGCTGTCTGGTTCTTCACCAATCGCAATAGGAACAGTACCGCCGAATGATCCATCTAATTTGTGGATCTTTCTCATGGTCCATGGACCTGTAATGTATCTACCAAGGTCTTCAACATGACCAGTGAATTGGTCATTTCTGTAGCCCTGCATGTAAGTGTTCTCATATACAACAAGTCTTGGAACGTTGTATTGGAGGATTTCTTGCATTGCTGCTGCTGCCTCATAGACTTCCTCATAGGTTGTACCATAGAGTAGTTGAGTTCTCCAATCATCGTAGGTTGAGTTCCTGAAGTTTGTTGGATTCTGGTACTCTTCATCAGCGTATTCAGACCAGAACTCGTAAGCTAGCCAGTCTACATCGTTGCTGTAGAAGTTTGTAGCATAGAAGACCATATCATAGTTTCCATGGCTATCCAGCCTTGAGATGTATTCGTTGAAGTCTGCTGCTTGAGTCCTAGCATTGATACCTAGTCTTCGGAGTGCGTCGACACCAATCTGAGCCGTACCACCAGCAATTTCTGGTGAATTTGAAGAATATTCGATTACAATGTCGAAGGGGTCACCCTTGTAGGTACGGTATTCACCTGCACCATCGAATGGAAAATCGCCTGTATCATTCAGCAATTGATTACCAATTGTTGATTGGTCAGTGTAGTAGTGGTATGTGAAGTCGTCCTCAACACACCATCCGTTCGGGAATGGAACAAGTGAGTCATGTTCCTGTGAGAACCCGTCCATAACATCAACTGTTACTGCAGTCTTATCAAATGCAAACGCAAATGCTCTTCTTAGCACGCTCTCATTAAGTGGGGCATCACGACAGTTGATTGTGATGTGACCATATCCATTTCTCAGAGCGCTAAAGATGTCTATATCGGGATCTGCTGCCAATGTGTCGAGGTGAACTGGATCAAAGAAACTATTGTCCATTTCAATCTCGCCAGCTTGGAGAGCAAGAATCCTCTGATCCTGGTTATTAATCACCTTATAGACGATAGTATCCACAAATGGACCCACGTTTAGATCACTTGGTACGTCAACTGCAACTGACAGTCCAGGTGATACCGCCATGAAAAGAAAAGCAGCGGCTAAAGTGATTGCTACCAGTCGTTTATTTCGATCAGTAAGCATAATTTTTCTCTATCTCCTTACTATTCCGCGTCGAATATCGGATAAGTAAAGAGTACTGACCATTATTAAGGGGATTTAGAAACCAGCATCCAGTTCTACATTGTAGCTTATCGATTGCGTTGTTAATTACGCAACAGCATGGAAAAACCCGCCACAAGATACTTTGAAGGTGTTTCTGACATTGTACAAAGTATCATTTAATTTATTCATAGATTATTAAAACAAAAATAGATGAGTGGGCTATGAAAAAAGAAGCCCATCTCAAATATTTGACTACCCGTACTTAATTCGGGGATCGAGTACTCCGTAAAGTAAGTCTGCTACGAAGTTCGCTAATATCGCTGTAATGGCGATGATCATGAAAATGGTTTGGATAACTGGGTAGTCCATTCGCAATAACGTATCGAAAATAAACCGTCCCAACCCTCGCCACGTGAACACTGTTTCTGTAAGTGTTGCTCCGTTGATTAGGAATCCAAAATTCATAGCAATGATCGTAACCATTGGCAACATTGCGTTCTTCAGACCATGCTTGTAGAGTACTTGGTTCTCATCTAGACCCTTTGCTCGTGCTGTGAGAATATAGTCCTCGGTCATGACGTCAATCAAGTTGTTTCGCATGTAGAGGAAATATCCACCATATCCACCCACACCAAGTGTGATCATTGGTAGAATAAGGTGATGAATCACATCACCAGCAACCATCAATGCTCCAAATGGATTTGTTCTTGCTACTTCCCAGACTTCGTAACTTATAGTTCCGAATTGTGGAAAGCCTATTCGAACACCCCACAACATGTCGGTCCATTCAGGGAGCATAAAGCCGAAGACAAGCAGAAGCATCATTCCCAACCAGAACACCGGGAGTGCATATATGAAGAGAGCCACAGTGACAGCACTGACATCCTTTCGTGAGCCAGGATCTGCTGCAACTTTTACTCCTGTCCATATACCTAGAAGAATTGATACCATTGAAGAAGTACCCATTAACAGTAATGTGTTGGGTAGACGATCTACAATTTCACCAATTACCGGACGCTGGGTTAAGAATGAAACACCAAAGTTACCTGTGAACATACTGACTATATATCGCCAGAACATGTAGATCCAATCAAAGATGTCTGGATCTGGTACGAGACCAAAGTTTGCGTACATCTGTTCAAGCAAATCTTGAGTCAGATTACGACGAAGTTCGTCGCTGAGCATCAGGCTAACTGGGCTAGCCCCGAACAAGAAAGTCGGTAGTCTGAACAGGAAGAAGTTGAAACATACTACAGCGACTACAAGAAGTACCATGTAGATGCTTCGGCGAATGATATATTCTCGAAGTCCCATTTCCAGACTATCTCCAATTTGTATTCAGTACCTAGTGACACTAAGTACTTTAGTTCAAAGCACGAATATCAGCCTAATAAGCATAGCGCTCAAGGCGATGGGTGGAAATTAATGCACTGTTTATCCATATTTGATTCGTGGATCTAAAATGCCATATAGCAAATCTGCTGCAAAGTTTGCTAAAACAGCAGTTATTGCAATAATAAGAAACATTGCTTGAATAACTGGATAGTCCATTCGTAAAAGACTCTCAAATATAAAACGACCCATCCCTCGCCACGTGAACACTGTCTCGGTAAGTGTAGCTCCATCAATCAGAAATCCAAAGGTCATCGCGATAATTGTAACCATTGGAAGCATAGCATTCTTCATTCCATGTTTGTAAAGTACCTGACTATCATCAAGTCCTTTTGCTCGTGCTGTGAGAATATAGTCCTCGGTCATGACGTCAATCAAGTTGTTTCGCATGTAGAGGAAATATCCACCATATCCACCCACGCCAAGTGTGATCATTGGTAGAATCAGGTGACGGATTACATCTGCAAGCACCATCAGAGCACCCCAAGGATTATCCCTAGCTATCTCCCAGACTTCATAACTAATAGTTCCAAATTGTGGAAACCCTATCCGAATGCCCCAATTCAGTTCTGTCCACTCTGGGACCATAAAACCAAAGACAAGCAGAAGCATCATTCCCAGCCAGAACACCGGGAGTGCATATATGAAGAGAGCCACAGTGACAGCTCCTACATCCTTTCGTGAGCCAGGTTCTGCTGCGACTTTTACTCCAGTCCATATGCCTAGGAGAATTGATACCATTGCAGAAGTACCCATCAATAGTAATGTATTAGGTAAGCGGTCCACAATTTCACCAATTACTGGACGCTGGGTTAAGAATGAAACACCAAAGTTACCTGTGAACATACTGACAAGATATCGCCAGAACATGTAGATCCAATCAAAGATGTCTGGATCAGGAACTAGTCCGAAATTAGCATACATTTGCTCGAGCAGGTCTTGAGTCAGATTACGGCGAAGTTCATCACTAAGCATCAGGCTGACTGGACTGGCTCCAAACATGAAAGTCGGTAGTCTGAACAGGAAAAAGTTGAAACATACTACAGCGATAATCAAGAGCGTCATGTAGATGCTTCGTCTAATGACATATTCTCTAAGTCCCATTTCCAGACTATCTCCTATTAGTAATGATACAAGTACATAGTATTGCTAAGTACTTGTAAATCTGAGCCAACGCGAAAAACTACACTTAATAAAAATAGTGTTTCTGACAACAAAAAAAAGAGAATAAAAAGAAAGGAGGGAGAAGGAAGCATGATAGCTTCCTTTCCGGGTTCCAGTTCTTATCTCTCTCTCAATCGCGGGTTCAACACTTGGTCCAAAGTATGGCCCACAAATGTGAACGCAAGTGAAAGTAGAGTGATCATTAGACCTGGGAAGAGTACTACCCACCAAGCTCCAGTGCTGAATGCACCACCGCTCCTTGCGTCTGCAAGCATTCTTCCCCAGCTAGGATCTTCAGGGTCTGTTAGACCAAGAAATGAAAGACCTGCTTCTGAGAGGATTGCTCCAACAACACCCAAGGTAATGTTTGCAAAGAGAATTGGTGTGACATTAGGCAAGATGTGGCGGAACATAATGTAGGTATCAGAAGCTCCGATGGCTCTTGCTGACTCGACATAAGCCTTGTTCTTTTCAGCCAAGACCTGAGACCGAATCAGCCGCGACGTTCCTGTCCAACCTAATATCGCAATTACTATAATGATGTTTTGAATCGACGCTCCTAAGAACGCCGCTAGCACCATCATAAGCGGTAGTCCGGGAATAACGAGGAGAAAGTCTACGACTCTCATGAGTACTTCATCGACCTTTCCACCAAAGTAACCTGCAACCATTCCAACGATAACGCCTACTGCAGTTGATAGTGCAGTAGCAAGTATTCCGATGTAGATTGAAATTCTACTTCCGTAAACTAGTTGGGACCATGCATCTGCACCCCAGTTGGTTGTACCTAGAAGACCGAAGTATTCACCATATGCAACCATCTTTAATGATGTGAACTTGAATTCAACAGTTCCACTGAATGTATCTAAGGGTGAAGGGTCACCTGAACTGAAGACATATCGAGGAGCAAGACCAACACGAACAGTGATTTCATCTAAGGGATCCTCTTGTTGGGTTCCATTCAATGAAACCATTCCCATAAAGATCTCTTCGATACTAAAGTAGTTCAAGCTTACACGCTTCTCTTGAGGCTGATCTGTGTAAGTTGCCTCACGTGATTCGTAAAGTCTTGTCCAGTGACCACTGGAATCGATAATCCAAACATAAACTCTGAACATGAGGTTTCCTGCAAGTGATTCATTTGCAAAATCACCGGTAAGCTCTGTTGCATATGTCACGGACATGTTGACATCACTTGGTTTATTGTTCCAAGGCCAAGCAACTATCTGGTCGAAATAGACAAAATCACCATAATCAGGCATTGTCATTTCAGGATCACGCCCGATATAGTCTAATTCAGTACCAGGAGTATGTGTCCATGTTAAGTTCACATAACTTTCCGTATGATTTTCATCTATCCCTTGGTGAAAATAACTAAATTCACCACTTGTACCATTTGCGTGCATAGCACTTGGTGCATTTTCAAGATAGGGATCACGAAGATATTCGCCAGATTGAACACCGTTTGGATCAAACACAGAGAGCCATGAAGGAGCAAGGTAGGTAGGAGCTACCTTGAACTGAGGTGTAGGATTGTGTGTTGCCAAGGCTGGAGCAAATATTGCCATACCGAAAAAGATAGCCATAATGAATAAACCAATCAGGCCTATTCTGTGCTTACGATATTCACCCCAGAAACCGGTGATGCTGACGTACCAATTACTGTCTTTCCAATTTTTTTTGGACCCGGACAAATGTCATCCTCCGTATTAATAGGACAGAACCAAATTCGCGAATATGAGGGGCTCATGTTCGTATCAGATTGGACTATCCTCTTGTTTCACTTGGATATGGACGAGCCCCAAATTTCCCCTAAAAAAGGAATTGGTTCAGGTAGCGTAAATAGTTCGGGTGGACATTTTGCCAGATTTCTGACATTTCACTCTTCATCATATGTCTCTTCGAATGGGTCCTCGATAACAGGTTCGTCTATGTCAGGAACTTCCTGTTCTGCAAATCGCTCATCACGCTCTTTTATCATCTGTTGAGTTCGCCGATGAGCTGCCCATAAATCTGCGTAGACGGTTCCAACAAGAAAAACAACCAGTGCCCCGGTCAATGATATGATTGATCCCCAGAACATGAGAATTGGAATAAATGTCATGATATATCCAATAATCATTAAGAGAATTGGCACTAGTAAATATCGTTTTTGTGGTTTATTCTTTGTTCGAGGAAATGATCTAACCGTTCTACTTGGCATAATATCACACCATCATAAGTGAAAGCATATTGCCTTTTACTTTTTCTAATCAAGCCAATCAAAAAACATACTAATTCTTGCCCAAAGCAGAGTATGAGTGCAAGCTACCTAGTGTGTCGAGGTAAGAATGTCTTTGAAAGGAACATATTTAAGATAATCAAAGTGGACCGTAGTCCAATAACGGGTCCTGCATCTACGGGACTTGATGGGCCGCTTTTGGCTCTATGGAGTGTACAAACATGCCCCTGCTAGACATCAAAAACCTGCGCATGTATTATCAAACGCAGAAGGGTCTTGTGAAGGCAGTCGACAACGTTTCCCTGACATTAGAACCTGGTGAGTCAATCGGACTAGCAGGTGAGTCAGGATGTGGAAAGTCAAGCCTTGCATATTCAATTATGCAGCTACTTCCACCTGCTGCAAATATTGTTGGTGGAAATGTGTATTTCAAGGGAGACGACTTAATTCGTAAGACAGCAAAGGAGATGAGGGACATCCGATGGAAGAACGTTGCTATCGTCTTCCAAGGTGCTATGAACGCATTGAACCCCGTCTTTGAGATAGGAGAACAGATTGCTGAAGCCATTCTCATGCACGAAAACGTGACTGAAGAAGAGGCACTTGACAGATGCGCCAAGCTTTTTGAGATGGTTGGTCTCGATCCAGGTCGAATTCATAACTATCCACATGAATTCTCTGGTGGTATGAGGCAACGAGCGATGATTGCTATGGCACTTGCATGTAATCCAGACCTTGTGATAGCTGATGAGCCTACTACAGCTCTAGATGTTACAATCCAAGCACAGATTCTCAAGCTTATGCAAAAGCTCCAGAAAGATCTTGGCCTTTCACTCATTCTCATCACACACGACTTGAGTGTTATCGCTGAGACCTGTGACAAGACAGCTATCATGTATGCCGGGAAAATTGCAGAGTTGGCAGATGTCGTGTCAGTCTTCAAGGACCCAGTACACCCATACGCTACTGGCTTGGTCGGTGCAATTCCAAGCATGGTTAAAGCAGACAAGAAGACACTAACTTCAATCCCAGGATCACCACCAGACCTGATTTCACCTCCACCAGGTTGCCGATTCCATCCCAGATGCCCTTACGCACAGGACATATGTTCGAAGGAAGACCCATTGCCTAATGAGATTGAACCAGGTAGGTTTGTGTCATGTCACTTTGCTGAACAACTTAGAGGAGAAATTGAGATAGATTTGGGGTGATTGATAATGACAATTGACGAATCAAGAATTCTACAAGGTTCCGATGATATTAAAGACGGTGAAACTCTGATTGAGATTAGGAATATGAGGAAGTGGTTTGCTGTCAACACAGGATTCCTTTCATCAATGCTGTACAGACAAGAACTCTTTGTCAAAGCCGTTGACGGTGTTTCCTTCGACATCAAGAAAGGCGAGGTTCTGGTACTTGCAGGCGAATCTGGTTGTGGAAAGACAACAACAGGTCGTTGCATTCTGCACTTAGAAATTCCAACGGATGGCGAGGTCAGATACGCTGGACAAAACCTAGCTACACTTGACCGAAATGAGATTAAAGAGCTCAGGAAGAGAATGCAGATTACATTCCAAGACCCCTATGAGTCACTTAATCCAAAACAGAGTATCTTTAGTATTGTACAAGAGCCACTGTTAGTTCACAAAATACCACTCACGCCAAGTCAAAGAAGACAACGAGTTCTCGAAGCACTGGAAAGTGTTGCTCTTACACCAGCAAGCGATTATATTGATAGGTTCCCCCATGAGCTTTCAGGTGGGCAGAGACAGAGAATCTCTGTAGCAAGAGCCCTTATTCTGCACCCTGAGTTCATGGTTGCAGATGAGCCTGTGTCTATGTTGGATGTATCAATTCGTGCAGAGATTCTAAATCTACTTCTGAACTTGCGAGAGGAACTCGGACTGACATATCTATTCATCACACACGACTTAGCTGTTGCTACATATATTGCTGATAGAATTGGCATCATGTATCTCGGAAAAGTCGTGGAGATTGGACCCGCTCACGATGTAGCATTTACACCAATGCATCCGTACACTCGTGCATTGATTTCAGCTGTACCTTCAGGAGACCCAACTGTCAAGAGACGAATTGAGTCGCTAAAGGGTGAGCCACCGAGTCCAATCAATGTTCCCAGCGGTTGCCGATTCCATCCAAGATGTCCATATGCGCAGGAGATCTGTGTGAGGGAAATCCCAGAAGACCGAGATATGGGCGAAGGACATTTCGTAGCCTGTCACTTTGCTGGCGAGCTACCAGAAGTGCAGCTCTAGACGAACATCACGGGTGTTCCCCTTGACACCCGTGTTCGCTTCCTTTTTTTGCTTTCAAGTAATTTAGTGATATAGAATGACCGAAGACACAGACCGACCTCGAATTTTGCGTGCCATCAAGAAATGCCTAGTTGATGGAGATGAGTATTTCAAGAAAGCAATGGATGCACTTGATGAAATTGGAAAAGGTTCGATGGGTGTTGGCATGACTCCAATCCTTGGTGGATATGGGATAAAAGATCCAAAGACGCACTATCGAGGAGCATTATTTGAAATTGATGCAGCAGAACGTTCACTTCAACCACTTACTAAACGGTACAAAGATGGTCGCGTCAATGCATCACATTTCAAGTCAGAGCATGCGATGGTTCTTTTGCAGGACTTGGAAGGAATGGATTACAATATCCTCATCAAAAAACTTGTTGAACAGAGTGGAAGAGAATCGACTTGGTATCGATTGAAAGAACTTCGTTCAAAAATCAATGAACTTCTTACATTAATTGCGGATTCATAATAGTGGACTAACTCTGCTAAACTAGCAAAGATAATAACGCTACATCTCAGTTTCTCAATTGTTCGGAAATGACAAAGAGTTGTTGCCTTCTATGAGTGGTTTGAATAAACAGCATGGTCTTCTCAGGGAACTTGAGAAGGCAGAACAAGTTCTCTCGCAATTACTTGGCAAGCTCTCAAATGTAAATAATCTCTTAACTCCTATAGAGCATTCTCTAAGAGCGGAGGACTTCTCATCTAGTGGATCATATATCCTTGGAACATCAGATGGGATAGTTTGTGTGCTTTCAGGAAGCATAAAAGGAGACCCGCTTTCCAACTCCATTGAGAATACAAGAGGAAAGGGTAGAAAACTTCCTTCAATAATAAAAGGAACAGATAGAAGTGAAACCAAGAGTACTTGTGATTCCATTTTGAAGATTGTAAGGGGAAAATCAGGAGAGAATACAATCAATTATGTCATCAATCTTAGATGGGCGAATTTCTCATCAATCATCAATAGTGAGGATATAATTATCATTGGAAATAGATTCTATAATGACCCATCTAATGCACTAACAAAACTCTCATCCAGATTTGAAGAACTTGGATTAAAAGTACTATATGATGCTGGCGAATTTGGAGGAGGACCACTCACCTATAGATTGACAGAATTTGCTCGCCAGATTGGAAATATGCCAATATTTGAAATCACGCTTTCTCGAAAGTGTGCAGAGAATCACGAAAGAGTAGCTGACATACTTGAATCATTTACGAAATTATAGGTGATAGAAATGAGCTCTTCTGAGGATACATCGGAAATGAAGTTACCATTTCCACATGGCATCGAGGTAGAGCTTCAAGTAATTAGAAAAGATGGGTCATGGATT
Organism: Candidatus Thorarchaeota archaeon MP8T_1; assembly: GCA_002825465.1. The sequence continues at coordinate 77,579 of PJER01000003.1, forward strand.
CGAGGAGAAGATATCTTAGATGTCTTCGATAAGATTGTATCAAGTGCCAAGAGTCATCTTGATAAAAAGATACGGTCGTCATCTGTAGCATCTGTCAAAGATAAGTACAGTCATAGTGCGCAAACAGAGGAAGGGGAGCGCGGTTCACGGATTGTGGCAACATATTTGGATCCATCAGGTGCTACAAAAGAATATACACTTCTTGGTCACGATCCCAATGTAACTAGCCTTACGTGGATACTAGAAATTGCTACACCACCTTGTACTACTTTGGAAGAACTTGCTTGGTGGGTTCAAACATTGATAGCAATATCCTATGAATCACTCCCGAAAGATTCGCAAGCAATTCTCGTTTCCACTGGATTAAATCCTACTCAAGAATATCTACGTAATCTTTCCTTTGGAGAACATCATCACATCTTGAGTCCTTCAATAGATGAGAGGACTAAGATTGCAGTGTACAATATGATTCGTAATTTTATACCACATTTGATTGCTCTATCTGTCAACTCACCATTTGTAAACAAAGCTCCAAGTGATGAGATTTCGATTGATGAAGAAGGTAAAGTCAGAGCACCTAGATGTAAGCGCTCAATCAGACTCTTCAGGAATACAACACAAATGGGACCAACAAATGAGTTTGAATTGATCCCTCATATTACCACGGCAGATAAAGATGCATTTGCAAAACATGTGAATCGCAGTTATGCACGTATGGTCGATATGTATCCCTATACAGATTATGGAACAATCGAGCTGAGAGTATTTGATACACAACTAAGTATTCCGAGAAGAATGGGTTTAGCACTTATCCTTCAGGCCTTAGCTTTGAAAGCCCAAAAAATGACTGAAAAAGGAGAATCAATCCCAGATGTGGGAGCGCAGACTCTTGCCGCAAACAGGGCTTCAGCGGTTTCAGCTGGCCTTTGGGGACCATTTCGTTCGAGCGAAGGAACTGATGAGTATAACAATATCTACAATCATCAGATTACTGATACCGGTCAAATCAATTCATCACGGCGAAATCGATTCCTGGGTGATGCTGTTATATCTATGTTCTATATGATCAGAGAAGAATTAGAGGAGCTTAACATCGTTGAAAATCCCTTCATGCAGGCACTACTTGCATCGGTCTTTGGAAGTGATTTTTCAGTACCAAGAACAACTGGTGCAGATTTCCAACTTGATGTCTATGCAAGGTCCGATTTCAATATGGTTGTTCTCTTGAAGCAACTTGCAGAGGTTACAAGAGAGTGTAGCACAAACTGGCTATACGATCCGATTGAAGGAACCCCCCATCTTCCAACATGGCTATGCTGGTGGAAGGGACTAGAACCTGAAATCATTACAGATACAGACAGACCCTTTGCGGGACAAGATGTTCAGTTCTCAATTATTGTGCGTAATTCAACTGGTAGAACTATGGAGAATATGAGCATTGTTTATTCAGTGGAAGATTCAGATAGAAAGGTCGTTGATGGGAATATACTCGCCATTCCAAATATCCTAGCTGGCGAAATACATGTTTCTACTGTGACTTTTTCAACTAGAAAGGACACTTCAGCATACAACGTAATCGCAGAAGTTGGTTTTGCTGGTCGTCAGGTCAATATTGCAAGTACGATTAATATGTACTGGATGAAGGCATCCATCAAACCAGGAACAACAACCCAATTTGCAGATGGAAGAACTCCAGTTCTCTTTACAAGCGAAATCGAAACTAACTATCCGATGAAATCATTAGTAACCTGTGAGGTCAGGTTGTTAGCTCCAAATTTGGAGAGAGTCATCACTGGACTTACTGGTTCTTTTGAGGTCGAAGGTGGAGACCGCACTGTGATAGATAGTTCGCAATTTCCAACACTTCTGATACCACCAGATGCAGCAGAAGGTGTTGAAAGATGTGTGCTTCAATTGAAACTTCTCAATGAGGAAGATATAGAAATTGCAGAATCAACTTCCAAACCATTCTATGTTGGATTTGTTAGAACAGGACCACAAATACTGATTGATTCTGACTTGAAGAGTACCTATACTCCAGGGGATTATATCTCAGGCAATATTATCGTGAGTGATAAGAATAAAGTCATCGAATCTCCAGCAAAATTGCATATCGAGTACATAGCGGATTCAGGTCAAATAATTGAGATTGAGAGTTACATATTCGAAGAATTTCATGACAGTGAAGTAAACTTCCAATGGCGAGTGCCACAATTTGATTCTGGACAACAATCTGATAGAGTCGGTCTTCTGCGAGCTCGAGTATCAATGAGAGGGCAGAATGTAACTACATCAGAATCTGATAGGTTCAGTATTGAATACCTCTCAACGCGAGTGAATATTGATTCCTTACGAGCACCAAAACGAGCACATATTGGAGGCAAAATTTCAGGTTGGTTACGCATCAGAAGAAATACTGAACAAGGAGACCCTGCTTTTCTTACAATGTCCCTTATCTTTCCAAATGGAGAGGAGTTTGTTGTACTTCGTCAGCAAGTGAAACAGAGTAAGAATCTATCACTTGCTTTTGGACCTCTGACAATCCCTGCACCTAAATCATCACCCATTCCAAAATCGATTACACTATCTGCAACTCTGAGCTATGCAGGTATGGAGATAGATAAACGAACATTGGAAATTGACCTAGTGGGAGGACCAGCATCAGACATTGCATCCATCAATTTCATCGGTTTACCAAACTATGTTGTTCCAGATCAATTGCTACAAGTAACCGCCCAAATCAGTAGCAACATGGAAAAAAATAGGGAGTGTGAACTTTCAATCGAATTGGAATCAATAGGAGGAATTACATCGATACTTACAAGGACTATAGACCTCGAACTTGGTAAGCAAAAGATGATTCCGATTCCTCTACGAATCCCACTGATTGCAGAAATGAGTACTGCTCATCTAAAAGCAAGTCTATATTGCAAGAACGAGTCAGCTAGCTTTAGTCAAAGATTCAAGGTTAAAGCAATCGAGACTCCATTCTTTAAAATCGATTTCACAATTCTAAATGAATCTGATGAAGAAATTCCCGGACTCGTAGCAAGATTAAGTCCAGTAATTCTCGTTAGCAATATCGAAAGTGCTAGAGAGGGATTAGAGAATCTAAAATTGCATTTGCGTGTTATGTCTCGTAGAGATATCATAAAAGAATTTGAACTTCCTATTAGCTCCGAAAAAGTGAATATTCTGAGGACTAACTGGTTGACACCACCTATCGATGTTGTCACAGGATTCTATGTTGATGCAGTAATCTCGCAGAATAATCATCAACTTCCAAAGCGTGCTATTGAGGTCAATCGAAAACAATTCACAGTTTACTGAGATATTTGTGGCAGCTATTATATGACTATAAAACAATTAAAATTCTTAAAATCAAAAATAAAGGACTCATAACTCTCTTTTTTAACTCTACGAATAAATCGGCCAATGTCGAATCGAACTTCACTTGAATGCCATTCGACGTATGACGTAGTTCCTATGAAAATTCTTATATTGGCTAAGAATACCCTCAGATTTGATATATCTAAGGCAAAGCTATAAATGCAAAAATTGAGCCGAAATGTGATAATCGGGCGATTAGCTAACGATAATATATGCTCATAGAACATTCGATGAAGTTTACAATGATATGACCTAAGTTTGAAGACGATGTAGTATGTTTGGATGTGAGATGAATGTTTGAGATGCTTACTCATCCGGCTGTTTCCGGATTATTGGTAATGACTCTTATCGGAGCATTAGCTTACAAGGCTCATTTTGTTGATATATCAGGTCTATTTGCAGCCTTTGTTGTCGGATTTACTATTTGGTACACAGGAGGACCAGCATCGTTCGTTATAGTTCTCTTCTTCTTCATGAGTGCAGGAGTTGCGACCAAGTACAAGTACAAAGCGAAGATGCAGAAGAATGTCGCACAAGAAGGGAAAGGTAAGAGATCATGGGTCAATGTATTCGGAAGCGGCATTATTCCAATGATATTCTCAATAGCAATGTACATCGCCGCCATGTTCCCAAATCTTGCAGCCGCAGGTTGGCCATTCTTCCTATTTGGCGGATATGTTGGCTCTGTAGCAACAACTAGTGCAGATACTTTGGCAAGTGAAATTGGAGTTTTCAGTAAGAGCAAACCAAGACTCATAACTAATCTTCGACGTAAAGTACCAGGTGGTACTATTGGTGCAGTATCATTGCTCGGAGAAGGAGTTGCTATTGTTGCTGGACTCTTCATTGGAGTCATTGCAATAATTTTTGCACTACTCGCACCTACATGGATTCCGGGCCTGGTATCATCTAAAAGCACAATAGTTTGGTGGCTGCCTGGTTCAGTAGTAGCTGAAACCACTATAATCTGGGAGTATGTCCTATTCCTTGTACCGCTCTCTATATTGACTGCATTTATTGGATGTAATCTTGATAGCTTTCTTGGAGCAGTCTTTCAGAATAGATTTGTCTGTGAAATTTGTGGAGCAGTCACCGACAAAGAATTCCATTGCGAATACGAAACAAAGTACATTGGAGGGTTCAAGAAGTTCACCAATATGCATGTGAATCTTGGATCATCTGGACTCGGAGCGACACTTGGAATTGTATTAGGTGCAGGACTCTTTGTTTGGATTCTTGGTGGCCTATTCTTCTGGATTGCCGCATCATCAAGTAACTAAGTGATCCCGTTCATAACTGATTGCAAATTTCATAGCCTTCAGAATTTCCCAACCTTCAGCCATTTTTTGAAGAAATCCAGCGACAAACCATTCGGTTATTTCTTTTACTGATGAATTACAATCTACATAGTTTGTCACACCATTTTCTATAATACGATATTTACTTGCTGTTTCTCGAAGGATAATGTTGGCCTGTGTTATATTCTGTATCTTCTGAATTGGTCTTGGTGCGATTGATTTCTTGATATAACCCCAAGTTCGATTTGAGATTAATAGATTGTCAACTTGTGACAGCATTGGTTTTAACTTGTTCAGACCGAGTTCCCAATAGGGAATAGAACATCTATAGAGAATAGGGATTCCTTGTGCTTTTGCATTTGCTGCAATCGAAGAAGCAATCTCTAGGAATACTTCACCAATATAGATTGCTTTAGTTTTTTCAAGTATTTCCCAAGGAACTTGTTTTGGTGACGATATAGAGAGGGATGTGTTTTGACCAATTCCAACAAGAGTTCGAGACCCTTTTGGTTCACTTATGATAATCGAGTTATTGGTCTGTTTGTCAGCATCGACAACTATGTGGCGAACATCTACATCAGCTTGGATCATACGTGTTATTATATCCCACCCGTCGATATCATTACCCACTGAAGAAACAAGGGTCGTCTCAAATCCCCCCCTAGCAAGTGCTTGTGCAAGTTCGACAGTAGGACCTCCAGACCTACGAACAGGGTATTTACAACTTGTAAGACTGCCTGAAAGAGGTAGTTTTTCACACTCCACTTCAGTATAGAATGCAGATGCACCAAAGAGAAGAAAGTCAGGAGCAGTGTAAGCTTTCGAGCCTTCTAGAATAGCTTTAGCTCTGGTCCTTGCGAATATTCGAAAGAGATTGGACTCAGGAAGTCCTTGTTCACGATAAATTGTTGATAATCGGATTAGATAGTCTTCTAACAGATAGGATGTCAATTCTTCGACATCGGAGGGAAGTCCCTCAAAAAAGAAGCGAGCAAGCCCCCATCCATTCTTTGTAAGCTCATGAAAGACCACCCGTTTTCCTTTGTGTAAAGTAGTTCCTGTTTTGATAAGATCAAATTGGCTCATTGTCTTGAGATATGCGAGAATGCTCTTGTTGGAATGAGATAATTTTTCAACCAAGTCTCTTTGCAATACTTTTCCGGTTTCATCAAAACTTGATAGAACACTCCGAGCTAGTCTTGAAGCAAGAACAGATCTAATGAATTCATCGCGACGTTCGGGATCATCAGGTAAAAAGAGGAGATATGGCCAAAGAGACTCAGTTTTTTCCTTCTGCATTATTCCCAACACCTTCAAATATTGGTTTTACAGCAAGATTTAGTGTACAAATATACCTATGTAGTTTACTAATGTACACTGAATTAGGAGAAATCGTGATGTCTGGATTTACGAAATCAATAGCATACCCATGGGCACTCACTGGTATCTTTGGTGCATTTCATCTAGTACTAACTTTCATCCCATTCTCAGTCTTAGGAATGGGCGGAGGGTTTCTAACATGGGGGATGGTGTCAGCAGCAATTGTTGGATTCTTTCTAGGTCCATTCTTTGGGACAATTGCAGTGCTTGTTGGCTCACTGATAGGAACCGGTATCTTCAATCTTGGAGGAATTTTAGGACCAATTGTTCCTGTCTTAGCTCCAACTGCTGGAGCTTTTGCAGCGGGTGCTTTACGAACAGGTAGGGTGCGTGAACTCGTAGTTGTGTATCTAATCTCAATTATTGCCTATCTTATAGGGCCAATCGGAATCTCAGGATTCGTATTCATTTGGCTTCATCTGATAACATTCGTGATCATTATCATTTTACTGATTCCACAAATCTACAATAAACTAGAAGAGTCCATTACGTTTGAAAAAGGGAGAAATCTAAAATTAATGCCTGTAGCTGTATTCCTATTTAGCTTCATAGCATTAATGACAGATCACATTGTAGGGAATGCTGCAACAATCTATTACTTCTACTATTTTGGTGCGACAGATGCAGCAACACTTCTTACATGGTGGCTTCCAATTACATTTGTCTATCCAGTGGAGAGACTATTAGCAACAGGTCTACTTGGACTCGTGGTAATAGCAGCAGGAGAAGCAATAGTTCAAACTGGTTTTGAACTTCCTACAACTCCTTGGGAGAATCGAGAGACGCTTGAATTATCTTCAGAAGAGATTGAGGAGAGCTGAACTAGGGAAAGACAGAATCTATCTCACAAAAATGAAAAGGAACAAAAAAAGTTCTTAGTCGGAGGAAACTTGCTGGCGTTCCTCCGACACCTTTTCTTCATTTTATCTATCATGTGTAGAGACTAAGATTCATAAACGCTCACGCAGATATACCCATAGCGCAGAGTCTCGGGAGGGATTCTGTTCTGTATCTACACATAGCAGTGTATACAGGAGAAACAGAAATTGCAAATATTCGGTATAGATCCATTAGTTGCTGGAGTAGTCATTTTCCTTGGACTCTTCATTCTAATGTTTATTGCTAGTGGAATTAAAATACTCAAGGAGTGGGAACGGGTTGCAATCCTCAGACTTGGTAAGTATAAAGCTGTGAAAGGACCAGGAATAATCTGGGTCATGCCATTGCTAGATAAGATAGCAATGAAAGTTTCACTACGACTTTTGACTTACGCATTCAAGACTGAAAGATCTCTTACAAAAGATAACGTACCCGTAGTAGTAGATGCGGTCATGTACTTTCGAGTCATTGATGTTGAAAAAGCAATACTTAGTGTCGAAAGGTATACTGTCGCAGTCGAACTTGGTGCTCAAACCACCTTGCGAGAGACCACAGGTAAGGTAACCCTTGACCAGCTTCTCTCTGATAGGGATAAGATTGCACAACATCTCCAAGAACTCATAGACGAAAAGACAGAGCATTGGGGAGTCAAAGTAACCAGTGTAGAAATTCGTGATGTTGTTATTCCCTCAGCACTTCAGGATGCTATGAGTAGAGAGGCACAAGCAGACCGAGAAGGGAGAGCAAGAATCATCTTGGCTCAAGCTGAGCTCGAAGCTGCTGAGAATATGCTCAAAGCTGCAAAGAGGTACGAGGAATCACAGGTTGGTTTTGTACTACGTACTTGGAACATCATGCAAGAAATTTCGAAGAATGCCAACCTCATCATAATGGTACCAACCAATATCCCTGAAGTCGGTACTACCACTGGTGTGGCAGCAGCTATGTCTGCTGGAACCGGAGGAATTAGGGTACCCAAGGATAAAGGTAAGGAAGAATAAGCAAACAACACGAGGTAAACAGAATGGATGCATGGATCAAGATTCTCATTGTCATGATCATGTTCTCAATGTTGAGCATGGTTATGACCGTACTATTGGTCAATCCGTTCTTCGGATTGATCATGTTAGCAGTAATCTTGACCCTAATTGTCATCAGTCTGGAACCAGCCACAGGAAAAGCAATGGCACAGGTAACTGTTCCTTTAGTTGTAATTCTCTTCGTGATGGAGATCTACTTCACCAACTTGGTATCTCCAACTCCTCTTGTATTTGATTGGTGGATGTTGTTCATCATTGGCGCACTGCTTTACATGATGTTCACATTGTTTACAGGTGGGAGTAGCTTTGTAGAGGGAGGCATGATTGATGCAAAGGTATCACTCAAACTGTTTCCATTCTATGGGGCAGCTATCTTTCTATCACTTTACTTAGATTCTACATACAAATTGACAGTGTACATAATGGCAGGAACTGTGATTGCTATGATGATGATCTATTTCGCATTTCTGCGAAATTATGATGAATGGCCTGCATATTCACAATTCAAGTATGCAGACATTCATGCAATCACAGACATCAATCCCAAGGGAAAAGTGAAGACAGGTGCAGAGATTTGGTGGGCTAAGACCTCTGGGCCACCCATTAAATCAGGCGAAAAAGTAGTGATTGTCGGTATCACTGGAATGACCATGATTGTGGCAAGACCAGATGATGTTGTAATTGGGCAAGACCAGTAAGAAGGAGTAGGGCAGTGTTCTATACTGCCCATCTCAATTATTTTTTCTTTGCAAGTAAGAAGTTGTATATCAGAGTAAGTCCAAAGAGGAATCCAACTATCGTAGTTATGCCCCATTCAAATTGAAAGATTTCAGGTGAAGTAACATTTTCTCGAGGATACATTGGAAACATGATATATCCTACCATATTCCAAGCAAAATGGAATGCAATAGGGACCCATAGATTTCGATTTGACCAGTAGTAGCTTAGAGAAAGGACAACACCACCAAGAAAAATATTGAAAATGAAGATCAGAATAACAAGAAGGGGAACTCCAGGTGTCGCCCACCAGGTGAAGTGAAGACTCGAAAAGAAAAGAGAACTGATCAGGATTCCTGAAGTCTTTCCAGATAATTTTTCCATTTTTGGAAGTATATATCCACGATGTGCAAGCTCCTCAAAAAAAGCAGTTGGAGCTGTGATTATAATTTCTGAGAGTAACAGATCAGCAGTAATCTCATTTGCAGGACGTAGTTGCCCTCCAAAGAAATACGCAAGTGCAGTAATTAGAGCTGTTGATGCAACTCCTGCAATAGCACCAATAATAACTAACCGCGTTGTTCTATCATCGATCTGGATTCCTAGTTTCTCGACTGTAGTTCCATCCCAAGCAGCAAATCTATCGATGACAAAAAACATGAGTATGAATGTAGCAAAAAAGAGCATAGTCCCTACTAGCCCTTGCATTGTGCTCGAAAAGAATCCTGTGATAATCGGGGACATTTCCACAATCAATAACATCAATGTCATGAAGAGAATAAGTTTCAGAACTTCGATTTGCTTTTCTTCTTTCACAACAAACACCTGTTACTCTCACACAATATCATACCTAAAACTCATACGGTCTTTGGTACAAATAGGTTCATCTGAGAATAGTGTATATGTAGTGAGAAGTGATATAAGGTGGCATCTGTATTTGACACAACAAGGTCGAGTAATAGCTGGTTTCATATCCAGTTATCAGATGGCTAGCGCACATCATCCATGGAGGAGTAGTATTGTCCAAAACAAGGAAATTGTTGCTGGAATTTGATACAGAAGAAGTAGGAAAGCTAGCAAGAGGCAATTCTAACGAAAAGAAAGCGCTCGTTAAGGCATTTGAAGACTCTTCTGATGTAGTGCGGGAGAGAGCACTCATAGCCGCCATTGATGTTGCAGATCCTAGCCTTGTTGATGACATTGTAAAAGTAATGGATGATAATACGGATGACGTCAGAATTGCTGCAGCACAAGCACTTGCATTCTACCATCAACCAAAAACAGTTCCGAATCTAATTAAGGGACTAAAGGATGCAAGTCCATGGGTAAGATCACATTGCGCAGTAGGGCTATCAAAGTTGTTAAACGGACCAATTTGGGCACGAATTCCAACTGAGTCATTAGACAAATTATTAGATGATTTTCCAGATATGGATGAATTGGAAATCAATAAATTCCTTTCTTCAATCAATATGAAACAAGATGCCATGAATAGATTCTTGAACTGGCGTTCTAAGAAATTTGATTTGGAAATTGATGTAACTGCAATAGCTGAAGAACTTGAAGGAACACCCATACTTCTTACTGGTGAAACTCGTGATGCTTCTGCTGTGTCAGAAGCCACTTCAGTATCAGGGCTCTCTGAAGATGTAGAAACAATTCTTAGTGAACTTCCTGATGAGATATTAGAAACATTACCTCCTGAAGATTTGAAAAGACTAACACCAGCCTCAGCTCGAGAGCTGGTTCAAAAACTCAAAGTAGCACTTCCAACTACAGAGAAGAAGAAAAAGAAGAAAGCTGTAAAAGTGCGTAAGGTAACAAAAGTCAAGAAGAAGAAGAAAGAATCAGCTAAAGATACACTTATTGAAAAGCTACCGAAGGAAGTTCGTGAATCGGTTGGAGTTGATGCATTAGCAGAACTCACTGTTGAAGAATTAGAGGCACTTCTTGCATCTTCCACACCAGAACCAAGCGAGGATACATCTGAAGCAGAAGAACCTGAATCAGTCATTGAATACGATGATCCACGCATGACAGAATTTGTTTCTAAATACGGAGAAGAGAAAGCCAATCTATTGATTACTATTCCAGAGTCAATGTTAGAAGGAATACCTGAGGAACAAATCAAAGAGATGGATATGGAGACCCTTGAAGGTCTCAAACAGGCTCTTGAACCTCGATAATCAAATTCTATCCCGAACCTCTAATTACAACAGCAAATTCACCAGCTAATTTACCGTACCATTCCAATAGGTCTCGGATATTATCGACATGACGATAACTTCCATTTCCATAGTGTGCAATTGCCAGCATCAATTCTTCATCAATCTCACTACGTTCACCAAGACCAATACTATAGATAACAAGACGTGTGCGATCAGGAAAGCGTTCTTTGAGGACCTTTAATGGCGGGGGTCCAGAAGTTGTCATCCCATCTGTAAGCATGATCAGCATAGTCGGTTTATCTGGGTCTCCGAATTCTTCCATGATTTCGCTCGCTTTTGCGAGAGCTGTACCCATATCTGTTAGGGTCCCACCTTCTTCCACTTTATCAACAACATGTGTACTTATAATCTGGAGACCTAGAGCTTTTTCTCTTCCTGTACATTCGACAAAAGGTTGAACTTCACCAGTTTCGGAATTCAAGAAGGTCATCTCGCTAACATCTTTTTCAAAGGTGATAACGCCAACTTTTTCACCATACCCTCGTCCAACTTTTTCTGCAAGATATAGCAAAACAGCCATAGCTGCTGCTTCTGCACGACTCACATTTTTACCTTCTTCAAAGCGATTCAGAAATGCTTGAACCTCGGGACTATCACCAGCTAAATCTTTCAATCCCTCTCTTGCATGGGCAATATCCTGAACAGGTACATCTGTTGTCTTCATTGAACCGCTGGTATCAATGCAAAGTACAGCATTAAATGGTGTTGCAATGCCAACTGTCTTGAACTGATAGCCAGTTTTTTCACGTAGTGCCTCGAATGCAAGTTTGGCGAAACTCTTTCCTGAGAGTGCAGGTTTTGTGGTTAGGATTTCAACTTTAATGTCAAGTTCAGGCCAATTGAAAGACATCCCAGGATACACTAAGCGACCGCCAATTATGTCTTCAAGAGATTTCACTTTTTCAGCCGCACGAGTGACGAGATCCTCAGTATTTGCGTCCTCAGTCAGTGGTTTAATCCCAAACTCAACATATTCCAAAGCGGTCATATCCTGATCATATAGAGTGACTTCAACTAAATCACCTTCCATTAGAAGTGAAGCCTCAAGAACTAGTGTATCTACTGAAATTTTATCCTCAGCAATATCCTTACTTATTCGAATCTCAGCCGCACCCCAAAAACTACTCTGTGAGTCTTCAAAAACAACTATTGAACCAATATCAGCATCTAGGGATTCTGCAGTTTTTGGGTGTAGATGGGCAAATCCTCTGAGGTCGCCACCATCAACAATTTCAAGTTCTAATTTCTTGGTGATAATCGTTGCCTCCTGTTGTCGGGTATGAACTCCTCTAGTTTCTATTGTTATAAAGAATATGAGGTTCTTACTATTTGAGATGATTGAGTACGTTCCCAGCAAAATCATCAGTTGGTTTGAGTGTAATTGAGTGATCGGCAAGAGTACGCATTAGAATGGAGTTGAAACTCTGAGATGCATTTTCAACTGACTCAATTCTTGTCTTTCCCTTTGTACTTAACAGTGAGCAGCTAACAGAACCACCAATTTTTCTGTGCACCCAGACTTGAATTTCTTTGACAGGGTCATTTCTCCGAAAGCACATTATATATGAATCAAGATACACTCCATTGAATCCACCATCAGACAGATTCATGGGTTCAGGCCATGTTCCTGACGGAGGTAACATCAAATCAAGAGAAGAAAGATCCCAAATATCATCACTGAGAAGGGTTAGAAGTGTGTTCTCCAATGTCCCTTGTTTTTCTCCTTTTGGATCGGATATGATAAATTGAGAAGGAACCGTTTGAGACCCTACAGATGTTGAAAATGGCTTCTGAATAAGTGATAATGCATTCCCGCCAAGAATGCGTTGTGCATCAGCAAGAGTACCTGGAAAGTCATGTGAAAGAAGATGTAAGATGACATCTGCTGCCTGAACTGACAGAAAACTGAAATCAGTCCCAAAGAGTATCTTTTCAGACCAAGAGAAACCAGAGTGATTCAAACGTTCGAATGCAGATTCGAATAGAACAGGCACATCAAGATCATGTAGGGTAGATGTTTCTGCAAAGATGTGAGGGTCTCGAAGTACTTCATATAGACGAGGGTCTCCAGGGGACATTCCACAATGAGCAAGGATGATTCGAAGACCTCTCATTGCAGATCCACAATCAGGATCATTTCGAATTGATTCTACTAGGTTCTTTATCTTCATCACTGTTGTGATGTTGCGAGTATCAAATATAACGGGAATCGCTAACTCACCCGCCCGTTTAACTACATCCTTTGTCATATGTCCCTCTATTGAATCCACAAAGAGCTGTGCCAATGGATGGAGTTTGAGACCACGTAAACCTAGTTCGGTGATACTTCTGTCAAGCTCTTGAACTGCAAGACCTCTTTGTCGTGTTTCATCCATAGGATCTACACGAGCAAATCCAATGAGTCTTGTTGAGTGTGGTGCTCTCGTTGTCCAACCTGCAATCTTATCATTTGAAACCTTGAAAGATGGATCTTTTGACTTCTCAGGTTTTGAATAATCGTCAGTATAGGGAAAGACAATAGTTCTATCAACTAGCCACCCATGGTCCAATCTTGCCCAACTTTCTTTGCTGTTGAAGCACTTGGAGGCCAAAGGAGGAGGTTCAATACGAATAGGTTCATAGAGAAGAGCATCATCATTGACCATCTGTTGTGCTAATTTCTGCATCTCAAACCAGAGACTAGCATAGAAATCATAACTACCAGCAGGAGTATTTCTGTGACCTTTTTCTTTCCCCATGTGATGGTGGCTATCTACGATGTACAATTGATACTCGTCACCTTTTCTTATTCCTCTCTCGGGAATATCGGTCGTAGCTTGTACGATAAGCATGGGTAAGCCAGTCCTTGTATTGTGTTCTTTTCACTGATGTGTTAAATACTTGTATCATGGTGCGAAAGTTACTAACACTTCTATCTACACTATGCATATATCAGCTACTGCAACAATCAAAATAGAGGTCGCACACCGTCATGATAATCGTAGAGGACATTGAGGCAAATGAGATACATAGGTTCGTTGTTATTGATGCCTCATTGCAACTAGGTATTGTGCGAGCTGGAACCTACATTCATACCTTTGATCCTGACAGAGCCTTTTCATATTACAACATGGTCGAAAATCAGCTACATGATTTTGCAACACATTATCCAGGTGCTTTCAAATATCTCCCAAGGAGAGCCTACGATTACCTAAAGAGACCTCAGCTTCTAAGTGAATTTACTCAGGGAGCTTCAGATCTTTCTCAATCTAGTTGGTTAGTGGACTTTTTAGTTGTGAATCCGCTTATTGGATTTGGTGACACTATTTTACCCGCTTCCCAGCAAGATGCTAATGTTGAGTCAGTTTACAGATGGTCGACACTACCGCCAAACAGCCCAAGGATATATCATCTTCAGGACATGCGATCCAATAGAAGGACTCCAAAAGGTTGGGGATGTTTTTTGAATGCAAAAGACCTCTCTTTGTCAACAAAGGGGCCTAACCGAGTGGACCTTCTCGAATATGTAAAATTAGGAAACCCCATATTCATCGAACTTAATTCTCCAGAAGATTTAGATCCTCTTTTAGAATGGATTATTCTACTAAAGGAGGCAGGGCTCAATCCTCCAAAACTGGTTTTGAAGGCAAGAAGTCAGAAAGATTGGGGAAAAAACATCACTCGATTGTTAGACATTCCGAATAGTATTCTATTGACTGCAGGTGCTTCGATTTCATCACTAGCAACTATCATTCGATATATGAGAAAACAACAAGGTGATAACCTTTGGTCAAAACGGTTGATGTTTGCATCTTCTTATCCTGAAACACAGCTGGGAGATAGTGTATCTGAAATCTTATCCTACTTTCTTAGTCGAAATCTATCAGCAACGCCAGTTGAAATTCAGAGAATCATAGGAGGAAACATGCTGGAACTATTGCCACCTAGACCACCATTCTTGGTATATCGAACAAACAACAACTCGGTAATAGCTGAAGAAAATCTTGGAAAATCAGCTTTGAATGAACTTGTCAGAATCTTTCAACTTCTTGATGCACGTAAGATGCTTAGGATTGCGTCACTTGATCATATGATTGACGATGATGGTGGAACTATTGACCTTGAAAGTGCAGTCATAACAGCTATTGAACCAAATGGTGAGAAAGCCATCAGCCTCTCCATCATATTGGAGAAGAACGGAGCAGTAATGATTTCGGGATGGAAACGAGCTTTCAATGATAGTGTTAAGAAACGAGATGGTATGTTAATTCAGACACTTGTAAGAGCAAATGCAAAACTGGATGGTCCCATCTTCAGTTCACCTGCACATTTAGTCAAATTTGATGAGGCTCTTCTAAAGTGTCTTGATGTGGAAGAGTCTCGTCCGATTTTATCTGCTCTTCATTTTAGCATTGAAATTGCAAAAACTGAGAAGGGCATCTTCCTTATGTGTTCAAAGGATATGGCTGCCCTTGATTTGCACCCTGATGACCATGTTCTCGCATTAGAAACAAGAACTGGAAGATGGACTGCAGGAAGGGTACGTGATAATTCCAAATGCTTAGAGAAGTCTGTTGTTATTTCTGAGATTGATTCATCAATTGCAGGTTTTAGAAACTCATCAGTTGTAAATATCGTTAAAATCGATGGTGACATACCTGATGTCAATAGATTGATTTTGTCATATAAGGCTGAGAAACTTCTTTCTAATACTGAATTATTAGCATCAATTCATCTTTACGAAAATGAGATATTAGAATCAATTCAAGGAAGATACATTGGTGTTGGATCAAAACTTCAAGTAGGTTCAGAAGAAAGACCAATGAAACTTACAATCGGATACTCTGAGCCAAAACTCAAATCTGGACAAATTGGAAGAATTAGTGGAGATAGCATAATTCTAAGACCTCATCAGAGTTTTCGTGAAGTCAATATTGTGCTGTGTATTTCGAAAGGAAAGAATATGAGTAAGAAGGATGTACCTTTCAAATCACTACATTCAACTATTCGAGAGTTGAAAGATTTGATAGAGATTGTTCCAGAGGTCGGAACATTCTTGAAAGGGCTATCCAATTCTCTTACATATGCAGAAGTTTCAGCTTTGGCATCGCTTTTGTTAATTAATACATTCATGCACAATCGGACAGAAGGAAGACTAGGACTAGTCACCTTTGCAGAAGCTCCCGAGAAGTTTTCTATTCAATATGGTCCAGAGATCAGACCTTCGATTGAATTCCTAGGAGACCTTCAGTCTGAGGAAGTCCTGGTTTCTCTAATCTTCTCAATTCTTGATAATGCTAAAGAAACAGGAGGTTATGAGAAAATGGAAGGGGCATATCGCTCTATTGCAGAATATCTAGAGGATTTCGGATCTTCACGTCCAACACTCTTATTGGTATTTTCGGGGGAAATTGGAAAATATGATGAAGAACATCTACCTTTCATCCAAGCAATCAAAAACAACGAGAGATATCAAATAGAATTCTTCACATTTGATAAGAAATCAAACCAAAAGGGCGCATTGCGATTGCTTAAGGGGATAAAAGCACGGGTTATACCTATGGAGTCATTTTCATCACAATTGTTTCTGGGCCATATTATGGATGTTATTGATAACCTAGTTCCAAGTGGTTCTAGCTCCCAGTCCGACGCTTGAAATTCAATGATTCAATCTCTGACGATTTTGTATCTAATTGGCTAAGTTCAATTTCTATCCTATCTATTATTGCTCGGATAGAAGCCATTTTTGAAACTATGTGTTGAAGTTCATTAGAACTCAGTGAAACATTACCCTTTTCAAATTCCTTTTCAATTTCCCAAAGTTTGGTCGAGATGCTAGATATTATCTTTGTATCCTCTTCCATACGACGTAATTCATGAATTGCATCGTATGGGAGTTCATCTACCACTTCTAATCTCCCATCCTTAAGCAATTTCCCTAGTCGTGTACTATTATGACTGACCTTGGACAAAAGTGGAGAGAAACGGGAAATTAATTCCACCAATCGGGTTCGCACGATTGATATTGATTGGGAATCTATCACAGTAGATGCTGGAGATTTGTGTGTTGATTGAGGTTCCATTTTGGGTTCTTCGATGATAACTTTCGGTCCAGTCTTAGATACTTCAGTTGGAGTAAACCAAAGTGGAGACAAGTATCTATTCAAAATAAGCTCTGGAGAGAGTCCTTCAATGGTTGCAAAAGTAGCGACCTGCAAAACACTATCCCAGAGATATACAAAAACTTCAGAATCGCGAACGAGAAGAAGAGAAGAAATTGCATCTTTTGTTTTTCTGAAAAGTTCCAGACCAATGAGCCATCTTGTTAGAAGGGGAATAGGGGGAGATATCTTCAGAGGATTTCCTGATTTTGCGAGGATTATTTTTGATGACAAGTCAGTCTTCAGGACCTTCTTAATCAGGGTAGTAGGTTTTGATTTTGTCGACTCAAGTGATATAGAGAGTAAATTTGTAACAATGCCACTAGCAGAATCGGAAATGAGTTGCTCAATATAGTCCAAATTGACATCTTCATCATTGGAATCATTTCGACCAGCCAGAATCTGTCCTACAATACCAAGCAATTCAGAGACCTTAATCGCTCCTGAATTAAACCCAACAACTACAGAGGATGCTTTGCTATTCATTATATGGGGTTCAATTAATGTCACAAGTTTTGAGTCAGTGTGATTGCCTAGAATAAATAATCCATGACTTATTTTGGGATTTGTTTCTAGAATGAGTCGAATGAACCTATCAGTTGGAATGATGAGATTTTCCTGTATTTCTTTATCTTGTATTCTTCCTTTGAATCCTTTTCCAAGGAGACCCTGTTCAATCCAACCTATGGATAGTTCTCCAGTGGGTAAGGAAGACACAATGAAAGAAGAAACTTGACCACTATGATACATTGCCTGAAGTCTTGTTACTAAACTTTCAGACAAAATCTATGAACCTCCCGATAGTATATCTGCAATTGCATCTGAAATCTTCTTGATATCATCATAATGATCCACGATTATTGTCTTTCCATGGCTAATTTCAGCTATTGCTTCCACTAGATCACGATTAGATTTCTTCCCGGGAACAAAACATAAGATAGGAGATATGTCACCATGAGATTTCACAATCTTGACAGGATTGGGTCCTGAGGTATGAGTCCCACTTGAAAAGAACATTATGAGTGTAGGGAGAGAGTTTGAAATATCCTTTGCACTCAATATGCCAAGATCAAGAGCTTCGCCAGGACTTGATGGTTGACTCTTTTGATCAGGAATCAAAGATTCTATCCACTTGATAAATCTAAGAAATAATGAACGCGAATCTATTGATGATACTTCTACAGGACTTCCTGTTTGTGAATCAAATGTAGTGAATACCTCAATCTCATCAGAATAGGCAAGACCATGAAATTGAGCCTTTGTTTTAGTTATTGGATAAATTTCAGATAAGGAATCGATAGCATCCAGTGCTGCCTTGTATCGTGGTATATCGGATACATCAGTTTCAACATCAGAAACTTGTGCTGCTGCTCCAACTTCAAAAATGCATATGATATTAAATGGCTTCAATGATTCAACTGGATCTAAATGGATTTTCTCA
Source organism: Candidatus Thorarchaeota archaeon MP8T_1 (assembly GCA_002825465.1). The sequence continues at coordinate 96,092 of PJER01000003.1, forward strand.
AGTTCATCCCATGATATCCTTGATGCTTTATTATCCACATCAATTGGATCTAAAGACTGCACAGTGAATTGAATCCCGAGCCTATCAATTTGGAATGATTGACCAATTTGTAATATCAATCCGTCAAAGTCATCCTGTAAATCGTTGACCCGTTTTGAAATTGCATCAGCAATGGTTCGATTATCGAGGTCTCTGGTTGATGAGAGAGTCAATCGGATATTGTTGCAGGTGGGGATGGTAGCTAGTATTCGTTTGAGTTCAATCTCATGATTCATATTACAGGACAACCAGGTGAATATTCGATTATCTAGAACCACTAAATCCTTGGGTACACTACTAGATACACGAACATCCGATAGCAGTGCTCTTTCGTTACATGAAATCTGATAGACACCATCATCAATCGATGATTCCTCTGAAACAAAACAGAGGCCTTTTTGATTTCGTCCCTGCTTTGCTTTCATATTCAAAGAGACCTCCATTAGTAAATCCGAGTTTCGTACATTTCAGTAGCTACAGATTTCGATCCGTAAAACACCTCTACTCGAAGAGTTGCTTTCCCTTTTACATCAGTCATAGGAACTAGTTTTAGCTCTAACACTCGATCAGATTTGGGGGAGAGATCATGTCGTTCGTTTGTTACCTCAGAAACACCTTCAGACGTAACTAATGATGCAATAACTCTGACGCTTACAATAGTTGCACTGGGATTATTCACCCTAACCGAATAATTGAATGCCTTTCCAGCAACTAAATTATTAGGCACATCACCGAGTTCTACTTTTACTCCAAGTTTTTCTGAGGTTAGAGGTCTACCTTTAGGCCAACGAGCTATTCTCCCCAATTCTAAAAGCCGAGACAAGGAGGTCTTCAACTCTCGAACTTGAAGATTCAGGTTTGCAGCTGCTTCACCCATATCAAAAACACCATCATGATTCTCGTAATATGCCAATACACGACGATCAGCCTCAATGAGATCACTGACGCCTTCAAGAATTTTGAGAATTGCCCCTGGTAGCTCGTGGGCTTCAAGTAAGGAGTAATATTTTCCTTCATCGACTGAATCGGCAATCATACGAAAAGATGTTTCGACAAGTGGATTACACCCGCAAACAAAGATGAACATGGTACTTCCAAAATCTTTCCTGAATTGCTGAACCTCATCAATTGGATCGTGTCCTTTTGGACAACCATCAGGAAAATAATCATCGCCAATAGAATTGTATTTCTTCCCATGAGGTGGTGCATCACCAACTAGAAGCATTACCTTGTAGGCATCTCTATCCCAAGACAGTCTTGTTCTTGCGTCAAAAAGTCCATCAGCAACCGCTTCAGGCGTATCACCACCTTCAGATGGCCGCAAGTCTGCTATGAGTTTTCTGACTTGTTTTACATTTGTTGTAAAATCGAAGATTTTTGTCACATATGATCTATCTTGAGGAGGATGGTCACGATATGACACAACACCAAATCTAATTTCAAGATCTTTTGTTCGTGAAGTTATGTGGGTGACAATCTGAGAGAGACTGTCCTTGACAGCACTGATATCATCCTTCATGGAACCTGTAGTATCTACGACAAATGCAACATCCATTCTTGTTGAGGCCAGTCATATCCTCTCCATGTAATCTATTTTCTAATACCAATTAAGCCTTTGCCGCAAAAATAAGCGTAGAACATTTTAAGGGTCATGTTTCATGAAAATACTATGCCAGACTTGAGTGATACTGATCTACATCTTCATTTTGAATTTGAAGGTGATATAACTCTGAAAGGAGATATTAACAGAATTCACGCGCCGCTCATTGTTGAAGAAATCAAGTTCAGACTCCCTTTTGAAGGGAGATCTGCGTTAATGCGTTCTGAGTTGCAAATCACTCTGGGAATATCGAAGGGTAATGTAAAACCGACAAATGAAGTGAAGAAAGGAGATATCGCATATATGCCACTTGGTGATGCACTTTGTATCTACCTTGAGGACCAGCACACCTATAGCAAGGTGAATATCATCGGAAAAATCACATCCAGTGAAGAAGATTTAGCTCTCTTGAAAAAGATTAGGAGAGGAAGTCTAGTTCATATCAAGCAAGGTTCTTGATGATTAGATTCTTTGAAGACTTTTGATCAAGTCTTCATTCTCATCCATTTCAATTTCACACGGATCGACAACTATACCCGGTTCCTTTGTGATGATCACTACTTCAATACCATCGTGCTTGACACGTTTGATACCATTACTTGAAAGAGCTCGAACTCTCAACTGGGTTGTATTGAATTCAGTTTTATCTGCAGTCTCAATCGCTTGAACATCACGACGCAATTTTGTTCGAGTAATCCTGAGTTGCTCCTTTAATTCAGCGACCTGGACTTGGAGTTCTTTCCGTTCATCACTCTCATCTGAAAGTTGAATTCGAAGATCATCGTGCATTTGTTTTGGAACATAGTCTTTGGAACGATCAATCCAAGTAATAGTTGTTCCATCAAATTTTCTACTAGTATCTACATGTCCCAAAGCTTTCAAAACTGCTACAACATCATATACGCGGCGCTTGGGAGTATCAAGCTTTTCTGCAAGGGTATCACTCTTGATTCCATCTTCCCCGCACTCTTTGAGGATTCTCACTGACTCCTCAGCTAAATCGACTAGCTTCAACTATGCACCCCACTGTTTATCCGGCAATTACTGCTAGAGCATACTTCCTTCATACTGATTGCTTCACGTATTTAGGTCTTTGTATTGCTCTCAGCTATAGTGCGATTTTCCGAATAGTTTTTCGGAAGATTTACACTACGATTTTTAGAAAGCATATTTGCCTTTAATCCATTCTAGTAAAATCATCCGAATAAGTAATGGTAACTCCTCTATAATCCAGTAAAGGAGTAAAATGTGCAATTAATGACTGGACCAACAATTTCTTAACGTGCCTCTTGAGTTTGCCGACACAGAAACTCACACTCTCGGGAGTGTAGCTGATTATGAGTAAAAAGAAAGTCATTATCATGGGCGCAGCCGGAAGAGATTTTCACAACTTCAATGTCTATTTCAGAAACAATGAAGACTACGAGGTTGTTGCCTTTACTGCAGAGCAAATTCCTGGAATTGGGGATCGAATGTATCCACCTGAACTTTCAGGTCCTCTTTACCCAAAGGGTATTCAAATATACCCTGAAGAGAAGTTGCCCGAACTAATCGAGAAATTCGATGTAGAGCAGTGCATTCTTGCATACTCTGATCTTCCTTACGAGACCGTTGGTCATAAAATAGCTTGGGTAAATCAGCTTGGCCCTGACCTTCGACTTATGGGACCAAAGAATACCTCAATCAAGAGTAAGAAACCAGTCGTAGCAGTTTGTGCTGTTCGAACTGGATGTGGTAAGAGCCAAACATCAAGACGCGTAAACCAGATTCTTGTTGATATGGGTCTCAAACCAGTAAATATCAGACATCCTATGCCTTATGATCCAGACCTCACCTCACAGATCTCTCAGAGATACGAAACTCTAGAGGATCTTGACAAGTACAGATGTACAATTGAAGAGAGAGAAGAGTATGAACCAATGATCAATATGGGGGTCATTCTCTATGCTGGAGTCGATTATGGTAAAATCATTGAACAAGCCGAGAAAGAAGCAGATGTGATCACCTGGGATGGTGGAAACAATGACTTCCCATTCTACAATCCAGATCTTCTCATCACAATTGTAGACCCTCACCGACCTGGACATGAGATATCGTACTATCCTGGTGAAACAAACCTCAGAATGGCAGATGTCGTCGTGATTAACAAGATTGACACCGCAGACTATGAAGATGTTGAAGAGGTTCGAGAGAATATCATGATGGTTAATCCAGATGCGATTATTGTTGATGCTGCATCACCTCTCAGCGTAGAGGACATGGAATCAATTCGTGGTAAGCGTGTGATTGTTGTCGAAGACGGTCCAACTGTCACTCATGGTGATATGCCATATGGTGCTGGTTTTATTGCAGCTAGGAAAGCTGGAGCTATTATCGTAGACCCCAGGCCATTCGCAGTTGGTAGTATTGAAGACACCTTTGAGAAGTACTACCATCTAGAGGATGTACTTCCTGCAATGGGATACGGAGAGAAACAGATGGAAGAACTCCAAAAGACAATCAACAAATCAGACGTTGATGCAATTGTCATCGGAACACCAATTGACCTGAAGCGTATCATTAAGATCAATAAACCAAGTGTAAGAGTCAAATACGACTTACAAGAGATTGGTAAACCTGATCTTGTAGGTGTATTGAAAGATTTTGTGAAGAAACACAATCTCAAATAGAGTAGTTGGGGGATTGCTCCCCCACTATCTTTCCTTTTTTTTATTTCTTCAAAATCATTCACCATGTTGTTGGAGGAGCCGCCTCTCTAGATTCTAGGTCACGGTAAAGGATTGGTATAAAGATGAGACTCAAAGCACTAAAGAGTAGAGCAATAATAATTGATTCAATCACATAAGCAAAAGCCGTATCGCCTAAAATGAATGATACACCGTAGCTGATAGCAAAGGTGAATATCGTGGTTGCGATGATAAGAAGTATCTGAGCAGCAAGAATTCGGAAGAAACTCCCACTGGTAAGACTCCAAGCCCTTTTTATCGAACCAATTACTGACAAGTCTGTGGCAATAATGATTGCTAGAGTTGGTGCAAGCCTTGTTTGAATAAAGAGTAGAAAAATCACACCTACAACTAAGATCAAAAATCCAGCCATGAGAGCTTCAGCAAAACCTGGAGGGAATTCTGGGTTCATTGGGTCAAATGTTTCAAGATCAATCATACCCATTGCTGTGGACATGAAGTATAAGCCGGGACCCATGACGATTGCAACAAGTATTGAAACAATTATTTGATATATTAAGAATGAAAGAATTTTCCCTAAAGAGTGTCTAAAACTTAATCCAATATCTCCTCTATCTTCACCATATGAATCCAATGTGAATTTAATTACAGCACCAGCCATGATAGCACTTACAATGAAGAAGACCCCTGAGTACACTAATGATGTGTTAACATAAAGAGGATCGATAGTAGGCTCAAGAAGATACACAGTGAGGAAGAAACTAAATGGATCACTAGCAATGACACCAGTTATGTCAAACATAGTTAGGAGTACAACATATGAAACTACTAATAATCCTGCACTAACAACTCCTATAATGAGAATATAACTAACTAACTTCTTAATCCACAAGTCGATGGTTCTCGAAACAAGACCAACTGCAGAAAGTGTATATTTTTGATCAGGTTTCTGAGGTTGTGATGGGTCATAGCCCAATTCGTCATCAAACGCCATAAACATATCTCCTGATTGCTTGATTGTGCAACGATTCGTTATATCTTCTCCGAAGCTATATCTTTCGGACCAAAGGATTATTTTGATTTCGAAATGCAACTTGAAATGGAGTAATGACTATGTCGAGCGACGAACTTCCATTTGGAATATTTCTCTTAGCTGCTTTGTAGGGACTTCAAGCACTTGGTCTCTTTCTTGTTGGAGGAATTTGGCTCCTTATTCCGATTTTTGGGCTACTTGTTGCAATTGCCTGTGGAATTGCAGGTCTCTTCGGACTATTCATTGCCTTTGGTCTATTTACACTTCAGGAATATGCATGGATGTGGTCATTTGTACAAAACATAATTGGTGCAATTCTTTTTCTTGGAGGAGGTAATCTTTTCGGAGTTATCCTATCAGTGATAATTTTGCTTTACCTTAACATACCAGATGTAAAGAATAGATTCAACTAAAAAGGAAAGAGACCGGGCATTCTTGCCCGATATTTTCATCTATGCAGGTTTTGGTCTACTATCAACAATATCCATGAATTTCATTCCACCAGCTTTCTCTACGAGCTCTTCAAACCCGATAATGAAAACCTTCGGTGTGACTTCTGTGCTTTTCTTTGTCAATTGTTGAAGTTCCAGAATGAGTGATGTATAGTCTGCATTTGTTGGACCTTTAGGAGCAACATAGAGATTAAGTACATCCATACTGTACGGATCTGACATATCCTCTTTGGCAACTTCAATCTGAAGTTCCTCCACTTCTGAAAGAGCAATCAAATCTGAACGGAGTGCTGTTAGATTTACAGTTGCGCCCTTAATTTTCTTCTCCGCTAGACCCATGATTTCGAGTTGAGCTTCAGCATCATTTGTTCGACCAACATCCCAGAAGAAGGGACCGTCTAAACCACATATTGGGCATCTTCCACGTTCTTGGTGTGACGCTACATCGCCCAGTAAAAAGCCTTCAAACACTGTTCCTGTGCTATCAAGATGAAATAGACACATATGACCAGGTTCATCATTGCCAACAAAATCGTATGTTCCATCATCATTGAGTGCAATCAATTCAAAGGCAAGCATGAGTGGTGAAACATTATGGTAAGGGCCATCATGTCTGCATTGTACAGCAAATGATACCTTACTTTCTGAAGATGCATAACCTCCGACAGTGAGTACTTCTTTTGCTCCTTTCTCTTCAAGGGTCTGTACGATATCTTCTCGAACAGGGTCGTAAATCTTCTCACCTGCAAGGAGAGTGATGACCTTTTCTGGAGCTTTGTAGTCTTTATTTTCCTTCATAGCTCTAAAGAATCGATTTCTTAGGAAACTTGGCATCCCGGTGAATCCGTTCGCATTAAAGGACCCAGCAATCTCAACTAGTTTATCACTAGGTATTGCACCACCTCCACTAGTAGCAATGTAGAACTTTGACATCTGTCGTAAACCCAAATTGACAGCATGCCATCCAAGGTGTGGAGCGTAGGGGAACAAGTTCATAGCTGTCATCTCCCATCCTTTCTCAACCCATGGATCAACTGGAAGTTGTCCTGCCTTTACACAATTCTTTGCCAATAAGTCCCAATCGTACTGAGTCAGAAAAACGGGAGATGGAAGGCCTGATGCGCGTCCAGAACTTAGCCAGAATTGTAATGGAGAAAATTGATATTTTGCTCGTTTAGCTAATCGATCCATTGCACCCTTCTTTCCGATATGAAGTTTCACTTTAGCACCATTGTTTCGGATGAATTTAGCAAGGTCTTTGTGGCCAGATTCATTTGAATATGTCATTAAATTTCCAATGGCTTCTGCTGTGGGACGAGGTTGTCCATCTACTTCAGAGGGATTGATAACAAATTTCGTTATGTTCTCCTTGTAGTCAATCTTCTTCACAAGAGGGACTTTGTACTTAGCCCAGTCTTCAACACAAGTAATATTGAATGGATCAATATTGTTGGCCTTGAACAATTTCCGATAGTATGCATGGTTTGGCCACACTTGATACCGGATAAATGCTCGGAACTTTTTATCTTGCATTTCTTTGATTTCTCGATGATTTGTCCGTTTGAGCTCTTGGAATGTGAATGTAGTTTTGACCATTCGACAACCTCCTCTGTATTTTCGGGCACCGGAGGAATCTAATCGAACATAATAGTCTTGCGAATTCATTGCGAGGAAATACACGCCTTTAAGACGATATTGTAGAAACTCATAATAGTTTAAATCCTAGAAAACAAATTACTCAGAATAATAATCATGGAGTGTATCAACATTGTCAGAAGTGGACGAAAAACTACAGAAAGGGATTATTGAACTGGATAAGGGTAACGACAAGAAAGCTTTCAGCTTCTTCAAGGAAGTATTTGAAGATAGACAGGAGAGACTTTTGAAAAAAGTTGCAGATAATCCAAAATCTCCAACGCTTATGTTGGATGCACTCTATATGATTCATGCTTTGGTGTGGCTTAGAGTTGCAGAGGCAGGAAAAGAAAAGAAACATAGTGTTGAACTTCTAGGTAAAGCGGTAGGAACAGTTGAATCTGCAAGAGCTGCATTAGGACCACTTGTTTCCGGATTAGCAACATGGGCAAAGGAGAAGAATATCCAACAAGTGCGAAACAAAGCATTAGGACTCCTAGCAGCTACAAAGGATCTAGAGGACATGGCTAAGAAAGCTCTTGAAGCTAGTCGCAAGATGGGTTAGTGTTTATCTATTATTCATATGCTGATTCCACTTTTCAGCTGGGAATCGTGTTTCCATCAATTCCAACTCTGATAATACACTAGATTCTAAGTCGATATTGTAGTGATTAGCAATCTGTGTGAATAGATTGAATGCCTGAGCAAATTCTCGGTGAAGCTCATCCTTATCTGGTGCTTCGTGACCCAAGCCTATTACTTTGTATCCTTCATCAATTGTAATGTGTCGAGATATCTCGCCCAGTTCTTCAACAAGATGAGCGAATACTAGGGATGCTGGAAATTTATCCCATCCCCGAGCTTTATCAAACTTATCCAGCTTCTTTTGTATTTCACGTAGATGCATTTACATCATCCTCTTCATGATATGTAATACTTGTGCACGTGCTTGATCAAGAATGGAAGAAGTTGGATTTTCCATCCGACCAAGTTCACTATCTTCAGGTAGAGGCTCTCCTCCAAGGAACATGGCTTCACTTACGATGTTCATCATCTCTACAGGTGGTAAGACAGCACAAACATACTTTTCACCTACTTTCATATTCGGAAGGTTAGTGACAATCTTCCAAATATGTTTGTCATCAGTACAACGACATTCGGTAAGGTGCTTTGAGTCAGGAATTGGATTGACCTGTCTAATCTCTACAACCAATATTTCAACAGCACGACCAGGTTCATCATCGTAAACACGCAATTTACGTTGAAAATCTTCAATAATTCTTAAGGAATAGTATACCTCCGACAAGGTGAGAGAATCTTTTGTGGTAGCAGGCTTGAATCCAGAGGTTTTTATCGCGTTGTCAATTAACTGCCTGAATTTAGTAAAATTCTCGACGATCTTTTTAGTCGCATCAAGATCTGCCAATTGTTCCGGTGTAACATAGGAGTATTTTACCTCATAAAACAGACTTCCAGCTTGATGTAGAATTTCTGCAAGCTTCGAATACTCAATGTGAAACTTTAACTTCCGATTGCTAATGATTTCATTCAATCTACGAATGGCATCTTCCATCACTATGACCCTAGCGTCCTTTGCAGTGTCCATGGATTTCACCAATATTGAGCATGTTTGCCCTCTAGATAAACCTCACCAATGAAAGAGGAGGCCACACGAAATTCTATAAAGCCATGTGCGTTATTCGACAAGACTAAACTGGAGGAGATTTGCCCTTTGATACAGGCTGTCTACATATTGGTCGCTGATAGCGGGTTATGTGTTCTTGATCGTAAGTACGGAGAAGCAGACATGGACCCTAATCTTATCAGTGGATTCCTTACTGCTCTTATTCAGTTTGGACGCGAACTCAGTGATGGAAATCGAGTTCATGTCATAGATTTTGGGGCATTTGATATCTGTCTATCATTGAAGGATAACATCATTGTTGCAGCTACCGTCGACAAAGTAGATGATGGAAACGCAGCAATGGCAGTCCTAGCAGAAGTGAATAATGCCTTTACAAAAGACTATGGTGATATGTTAAACGAATGGGATGGAAATCTAGAACCATTTGAGAGATTCTACACGAAGTTGGACAACATCACTAAGAATGGTCGTGCCTCTGAAACAAAAATTGTAGTTCCAGTACTCAAAGGGAAAGTATCTCCCATGCTTGTGAGACTAGGTCAGATGACACAAGAAACCTATGATGTTGCTAAGATGTGTGAAGGAAAGTTGACTGCACGTGATATAGCAGATCAGTTAGGACAACATATGAAAGAAGTCCAAAAATCACTCAATACTCTTGAAGATATGAAGATTCTTGAGTGGAGAGAAATAGGATAGCCTTAGACCTACTACCAATTCTTTACTAAGAATAATCTCTATGTAGTTTTGATTGAGTGTTATCCTGATTGACCCCACTCATTTCCTGCGGCTATTAGAATCAAACCAATTACGATAAGTCCAGGCGCTAGAACCCCAGGAATAGCAGTTGGATTTGACCAAGTACTGAACAAGAGATCGCCCATTGGATATCGAATTGCATGAATTACTCTACCTGCGAATAGAATGAAGAATCCTAGTCCAAGGAAAAAGTTGGATCTTCGTAACATTCCACCGGATTGATATGCGAGATACCAAAATAGTAATGGAATGAATAGGGCATATATTGCTCCAAATCCACCTGAGAGTAGACTTCTTGTGGTTGAATCCAATTGGACGAATCCAAGGATAATAGCAATTATAACTGCAGGGATTGCAAATCCAATTTGAGCTTCTTTTTTGCCAAAGATCAGGAATCCAGCAGTTGCAGAAAGTGTAGCTAGTGCTAGCCATTGTATGAGGGAACCTGCCATGAGCCAGAAAGGCGACTCACCAAAGAATGGGACATTATATGGTGCAGTGAAGTTTACCAAGCTATTGGGATCAGCATAAAAGTCGCCAACAAAATAGAAACATCGGCCTATAGCAAGCAATAGGAAGAACATTGCCATAGCAAACTGGAATGGATTTCTAGTGTCCCTCCATCGAAAGAATAACAGGAATATAAAGAGGAAAAAGTAATACCCAACAACCAGAAACCAAAGTCCCGCATGTACTTCTCGAACTATCATATCGACTGTTTGCATCATGGAAATAGCTCCATCCTAATCCTTCTATCTAAAAATAGACTGCGCGCCAACAAATAAAGATATTCCGCGCCCCTTGTTTAAGCGCGATACACATAGACAATCTCTATATTTGCAATTGATGCTCATAGAAATGGTGTAGATGACGTCAAGACCTACTTGGAAATTAATCAAAGATGACTCTAGTGTCGATGAGTTCATTGATATACGACGAATAGTAGGTAATCAAGTGATTAGAGCATATCTTATTGATGAGATAGTGAATAGTCATAGAATTGAGAGAATTTCTGGTAAACTAAGAGGCCCGAAGAATGAGTTTAAGGACTTCGCAAAATATCTGATAGTCAAAATCAATAAAGGAGATTCAAAATACAGAATACTCGTAGAAGCGGGAGTTTATGAGAATCTTAGAATAGTTGGAACTGATTCTGAAGAACTCACTAAGAAGTCACGAGATGAAGTAATTCAGATATTTACCGAAGCACTTCAAGAACCTGAAAAGTATGACACAAGAGTGTTTCTCAGTACTGATACTGAAGTAAAATGAGGATGATCTAATGTTTGAGCGATATGCAAAATGCCCGATTTGTGATAAAAGAACTGTATTAAGAGTTCCACCAGATGTCATCAAAAATGCAACACGTTTCCCCTATACTGTGAAAGTCAAACATGATGATCATTATTTCTATATCAATTTGGATAGTCAAGCTTGGATTACAGATATTTTACATCCAGAACTTGTTGAATGATCTAACCAATATACATGTCAGATGGATTATCGCCATCATCGGATTCAGCTTCTACCTTTCGAACTATCTCTTGTTTTGCCCATTCGATGAACTCAATGACTTTTGCAATGTTTGGAGTCATTACATCCAAGTCTACATTGATACCAACTAGGTCAACCAATCTTTCAAGAATAGCTTTTGCTGCACGATAATCTCCTTTGATAACCCCAAGTGTTTCACCTAGTATACAGGCACTTTCAATATTGTACATAGATGATGCCCATGTTGGAATAATCCCATTTGCACCAACAATGACTCCCTCATCAGTTACTACAGTGTTTAAACCATTTGAAACAGTGTTCAGTAATTTCTCAGAACTTGCTGAAACATAGATTCGAGGCTCTTCTGGATAAGATTTGAAATATTCTTCATAGCCTTGTTCGTACGCTGCAAGAGAATACATGGTAGAAACTCCAAGGTTATCAAATTCCTTTGCAACAAAGTCTGCATATTCGTATACTCCTGTGCTACTAGATGGTTGAAAATCAGCAGTTAGAAAAAGAAGGTCATGGGGTTCATCAGGAGCAGCTCGATATACATGGACTGTTGTTTTTGGAATGTTGGTAATTCCCTTATTCACAATGACACGGGGAGGGAAGTCCATACTGTATAGATCCATGAAATGTTCAGCATCTAGAAGCTGAGAAAGAGTCTCTATAGCTATCTTTCCTACACTAGCAATACCTGGAAGGGCAACTATACCGATAGGAGATTTTAGTGAATCTTTTCCTAATTCCATGAATCTACGCGCGTACATGCTTTTCTATACCCAGTGTAACCATATGGTACTATCGGTTAAAGATTGTAGAATCGCTTAGCACTTTTAGTGGTACTAGCTGCAACAACTTCGAGAGGGACATCTAAGATTTTACTCAGAGATTCACATCCATAACGGATATTCGCAGGTTCATTTCTATCTTGAGTGGGAGATAGATACGGACCATCGGTTTCTAACAAGATTTGCTCTAATGGGAGAATCTCTGCAGATCGTATGCGATTTCGATATTTACTGAAATTGGCTGGTAATGTTATGAACCACCCATTATCTGCAACTCTTTGAGATACGTCAGGATCCCCGTCAAAACAATGCATGAGAACCGGACCAGAGAACTTTGATTCAAGAATCTCTGTAGCACGCAACTCAGCCTTTCTGGAGTGTATCACAATTGGTAGATTTAACTCAGTAGCAATATCAATGAATTTTGAAAAGATCGGTTCCTGTGCTTTTCTTGCCCGAGGTTCTTTTACCCAGTGATAGTCCAATCCCACCTCTCCAATTGCAACGATTTCAGACGAGTATTTCCGAATGAGTGTTATAATCTGTTCAGCCTCATCCATTGTGACTTGTGATGCAGAACAACCTGCAGAGTGATGAATAAAATCGGGGTGTTTCTTCAGAATGCCTAATGTCTGTCTAAAGGATGCAGGGCTAATAGATGAGGTCACCATCCCCACAAGACCAGCATCTCGTGCTCTTTGAATTATGTTCTCGCGATCATTTCTAAAGTGCTTCATATCGATATGAGTATGTGCATCAAACATCTCCATTGACGTATTCTCCACATTACACATCTAAACGAGACTCCTTTAATTATCGATTGTTGTGGTCTTTCAACGGGACCAATAATGTCAGATGATGTAAATGAACGCCTACGAGATAAGACAATGCAAATCGTCGCATTGAATCAAAAGATGGAAGCACTTCAGGCACAATTAGGGGGGTCTCAAAAAAGAGCAAATCAGTTGGGCACACAAATCACTGAGCTTGAACAGACAATAGCCCAGAAGGATTCTGAAATTCAAATGCTTAAGACTCAATTGTCAAAGACACAAGGAGCATTAGACACCGTAGGAAAGGAAATGCAAGGAATTAAAGCAGAGCAGTCTCAGCTACTTGCAAAGAAACGACCAGAGGTTGTTGGAGCATCAGTAAAGGATGAACTGAAACTAGCTGAGATGACGATTGAGAGATTGCGTTCAGATTTGAAGCAGTTTTCCCATGTAGCTACAGAAGTGTTGAATCATGAAGATGGAGCACATGATAGGTTGAAACAAATTCTCCTAGAGGTCGGTGATCCAAAGTATCGTATCTTGAATATGGTTCTAGCAAAGAAGTCTATCCGTATAGAGGAGATTGCTGCAAGTCTAGTAATTGATATGACAGAGGCACTCAGACATGTAGATGAGCTTCAAGCAGCTGGCGAGGTCCAAATTAGAGATGGAAATACTATCCTACCAGCACAGAAGTATCTAGAATTAAAGGTTCCAAAAGACAAATGGATGATTATAGAACCAGCAGATGTCTTCCAAGAATTAGAAGAATTCGTTGGAAAGACTGATGATACACCGAGTATAGTTGATGCGATAGAAACTGCTGTGGAAATAATCGAGCAGAAATTAGCTCGAAGTGGAGCACTTATCTTTCAAATGAGACGTACTGCAGAATCCTGGAAAAAACAAGGTGGAAACAGCGAAGAACTTCAATACACAATCAAGGATTGGAAAGGGCGAGCACAAGCTTTGGGTTAATCTTCCTTGCCATTATCTTTGATTGCTTCACGAACATAAGCACCAAAATCAGATGTTTCTCCATCTCGTTGAACACGAATCTTGGGACCTTCTCCCTTGAGCTGGCGCTCTATGTACATAACATCTAATTGCTTCACAACCTGACGGAAACCTCTGTAGACAATTAAGTATAGGATGATTTCTTCGATACGGTTTCCAATGTGAGACTCGGTGTTCTTAAGATGATCAAGATATGCGAGCGCATCTGCATCAAGAAATCGTTTGAGGAGTTTCTCACGTTCAGCTCCGACCTTTTCTTCCTTCTCACGTGTTGCCTGTAATTGCTTCTCACGTGCCACTAGCTCAGCCATTTTCTTTCTTCGTATGATAGCTAGCTCAGTATCATCGTCGGTCAGTTGAGGAACCTCAAGATTTTTCGCCTTTCGAGCACAGTTAAATATAACGATACAACGAGAGTGGGTTTTTTAACCTCTATGCAAAGAAGCAAGTAGAAGAACGGAGCGATTCATGTTGTCAAAAGCCGGAAAATGCACATGGTTAGGCATAGATGACAATGGAAAAGATCGATGCCGACTTCGAGGACAGAAACTTCCACAATCAGAAGTGTCTGCAAAATGCATGAAACCAGATCTTGCCACTATCTGTGCTGATGCATACAGCTCCTTATCTAGAGGACAAGAAGCAATCTACAAGAATAGTACAGATGCATTTCCTTGGTTAATTGAATCAGCAACTCAATTTGAGAATCTTGGTGAAATCGATAATGCAATCTCTGCTTACACCAAGGCAATCCATTTCGCTAACAAGAATGACTTAGCGGAGAAAGCATATGATTTCTTCAGAGCTGCCAGAACTGCATACGAGAAGGGATTAGAAGAAAAAGATCCGTCTCTGAAGGATCCGGCTATTAAAGACAACCTAGTAAAAGCTGGACAGGCAATCATCGACAAGATGCGAAGGTTAAGTGAAAGATCAGACCTAACTGATATGCAATCTGAACTAAAGGCAGCTGTTCTGGGTGGGGTTTCACTTAAGAAAGCGCAAACAGAACAAACACGAGAACCTAGAGACCTCATCATTAGTCATGGGAGATCCCTCTATGAGAAAAAAGGTGAAGAATACAAGGATGGTGCAAAATCATACATCGAATCAGGTATGACCAAGAATGCAGTAATTCTTGCATGTATGGGAGCCCTCTCAGATCTAATGCTCGGAAGACCAAAGGAGGGAATGGCGTATCTAACAGGTATTGCATCGTCTACTGGAAAGAGTCAAGTCTTCAATGAGCATCCCTGTTTCGAGTGGACAAAACTTGTCTTCAAAGCTCTAATCAGTAGAGATGCAAATCTTATGGTATCTGTCAACAAGCTGTTTCTTGAAATTCCATGGTCCTTTAAGGATGATAGAGAATTTGCACGCAGAGTTATGGAATCTGTAGAACGAAGGATTACTGCGTGATTCTCATTCTTGCAATAAAAAATCCACTCGTATTATGTTTGTTAGGAAATAGACGCCTTACATATTTGGAACAAATAAATCGGGGATATCCACGGTTTCCAAAAGGATAAGGTTCCAACAGCTCAATTTTATGGTGTTTCATTGCAGAATCAATTTGAGACTCACCTTCATGTGGGAGAATTGAGCAGGTTGAGAATACAATCTCAGTGCCAGGGCTGTCTGCATATGCAGTTAGGATTCCATCAAGAATCTTGTTTTGAATTGTCATTAAAGCAAATAGTGATTCCTTATTCAATCGCCATTTAAAGGATGGATATGATTGAAGGATTCCAGTGGAAGTACACGGAGCATCAATAAGAATCCTATCAGCATCTGTAATAATAGGCTGTGTGGCATCAGCTTGAAGCCATTTCACATTTGGAATTTTCAATTTTTCAGCTCTCGCACGAGCTTTTCTTACCCGTTCTTCATACACATCTGTAGCGATTATTTCTCCAGTACCTTGCATCATTTCAGCAATATACTGGGTTTTCATTCCTGGTGCTGCACATGAATCCCAGATTTTCTCTCCAGGTTGGGGATTTAGAGATTGCACAGTGATAATACTGGCAAGGTCTTGGATAATAATTCGACCTTCCTGAAAATTCGTTGAACTCACAATCTGATCTATTCCTGAAGTTACTCGATATAGGTTTGAAAACATAGATTCTTGTTCCAATTCAATGTCTGATAGAGATTTGACAATGGATTCTGATCCCTTGCTAAATTGATTAGGGCGGAGGTAGTAGTGACGTTTTTGATTGTTTGCATTCAATAGATCAACTGTGTCCTCCAAAGAGAGATTCTCAAGTAATGTCTTGACAATGAATGTTGGATGAGAATATAATAGACTCAATCTATTCACATCAGGCATCTTTTGGAAGATATCACTAAGGTCTTGAGATATTACTTTCCTCAGATTTCTCTCATATTTTTTCAAATGTGGATATAAATCAAATAATTGACCGATATCAGATTTGAGCCATTTTATTTCGTAGAGAATTAGACGTAGTATGTTCTTATCTTCAATACTCATATCTTTGACAAGATGTCGTCCAACGAATTTTGAAAGTAGATAATCAATGGTATTTCTAAATCTAATAATCGAAAGTGCTAAGGATTGAATGTGAATTAGAGAATCAACTGAATCAGGTGAAGTGGTTTGCATCTCTCGAAGTAGAGTCTTCATAGAGGTTGAGGATTTCTCAAATCGATTCAGAGCCTCAATTACATCTTTTCTGTCAGACGATTTTTGATTCATTCCGAACTATTGAGATACTTTGTCATTGTTCAATCTTGTTATCCATTAAACGACTTCTGCATCAGGTCCAGTATGGACATACTTCATTCTGGTAAGCATCGTTGTGAAGTATTTTCCACCGATAATCCCAGAGTCTTTGTATCCACCCAAATGAGGCATGTATGGATCATAATAGACATGATCATCGCTGGTTCCAACACCTGCAGTTTCAATCTCCTTGACCCATTTCTGTCGCACCTTGATGTCGTCAGAGATGATGGTTGAACGTAATCCAAAGCGAGATTGATTTGCAATCTTTATTGCTTCGTCAACACTCTTCACAGGATACACTGGCAATGCTGGAGCGAAGACTTCCTCGGTCATTAGACGCATGTCAAGTTTGACATTCGTGACTATCGTCGGTTTATAGAATATACCAGCAGGGTCTCTCTCTTCAAGGTAGTTCATTCGATAACCGCCAGTTTCTATCTTCGCACCTTTAGCTATTGCATCCTCCATCTGATCTAAAAGTATGTACAATGCTGTGAATCCTACGGGAGACAAGTCTACAGTGGGATCTGATGGTAATCCAGCTTTACGCTTGTTTGCCTCTTCGACTAGTAATGGGACTAGATCATCATGAAGAGTTTCTTGGATAAGTAAGCGCTTGATTGCCATGCATGCTTGACCACTTCCTAGGAAACGACCTCGGACTATAACCTCTGCAGCCTTTTGCAAATCAACATCATTTCCCCAGACAAGGCAAGGATCGCTTCCTGCAAGCTCAGGAGCCATCTGGACACCTTTACTTGCAGCTTCAGACCAGAGCTTCAATCCCACATCACTATCGCCATACCAGACAAGTGCACCGACACGAGGATCATTCATGAATCGATCCATCATATGCTTACCTCCACCAGTAAGAACTTGGAGAATAGATGGCGGAAGACCACTCTTGATGAAGCTCTTTAGGAAAATATTTGCAAATACAATTGTGCTCAATGGAACTTTACCTGGAGGTTTCAAGAGTGTTGAATTTCCTGCCAAAATGGATGATGTAATGCTAAAAATCCCGAGCGCTATAGGAGCATTGTATGGAGTGAAAAGGGCGGCAACGCCATAAGGTTCTCTGAATCGGTAGGACTTACCACCATCTAGACCAGGTTCCTCAACTACATCTAGAAATTTACCCCATTCGTCAACTGATTTTCGATAATCGCTCCAAGCTCCCAAATCCCATGCCCATTTCAGAGTTCCAACAGGCATACCTTCCTTAATGGATATATCACGAATTGTTTCCCAGTTCTTTTTGATCTCAAGGCTGGCTTCATAAAGAGCATCTGCACGTTGTTCAAGCGTTAATCCCATATTAGGAATTTTGAAGGGATTGTAGAGCTTTCCATGGTCTCGTACTCCAGCAGATATAGCTCGCTCAATGTCCTCTTCTCGAGAGAGGCATACCTTAGCATAAGCTACCTCATCTATCTCATCTTTTGAATATGTAGGAACTCCGTGATGTTTACGATAATCACGTAGAAATTGCATATCAGGTGAGTTAGTTGGAATCAATCCGGGTATCTTTGAAAAGACAAATCGTGAAAATGAGGATGCTGATTTCATTTGAAGCGCTATTGCAAGACCAGGGTCCTGAGTAACTTTCACCATATCTGGAAAGATACTATACTTCCCTGTATCTACTTCTTCACCATCAACTAGAATCGGGAATACGTCCATAGTTAATCCTCAGTATTTTGAGCGAGGAATGGCATCTACTGTAATCTAAAGGTCTTTCGGACTAGACCTATTTGTCGACTAGAGAACGTTCGTACATTTGTACGAGCATACCTTCAGTCTGTTCGTATGGTTCGCCCCATGGAATAAAACCAAATTTTTTCATCAGACGTTCACCGACTTCCTGACCAACTAGAATGTTGCAGTAATTTCTAACACAACCATGTTTCTTTCCATATTCTGCAAATTGAATATACATTGCAGAAGCAAGTCCAGATGTTCTGCATTCGGGGCGGACTGTCTGATGTTCTCCAAAAAGTCCCTTTTCTGTGATTTTGGCTTTGTATACACCAACAATACTTCCTTGAAGACGACTACCAAAGTAATGAAATCCATCACGCATATCTTGGATTATCTGATCAGCAGTGTACATTCGCTTCTTTCGCCAGTGTTCAGGATACTCTTTTGCAAGAGGCCAGACCTGTCTGAAGAGCTCCGAAATTTCTTCTGCATCTTTTTCTCCAAATTCGATTACTCGAATCTCTTCAGCAGGTAATTCTGACATTTTATTCAAGGGTAGGATAGTTATTCCTTGCTATAACTTCTAGGGTTTGATACCAAGTAATAATCACATAATTGATGCAGCCCAATCATATGCCTCTTGAATTGGAGTGCAACCTCCACATTTATGGCAGCCAGCCTTAGTTTTCATTGGATTCAATCCATTTTCGAATAGAATTTTTCCGACTTCTTTGTAGAAGTTCACTGTGCTATCCAGATTATCCACATATTTTGGTTTGTAACTGGCAAGTTGACTACCAGCTGATGGACGAACTGGTGCTACCACTGAGATTACTCCAATTTCTGCTAGTTCTCTAACCAGCTTCAATGTGTTGGTCTGGTCTTCCCCCAATCCATGCAAAATGAAAGTACTCACATGACCCCTTTCAAAATAATCGAGAGCATATTGCCAACTTCTCTTATAGAGATCAAGAGACCCATACTCATGTTTTCCGGGACACATCTCTTCTCGAACTGAGTCATCAGCACTCTCTATATGCATCCCAACAGCACTTGCTCCAGCTTGGGCAATCTCATGAATGACATCGTTATTAATTGGAGGTTCGAATTGAACACCTATCGGGAGACTACTTACTTCTCTAATTGCGCGAATGATGCGAATCAGATGTTCGATTCCCATATCTTCAGACTCAGGGGTTCCAGTTGTCAGAAGAACATCCTCAATCAAACCTTCTTTTTCAGCAGCAATAACAACTTCAGCTACTTGCTCAGGTATCTTTTCAAGCATAGTATCTCCTGATTGATGTGATTGAGGGATTGTACAGAATTTGCACTGAGTGCCATATGACCAGTATCTACATGATTGATAGACAGTGGTTGCCAATGTTCTATCACCATGAAGCAATGCGATTTTCGAGTATTGTGTTCCATCTTCAGTTTTTAGGTCGTAGAATTTTGGACGCGGAACTACTTTCATATACACAGATTTATCGTAAAGCCAGAAGGATGGGTCATCTGTTGGTTCGAGTGGAGCTGAGTTGAAAGTCTTAGCTTGTTCTCCAACACGTAGAGGAACACCAACAACGCGATTGTTTGGTAAGAGGAAGTATCTCCCTCCAACAGGTCCAGCACCACCCTTGCGAACACTCTGCTCGCCTTTTGTCAGGACAGCACCTTCGGTAAGTAATCGTACCTTTAGCCGTAGGAGTTCCGTAGCATCCATTTTAATCTCAACTATAGCCATTTTTTCCTTAATCTATATTGGGCTTCCGGCCTTTCTTACCTAGAAGAACAAATTCAGGGAGATCGTATACTTTGATAGTTTCATCCGATTGGGAGTCGAGCATATTCTTACAGAATGGACACGAAGTCACTAGAATTTCAGCACCAACATCTCTTGCATGTTTTACTCGCTCTGCACCTATCTTCTTTGCATGATTTGGAAATAGTGTGCGGAGACCTGCGCCATTACCACAACATGACGCATTATCTCGAGACCGAGTCATTTCTACGAGAGATTTCTTTGAGACCTTTTCTATCACTTTTCGTGGTTCATCGTAAATACTACAATGTCTTCCAAGATGACATGGATCATGATAGGTGATTGGTTCTCTGAAGTCAGAACTTGGTAAATTATCAATCTCTGCCTCGAGTACTTGGCTGATGTGCCTAATTGGTTTATCAATCACTAGTTCAGCATCTGGGTAATCATGTGTCAAAACTCGATAACATCCTGGGCAGGTCACGATAATTTCATCAACATCCAACGAGTTGAACATACTGACATTATGCTGAGCAAGTTCAATTCCTACATCATAATCGCCAGTTCTGAATAATGGTGAACCACAACACCATTCTTCTGGAGATATTACTATCTTATAATCTAATGATTCCAAAAGCTCGACTGTGGATGCAGCAATATTCTTCTCTCTATAAGCGGCAGTACATCCTGTGAAATAGAATATCTTCTTACTACCCCTTTCTTTGGTTTCAATCCATTTATTTCTAGATTCGTGAGTTTCGGAAAAAGGATTGTGATACTTCTTGATTGATTCAGCTAATTCATCAAGACCTGAGGGTCTCTTACCTTCCCTTACAATCCCACGTCTTCTCTGCTCGACGATAGTAGCTATATCAATCTCAGGTTTGCAGAAGGTTAGACAATTACTGCACTCCAAACACTGGAAAAGAACCTCTATTCCTCTCTTGTCGAGGTCTCTTGTTCTAACAATCTCCTGATGGAGCAGCAAGGCTCTTCCATGGGGGGTAGGAGCATCAGAACGCCAACCAAAGAAAGTAGGACAAACATGTCTACACATCTTCGGACATGCTGCACACATTCGAATCTGCTCAGAAAGAGTATCATCAAATGTCATTTCTGTACCCCCATGCCAAGTTTACCAGGATTCATGATTCCATTAGGATCAAGAACCTCTTTGATTTGTTTCAAGACTTGAAAGGCAGAACCTAATTCTTCCTCAGTATAGGTACTTCGTGAAAGACCCACACCATGTTGATGACTCATGGTACCTCCTTCTCGGAGACACGCAGCAACACCATCATCCCAAATCTTCCTGTAAGTCGCCCAGGCATCTTCAGCTGTTGCTCGGGAACTGAAGAATATCATGTAGATACTACCACCATTTTGATACATGTGGGAGAAATGCGACATCACAATAGCATCGTGTGCTTCCATTGCTTCTTTCATTGCATAGTAGATAGACTCAAGTTTATCATAAGTTGCGACAATATCTATCGTATCTCCTACAGCAAATCCAGATGTGGTAAGTCTTGTGGGATAGTACATATCATAACGGTGTTCCCACCATCTCTTCGAAGGACCTTCACCTTGATCTGTACCACCATGAGAGGAACAAATCTCTATGCACTTTCTTTCGTCAATTTCATTCTTTGCAGGGATTCCATCAAAACCAAGAAGCAACATGCAATGTCCTTCTTCGAATTCAAAGTACATTGAGAATGCCATAGCTGCATCTTCAGGATCATAGAGTCGGACAATGGATGGAGTAATCCCTTCCCTGAAGATATTACGAATTGCCTCAAGTCCACTATGAACGTCGGGAAAAGAATAGCTCCTAAACCTACGTTCTTCAGGCATCAGAAATAATCGAAGAGTTGCTTCAGTGATTATTCCAAGTACTCCCTCTGAGCCGATGAATATCTGTCGGAGGTCTGGACCTACCGAGTGTCGAGGAACTGACTTCAGATTGATTATTGCACCATTGGGAAGTACGACTTCTAATCCAAGAGTTAAATCCTCAATTTTGCCATAGAGTGAGGACATCGAGCCTCCGGACCGAGTAGCAATAAAGCCACCAATATTGGATGCTCTTAGAGAAGTTGGTGTGTGACCAAGTGTGTATCCAAACCTATTCACTTCATCTTCAAGGTCAATGCCAACAACTCCAGCCTCGACTCGTATAGTCATAGATTTCTCATCAATGTGATGTATCTTATTGAGGCGTTTGAGGTCAAGCTGGATACCTCCATATATTGCCAAAGTTCCCCCGCATGTTCCAGCACCACCACCAACTGGAGTCACAGGAATTTTCATCTCATTTGCTACAATTAGAATCTGAGAGATCTCTTCCTTAGTGCTAGGAAATACAACCATATCAGCAAGAGGCAATAATTCACCTGCACGAATTTTAGCTTCACTAAGAGGCCATGCATCATGTGCATCCAATATTCTATCAGTTTCTTGCTGTGTTACATTCTCTTCACCGACTATCGAAATCATTCTTTCGTATAATTTCTTCTTGGTTTTGTTATCAAGCAAGAATCACATCACTCCTTCTTAGGTAGTCTCTGTGCAATGAATACTGTTAGATCATCAACCTCTATGGAACTACCGCTCTTGAAGAGGTTAGTTTCAATTTGTGCGGTACACAGAGGGCAGGGTGTAACAAGCCGCTCTGCACCAGTTTCCTCTAGCGCCATCATGTTGTCCTTTACCACAGCATTTGAAACATCACTCGAGTGATAAGAAACCATTCCACCTCCTCCACAACATGAATCATGAAGAATTGATTCGGTCACACGTACACCAGGCATAAGTCTGAGAATACTGAGAGCATGATCCATCACTTGTCGAGAAGTATGTCTGATAAGATGGCAAGGGTCATGCACGGATACATGAACTTGAGTTGAAGCATCTGAGTCCTTTAGAGCCATTTGGAGTCTATCAAAACCAATCTCTTCAGCTAAGAACTCTAAAAGGTGATATGCTGGAACGCCCCAATCATCTCGAACTGAAAGGTCAGCAAGATTGGAAGTACAACCAGCACAAGTTGTCACTACTTTCTTCACACCTAGTTTCTTCACCTTTTTCTTCAACTTTGTAGCGAGGGCTCTTGCGTTCTTAGTGTCACCCATGAGACGTGATGGAAGACTGCAACACTGGAATTCATCCAGCAATGTATAATTGACATCAAAATAATCGAGTATGACTTTTGCAGCTTCACGCACTTCTTGTGCGCGTTCTTCAGCTTGGCAGCCAGGATAGAATAGAACCTCAGCCTTCTCTTTAATAACATCTGGAACATAAGGCAATTTTAATCGTTCCAGTCTCATATCACGACTTGCAATTTTTTCTTCTGGATCATCCCAGGGTTCGAAGGCTCGTTGATGTTCTTCGACAATTTCCCTTACCATCATGAGCCCCTTTGGAACTAGGTCGGGTCGGTGTTCGAAGATGTTTTCACGAACGATGTCCACAATATCTGGAATATTGACATTCTTTGGGCATACTTCCCTGCATGTTCCGCATCCCGTACAGAGATAGATTTTGTCAACGGTAGTCCAAAACTCTGGGGATGATCGTGAGAGTTCAACAGCGATACTTCTAGGGCCGCTGAACCTGTCAAGTCCAACAGAGGCTACAACTGGACAGTGATTAATGCAGAGACCACAATTGATGCATGATTCGATTGATTTGATAATTTCAAGCTCATCAAGATGGAATGGAGTGATCTTCTCGTCCTTTAGTGTGGATTTGACATATTCAAAAGCCTCATTTTCATCCATTTTATGCCACCTCTTTCACGTAATCGATTATGTTCTTTGCAGCATTATATGCGCTAGTTGCTGCTACACCCAGTCCACTTTTTTCCACAGAGTAATTATAGCCAGCAAGAATCGAACCAGCTGCATAAAGGTTCTCAGCCCATTCAAGACCATCTTCTGTTACAGGTCGAAATTCTGGGTCAACGCTGAGACCGCATGTTTGGATTGGTTGACCCATTGGACTTATTGATAAGATATTTGTTGATCTTGATGGAACTATGGTGGATGCTGAGTGATAATCACCTGTAACTGGCATGAGACCAAACACGGTTTCCCTCAGACCTGTTTCATCCCCTTCTAATCCACCACCGATAAATTTCCCAGTTGCTAGAAGGAACACTTTTGCATTAATCTCGATCTCACGTCGAGGAGAGGCAGCAGTTATTGATGTTAATATATTTCCTTCATATTGATAGGATATGGCCTCATGACCTTGTAGTAATTTTCCTCCTGACTTTACAAAGATGGTCTCTAAGGATTTCTGCAAGCGGTGACCTGGGATGGATGGTGGAAATCCAAGAAGTTCAAAGACAGTTGTTCCCGTTAATTCCTCAAGTCTCTCTTTGTTCTTAGTTGCATTGCGAATTCCCAATATTGGAGGAAATGCAATATGAGTTGCATTTACTTGATCAATATGAGGTTTGAGAGATTTTGCAAGAGCTTCGATTGAATCTTTGTGATCCAAGTGTCTAGCTAGTTCTATTGAGGAAATGTTGTATTTTTTCCCAAAAGGACTCACATCAATGATGCAATGGCCCACCTTCCGGGGTGAGCCTTGAGTTGCTAACCGGTCTTCAAGATAGGTCTGCGCTGCTGCAGATGGATTGAAATCCGCATATCCCGATATACCTACGAAAAGAAGAATCGAATCATCCCGTGTGTTCAAATCACCACTATTCATTGTTTTTTGGATAAGACACGTTGGCTTTGTCGTTCCAAGGATAGTTATTGGAAAAATATTCGAATCAAATTCACCCATCACAGGAGCCATAGTTCCTTCAAGATTTTCCTTTAACCAGCTAATAGTCTTACTTGTCCGCTCCACAATTGTATCATGAATTTTATCAGGTTCAATACGCTCATCATATCCAATGACACTATATGGATGCAGGGGATATATTCTCGATAATGCAAAGAGACCTTCTTCAGGAGATATGAAGGGTTCCGTTGCCTCTGGGAGATAGCCAATAAGATCTATTGCACCAGAAGAATATGCAGTGGCACTTTGACCTTTTCTGAGAAGTACTGTGTCCAGTCCGGCCTTTACCGCAATGGAGCCCGCAACAAGCCCCGCCATTCCACCGCCAATCACAACAAGGTCGGTATTAAGGTCCATTCAGATTCCCTCCTCCCATGGTTTCAAGTCATAATCGACATCGGATTGGTCAAGATTTCCAACACAGGAATAGATTCCCTGTGCCAGTTCTTCCTGAGCGAGTTGTCCACCTCTCATTGATTGGCGGATTCCTTTCCATCGTTCAGAGCGAAAGTCAAGAATGTCAACGAGAAAATCATCACCAGAGAGATTCAATTCATCAGCCAATATAGCTGCAGCCTTGTAAGTACAGAAGGTTCCTTGACAAGGACCAGTTCCCAGACGAATCCTGCGTCTCAAATCATTCAAAGTCTGGGGGAATTCTTCGCGAATAGCGAGTCGAATCTCAGCTTCAATTATAGGTTCACATGTGCAGATAGTAGTCTTCCATTCAGGATGCTCTTTTGTGAGTTCCAGTACTTTGACCATCTCAGTTCCTCTTCTAGTGCGCATTCGTTCGAGAGCATGTAGAGATATGTCATATTCCTTTGAGAGTGCAATAATATCAACATCATCCTCATTTCCAGGAAGGGGTTTTACATGTGTTGTGCATGGAACTACATTTCCGAGTTTCTTTCCTATTAGGTCTGTGACATCTTCAGCCATATGTCTGCAGGTGACAAGTTTACCGCCAAGAAAACTGAATAGTCCTTTTACTCCCCCATTTTCTGAATGATCAATAATTTTGTACCCGCGTGTAACCTTTCCTTCTGGGACTTTCCATTCAGGCACTAGAGGTCTTACACCAGTCATCGTTCGGATAATCCGAGCCTCACGAATGGATGGAATAACAGTCTCCATGCTTTGCAGCAAGTACTCAATTTCATCAAAAGATGCTACTAATGTGTCAGGGTCTTCCCAAGTATCAAGAGCTGTAGTACCTAGTAGTGTTGTATTCTCGTGAGGGAAGAGGTAGATCCATCTACCATCTACCGCTTTCACCGTTATTCCAATATTCACAATTCGTCTATCAAAGATTACATGAGCTCCCTTGTTAAGACGAATGGGAAGTTTCTCATTGGCAGATTTAGCTACCTTATGAGCCCAAGGCCCAGTAGCATTCACCACAACCTGCGCCTTTACACCTTCTGTTGCACCAGACACACGGTCATAAAAAATGACTTCGGTAATCTCATTGTCATCATTTACTTCAAAGTCTATCACTTCACAGTATGTTCGAATCTCAGCACCATGTTTTCTTGCGTCTAGGGCTTGGAGTAGGCATAATCTGAAAGGGTTGATGAAGTACTCCTCATAGTAGACACTTGCTATAATATCGGGATGAAGCATTGGTTCGATTTCTAATGAAGCATCAGGTGTAAGAAACATCATCGGAGGAACATCTCGTTCATCCACATGCTCTGAGTAGGAGTCCATATATGAACTGTCGCTAGCAGCATCACTTAGATCAAGAAGCGGTGCAATAATTGGGTTCTTCATTATTATGTGACGTGCAATTTTATTCCAGTAGATTACTTCCTTGGAGCACATAGCCATAATATCAGGTTCATCGCGATACTTCAATCCAGATGATATCATACCTGCACACGTCCCCACAGTTGCAGAAGCAATGTCATCACGCTCAAGTAGAAGCGTACGGTATCCTCTCATTGCACAATCCCTTGCTACTGCAGTTCCTGTACTTCCACCACCAATTACTACTACATCAAATTGAGATGCAACCATGGTAACTTCTCTCCAAGTGTCAATCATTACAGATGAATCATTGGAAATCTTCGACATGATTTGGAGCGCTGCGTGCAATACAAGGCTTTCGATTCATCAGTATCCGAATAACAACACAGATAGATTAAAAGGAGTCAGAAAACCGAAATTGTTAGGTGAATACTAATGACAAATGAGTACGACCTTGGAATTCTTACCGTTGTTGGTCATGATGTCGAAAAATTAACGCAAGCGTTAGGTATTCCAGATGATAGATTTGATGATCTTGTACACCTTGCAAGAAGTGCGTGGGAATACGAGAACACAATTAGCGAATCCATCGAGTATCTGGCAAAGAATTCTAGTGGTTCGGAACTCGTCCTTGCATTGGTATTCTTCGGTAGAATCTGGGAAGATAATCAGAACAATGAAGATGAAGAAGAATAACTCATCATTTGCACTATGACCGAAGCAAGAACAGCCTAGTATTTCTAGCTTCGTTATGATATAGCTTCTAATATGTTCCCCATTTCTGTTGTCAATAGTTTATTGAAGATCTCATATTGTTTTTTGTAGATTGCAACATTTTCAGGTATTGGAACTCGTCGTTCTTCAATATGGAACATATTCTGAACAGCTTCTTCATAGGTACCATAGACACCAGACCCAACAGTCCCAAGAATAGCTGCACCGATGACTGTAGAATCTCGTACGACAGGAGTGACAACCGTCTTATTTGCACAATCAGCTTGAATCTGTCGCCATAAAGGTGAGTTCGAACCTCCACCATCAATCCGTAATTCTGAAAATTCAATATCTAACATTCCTTCCATCAGGTCGATACACATCTTGATTCCATACCCATTTGCTTCAAGGATTGATCGTGCAACATGGGCTTTAGTATGTTTGAAACCTATGTGGTATATGATTCCAAGATTATATGCCATGAATGGAAATAATATTAGACCATCACTTCCTGCAGGAACTTTTGCTGCAGAAGTTTCAATAATCTGGTAAGCATTCTGTTCAGTCTGGGCAGCCATAGCAACCTCAGACTCACAGTATTGATCCCTATACCATTTGTATGTAAGTCCAGTTCCTGGAATGACACCTTCAAGAATCCACTTTCCAGGAATTGCAGATGGATTACAGAACATTATGTACGGTTCCTCAAAGAAATCATCAAGATGAGTGATGACAAAGGTTCCGGTCCCAGTTGTTGCTTTTACTCGACCTTGTTTGATAACACCCATTCCCAAAGCCGAGCATTGTTGATCCCCACTTCCAAGAATAACAGGTGTACCCCTTCTTAGTGATGTAGCTCTAGCAGCATCGCTACTGATTTCACCAATTGTAGTTCCTGAATTAGCAATATCAACAAGTTTGTCAATAGGAATTCCAGTAGATTCACAAAGTTCCTCTGACCAAGATAGGGTCTCATGATCGATTGGACCAAATCTTGCTTCAGCAGGAGAGCTGACCAGAGTTCCACAGAGGCGATTATTGATAAAAGAATCAAGGGGAGCCCATTTGTACACCTTCTTGAAAAGCTCAGGTCGATTTTCTGCATACCACAATATCTTGTTAACACTCTTTCTAGGACCAATTTGGTCAGCCATTTCTTTACTCTTAGCACTAGATCGATTATCAACCCAAGTTGCAGTTGGAGCAAGAGGAGTGCCATTCTCGTCAATTGGGGTTATACTATCTCTTGTAGTAGTAACAATCACAGCTGTTATTGCATCGGCTCCATGGGAGCAACCTGCAATTGCACGTTGCATGGTATTTGCTGATGTTCTCCAGAATGTATCAGCAAGCTGTTCATGAACCAAGAGTTCCTTTGGTTTCTGAGGGTATTCCTCATACGCCTTACTGACTTCCCGACCTTCCTCATCAACGAGAACTGAACGTGTACCTGTAGTGCCAATATCAAACACCGCAAACAATCGCTGACTCATTTCAATCACCAATCGCATTAACTGAGGAGATTCACATATACATCGCGCAATATCAATTGTTTGACAGAGAGAGTTATTTACTGTAAATTCTAACACACAATTGATGTCAGAATATCCTGCTCATATTGAGATATTACCTCAGGTTCATTTGATTAGAGGAGAGAATAATGCCAGATTTCCAGAAGCAAATTCCATTCTTATCGATGATGAGGTTCTCACCTTAATTGATGCAGGATCCAGTATGAAGAATACAGAGAGAACTCTTAGAGACCTAGGTTACCAACTCTCAGATATTGAGAGAATTGTTCTAACCCACTTCCATATTGACCACAAAGGGCATGCTGCGGATATTCAGAAAATTGCTGATTGTGAATTAGTTTGTCATACTCTTGCAGTGCATGGTGTGGAAACCTTTCAAGGACTTGTAGACTATTACGGGATTTCAGGAAACAAGTACTATAGCTCATGGCGTACATTGCTTGACCTTAGATTTGGTCACGTGGAGACTGATTACAATGTCACAGGAACCTTTTCTGACCGTGAAACGATTGATTGTGGAAATGTTGATCTAATTCCGATTCATCTACCAGGTCATACTATCGACCACACCTGTTTTGGTATAAATGGTTTCGAAACATTCTTTCTTGTAGATATCGACCTCACAAGTTTTGGACCTTGGTATGGCAACAAAGTAAGTGACATCGAGGAATTCAAGAGATCAGTTGAAAGAGTTATTGAGATGAAACCCAGGGTTGGTATCAGTAGTCATCTCATTAATCCTGTCGAAGAAAACTTGGAACAAAGATTGAAGGCTTTCAGAAGTATCTTTGAAAAAAGAGAAGAACGCATCTTAGATAATATTGCGAGAGGATATGATACACTAGATGCGTTAGCAAAAGCACCAACCATCTACCCCCGAATTCCAATGGATGCATACTATACCTTTGAGATTTTTATGCTAGAAAAACATCTTGAGCTTTTCAAACAAGATGGTATTATTCGTGAAGAAGAAGGTAAGTATATTCTAGAAAGATGAGTGCGGGGAGAGACCCCGCAATCCCGTCTATTTGTGTTTGAATGTAGATTCTCGTTTATTTAAGAAGGCGTCAACTCCTTCCACTTTATCCTCAGTATCGAAAGTCTTGCAGAAGACATCAACTTCGAATTTGAGATTATTTTGGAGAGGATTCTCCCACGTGTTATTCAGTGATTGCTTGGCTAATTTCATAGCAACGCCCGGTTTTGTTGCAAGCTTTACCGCAAGTGCACTGGCTCCAGCCTTTAAGTCTGCAACAGATTCGAAGACTTTGTTGACTAGACCAATTCGAAGTGCTTCATCTGCTTTGATTTGGTCGCCACTGTAAACTAGTTCTTTTGCCATTCCAAGCCCGACTAATCGAGCAAGACGAACAGTCCCGCCAAATCCTGGAATGATTCCAAGATTAATTTCAGGTTGGCCAAATCTTGCATTAGCTGAAGCATATCGGATATCACATGCCATAGCAATTTCGCAACCGCCGCCCAAAGCAAATCCATTGATTGCAGCAATGACTGGTTTACTCATTGCCTCAATATACTTGCAGAGTTCCTGTCCATTCTCAGCAAGGGGTCTCACTGTCTTGGAGTCCTTACTCTTAAACTCAGTAATATCAGCCCCAGCTGCAAATGCTTTCTCTTCAGCACCTGTAAGAATTACAACACGAACAGAATCGTCTTTTTCAGCCTTTTTGAACAACTCTCTCAGCGTTGTAACAACTGAAGTGTTAAGCGCATTATATTTTGCAGGTCTGTTGATTGTAATGGTCGCTACACCATCTGCAATTTCATAGAGTACTTCCTGTTCAGTCACGGAATCATCCTCCTTGGTAATGACTGGTCGGATTCATGTGACTGTAATAAGCCTTCGTAACGTAAAGAAAGAAGATCTTGAGTACTGGAATCAGTAACTTCAAATCATTACGAAACTATGAATATAAAGTAGGAACGAAGCGTGTAACGTTTTCATATTGAGGAGATAGGAATGCAGCGGAGGTGGTATAGAAAACCATCGAAACAGATACAGATGGTACTATTAGTCAGTTTATTGATTACGCTCCTAATCCCTCAATCCTCTTATTGTGCAATAAATCCCGTTCCATCAGATCTCAATTTAGGACCATATATTGACAAGGTGATTTACAAAGTAATCACAAATCAAGATCAGAGAATTCTGGCGCTTCAAGCAGGTGAGATTGAAATGGACACGACTTTCGTAGACCCAGTTCATCTCGAAATCCTAGCAGCAGAACCTGATATTGAATATTATAGCGCACTAAGAAATGGTTATGGACTAATAGATATCAACTGTGAAAAGTATCCACTGAACATTTCCGATCTGAGAAGAGCATTTGCCTTCTCCTTTGATAAGACTGCTATAACTGTAGACATTATGGATGGGTTATCACAGGAACATGATTCACTTGTCCCATATACAAATGGGTGGTGTATTGAAGATGAGTTTGAATGGCATTATTATGATGACCGTTCAGATATTGGAAATCAGATTCTTGATGACCTTGGATTTACAATCAATGTAACATCTGGATTCAGACTCGCGCCTAATGGTGAATCATTCAAGATAGAGATAGAATACTCATCAGCCGGTTCAGAGATTGCAGGTGGGACCTGTCAGATTGGAGTAGATGCTCTTCATAGATTACATATAGATGCAGATGCGGTTCCTGTTGATTTCAATGAGTACATTATAAGATTGAATAGACACCAGTCGTATGATATGGTGTTTTATGCTACAGACTTCTACAGCAATGATGTAGATTGGCTTGCTTATGATTACTGGTCTGAGTACGCTGATGTTGAGTACCAGAACCCGACTAACTTCAGAAATGCAACCTATGATGCTTGGAGGGAACAGCTTCTCTATGGAACCACCTATGAAGAAGTCTATGAAGCTGCGGCAGCAATGCAGAAGATCCTTCACTACAATGTTCCAAGACTTGTTGTATACGAGAATATCTACATACAGATGTATAGAGACGATATTTATGTAGGTCATGTTGAAGATCTAGCAAAATACATCACTGGACCATGGACTATGAGGAAAATCCACAAAATCGATGGTTCGTTTGGTGGTACAGTTCCCATTGCAATAAGCGAAGAATTCGATTCATTCAATTTCTTCGTTACGGACAACTCCATTTCAGGACCATCTTATGCTGTGCTTAACGATAATATCCATTCGTCACTCTATCGATATGGACCAGATTTGAATCCCTGGCCGGATTTAGCGGAAAACATTCTGACCGAAACACATTCAGATAATCCCGCAATTCAGGAGGGTCATACTCGCTTCACTATTAATATTATCCAAAATGCCACCTGGAGTGATGGAGAATTACTGACTGCAGAAGATGTTGCATTCACATTCACCTATCAATTTGAGAGCGAAGAATTTGGTAATCCTGCAGGATCAAATATGGGAGATCTATATGCTGTCTATACTCCATCCTCGTATCGAGTAATTTTAGAATTTGCTACTGAGTCCTATTGGCACTTCAGTAATTTTGCATTCGACAAAATCGTTCCCCAGCATGTCTTCAACGATGATACAGGCATAGGATATGAGGGATGGAACACTTGGAACCCAATCTATAACCCATCGGAGCCATTTGTGACATGTGGACCCTATATTCTATCAGATATTGAACTTGGAGAGTCATATGAAATATCTTGGAATCCAGAATTTCAGTATGGCATTCCTGCACGAAATTCTTGGAATAGTGCACTACCTCTGATTGGAGGAATTAACAATATTGCATATTACGTTGGTACATCTGGGAATGAGATAGTCTGGCCTATTATTGGATCCATTGAGAATTATTCGATTTTTATGAATGGATCTCTGAGAGAATCGAATGATTGGGATGGAGAAACGATTCATCATAACATCGATGGACTTGAAATTGGAACCTATCTTTTTACCTTGGATGTCCAAGACAATGAAGGAAATTCA
The DNA here is from genome assembly GCA_002825465.1 of Candidatus Thorarchaeota archaeon MP8T_1. Next base: position 129,006 of record PJER01000003.1, read on the forward strand.
GATACAAATACCATACTTGTATATGTAAGGGAGCATCCGATTTTGCAGCTTCTTACACCTGAGAGGATTGTTTCGTTGTTGATATCTTCAGCGTCTATATTAGTAATCATTGTTGTTACAGTATTGACCTACAAGGAGCGGAATTCCTAATGGAGTCAATAGTATCACTGATTCAGAATGGAGGATGATAGTCTGCGACAATGTAAAGTCTTCAGAAAAATGGATAGAATGGGTGAGTTCATTTCTATTTCCATTCTCATAATGGTACTTATCTCGCTGACGCCAGTGAGTGCAATCGACCCTCCTCCGTCTGATCTCAATATAGGTCCATATGTTGATGAGCTGGAGTTCCGTATTATTGAAAATCCAGATGAACGTGTAATAGCTATAGATTCTGGTACTATAGAGATGGATACGGGTTTCCTAGATCCGAGGTATATAGATTCGTTTGGAATTATTCCACCTGAAATTGATATCTTTAGTGCATTAAGAAACGGTTATGGACTAATTTACATAAACTGTATGGAGTATCCGCTGAATATCACTGGGTTGAGGAGAGCTTTTGCCTATGCATTTGATAAGACAGCAGTTACACTAGAGGTCTTTGAAGGATTCTCATACGAACATGATTCAGTCGTTCCATTCACAAATGGATGGTGTGCAGAAGATGAATTCGATTGGCATTACTATACAGCTCAACCAGATATTGGTAATCAGATTCTTGATGACCTTGGATTTACAATCAATGCAACGTCTGGCTATCGACTTGCACCAAATGGTGAAACTTTTCACATAAATATCAGAGTTGGATCATCAGACATTTCAACAATGATAGGACAGATTGGAGTCGAAGCACTACATTCACTTAATATTGAAGCATCTAGTGGCACACCTTGGTGGTATGACCCAGATCCATTTGATGAATATAATATGGTTTTCTCGGCGAGAGATTTCGGTGACTTTGATGTTGACTGGCTTGCATATGATTTCTGGTCTGAATATGCAGGCTCTGCTGATTCCTACTTAAATCCCAGCAACTTTGCAAATGCAACATACGACTTATGGAGAAATCAACTTCTTCATAGTACTACCTACGAAGAAGTCTATGAAGCCGCTGTGGAAATGCAAAAGATTCTCCACTACAATGTCCCTGCACTTGTCATCTACGAGAATAGCTATATGCAGGCATATAGGAATGATAGATTTACCGGGCACATCGAAGACCTTGGACGATACATAACCGGTCCTTGGACCATGAGAAAAATCCACAAACTGGATCACACTTTTGGAGGTACAGTTCCTATCGCATTGGAAGAGGATCCTGATAGCTTCAATATTTTTGTGGCAAGCAATCCGAGTGCAGAAACAATTATCTCACTTCTATATTCATCACTTTACAAATACGGTCCGGATCTCAATCCATGGCCGGACCTCGCTACTAATCTAATTACTGAGACTAATTCAGATAACACAGCTGTTCCACTTGGACATACTAGATTCACAATAGACATTCTACATAATGCAACATGGAGTGATGGAGAGCCACTAACTACAGAAGACATAGCTTATACATTCACATACCTTTACGAAAGTGCATTGTACGGAAATCCTGTAGGTGAATTTATCGAAGGTCTAATTGGAGTATATGCCCCAAATCCTTATCGTATCGTATTTGAATTTAATACGGAATCATACTGGCATTTCAGTAATTTTGCTTTCACGCCAATAATCCCCGAACACATCTTCAATGGAGAACCAGGAATTCGTCCAGAGGATTGGGATGTTTGGAATCCAGTTTTCAATTCTTCAGAACCACATGTGACTTGTGGTCCATTTTTATTTTCAGAGTTCGAGAGCGGGGCATACTACAAATTAGTCGCGAATCCTAGTTATCATTACAGGGTATTGAATCGTCCATCCTTGCTAAGTCCAACAATATCATCAGTACCTGACATTGTATATGTATATGGCACACTTGGAAACGAAATAACTTGGACCGTTACCGATGAGGACCCAGTGTCCTATGAAATCACGATGAATGAAACAATCCGTTCGAGGGGAAATATAACATCAGACACAATTACTCATAATATCGATTATCTTTTACCAGGGCATTATGCATTCACAATCTCAGTCACGGATTCAATAGGGAATTTAGGTACTTCCACTACACAGGTCTATGTGCTCGCTTCACCGTTCCATGGAACGGATGGTAGCATAAATACATCTTCAATTCTTGCAGTTTCAATTTCAGGAGGGTCTGTAGTAATCATTCTCTATGCGATTGTTTCAATATATAGGAACGAACGTTTTGACCCATACTTGAAAATACGAGATAGTTTGTACAATTCTAAGATTTATCATAAAGATAATCTATTACTTAACTGGGTGAATGAAAATAGAAAAGAAACAGCATAAACCAATTAATAATGAGTAGAAGAATGATTGAAAACAATGTTATCTAAGAGTAAGTTTGAGAAGATACGAAATAGTAAACAGGACAGATTTGTATAGGTTCTAGGAAACTCTAAATCCCACCGTGAATGGATGCTCTAAGAAATTGAGGATGATTTCAATGCCAAATTGCGATAGCTGTGGTGCAGGAATTGATGTTGGTGATACAAAATGCCCCTATTGTGGGGCACCAATTATTCAGAAGACTACAGCTCAAACAAGTACCATAGGAAGTGGAGACAGCGCTTACGTAGCCAGAATTGATGAAGAAGGAGAGTTGCACATTCGCTTTGGAGATGGACAAACGGGAGCACGACCGTCATCAGCAGATATTTCATCACAATATCGACGCGGTGCAGGAAAACAAGGAAATGTAGCTGTAAGTTACGTTGAGGAGAAGCTTGATACTGCTGCACAATATCTTGACAGAATTCCAGATTCCACGAAATATAAGGGAACACGGGATGAGGGTGTCATAATGATTGAATCTCTTTCTGCGCTTGGTGATTTATTGTCAGTGTATCAGAGTAAGGTGTCTAATGAAACACGTTTATCGACTGACGACCATGATAGGATCTCAAAGAAAGAAGAGAGAATTAAGCATAAGTTGGAATCAATGATCAGATTTTGCGACATGGTAGATTCTAAAACTAAGAAGAAAATGGGACTTTCAGAAAGTGATATTCACAGGATAAGAACCACAGCGCGAAGAATCTTGCAGGTCTCAGTATCTAAAATTAGCAAGTGTTCAAAGTGTGGAACGCAAAACAGACCAAATTCCCGTCGATGCTCAAAATGTGGAGCTCCATTGTAGATTACCATACCAAAAAAAATTCATTCCAAAGAGAAAGCAAAGATATTAATTGGGTTTGCATAATTATTTGCAAAGGGGAATTTTGTAAATGAAAGCAAAATCTGTTGCATCGATTTCAGTAATCTCAATCTTAGTAATACTTCTACTCTCGAATGTATACCAGGGCAGTACTCTAAGTGAAATACCGTCAGATCTCAACGTGGGTCCATATGTGGACACAATTGTATACAAAGTAATTGCAAACCAGGATCAGAGGATTCTTGCTCTCCAAGCAGGAACGATTGAAATGGACAATAGTTTCTTTGATCCAGTTCACCTCGACACATTGATGGCAGATCCTGATATAGACATCTTTAGCGCTCTGAGAAATGGATATGGTCAGATTGTAATCAACTGTCGTGACGCTCCATTGAACGAAAGCGTGCTAAGAAGAGCATTTGGATATGCATATGATAAGACGCGTGTAACTGTAGAAATTATGGATGGGTTCTCGCAGGAACATGATTCTGTTGTGCCTTATGTGAATGGATGGTGTGTTGAGGACGAGTTCACATTTCATTACTATACCAATCAAACAGTAATTGGGAATCAATTACTCGATGCATCAGGACTCTTTCCTTTTGATGGCGGTACGGGTTACCGAACATACAAAGGCGTAGCTTTTGATATTACAATCGAGTATGCAGCATCATCACCAGAAATTGCTGG
>PJER01000093.1 GCA_002825465.1 Candidatus Thorarchaeota archaeon MP8T_1
AATTGGACTCTGGTTCTTTGATTTGGGTTATGAACTCGCTGTGTGGATTGTGAAAAATAGACTACATGAAAGCCTCATAGGAGAGACTGCAACACACATCTTCAAAGATGGGAGTGAGTCCTAGGCTCTTTGCAAAATCCACACCCTCTTGGCTAATTAGGGCAATTCCATTCATACCACTTCGTACAGCAAGATAATCAGTATCGATTTTGTGCTGTCCTTTTGGGCGCGCGCAACCCAAAAGGACAGGAACATCTTGGAATCCAAGACGCGCCGATGTCATTATCCGACCAATCTCATCAGGAGTTGGTGGTGCGACCTTTTCCATAGGAGATTTTCGGACTGGACTTAGAGCGATGATTACTATAGCAGAGGGTGTTCCTTGTGCAATTATGTGAAGAGCTTCGATTTCTCCTCGTAGTCTTCCATAATCAAGTCCAACCAATATATGCGGCACAGTTGGAATGTCGTGTTCTTCAAGAATATCCAGAGACTCTCTCATTTTCCTTGGACCATCCGAAATGTGATAGATTCTTGATGCAACATCAGCATTCCCGATTATATCTAGCATCGCAGCATCAATCTGAGCCTCTGCAAGAAGAAGTGCTGTTTTTGGAGTCACAAGACCAGTATGAACCACTACTCGCAAATCTAATTCTTGCTTTATGCGACATATTGCATCTCCGAATTGATCAAGAGGAACATGCCCAGTTGAATTGGATCCACCACTGATTAGGACGCCTTCACCACCTAACGATTTAATCTCCCTGCATCGCTCAAGTAATACTTCAGGGGTGAGGGTGGGCTCCATACCCGTCAATAATCGCCCATTACAATGCTCACACTTTAGTGAACAGGATGTACCAGTTACGCTTAGAGATGGAAAATTATGCGAGATAGACTGTCCATGGTCTTGAATCTTATAGGGGTAGGCAGTCGGACTGTAGCATAACAGTGCTTTGCCAAAAGACCGGAGTCGTATTTGCATTGCCTCATGCATCCAACCATCCAATTCATCACGAGTGGCATTTAGTATCGTATAGCCATCTGCAAGAATATCAAAGCTCACGACCGGTCCTCAGTTTGAAATGACTGGGAGTGGCTATTAGCATTACCATATAGTATGAAAAATGCCCTCTTCTTGTGAACACATGGCAACAATCAAGTACCCATTCGTATCAAGATGCTTTCAATCATCGTGGACAATCAGAGTGTGGTATCAGTGTCTTGTGGATCAACTGAATCGATTGATGTCTTCTTCTCTGCAAAGAGTGTTGCAATATATGGTGCATCTGCAAGTCAAAATAGTGTGGGGCAAGCTATAATCCAGAATTTCATCAAGCCGCAGTATACAGGAAAGGTATATGCTGTCAACCCAAAGTACAACCAAGTATTGGGTGTTCCATGCTATCCTACACTACAAGACATCGAGGGAGATGTTGACCTTGTTGTCGTTGCTGTGCCAGCAAGAATCACACCGAGAGTATTCGAAGACATTGCGGCAAAGAAGATTAAAGCTGCTATAATCATCTCGGGAGGTTTTTCAGAAACAGGAAAGGTTGGGGCAGAGCTAGAAGACGAGATTGTAGCGATAGCAAAGAAACATGACATTCGTGTAATTGGTCCTAACTGTGTTGGAGTCGTCGATACTCATAGTCACATTGATACATTCTTCTTGCCCGAATATAGATGTGGGAGACCAAAGCCAAGCAACGTTGCAAACATCTCGCTCGTATCACAATCTGGTGCCTTTGCCGCAGCTATCTCAGACTGGACTGCCGAACTTGGTCTTGGAATAAGTAAGCTGATTAGTCTAGGAAATAAGTGCGACGTGGATGATGATGATCTCCTCTGCTATCTTGCTGAGGATTCGACAACTCAGGTGATTTGCTACTATACTGAGGGGTATGATGAGTCTAAGGGACGCTCGTTCTTTGATACTGCCAAAATGGTGACTCCGAATAAGCCAATACTTGTAGTAAAATCTGGAAGAGGGCAGAGAGCAAGAGCAGCAGCAAGCTCGCATACTGGTTCTCTGGCTGGATCAGATAAGGTCGCAGATGCAGCATACAAGCAGTCGGGAGTCATTAGAGTCGAGAACTTCGAACATATGTTTGATGCAGCAAAGGCCTTAGCGATGCAGCCTCCAGCTAGGGGTGACAGAGTTCTCATGATTACTAATGGAGGCGGGTTAGGCGTGATGACGACGGATGCTCTTGAAGCTCTCAATCTTGCAATACCGAGTCCTTCTCCAGAACTTGAGAAAAGACTCCATCAGAGTCTTCCTGCGTATTGTGCAGTGGGCAACCCTATTGACGTCGTGGGAGATACAGATGCTTCTAGATATGACGCTGTCTTCAAAGAGGCTATCGCGAGTGGAGAATACGATATGTTTGTGGTAGGAATGCTTCTTCAAACGCCAAGCCTTGGAATGGACATCACAAATGTGATAGCGAATTATCAACGTCTTTCCGAGTTGCCGTTCATCGTGGTCTCAATGGGAGGTGGGTTCACTACGAAAGCGGGAGAAATCATGGAACTCATGGGAGTGCCTACCTATGCTACAGGTGAAAAGGCAGCTCTAGCGGCCAAAGCACTTGCACAATATGGGGAAATCAAATACGGGGCTAAGTTCAACAAAACTATTGTCTCTGATAAACCATAAAAGGAACAAACAAAGTCAGAAAACTAAGCGAGGTCTGGATATAGATGAAAGAAGCAAAGAAAATCTTCAAGACAGCTCTTGAAGAAGATAGAACCTTCGTTCTCGAACATGAAGCCAAAGACATTATGAAAGCATATGGTATTCCAATCCCGCCATATAGCACAGCAAGTACAGCTGATGAAGCTGTTGACAAGGCAAAGAGTATCGGCTTTCCTGTAGTGCTAAAGATTCTCTCTAAAGATATCCTGCACAAATCTGATGCAGGTGGTGTTAAAATCAATCTGAAGACAGAGGAGGCGGTACGAACTGCATTTAACGAGATTATGGAGAACGCAAAGAAGTACGGACAGGAAAAAGGCGTCGATGTAGACCTCAGTAGAGGTGTTTTCATTTCGGACTTCGCAGATATGGGAACAGAGATTATCGTAGGTGTTACAAAGGATCCACAATTTGGTCACGCACTAATGGCAGGACTTGGTGGGATTTTTGTCGAGGTCTTGAAGGATGTGTCATTTAGATTGATTCCATTCACCGAGTCAGATGCACGGGAGATGTTGAAAGAGCTCAAGGCATACAAGATTCTAGAAGGAATACGTGGAGAGGCTCCTAGAGACGTAGATGCTTTGGTAAAGATCATGCTCTCAGTATCTAAAATGATTGAAGAGAATCCTGAAATCATAGAGCTTGATTGCAATCCAACATTTGTCTATGCAGCAGGTAAGGGTGCTCTTGTGGTAGATGCGAGAATTCTAATTGACAAGCCAGAAAAATGAACTAGCTACTAATCAGAGTATAGAGTAGAATAAGACCTCGTTTCACATCTGCATCAGTAAGAGAGGTAGATGGAGATTTTTTCGTCTTGCTTGCTAGGAGAAGGAGTAAGGCTACCATACGCGGAACCAATCGAGCATATTGAAGTAAGAAGTCTTTATTACCAGTCGAGTCTACAATAAGGCTCTCTAATCTTCTAACGAGGAGTTGAATTCTTTCATCGACTCCTTCAGCAGGACTGAGACCTTTAAACAAAGCAACAGCTGAAGACTCATTCTGAAGAAAATCAGAAGATACACCTACTTTCTCAATTAGTTCCATAGAACCAACAATTATAGATTCATAGTGATCTTCCTCTAGTCGATTAAGCTCCTGTTTTACTGCCTGAAGTTGTCCGAGTAGTCTTAGAGAGTTTGTAAGAATAGAACGAGAAGCACCTGAAGAGGCGAGAGACAACTCTGTAAGATGATCTCCATGGATTTTTTCGATTTTAGCGGCAACTGATGCATTTAGCTTCTTCTCGAAACCTGGAGAGAAGGAAACACCTGCAGCAAGAGGGAGAACCGGATGAGTTCCCAACTTGCGGACAGCAGTCAGCGCCTTATAATCGATAGGATCTACATAGAAGAGGAGAATACGGACTACATCGTAAGCAGTTTCAAAATCCTCTTCTGTCGTGGTGTTTCTGCCTTGACTTCGACATGCGAAGGCACTAATGAGAGCCCAAGTAGATAACAGACTATTACAGAGGTCCTCCATCTCACCGCGATTACTAATCTCATGTTCTTCAAGAAACCGAGATAGTTTTTCAGTTGCGCCAGAAATTCTTTGGAGTGTGTTCCCGCCCATATGAAGATCTGCGATTGATTTGATAAATCCACGTGCATCCCTAGATGGAGGTCTCAGGACAAGTCCGGGATCCTGTCGAGTTACAGTCCACCACTTTGACGTAGATGTGAGATAGTCCAGTAGGTCAACAGCAACAGTGACATCAGATTGATCGATAGTAGTTTTCGAATTGATATATGCATTTAATCGAGTGGAGAGCCTGAGAAACCTTGTCAAGTGAATTGATAGTTTCTCACCTGCAAAGATGCAATCAGTAAATCTAGCAACGACCGATGTTATCTGTGATTCGATACTGTCATCAAGGTGAGCTTTAACAAGACCTCGATACAGATCAACTGGGGTTCTAGCCAACGCTAAGTGGTCTCCTGTCTATGAATCCTGCCGATTTATCTTATAAAAGACTGTGTCATAAGATGATGGCATTTCATTTTCCATATCTACGTGCCCGATTGCCATATGAACGGAGGGCTCGCCAAATGTCTATTTTTCTAACTGCCGGCCAGTATATCTGTGCAAAGTATAGCTCAGAGTAGGCAGATTGCCAGAGAAGGAAACCAGAGAGGCGCTCTTCACCTGAGGTTCTAATAATAAGATCAGGATCTGGTACACCACTCGTGTAGAGATTGTCCTCAATCACATCTTCATTTACTTCTGCAGCAGTCATGACACCTTGCTCGATTTTCACTCCAATGGCACGTACAGCATCCACAAGCTCGGCTCTTCCAGAATATCCGATTGCTATATTGAGGATGTGGTCACTATATTCCTTGGTGTCTTCTTCTGCAGCATGAATTGCTTCCTGGACATCTTTGGGCAAGAGATCTACTCGACCGATTGCACTTATTCTGACCCTGTGTTTATGAACATCAGGATTCCCAACGACCTCAGTGAATTTTTCCTTGGCCAAGGCCATTATTTCATTGACCTCATTCTTACTTCGTTGGAAGTTTTCTATTGAAAATGCGTATATTGTGCATACCTTGATGTTGGCCTCCCAGAGTATACGAAGCACCTCCAATACCTTGGCGGCTCCCTTCTGATGACCAAACCATGGAACTTCCATTCCATGCCTCTTGGCATATCGACGGTTCCCATCTAGTATTATTCCAACATGCTTAGGTGCTAGATTCTTGTCTAACTGTCGATACAAGAAATATTCGTACAGTCTGTAGACAGGACCAGCCAAGTTCAAGATTAAACACTCTCTGAGATGAGCGTACCTGAAAAGAGAGTCCTAATAGAGTTGACGTTGTGTGAGGAATTGACCTAAATCATCTGAGCAATCTTCTCAGCAGCTCGCTTCATGTCCAGAAATATGAGCCCAAGTTTTGCATTTGCAGTGGTTGATACTGTTAGACAAGCATTCATACCAGCCTGAATCACAAGTAACCAACCATCAACACCTTTGATGTTCACCTGCTCAAGATTACCTTTACCTAGTTCTATAGAGGCTTTTTCGCCAAGGGTCAGCATTGCCGCAGTCATGGCCGCAACCTTCGCCTCATCCACGTCTGTTGGAAGAGCTGAAACTATTGGGAGCCCTTCAACACTCACAATGGCACAAGCTTCAATCTCAGGAATACTTCCCTGTAGTTCGTTTAGAACTCCTTCGAGTGTATTTTCGCGGGACTCTCCCATCTTGTTTCACCTGTTGTTATTTGTACATCCTTTTGAGTATGACCTCTCGCGCTATTGCTTGAAACGCCCTTTTAACTCCTACACCCTGTACAGCAATTGTTTCATAGATTGGAACATTGCCTCCAAGACCGAGTAAATCGAGCATCTCTTCACGGGACATTCTGTTAGGCAGGTCTCTCTTGTTGAGCATGACTACTATGGGAATCTCACGCCCAAGAGCGTCGCCCAGAAACAGCTTCAACTCTTCGAAACTCTCTGTGTTTTCATCGCGTTGATCTGGAGATGAGTCAGCAACGAAGAGTATTCCATCAGTGCCCTGCAGAACCACCTTTCTCTGGTGACGGTGGCGTTTCTGTCCAGCTACTGTGAATACATCAAAGAGAACACGGCCACCTGCAGACATTGGAACGTAGTCAAAAAACAGGGTACGATTTGTTTCATCTTCAATAGCAGTGAATTCACCCTTCTGCAAACCTTCTACCTTTCCGTAGAGCCAGCGAAGAGCGGTCGTCTTACCGCCAAGTGAAGGACCATAGAATACCAATTTCAGATGGATTCTGCCCTTGTCATCCTTGCGAATTGTCAACACCTCGTTGTATCACTGCTAGTTCTGAGTCGCTCCCAGGGAATCCCGGATTACTTCTCCGAACTGAGGTCCCAGTTCTGGGAGGTTTGTTGTGTAAAAAGTTAAGTCTAATAAAAGCCTTTGTGGCATGACAGGGCTTCATAGAGACCGCCTCAACACAACTCTGGTTATATGATAATTTGAACTAGATAGAACGCACTACTGCTTCCTGTTAAACTGTGTGTATTACTCAGGAAATCACACGCGTTCAAGTTCTGCAAGGGCTGACTTGAGGTCTTCCTCGTCAAGTTCTGCTTCCTTTGGAGATAGTGGTTCTACGGCCAAGAACTTGTCAAGCTCATCTGCAAGTTGGACACCCTGCTTCTTCATCACAAGCCGGATGAGACCGATGTTGACCTCTGCCTCTGATACAACACAGAGTACGCCTTTCCCACAGGCGGAGGCGAAAATCTTACCCTCTGAAAATTCAGAAGTGACTATCTCGAGCTCTCCTATCTGTAGGTTCTTGCCCTGCTCCTCGCTTGCACAGAAGACCGCACTGGCGATGGCACCAATACTATCGACATCTACTGGATAGTACGACAGTTTGGATACATTTGCAATTGTAAGACCCGTCTTATCGACGAGTATGACCTTCTTGATGCCCTTGTCCTGACGGATAATTTCGGTCAGTATCTTATCGAAGGCTTTTGGATCACTCATTCCAGTACACTCCATTACTCATTATTCTTGAGGACGACCAATATTAGGCCCTCGCTCACTTCCGGTGCGATGTTGATCTGACCCTTATTTGTGTCAAGGGTCAGGAATGACAGTGAACCCTCTCGAAGTTCCCTCACAGCATCGAGGGCTTTGCCCACGAGAGAGGTTATGATTGCAGCGACGTTCTCGGTTGTTTCGGGGTCTAAATCACTACTTAGTGGTAGACCTTCCATGGTTGTTACCACGACTCCACGAACACCTTCCTGTGCTTTAAGGTTTGACAGGATGGATTGGAGCTTTTCTTGGGTAATCACCGTACGGAATCCTCGCTACTTTCGACTGTGCACTAACAACAACTACGCCGCAGTTGACTATTTTAGACTTGTGGAGATATGTTGCCATGCAACGTTCAAAAATGCGCATTTTTAGCTTATACAAGGGTGTGTTACATGAAAAAAGCAAGAGAGCCGTGCCAAAGATGAGCACGGCCACTTAATCTAATAATGCTACGATGAAGACTACTCTTCATCTTCATCCTTCTTGAAGAGCGCCTTTGAGCTGCGTTTCATCTGAGCCAAGTTCTCAGTGAATGCCTCGTCAGCCATTCCTGATGGAGCAGATGCAGGTTCAGCCTTGAGCATCTCCTCCTGTCGTTGAATTTCCTTCTCTTCAACATTCAGAGCGTCATCAGCCTTCTGAAGCATTGCCTGAACAGCCTTCGGAGCTGATCCAGCTTTCTTTTTCATTGCAGACCGGAATGATGCGATCCGCTCTCGACCTTTCTCACGCTCACCACTGAAGGACTCTTCACCAGCCTTTTGGGTCACAAAGGTGGCTCCTACAGTTGGGTCGAGGGTTGCCATAATTTCATCTTCCTTCTTTGAGACCTTGAGCTTTGTCGTGACTGCACGAACTCTGCGAGCACCCTCT
>PJER01000094.1 GCA_002825465.1 Candidatus Thorarchaeota archaeon MP8T_1
TACTTCCGATGGTGATGCACCTTCACTATAAAACCAAACTTGAACATGTGTCACATACCTAGACATGATAGACTACCTCATCCATGCAGGATACGGGATTCGCAAGGCATATGACATATGACTTTTGCTATGTGTCGTTCAACTCAGATGTGAACCTGTAGGGAAACATCTTCATGCTCAAGTACATGGCTCCATAGCTCCCTGCAATCACAACATAGACCGTCAAAAACGCGTACATCTTGATTCAAAGAGAAGGTCCGGATTGCTTCAATAATTGAGGAGTCGCAGTTGCCACAATTATGTGCACCTCTGCTCTTTCCTGCAGCAACAGGATCGCAGACGATGTTGACAGCTCCCTTACTAACACCATGTGCATGACGCAGTACTTCAACTACACTCCATAGCCAAGGAGGTCTGTACTTCCCCTTCTCCCAAAGTAATTCCACAAGGGTGTTTCGTTGCACATTAACAGGATTCAGTGAAATTGTGGTACAGCCAAGAGATATTGCGTCGGTCACCGTCTTCTGAGCATCAAGAAGAGCTGAGCTTTCCGTCAAAAACGGGGGCTTCAATAGAACATATGCGCGAGTTCCAATATCATGTTTCTTACCAATCGCTACTGCCTCTCTAAAAGAATCTAGATTGAAATTCTTGTTTATGCAGATAGACCTGACAAAATCACTACTGCTCTCTAAACCAACACCGAGTTCAGCAGCACGTTCTCCAAGGATTTCTCGAACATCAGTTAACACTGCGTCGGTAATGAATTCAGGTCTAGACTCCAAGACTACCTCCCGGATCCGGTCGTCTGCAGAGATTGCCTGTAGAATCTGATTCCGAGAGCTTTCTGGAATCTCATCTGAATCAAGGAAACTACCGCTAGTGTATATCTTCACTGAGAGAGGCGCATTGGCATTCTCTAACTTTCTCACTGCTGTTTGAAATTGTAGAAAGAATTCTTCTTCTGTTGGATTCTTACTTACTCCATCCAGGAGATAGCTGCACATAGTGCATCCGCCCTCTTCACTGCGTGCATGAGCGCATCCGATAGAGGAGAGTACAATTGAGAGAGCTGTCCCTTGAGAGGAACCAATCCTGCACTGAGAAGTCCATGCAGCAGATGGTTTTGTGGGACTCCTTGACCTTCGTCTTGCGATGGATTCACCACGTGCCCGCAAGGCAGCTTGTCGCACGGCATCTCGAATTTGTTCATCAATCAAATCCATCACTCTCCCTCAATCTTATGTCGTACACTGACAGCACGACCTCGATTCAGCTCACACATCTCTCTACCAGACATCTCACTTCTGCCGGTAGCGGTCACCTCGCCCCGATCATTCAGTATAATTACTTCATCTCCAGGTCGAATTGCAGTATCAGCTTCTCTTACACCAACAGCAAAGATAGATCCTCCCTTGACTGAAGGCGCATCCAGACGCACCCAATAGCGGTTTAAGGGTGCTAGCCGCTTTGCTCCTTCTAGTGTTAAGGATAACAGACCTGAATCAGCGATAAAGGAGCAGATCTGTTCTTTCCCTAAACGGCATAAGATTTGTCTGTAAGGTTTTCCAACAAGTCTGGCGTTTTCAGGAGCTAATAGCTCCCCAGCCCCAGGACCAAACTGAAAGTCAGCGGTGGACCGCACTATTTCTTCAAGCTCCTGGGGCTTTGAGGCTTTGATGACCAAAATATCCATCAAATCAATCAGAGTTTCGCGTAAAGCTTCTCGAGACATCCAGCTTGTAGGAGACGCATCAGTGCTAGTGTAGATTATACTCTGCGATATTCTATTCTCAGCAGTGCGCACGATGTCGAGGTATCCACCTGATACGTGAGCAACTACAACAAGGCTTGAATCAAACTTGTTCAGATGCGTAACCAAGGCATCAGCTGCAAGATTTGTTTCCTCTGTATCCCACTCTCCAGTCACAGGAATATCATAACTCGCAGCTGGGAACATTCTTTCTAGCTCTCTGGGAACTAGTCCAAGAGGTGATGTCAGAATTATTTGTGCAATTTGGGATTTGGCATTACTAAAGGAAGCCTCTATGGTCTCAAGAAATCGACGATGGGATTTAGAATCAGAGTATGGCTTTCGAGCGGAGCAGGGCAAGAGAAGAGCGAGCTTCTTGTACACAGGAGGCTTGTATCGCTTCGCAATGTAATCTCTGAACCGTCGCACGACTGGTGCATTATAGGACTCTGGGCCAATAAGGGGAAGGCTAGATGCTCCTGTTGATGGTGTAAACTCCTCAATGAATGAATATGCCTCTCTATCTACTCTTCGAAGAATAGATGCATGGGCAGGACTATGGTGAGTGTTAGATTCAACAAGCCAACGAAGATGACCAGATGCCATCGCGTTTTGGGCCTCAGATAGCATTGAAAGATACACGTTTACATTGTGAGATTGAAGAGTGCTGACGAGCTGCGACGAGTCAATCTCATGCAACTTTTGGCAACTTGAACATGGACAATACCGATATTGTCTGCCGGATTCAATGTTCTCTGTTCCGTTATGCCATAGACGTTGGTGTTTCGCAGCCGCCTCATAGGCATGTCCGATGTCGATTATATCAAATCCCATGTAGTATAGAAGTGGGATTGTGCCTGGTATGATTCGACCTAATGCAAGAGTAAGCCAAGACGTAGGGAGATATCTTCGTCGTAGAATAGAGTTGAGATCTTGATTTCCAAGCAACCCGTCGAATCCAAAAGCTGCAGCGTGAACGCCTTTTGAATGAAAATCTGTTAGACTAGCAGTGAGGGTATCTTGATTAATTTCGTCAGGTATCCGTACAATCATACGAGATGGTTCAATAGATGTTTGTAATTCATCCAGTTTGTCCATTTGATGCTTCATCATCAGCGCACCAGCATCATCTCCAAGAGTGGAGAATGAGGGTAGGGATGGAAGTATGATTGAGTCAGTATCCCTGATTTCCTGATTTTTCATTTCATCAAGATACGGTTCAAAGGGATGTGCCAGAAAACAGGGGGAGAGCGTATTGGACGTGCCCTGTCTAACCGTCGTATAAGGTATGATTCGTTTCTCAGTAAAAACAGGGCCAGTTAGAATAGGAGTGACGTAGACTTCGGACGCCATAATGTACTCCCCAATTCTAGCGGGGCCATCATGTCCGCGTCCTATTCGAAACTCGGTCAAATCCATCTATCTCCTATACTAGAGGTTCATATCCCACATAACCCTCAGTGTCAACCTTGGTTTCAGCTTTGGAGAGTATCTTCTCGACACTTTCAAGCGCACCTATTTTGAACAAGGGGCTGTTATTGTTACCACAGTTGTAGGAATACGTGCACAGAGGACATCCATCAACTGCCTTACAGTCACATTTCTCTAGTATTGTCTTTGTCCTTCTAAATGCCTCATCTAGTTTTCCAAAGAGCAGTTTTGATGCTCCATTCCCACCAGGACTACCATCATAAACAAAGATGATACCTGAATCACCCATTGAAACGCCTCCAATTTCACGCGTGCCACCACCTGTGAACATGTTACTGGATTCGATCAGAACATGTTCGACTGCATGAAAAGCGCCGCCATATAGCTCTGCAGGACCCATCTTTCCGCCCCCAAGATGGGCATATTTCCCTGTAAGATAGTCATTCACAGAATTGGTTGGTTCAGGGGCTGTAAAGGCAAAACCACGGGTCTGATAAGTGTACACAAGTGAATTTGTGAGATCGTGCCTACTAATCACCTTTCCACTACGGGTTTCCTTCCTCACATACCCGTAAACAGTCTGAGTCATTTCAAGATTGCAGTAGACAGCATTTAGACCGAGTATCTTCGTTCGTTCAACAATATCGATTATCTTGGGCATCGTGGAGTACAGTGGTTTGGTGTGGTAGCTTCGATCAGCAGAGGGAACGACTGTGGCTCTACCAAATCCCGGCAAGTGCTTGAAATCAATAGACATGTAGTTCTTGCCACCATGGAGATAGATAGCACCAGGATGAAGTTCTTGTGCAGCCATTGGCATGGAACGGTCTCCAAGGCGTTTCTTATCACCTCGAATTTCAACGGTATCACCAATTCCCCGAATGCTATACCCACGCCATGCCTTTCGGGCTTTCTCATCGTCTGCTATCCTGAGATTTCCATTCTCAAGTTCCTTTACAAGCCCATCGTCAATTAGTTTCTGAATGACCTTACGATGTCTTGAGAAATCAGCTGCATTAAGATGACCACTCATAGCTGCGGCAATTATTTGATAATATCCGACAACTTCATTCTCAGGTTCTGTATATGCTGCATCAATATCTGTGAAGTATTTCTCAGGCTCGTGTCTGTAAAATGAGGAGATAGGATCGTTTTCTCTTAGTGCAAGGATTGCTACACTCTCCTGACCTTTTCGACCAGCACGTCCTATTCTCTGGGTGAGCCGCGTGATTGATACTATCATGCTCACCACACTGTTCAAATCCCCGATGTCAATACCTAGCTCGAGTGTTGGAGTTGAAACGATGACAGGCAACTGCCCTGATCGAAACTGATCCTCAACATCACTTCTGTATTTCTTTGAGAGCCCAGCTCTGTGAACCATCGATTTCACACCGGTATCGCTGAGGAGCATGTTCAATACTTCAGCCTCAGAGTGCGTGTTGCCAAAGACCAGTGTCTTGAATTTGCCTGACTGCAAGGCAGTGACGATGTCAACAATCATGCTGTATTTGCTTCTCATGCCAGGATAGTACATGAGAAAGTGAATTGGCCCTCTCTTGGCATTCTTTGACTCGATGAGCTCGACATTTGAATCAAAGAGGATTTCTGCAAATTCCTTGGGATTAGCTACAGTCGCGGAGGCGCCAACCTTCTGGAATTTTCCGGATTCCAGTGCGAGCCGCTTCAAAATATAGTATACGTTTGTACCCATTGAACCAGTATAGAGATGAATCTCATCAAGAACCACAAACTTCACTGTTCGTAAGAGGGGGGTCAAGCGGGACTGAGACCACCCTAGGTGATAGTGCAAGACATCAGGATTAGTGAGGAGTATATCAGGAGGGCTGGAGTAGATTTTGCTTCTTGCATCTTCGGCTATGTCACCATCGAAAATTGATACTGACAGACTGGAGGCTCTACCCATCTGCTTGATTTTATCATATTGATCGCGTGCCAGAGCCTTCGTTGGATAGATAAGAAGTGCTCTAACTCCAGGAGATGCAAATGACTCTTGAACTGAGAGAAGGAGCTGCCGGATTATAGGAAGAATGAAGCCTTCAGTCTTGCCCTGAGCTGTTGGTGCTGCGATGACGACATCCTCTCCATTATTTATTGCATTGTAAGAATCCTCTTGAAACTTGTAGAGTGTGGTGATTCCCTTTGCTGCAAGGTGTTCTTTCAGTCGTGATGGGATGTTGAGATTCTCGACACTTGTGCCATACTCGGTATCAGTTGATGGCATGTACTCGTACTTGACAAGATAGTCTCGACCAGCATGCACAAGTGAACTCAGAGCTCTGGGAAAAGATTCAATATCACCACCGCCTTGTTCAACGATTTCTGTCACTGCCTCATCAGACTGTACTCGCGTAGAGGTGTCGCCCCTACTTCGTTTTCTCTTGGATGAATCAGCTCCACTACCCAAGTATTTCCTCCTCATTGCCTCCTTCTTCTTACCAGTATCAGCGAAACCATCAGTCTTTACTGCTTGGGAGTACGCTTCATACGCATCAAAGAGATCTTTTCTACTTCCATCTACAAGAAGCTCGTTATTGCATGAAAAGCAGTTTACATACCAGCCTCCAGCTACTTTCTTGAAGTCAAGTCGTGAGCCGCACTTAGGGCAGTGAAGGACAGGCACAGTAACCACCAGATTCTATCACGACGAAGACCTGGGACTTATCAAACTTTGGAAAGCCCTTCAGAGCATAGTTGGTTATAGCGCAATCCTTTTAACGGTTGTGTAAGAAATTTGCACAACCGACTCTTACAATGCGGAGTTTGACCATAATGGTAGAAGACATCAGCTCGTCTGAGCTAGACAAAGTAATCTCAGAGAATAAAGTAGTATTCGTGGACTGTCACGCTGTTTGGTGTATGCCATGCAGAACCCTTGGCCCAATCCTTGAGGAAGTCCATGAGAAGTATCATAGTAGAGGACTCAAGGTCGTCAAGATCGATGTTGACCACAATCGAGAGTTCAGCATGCAGAATCAGATTACTGGCGTTCCAAGCGTCCTAGTATATGCTGAGGGCAAGAGAGTTGTTTTTGATGATGGTTATGGCAAGAAGAGTGACAAACTCGTTGGAGTCATGCCACCTGAAGTCTATGAACAGATTGCAGACAACCTCCTCGCGGAAGATGCTGCATAATCAGATTATTACAAATCCTCCGAGGAAGGGATGACCTTCCTCGTGAGAATGGCTCATTTTCTATATCGCCGGATTAACAACATTATTAGCCTGCCCAGTGAGAGCCACCTCTGGTGTATACCCTAAATGGTAAGAGATGTGACCCCTGAATACGTTGAAGAAGCTATGAAGAAGACAAAACTTCTCTTCGTGGATTGTTGGGCTGCGTGGTGTGGACCATGCAAGGCCCTTGGCCCAATACTTGATGAATTGGAGCAAAAGTACAGCAATAATCCAGATGTTGGTTTTTTGAAAGTAAACACAGATGAGCACCAAGAATATGCAATTAAGAATGGAATCATGGGAATCCCATGTGTCCTCATTTACTTCAATGGTGAACCAGCTAAGCTAAAGATAGTCAACAAGGACACAGGAACCACCACTGTGCATGACAGACTGATTGGGTTGAGACCTGCAGAGCACTTTGAGTACGTTATTGAAACTCTACTTGAGACAGGGTAAGTTTCTAGTTGAGCATATGATATTTTATTAGATATCGAAACCTGTGTACACCTGTTCAAGTGAAGAGGTGCAATAAGTGCCAATACTACCTTTTGGAGATAAGAGCCCTAGAATAGATCCTAAGGCATATGTGAGCGTACAAGCAACCATAGTTGGGGATGTTGAAGTTGGACCTAAAGCGAATATTTGGCCGGGTGCAGTGATACGCGGAGACCTTGCTTCGGTTAGAATTGGCGAGAACACCTGTATTCAGGATAGTGCAGTGATTCACGCTCATAGCGAAGACAACCCAGCGATTATTGGGAACAATGTCATCGTCGGTACCGCCGCAGTACTTCATGGAGTTTACATTGGTGATAATGCTAATATTGGAGAAGGCTGCGTGATCTTCGATGGAGCAACTCTTGGAGAAGGAGTCATGCTAGCTCCAGGTAGTATCATTCCAGCAAATGTCGTTATTCCACCTCGCAGTCTCAATTCTGGAGTTCCTGCGGCGCAGATTCGAGAACTCTCTCGAGATGAGGTGGAGAAACATATGGTAAAGACCGAAGCTATATCTCAGGTCTTTCAAAAATTGAAACACTGGCAGCAGGCAGCATAATCACATTGTTTCTCGAGCCAATGATCCCAAGTTCTCTACTCCATCGTGAGTAACGAGGACCACATCTGCAACCTTCGCAGAACCAATATCAGGCAAATACCTAGTTGGATGAAGGGTGAAGACCATGCCCTCTCTCAGAGAGAACTGGCTCTTTGGTGAGATATATGGAGGTTCATGGAGATCCAGCCCGATAGAACTTCCCAGCGGTTGAATGAATGTGTCCGGGTGGACTCCCCGTCCACTCTTCTTCAGGATATATGAGGCCACATCTTCAATACTTACTTCAGGTTTCATTACTTTCTCTCCAGCCTTAACAGCATTCAAGATAGAATCATGAAGCGTCCTTTGTTTCTCAGTAGGCTTCCCAAGATGGATTGTTCGGGCAATTTCTGCGAAATATCCAGAGTGGCTAACAGTAATGTCTATGACCACAAAGTCCTCGCTCTTGATCCTGTCTGGACTAGGTTGAGCGATTGGATTACGAGCATGAGCTCCGGAGAGCACTGCAGCACGTATCCCTCGTTGTTGTCCACCAGCTCCTCGCATTGCTGCTTCAATCTCT
>PJER01000015.1 GCA_002825465.1 Candidatus Thorarchaeota archaeon MP8T_1
TGATCAACGATGCGTTCGAGATTTCGGTCGCTGGAGTTGATGGATTCCACACTGGATGACCTTTGTTCAGAAAGAATATCGGTCATCCTACCTCCTTCCAACTCTACAGCGTTTTCATTGAGACTATCAATAGAGAATTCTCATGATGCTGTAGATTTCATCAATAATACAATCAACAATCCTTTGTATCATCAAATGAACTTTGACCACATACGATCCAGTAATACTCTGATCTCTTTTCTCCAATCCTATCTCCTCCTCCTCACATATCGGGAGTATTATATGAACACAACGATTCTGCAATCACTAGATGGTACAGGACCGGACATGAAGTCTTGGAAGAACTTCATTCACCTGTTGACTAGAGGTTTTCACCATCTTCCTAGCCATTAGTTTGTACCGTATTTGCACAAGGTGGAAACCTCACCAATCCCTTTTCCAACGCTCAGAATAAATAGTATATATAACATACCAATTATTATAATTGCTATGTGCCACATACTTATTAGGGATAATGTTGTGGAAAGGATTACCATTCTGTATGATGAATGGGTCTACTTTGAAAAAAGGAGATGTAATATTTGGAAAGAAATCAATTAATCGCGATTGCTGTTATCATAGTTGTTATCGCGGGTGCAGGAGCCGCTTTTGTCTTCATGCAACAGCCAACAAGGCCGCCAGAGAATGTTCTCATTCATGAAGCAATAGGTAATCCTGATCATATGGATCCCCATGTCAACTATGAAACATTTGGTGGATGGATTGCGTATAATGTCTATGAAACATTGTACACCTATCCATTCGGCACTGATAGCACAGACCCATCATTGCCACTACTTGCATCATCTTTGCCAGTAGTATCAGTTGATGGACTGAATTACACAATTGAACTGCGAGAGGGTATCACCTTCCACGATGGTACACCATTCAATGCAAGTTGTGTCAAATGGAATATTGAACGAGCAATGAAGATCTTTTATCCCGATGGTCCGATCTGGATGCTTGCAGAGCCTCTAAAGGGTGGAATTGCTGTAGAACATGCAGCATTTAGTGATGGTCCATCATCACCTGAATTCAAAGATGCCTTTGACGATTGGGTAGCAAATTCAAACTCAATTATTGTTCTTGGTGACTATACCATCAGATTTGTACTTGCAGAACCCTATCCTCCGTTCATAGGTGCTCTCACATTTGCAGTTGGTTCAATGATGAGTCCCAGCTACTGTATTGCTCATGCGACTGATGATGCTTGGGCAACTTGGGACACTTATGGAATCGATTATGGACAGATTGATGGCTGGATGGATGATCATGCATGCGGAACTGGTCCCTATCAATTAATCGAGTGGGTTCCAGACCAGTTCATTCACTTAATCCTCTATGAGGATTACTGGCGAATGACAACAACTGATAGCACAGTTGCAGCTCCTGATTATGCCGGTTCATTGGAAGAAATCTATGTAAAAACGAATGAGGATGTAAACGGTAGAATCTTGAATATCAAGACCGGTACAACCGACACCACATATTGGCCAACAACAAATGCAAATGAGATTTGGGATCCTGTGGCAGAAGAATCACTTGACTCAAATATTTTCATTTCAACTGGTGGTCTTAGTTTCAGTGTCACGTTTTTCGGATTCAATATGGGCACCTTCAATACAAGTGATGGTATCATTGTTGATGCTCCCTTTAGTTTCAAGAATTTCCGAACTGCTGCATCATATGCTTTTGATTACGACGCATTCATGAATGCCGCAGTAAACGGTATTGGTATACAGGCAAAAGGACCAGTACCTCAAGGAATGCCAGGTCATAATGGTAGTATGTATACTTTTGAACATGATTTGGACGCAGCTGTAGCTGAATGGAATCTAGCAATGCAAGATCCAAACTTCATTAACACACTGAATGTAATGAACAATAGGTTGACTCTTTATTACAACAGTGGCAACACTGTTCGAGCACAGGGATCACTACTCCTAGCTGATGGACTCGCAGCTCTCTATAATCATCCTGATGCAAATCATACCGGTCTCAATGGAGAAATGACCTTCACAACTCAGGCTTTAGAATGGTCGAACTATCTTGATCATATCAGGAATCGTCAGA
Organism: Candidatus Thorarchaeota archaeon MP8T_1; assembly: GCA_002825465.1. The sequence continues at coordinate 2,113 of PJER01000015.1, forward strand.
TGCCTATCTTCTTCGTCGGTTGGGCACCAGATTATGCAGATGCAGATAATTACATCTTCCCATTCTGCTATCACTATGGTACCTATGCAATGAGAATTGGATACAATAACACTGACGTCAATAATTGGTATGAAGCTGCTAAGATTGAAACTGATCCTGTAGCAAGACAGGTCTATTTCGATCAGATTCAAGAGCAGGTTGCTGAAGATACACCTTATCTTTGGGTGTACCAAGTTATTGAATTTCGAGCTTGGCGAACCTGGATGCAAGGAGACGGAATGGTCTACAATCCGATGCACAGCTTCTACTGGTTCCATATGTACAAGGATTATACAACTTAGACTACAATCCACTTAGCTATCAATGGCAAGGGATATCCCTTGCCATTCTCTTTTTTGTTGACATATTATGAATTATTATCTATGGCAATGTGTGTATAGGGGAAGGTCTATATCATATAGCATCTGTTAAGTCTCTGAACCAAGAAAGTCAGGTGTTAGGAATGCACATTGAAATCAAAAAGGGAATTTACTATGTTGGAGTAGATGACCATCATACGGAATTATTTGAGAATCTATGGTCGATACCTTTTGGTGTTTCGTACAACAGCTACCTTATTGTTGATGAAAAAATAGCTCTTATTGAAACAGTCAAAAATCTATTTTCTGCCGAGTGGTTGAACAATATCCGAGAGCTGATTGATCCTTCTAAGATAGATTATATCATTATGAATCACATGGAACCTGATCATACAAGTTCCCTACCAGATATCGCAAAACTTGCGCCTAATGCCACTATGATATATACATCAAAGGCTGCTCCTATGCAGAAGTCATTCTATGATGTTCCTCTAAAAGAGAAGATTGTTGATGATTTGGAAGAGCTAAGTCTTGGTTCTAAAACCCTAAAATTTGTTCATGCTCCATTTCTACATTGGCCAGAAACAATGATGACTTATATGGTAGAAGATGAGGTGGTCTTTTCGTGCGATGCATTTGGGTCATTTGGAGCTCTTAACGGAAAACACTTTGATGATGAGATTGACCTGCGTCTGATTGAGAAAGAAAGCCGACGATATGTTTCTGCCATTATTACTTCGTACTTCAAATTTGTTCAACGTGCGTTAGAAAAAGTCAAAGAACTTGGCATCGGAATCAAAGTCATTGCACCTAGTCATGGACCCATATACCGAAGCAATCCGATGTGGATTATTGAACGATATGATAAATGGACCAAACCTGAACTTGAGAAGTACTGTACGATAGTCTATGGAACTATGTATGGATATACTCACCGGATTGCCATCAAGCTCAAAAAAGAACTCATGGATTTAGGTGTAGAGGTAAAACTCCATAATGTTTCCTATAGTGATATGAGTCATATTATCACTGATTCAATTCGTGCAAGTGTTCTTGTTGTTGGTACTCCTACGTATGATGCCTATCCATATCCTAAAGTCTGGGCGTTCGTAAATGAAGTACAGGGCAAACGATTCCCAGTAGAAACAATTGCATTATTTGGCACCTATGGATGGGGCGGTGGAGGAGTTAAGAGACTCGAACAGCAGTTTACAGATATGAAGAAGGAGATTCTCCAACCTATTGTAAGTGTAAAGGCACGAGCAAGTGAGGAAGAGAATGAACAGCTCAAAGAACTTGCCAGAGTAATTGCCCAGAAAGTCAAATAATGACTATATACAAGTTAGTCTAGCCTAAGAGCACGCTTATTAACACGAATGGGGATGTTCCAATATTCTCGTATTGAGAACATACTGGAGAATTTACTCCATTTTGAGAGTTGAGAGAAATGAATCTTAAGGGAACAAAAACCGAAAAGAATCTACTAACTTCTTTTGCTGGAGAGTCTCAAGCACGCAATAGATATACAATTGCTGCAAAGACTGCTAAGAAAGAAGGTTATCCTCATATAGCTGCAATCTTTGAAGAGACTGCTGGCCATGAATTGGAACATGCCAAGAGGTTCTTCACAGCTCTAAAGGAAGGTGGAGCTACTGAGGCAATTAAGGTTGAATGGGACTTTCCAACAAGCGGTGGATACGAAAATACTGAGTCCCTTCTCAGACATGCTGCTGCAGGTGAAAAGTTCGAATTCACTGAAATGTACCCCGGTTATGCTGATATAGCTGAAAAAGAAGGCTTCAAAAACATCGCACACATGTGGCGAATGATTGCGAAAGCAGAAACTTGGCATCATGAACGTTATCTTGCTTTAGCCGAGCAGATCAAAGATGGTTCTATTTTCAAGAAGAAAGAGAAAGTCAAGTGGCGTTGTGATAACTGTGGCTACATCCACGAAGGAGAACATCCTCCTGAAAAATGTCCTGCCTGTCAACACGATAGGGGCTACTTTATGCTACACTTTTCAGAGTATTAGATTAAGTTAAGAGACCCGTTACTCTAGAGTTTCGGGTTTTCTTCCATATTTTCATCATTCCGACCATTCGTTTTTTCGCGCAGTTTTACTTAGAACAATAGTCTGTTATTAAGACATTTTTTACTAAAGTTTTGAATGTTAGTTCACGAACTAAAGCCTTATAATTAACATTCAAGCTGGCCCACTTCACTGCAGAGCAGGTAGGCCGTACTAGGCTCAAATGTACCGCGGGTGGTAGTTCCACCATGAAATTGAGAGATTATATAATAAGAAGGCTATTGCTAGCTATTCCAGTAGTTATAGGGGTATTAGCTATCACCTTCGTTCTTTCTTATGTTGTCGGAAACCCGATCACACTTTACACCACAGAAAGAACACGCCCTGAAGCAATTCCTGGAATTATGGCTGAGCATGGCCTCGACCAACCTTTATACATTCAGTTCTTCTTCTACTTAAGAGACCTGATGATGGGAAATTGGGGATACTCTCGAACTGCAAGAATGGATGTAATTGATGCAATTCAAGTAAAGCTTCCAGCAACCATTGAGCTTGCATTAGTTGCCATGTTCTTTGCAGTCCTTGTAGGAATCCCACTTGGCATTCTATCAGCTACTAGAAAGGACAAGGTGCCAGACCACGTTACGCGTATTGTAGCCCTTGCAGGGGTTAGTATGCCTATCTTCTGGTTTGCGCTGATTCTCAAGTATGTCTTTTATTATCAGTTCTTTACTTGGGGATTGCCTTTCTTACCTGAAGGGGGAAGGTATTCGTATGAGTATATACCGTATACTCCAATTACGAACTTCGTATTGATAGATTCAATAGCAACAGGAAACTTTGTCCTGTTCTTTGATGCGCTTATACATCTAGTATTACCAGGATTTGCATTGGGTTATCTTACTCTCGCAATTATTACAAGGATGATGCGCTCAAGTATGCTAGAAGTATTGAAGGAAGATTACATCACTTTAGCCCGTAGCAAGGGTCTCCGTGAGCGAGTCGTAATCTATAAACATGCACTGAGGAACGCAATGATTCCTACTGTGACAGTCATTGGTCTAGCATTTGGTGGGCTAATGACCGGAGCAGTACTAACAGAAACGATCTTCAGTTGGCCCGGACTAGGACGCTGGTCAACTCGAGCTATTCTCACCTCCGACATTCCAAGTATCAATGCATTCACATTATTGGTTGCATTCATTTTCGTAGGTGCAAATCTCATTGTTGACTTAATTTATGGTACCCTGGATCCCAGGATTAGATATGGTTAGGAGGATGAATAATTAATGACACAAACAGATACTTGGGGAGAAGCACTCTCCGGAACTGGTCAAGTTGAAGAAACTCCTTCTGCAGTAAACTTACTGGGAATTGTCCAGATTATTGTATCACTTGTAGCAATGGTTGGCGGAGGTATTGTCTTCATCGATACCTATGCTAAATTTGTTGGAGGCAGTTATGCACTTGTGAGTGTTCTTGGAGCACTTCTCATGGTGGCATTGCCTTGCGTTGTTGTTGGCTTTTTGATGATTCGTGTAGCCTTGGCATTACGTATCCTCGAGAGCTGGTCATTTCCGTGGATTATCTATGGAAATCTCATCCTGATTGCATTGAGTCTTTTGGGTAGCGGAATTCTCCTATTCACTATACCACTATATGTCATTCCAATACTATTACTCTTTGTACCCGCTGTTCAAGACCATTGGTTTGATCTCTTTAAGGAAGATATGGGTCCCAGAGCAAAAGAAACTCGGTACTCTTTGTACTTGATTCGTCGGAGTCCTTTAGTTGTGGGTGGAGTAATTATCATTGCAGTCTACATCTTCTTGGCAATATTCGCACCATATATCACACCATTTGGTCCTACTGAGCGAAACTGGTACGAGACCCTGAGACCTCCGAGTGATACTCACATTTGGGGAACAGATGAGAATGGTGGTGATGTTTTCTCAATGGTCATCTGGGCTACTCAGATTGACATGAAGATTGCTATCACCGTTGTCGCAGTCGCCCTCATCATGGGTTCACTCATCGGTGCTGCAGCTGGTTACTTTGGCGGTGCAGTAGATGAAGTCGTAATGAGAATTACAGATGTCTTCTTTGCATTCCCAGGTTTGATCCTTGCAATGGCAATCGTAGCTGCACTTGGTGAGAGAAATCTCGATAACATTAGCATAGCGCTTATGTTAGTCTGGTGGCCGACATATGCTCGGCTTGTTAGAGGTCAAGTCCTTATTGAGAGAGAGAAACTCTATGTCGAGGCAGCCCGTTCTGTAGGTGCATCTGATATAAGAATTCTAATCTTCCACATTCTACCAAACACAATCCAACCAGTCATTGTCCAAGCGACACTTGACATGGGTGGTGTACTCCTCACTGCTGCAGGCCTTAGTTTCATTGGTTTTGGAGCGGAGGCAGGAACCGCGGAATGGGGATGGATGATATCTCAGGGACAAAACCACTTCATGAATTATTGGGTGACATTCTACCCAGGAATGGCGATTCTACTATGTGCGTTATCCTTCAACCTAGTTGGTGATGGTGTGCGTGACATTTTAGATCCTAAACTTAGGAGGCGCTAAAGCATGACAATAGACGAAGCAAGGAACTCAGATTCCGCTCGACATGAAGAAGTTACTATACCTGCCGGTGTAGTACTCGATGTGCGTGGTCTTAAGACTAACTTCTACACTTACGAAGGTGTCGTCAGAGCTTTAGATGGAGTAACAGTCCAATTGAAACGAGGTGATACTCTTGCACTAGTCGGTGAGACTGGTTGTGGAAAGAGTGTCACTGCCAAATCAATCATGCGACTTGTTGATTCCCCTGGAAGGATTGAGGAGGGAGAAGTTATCTTCCTTGATACAGAACCTGATGGAACAAGAGTTGCAAAGGACCTTCTCAAAGTATCTGAAGATGAGATGCGGACAATTCGTGGAAACAAGATTGCTATTGTATTCCAAGATCCTGCAACATACCCCAATCCGGTATTCCGAGTTGGTGATCAAATTGCAGAAGTAATCACTCTACACCAAGATCTTTCTTTAGATATTCTTGAAGACAAGATCGAGCAACTTGAGGATGCACTAAGACATGCAGAGGGTGAAACCCTCAATGAAATACAGGAACGTCTTACAGAGCTCAAAGCTCAACTGGACAATCCTCCAAAACCAACTGACGCAGAGGCACGAAGAGCGGCTAAGAAGAAAGCAATCGAGATGCTTAATCTCGTGCGAATGCCTTCTGCAGCTGAGATCGCTAATCAATATCCTCATGAACTCAGTGGTGGAATGCGGCAAAGAGCTCTCATAGCCATGTCATTATCTTGCAATCCTAAGATTTTGATAGCTGATGAAGCTACTACCGCTCTAGATGTCACAGTCCAAGCTCAAGTTCTAAATCTACTCAATGAACTAAAATCTGAGATGGATGCATCAATCATCATCATCACACATGACCTAGGTGTCGTTGCTGAGACCTGCAATATGGTCGCTGTGATGTATGCAGGAGTCGTCGTTGAGTATACGACTACGGAAGAGCTGTTCTCTGATCCAATCCATCCTTATACTTCAGGTCTGTTGGAAGCAATACCAAAACTTACCGTGAAGGTTGAGAAGTTGACACAGATCATGGGAACAGTGCCAAATCTCATTGACCCACCATCGGGATGTAGATTCCATCCAAGATGCGAATTTGCAACTCAGCAGTGTTCAACTGAGCGGCCACCCCGTGAGGAAATGAAACCCGGACATTGGGTTGAATGTTGGCATCCTCAAGGATCCATGGCAGGGAGGAAAAAGTAAGATGTCGTATGGAGAACATGGAGATACCCTGATAGAAGTTAAGAATCTGAAAAAATTCTTTCCACTCTCAGGCGGTGTCTTCAGGAAAGTATTAGGTTATGTACGAGCTGTTGATGATATCAGCTTTGATATATACCAAGGTGAAACATTAGGTCTTGTAGGTGAATCTGGTTGTGGTAAAACTACCACAGGACGTACTATCCTTCGTCTCCTTCAGCCTACTGCAGGCGAGATTCTCTTCGAAGGTCGCGATATTGCTACAATGAGCAGAGGAGATTTGAAAGATCTACGTCGTGACATGAGTATTGTCTTCCAAGACCCAATGGCATCTCTGGATCCTCGTTTGACCATTAAGAATGCTGTTGGTGAACCATTGCTCGTCAACGGAATTGCACGTGGTCATCGACTAAGAAACATGGTTCTGGAATTGCTTGAGAAGGTCGGTCTCAATGAGGACCATCTCAATAGATTCCCCCATGAGTTCAGTGGTGGACAGAGGCAACGAATCTGTATTGCACGAGCTCTTGCTTTGAGACCCAAGTTCGTTGTAATGGATGAACCAACTTCAAGCACAGATGTTTCTGTACAGGCTCAGACTCTGAACTTGATGAAGGACCTACAGAAAGAGTTCGACCTAACTTACATGTTCATCAGCCATAACCTCAGCGTTGTTAAGCATATGAGTGATCGAGTCGCAGTCATGTACCTTGGTAAAATAGTTGAATTGACTCCCGGGGATATTTTCGAAGATGCTTTGCATCCGTACTCCGCGGCATTGGTTTCAGCTGTTCCAGTACCTGACCCCTCTCTCAGAGGTCGTGCGGAAGTTCTTGCTGGCGAAGTACCAAGTCCAATCAATCCACCTAGCGGCTGCCGTTTTCACCCAAGATGTCGATTTGCGACCGAACGGTGTCAGGATGAAGTCCCCGCACTTCGCGATATGGGTAATGGTCATCTTGTAGCATGTCATTATGCTGGTGAGCTTGACCTTACATACAAGGAGGAACTTCAGACAGAAGAAGGGTACACTGCCCAAGTATAGAACCTAGTACGAAGTGTGAGCGTATGTCTAATAGTTCATTAGGGTACGCTCTCACTGTTTGTTTTAATGGATGTGAATGCAATGTCATTTGATGAAGACGAAAAGCAAAAGGACACCACTGAGATTGAAGAGTATGACTGGAGAAACTATGGTGATTATGACCAGACATCCTCGCCAGATCTTGATACAAAAGATGTTATTGCAATCTTCATTGCAGCTCTTCAGACAATCTTTCTCCCACTTGTAATCCTTGCCGCTTCTCTCCTCATAATTGGTATCGCAATTGGATTGATTTTCTAGGAGATACTAATGAGATGTGGAGGAAGGACCTGGAACGAGGGGGTATCATTGGAACTGGTTTTATGATCATTGACTTATTCATAGGTTTCATAGCAACTATAGCATTTGCAACACCAGTGACTGGTTCAGTTTCTGCTGGCGCGGCTTTTCTTGAGATGGGTATTCTTCTGATTATGGGAGGCTGCATGATGAGTCGGCAACCTCTAAAAGATGAGGATAGATACGATGAAGAAGGGAATCCAACAAGTACTTGGAAATTAGCGATGATTGGAAGACAGTTAATCTTTGCATCTTTGTTTCTGTTCATCTATGCCTCTCTTTTAGCAATCATCTCACTCTATTTTCCATTTTAGATTTACAATTTCAAACTTTCATCTTTTATGATTTTGTTCCTCATAGATCTTATTGATAGACCAATTATTACAAGAATCACTGGTCCTATGATGAAGAAAACCATTAAGGCTAATGGCATTGAGATGAGCGATAGTGGTTGAAACAGATATGTATAGGCAAATCCAAGGAATGAACTGAAGATATAGGCCAAACCAATTGGTATCTCTTCTCCCCAAGGAGCGGCAATGATTGAAATCATTCCAATCAATAAAAGATTCCTTACCCAGTTTTTAATTGATTTTTCAGAGACTCTTGCATACGCGAGGTCTCCAATGTTGAAAGTATCCATATCCTGCTCCACTTGCCATTTGAGAAGGAGATTTGATACTTCTAGATGACCTGGACCGCGAATTACAAAAACTGCCAGAATAATTAGAATTAGAGAAGTTCCTATGAGATTGTAACTCTGGAATAATATATAGACAATAATTACAGGAATCAATCCTAGAAATATGCTGAGGATTAGTGTTCCTGTCACTGTTCGATTCATCATGAAATTACGGAATCCTTCAGATTGGTCCAGATAACTCCCGTAAACAACATTCTTCATCACCCAGCGATGAGAATCGCAGTTTGTGTATTGTTTCTTTCCACTTGTGTCTGGTTCTCCTAAGCGTTCACTGAGAGGTCCTATAAAACAATCAACGACCTGCAATCTTTTGTACCATGTGAAAGCAAGAATAAATGACATTGTTGCCAGTAGAATCAACCCAATCGTCATGAACATAATCAATTACCCTTCCATTCTTCTCTGAAAAGCTCGCAACCAGATATCAAGCAGTAATCCTGTAAACGGCTCTTCCTCTACATTGACTCTTCTGCCAATCAGAAGATACACTTCGCCTAACATTTTTGCAGGTTTTCGTTTACCTACTTTTAATGTTACATTTTCACCTGGAAGTGAAACTGCAAATCCATGCTCGTAGAAAACTCTTGCATGATCTGAATAATCATAATCAAGGTCATCTCTGGGCTTAGGGTATGTTTCTATAGAATAATCATCAAGTTCCACTTTGATATCTAATTTATCAAAGATGTAATTCGGAATTTCCTTTCTACTCTCAGGTATTCCAAATTTCCTAGCAGTTAATTGACTCTGATCAATAAAACCAGAGAAGTCCCCACCTTCGCCAGTGATACTCATTTTTGGATACTCGCCAAATGAGATAGCAAAAGTACTTGGATGAACAGTCCATCTCTTTACAGCTTTTGTGTTGCTTATGCTCTCTGAATTCTTATCCCATGCGCAGAGCGGTATAGTTGACATTGCAAGCATCTTTTCAGGATCCCATAGTTTCCTTTCCATTATTTTCCAGAGTTTATCATTAAGTACAAACAATGAAAGTGAAATCGGTTGAATTGATGAAGTAAATCGGATTAGAAAACTGTCAATTCCTTCCAAGACTGATAATTGGTCAACGATGAAATCAAGTTGTTCTTTAGAGAGTAGAATAGACTCACCTCTATCATATGCTGCGGACTGATCTGGAGTGAATCCAAGGTCAATTTTGATTTCTTTGAGAAATTCTTCATATGCCTTGGCTGGTTTTACTACTCTCATGATTGTAACGCGTCATCTCTGAGTCCTCAAAACAGTTTCGTTGTAGGAATGCGTACACGACGATACATCTTTATTCCAAATAGGCTTCTTAGAATGCTTGTGACTTACAATGAATAACCTCTATGGAAGAGACTTAATCACAACACAAGACTGGAGTGTTGAAGAATTAGAGAAAGCACTAAAACTTGCTTTTGAGATGAAGGCTAATCGTTATGATCATCCGCTAAATAATTCGCTCGATCGGCGAACCTTCTTTATGTTCTTCTACAATCCTTCTGTTCGTACCAGACAATCATTTGAAGCAGCTGCTACTGAGCTCGGTGGCCATGCACAGTTTCTCGAACCAAAATCCATGAGACTCAAGACTTCAAAATCTGCTGGAGAAACCGTTGAAGATGCAGCTCAAGTAATGAGTCGCTATGCCGTTGGTATCGGTATACGAATTTTAGAGACTGCAATTGACTACTATGGTCAAGGAGAAGAAGTACTCCGTCAATATGCTGAGAATGCATCAATTCCAATTGTTAGTATGGCACATGATAAATTCCACCCATTCCAAGGACTTGCTGATGTCATGGGTTATAGACAACATGCAGGCAAGAATCTGAAAGGGAAGAAGCTTGTCCAAGTCTGGGGTAAAGGTGCACTTGTACGTTCATGGTGCAGTGTGCAAGAAAGCATCCTAATTAACACACGCCTTGGTATGGATGTGACCTTAGCTCATCCAGAAGGATATGACTTAGATCCACAAGTTATCAAGTGGTGTGAAGAGAATGCCGCTGCGGCAGATAGTAACTTCGAGATTGTCCATGATCTAGAGGAAGGATACAAGGATGCTGACATCGTTTACTCTCGTAATTGGATGACCTCAAGCTTCTATGATGATATGGCAAAACATGGAGTTGACGAGGCGAAGAACCGAGAGATAGCAAAAGCCGCCAAGTACGATGATTGGATTACCACCAGCGATTGGATGAAGAGGACTAATGATGCATACTTTACTCACTGTGGTCCAGTTGATAGGAATGCAGAAGTAACCGATGAAGTGTGTGATAGTCCAAAGTCTATTGTCTACGATGTGGCTGAAGCTCGTCTTCATGTTCAGAAAGCTGTAATGGCACTCACCATGGGTGTAAAATAATATAGAGATGGGTTTCGACCCATTTCTTTCTTCTTTTTTGTTCATATCTGTACATTGCTAAAAGATTGCGATTGTTTTGGCACTATTTATTTATTCAAATAATCATTTTGGGCAAGACGTATATACCTGCGTAACACGTTTATCCCTACCGAGCCGGGAGAAAACCAATCGCAAATAATGGGTGTGTGTGTGTCCGTTCCAACAAAAATGGGAGATAGATTACACCACATTTGGGTTTGGACTTGGTAACTGAAACTTACGTGGACGCAAAGACGTCCACACCTTATTCTTCTACAATGTCTTGCCAGCGATGGCATCGAATGTAATGATCCGTATCAATCTCTTCTCTGACCGGTACATCAGTTCTGCAGATATCTGTTGCATATGGACAACGAGGATGAAATGAACATCCAGATGGAACATCTGCCAAGTCTGGAGGGTCTCCTGGAATTCCACGAAGTCTGGGTCTCTTTCCAGCCTTCATTTGCATCATTGCAATTGTAGGGAATGAGGACATAAGCCCTTTCGTGTAGGGATGCTTGGGATTATGAAACATTTCAACAGCTGGTCCTGATTCTAGAATCTTACCACAATACATCACAGCGACAATATCTGCTAGCTCTGCAATAACACCTGCATCATGACTGATTAGAAGCAGTGAGACATCAAATTCTTCTTTTATCATCCTTAGAACATTGAGAATTTGCCTCTGCATTGTTACATCTAAGGCACTTGTGGGCTCATCAGCAATCACCATATACGGACCTGCAATGAGTGCCATAGCAATCAAGATTCGCTGACTCTCTCCGCCCGAAAATGAGCCAGGATCTAAGACATATCGCAGACCCGCATCAGCAAGCTGAACAATGCCAAGATATTCGAGAACTTTCCTTTTCATCTCTATGAGTCTGACTTCGTCATCATGAATTTCAATTGGTTCAGCAGTCTGGTGGCCGATACTGTGCTGTGGATTAAGCGCATGTCCTAACCCTTGTGGAATCAGACTAAGTTGTCTACCTCTTATTTTGACTAATTCTTCTTGTGGAAGCCCGATGATTTGTTGTCCTTTAAAGATAACACTCCCCTTAACTCCAGGTCTCTCAGTTTCTCCTTTTATTCCCTTTGAGAACGCCTTTCGTAGTTCAGGATCATTTGATGCTCCCGCAGAGAATTTTGCAACCTTCTCGAAAAGGCCTAACATCGCTAATGCCATGCTACTCTTTCCTGATCCGCTCTCACCTAATAGACCGACACATTCACCCTCTCTAATGGTAAATGTGACATCATCTACTGCGCGTACTAATCCTTTCTTTGATGGATAGTATGCCTTAAGGTTCTCAACAACAAGTAGAGGGTCTCCTTTTGCCATTTTGCCACCAATTCGAGCTTATTGTATTGTGTTATTAAAGAGTGCTGAAGGAGCAGGATTTTCATTTGAGTTTCGAATGTCTCTTAAGTGCAATCTGTATTTCACAGGAGAGAACAACAATGACTGAACTCAAAGTATTCTTCACCGATAGGCAAACACGCCCTGACTATAATATGTTAGATAAGCTTGAACAAATCTTTAGAGCACTAAATCTTGATAGAAAGATTAAGGATGGAGACCGAGTGATGATAAAAACTCATTTTGGTCTCTATGGGAATACTAACCATATTAGGCCAGCGTATGTAAGGAAGTTAGTTGATCTTGTAAAGGAGTCCGGTGGTCTGCCATTTGTGGCAGATACCTGTTCACTGTCCTATGGTACTCATGGTGCATATGGTGGACGGACAACACAAGCTGACTATTTGTTGAGAGCAGAGATGAATGGGTACACTTCAGGAGTAGTAGGAGCGCCTATTCTGATGGCTGATGGTTATTGGGGGGTTGACACATTTCACGTCCCAATCAACGGTGACCATATCAAATCAGTACCTGTCGCAGCTGCGACTCTCAATTCTGATATTGTTATTCTTTTGACCCATGCAAAATTCCATCATGTAGGTATTGCAGGTTCTTTGAAGAATATGGGTGTGGGAATGGTCGGGAAACAAGGAAAAGCTGCAGTTCATTGTCCGGCTGGTCTTGAAATCTATTCAGAGAAATGTTTGGGTGAAGAGTGTTCTAAATGTGTTTCAGTCTGTCCTGTAAGGTGTATTGAGGTCAAGGATAAAGTAACAATCAATACAGAGCAGTGTGTAAATTGTGGACATTGTTCAGCAGTTTGCTCAAGCACAGATACAGGTACTCTAAAGATGGCATGGACTAGTACGGATATGATTGACCGGATAGTAGAGAATGCATTTGGTGTAACGAATTCAATTGGCTCCGAGCGGTTCTATTACATCAATCTGGCAATCGACATCTCCGATCTATGTGATTGTGTGAGAGTAGGTGCACCTCTGATGATGCACGACATAGGCATATTAGGCTCAACTGACCCAATTGCGGTGGACCATGCAACTTTGGAAGCAATGAAGTCTGCCAATTTGAATCCTGAATCTCCAAAAGCTGGTGATTTTGGGAGACTAGTTTCATCCTCTGAAACTTTCTTCAGACATGGGGAAAAAATCGGACTAGGAACTACAAAATACAGACTTGAGAAGCTATCCAAAGACAAAAAATAATGTCCATAATAGGAATGCTTAAACGTGAGTGATTCCGCAACATGCAAAATTGGGCACTTAATCTCATGATTAAGTACGTATAGTATCCAATCGTATGATTCTTCGTGACTTCTCGATATGGGTGCAGGTAGAAGGGGCACTGGTCGAGGTCAAAAGAATGACAGAGAAACGAGAATCATGGATAACCCTTGCAAAAGCAGTAGCCCTAATTCTCGTTATCTATATCCATTCAACGCCACGAGACATGGTTTCTGGTTACTTGACAGGATTTGTTATGCCTGCGTTCTTTGTACTATATGGAGTGACTCATAATAGTAGTAAAGTTCGATCCAAACTTCCGAAGTATATTTCTAATCGTGCTCGAGCTCTAATGATTCCATATTTTGTTCTTGGACTTGTAATGTTCATCATGTATCTGATAACTTATCCAATGGTTGATTTGGGATTTCCACCATCAGATTACATTTTCTGGACCATTTATGGAAATGGCCCACTCGGTAGAGTAACTCATCTCTGGTTTCTAAGAACGATGTTCTTTGCAATCATCTTGTTCTCATTGATAGATCGATATATCCATGATAAACCTGCAATCCTCAGATACATCATCATTGCAATCTCACCAGCAATTGGAGTGGCCTTCAAAGTTGAAGGAGTTGAGATTGTAGCTTGGGGTATTGACTCTGTCTTCATTGCGTTGTCATTTATGATGATCGGAAGTGAAATCCGACGGCACAATCACATCTCACCTTGGTCAAAAGGTAAATACATTGATATTGTAGGATTTCTGGGAGCACTTGCTGTCTACTCAATCCTTTCTCTGAATAATAGCTTCGTGAATATTGGCGAAAGCATCTATGGCAACTCGATTTATGTTTACATGATAACTGGAGTGCTTGGTACCTATATCGTTTCATTACTATCGTATTATGCTGTTCTGAGATTCCCAGCGATAGCTCATTATGCTACTAAATACAATGATCTCGGTCAGGAGATTTACGAGACTCATCCATTAATGATAGAACTCAATTATCAGCTCTTTGGAGGTTTGGCATTCTGGAGTGCACTTGCATTTATGCCAGTAGCGCCTATAGTGATTATCAACTTTCCATTTGCAATCATCTTTTCCTATCTATTTGCATCCAAAGTCATTAGCAGGTCTGGTATCCTCCAACTCATGTTTCTAGGCTACAGAAAACCAATAGTGACTCTTCCGAAGGAGACCTTTCCTGTCCCAATACCAAATGGTGATGGTGAAGTAAAACCCACAGAAGAGGAAGAGGAAGAAATTAAGCTTCTAGAGGAAGTAATTATCGAATAGTTAATCTATTCGATTCAATACACTTGTTGGAATTACCATTCAGGTAATTCTTCATACCTTCGACACATCACAAAGTGGTCTTTCTCAACTTCACGGAACTCTGGGATACTTGCCTTACATTCAGGTTCAGCGTACTCGCATCTTCCACTAAATGGACACCCTACCATAGGTTGGGAAAGATCTGGAGGAGTGCCTGGTATACCCCGGATTCTCAGTCCTTTTTCTTTCATCTTTCGTATGATCTCCATTGTTGGGTTACTCATTATGAAGGCTCGAGTGAATGGATGCCCTGGTGAATTCATGATGGTCTCAGTGGTTCCGAATTCCACAATCTTTCCTGCAGTCATTACTGCAACTCTATCACATGTCTGAGAAATGGTCCCTTGATTGTTACTTATCATCAGGAGTGACAATTCAGTATTATTTCGGATGATTTGGATTGCTTCAAGAATTCGTAATTGAATTGCCATATCAACTGCAGTAGTTGGCTCATCAGCAATTAACAATGAAGGATTGGGAATGAGCGCCATAGCAATTAGAACACGTTGATCTTCGCCAACAGAAAACTGGGATGGTTTCATATCTTTCCTGATATCTACATCTCCCAATTCTACAAGATCTAATGCTTGTAAGACTCTTTTCATAACATACCAATCTGTCAATTCATTATCTTCATCATGAGCGCGAAGGACTTCTGCAGTCTGCTCTTCAAATGTTGAATAGGGATTAAGCGACTTTGTTGAACCCTGTGGTACGTAAGTAATTCTGTCTCCACGAATTTTGCGAAGCTCCTTTTCATTAAGGGTTATCAAGTCCTGCCCTTCAAACCAGACATGCCCTTCGACACCTGGTAATTCCTCTCCCATATCTTCTGATGTCAATCTCTGTTTCTTTGCATCATCTCTTAGTTTCCATAATCTAATATTGTCTTCATTTGCTGCTGTTGAAGAATATTTTCGAGATAAGTCATCAAACAAGCCGAGGATTGCTAGGGCCACACTGGTTTTTCCTGCACCACTCTCCCCGAAGAGACCTACAGATTCACCTTTTCGTATCTGGAATGAAACGTCGTTAACTCCTCTTACTAGTCCTTTCTTAGAAGTATAGAACGCTTTGAGATTCTCTACACGAAGAGTAATGTCACTATCTTCGGCTGTCATATTTCTTGCAATAGAATTGTCATTGAAATACTCTGTGGCTAGCGCAGAAAACCGATTTCAAATCGGAAACTCATCATCACTTATTGTGAATGCTTTGTACATGCAGAGCATACATAAACCAATGAAGAAAAGGATTGCAAGAAAACTTGCCATAAATCCTGGTCCAGTATATTCATTCAGAACAATAAATGGACCGTGCTGATCTGACCAAGCATTTAATCCCGAATACTCTGCAATCAGTTCAAGAGAGACTCCCATGAGAACTAGGGACATAACTCCACTAAACAAAAGACCCACTCTCTTCATCCAAAGATGTTCCCACCACGGATTTCCCTTTGCTGAAGCTCTTCTCTCAGCCTCCATCCATAATAAACCACCAGTTACACAGATTGTGAGGTTGATGAGATAGAATGGAATATAGAATAAATTCGTTGACCATCCAAATATTGTAGCAAACTGAGGAAGTTCTTTGTGCATCTGAGCTTCAGGGGCAATTTGTGAGTACAGAATTGAAAAGTAAAAGATTTGGAAGAGAAGAATGTGATAAGATGCTTTTCCAATTCTCTCTACGAATCGTTCTAATAGACCTGAAGCATTCATTGGGACTATTGCCATCGCAAACAGGAACCAAACTGCGGCATAACCATAGAAGAGAAGTGTATAATCTCCACGGATGTAATCCTGGATAAAAGTAAAACTCTGTCCAATTACATTTGGTAATGCACTAATAATCCCTGTTGTATAATCAATCATGAAAACCAGACTAACCGGGAAATAAATCAGGACGAACCAATTTCGTCTTGACCACAAATCGTGATCTTCAGAAAACCAGAGTCCGAGACCAACTGCTGGTAGAAAGAAGAAAACATTGACACGAATAGCAGATGTAATGAAACCCTCTAGGATAGTTTCAATGGGATAGGGTAAGAAGACATACATTATTCCTTGCAAAATAATTTCAGATAAGAAGCAAAAGATTAGAGTCAAAATTGGTTGTTTCTTGAACATCCAATAGATTAGTGGAAATACAACTATGGTTCCGAGAAGTAGAGGAATGAACCAATTACCCGGACCCCAGAATGGAAGATATCCAAGAAAAATCCATGCATCAAAATTCAATCTACCAAGAAATGCTCCCACGAGAATCGAACCCATGTACAATACAGCAAAGGGCAACACATAACGAGCAATCTTACTCTTGAAATACTTAAGAGAATACAATTCTCGAAGAGAAGTTGCTCCACTATACTTGAAAGAATAGCCCATATTGAATCCCATCACTATCAAGAAAAATGGAATTGACAGACGTTCCCAGAAGAGACTACCGATTTCACCTTTAACATCCCAATACAAGCTATGATCCATCACAACGAAGATAATCGCGATTGCTTTCAATACATCAAGCTGGAAGAAATATGGTCTCTCTGACTCAATCGTTTGATTTTGCTCAACTGGAAGTTCCAGCTCAACTTCAATCTCTTCAAGTTTTGAAAGTGTTTCTGGGTCCGACATCGAAGCTCGAATAACCACATGTACTTTTGATAATATACCATCCTACATGCGCAATCCGTTCCCATTATAGGTATGAAAAATCACACGAAATACTAGTTAACTCCTTAAGCACCATACACCGGTCTTTGATTTCAAATAAGAGGCTAGCACGCTATGGCTATTCTAAATCGTTCAGTTGCATCAATCTATCTTGCATATGCATTTCAGTCAACTGCACAAGCCATTAGCTGGCAATTTGTCACATATTTTGTTAAGCATGATCTAAATGCCACCTCGTTTATCGAGTTGTCATTAGCCTCCGCTCTTCCAGCTTTCATCATAATGGTCATGTCACCATTTTGGGGATCTCTTTCGGACCGTTTGAGAAAACGGAAAATCTTCATGGTAATTGGATTCATCGGCTATGCATCAACTTTTATTTTCTATTCAGTAGTCTATGATATTATCCAGTATCTCACAGTTGCTGCTATTGGTGCAGTTTTCTATTCTGCGGCGTTACCTATGGGTCAGGCTCATTTAACTGCGAATTCTGAAAATAAGGGTGAACGATTGGGGTACTTTGTTGCAGCACAGTCGGGAGGGTGGTTTTTTGGTGCTCTATCTAGCGGATTCCTCTATGATATCGTCGGCATGAGATTTCTTTTTGTTGTTGCCGCTGCTCTTTCGCTTGTTGCCACTGCTAGTTCTGTCATTCTAATTAAAGATATACCATTCAATGAAGTTTCTCATAGGACAAAGACCAGTGTTGTCGATATTTTCAGAAGACCTGGGATGAGTCGTCTAACTGTAGCAGTTGCATTCAGTCAAATTGGGATGAATGCAATTGGTGCTTTTCTAGCAATTATGATTGTTGATGAGCTTGGCGGAAACACTGCGTTCGTAGGACTCGCAAATTCAGTTGCAACTCTTATTGCGGTATTCATTACAGGTTGGGTTGGAAAAATCGTAGATCGTAGAGGTCCCATTCGTGTTCTTATTGTTGCATACTTATCATACACTATTTTTGCTGTGATTTTTGGTCTTGTGCGTGATCCTGTAATTGCAACAATAATGTGGGCACTTCCTATCTATCCACTCTCATCCACTGCGACTGCTGCTCTTGCCTCATATATCACTGGAGAGGATGAACGCGGACGTGCTATGTCTCTTGTATATGGTGCACAAAATGCTGGTGGTTGGATTGGTCCTTTAGTTGGGGGTCTCTTCGCAGAATACGTCTTCTTGACAGTTCAACCCATCTCATTTCTAAACTCAGCATTCAATTTCATATCACTCCTGTTGGTAATATCTATAGTTCGGACCATGGGTTTTGTAAAAGAAGTGAAGAGCGACAAAACAGAAAATGCTCCTCTGTTTTTTGAAGAATAATGTTGATATGGTCAGATACTAAATCTAAGGTTATGACCGGTGGATGCACTTCTGGAGCCAAGATTATTGGTGATCGTTGCTACTTGCTTAAGAATCGAGACTTAGTCTGGAGTGGATTTCGAGACACATTGGTATTTGAGAATGATGTATTCTTTGTGACAGGTATAGATGTGAAGAATGGGAATTTCAGTGGTGCTTCATTAGGACTAAATCGATACGGACTATCTATATGCAATACCACCGTTCTGGTAACTGAAGATCAAGCCGATGATATCTTACTTGAGAAAATACTTAGAGAAACCAAGACGATACCTGAAGCCTTTGAGCTCGTGCAACAGTGCTTAGATCGAGGTGAACGATTTCATTGGTGTAATTTCATTTTAGCCTCTCCTAATGGCGTAGGCGTTATCGAGATAGGTGATGGAGTTGCTGAACTTGAAGAAGATCCCTCAATTATTACAAGAACTAATCACCATCTGCTTCTGCCAACAAATGATGTCATCAAAAATACTGCTCTAAAATTCCGTGGTGCGGCAGGTCGCCTTGATGGCAGCAAACAGCGGCGTCAGGATATTTCACGATTACTACCCGAGGCAAAATCGATGATGGATATGATCCAACTCTTAGGCACTCATCGAGATGACCGAGGATTCAATTCAATATGTCGTCATCTCTCAGAAGATCCACAATCGAATCCTCACCAAGGTGAAACAGTTTATAGTTACGTTATAGAAACATCTGGTTTACAGGAAGGAATCTTGGAATTCCGATTGAATGTAACCTCTGGCAATCCATGTAGTGGAACATTCAAGGAATTCACGATTGATTTCAATTCTCCAAAGAGTAAATTCGAGATCTTGACTGATTATCCATAGGTACCAATCGAGCAATATTTCAAGAAGATTGTTCAAAAGCAATCTAGGAGATTACAATATGGAACCTGAGAAATTCAAAACGATTCTGAGCGGTTATTCTGTAACAACAGTGACCCCATTTACATCTGATTTATCAAGTGTAGATCATGATGGGTTAATACGGAATCTCAAGTTCCTAGAAGACCATAATGTTCCGCTTTTGATACCAAATGGAAATACAGGAGAGTTCTACTCCCTGTCTGAACAAGAATGGTATGATGTTCTCGATACTGTTGTTAATAGTGTAAATGATCGAACAACTATCATGTCAGGAGTAGGTCATTCATTAAAGACTGCACTTACACAGATCGAAAAAGCACGGTCCTTGGGAATTAATGCTGTAATGGTAATGTACCCACAGCATGTTTTTGCCTCTGAAGAGGGAATTTATGATTATTATAGATCTATTCTTAGCAATGCAAAAGACATGAATATTGTCCTATATAAGAAAGGGCCACTTCTTTCAGACCATGTACTCCGCAAGCTTATGAAATTTGATGCCTTGGTAGGAGTCAAGTATGCTTTTGGTCGAATAGTTGATTTTGCGAAGACTGTCAATGACTTAGGATATTCCATCGTCTGGTCTTGTGGAACTGCAGAACGGTTTGCACCTTTCTTTTTTATGGCAGGTGCACATGCTTTTACAAGTGGTCTTGGTAATTTCGCTCCAAAAGTCACTGCTCGAATGTATGATGCTCTTAAGACTGGAGATTACACTACTGCCATGGAAATTCAAAGAATGATTTCTCAATTTGAATTTCTAAGGGAGGGTCGAGGGTCAGCAAACAACGTACCTGTTGTAAAATATGCAATGGACCATCTTGAACTTGCCGGTGGACTGTGCAGACCACCTATTCATCAATTGTCTTCTAGTGAGCAAGAGGATGTAATCAATTCAATTAAAGATTGGAATCTATGAATATGTAAAGCTCCTATTCGATCGAATTTCTAAATTGATTGAGCAATATGGACAGCGTGCTTCATCATCACCAATCCATTCAAGGCTTCGTATTGAAATCTCTCCTTGACATTCCGGGCATCTCATTGGTATTTGGATAATCTGCCATTCTTTTTGTTTGGCTATTGTTCTATATGATGACTGTAGTGATGATGCATATGCCCATGCCATTACTCCTGGTCCAAATGATATGAATAGAATTCCCAGAACCAGTGATAGAATCCATAAACCTAAGTTCTCTATGAAATCACCAAACCACAATATTTGGAAGTATTGCCAAAAGAAGAATATTCCAATTACCATCATAGCGACTCCAATCATGAAAGGAACTCTTCTCATTCTATATTCCTCCAACTAGTTGTTCATTTGAGTGGTATCGTGTTACCATTAATAAAAACCTGTTCTACCTTGCTGTAAAAATCGAATGGATCTCCAGACCATATGACGATATCTGCATCTTTGCCTGGTTCTAGTGAACCTACCAAATCATTGATTCGAAGTGCTTCTGCAGGATTTATTGTGACACATTTCAATGCGTCTTCTCTACTCATACCTTCTTTTATCACATTCATGGGAATAAGTGGAAAGTAATTCATAGGAGTCAAAGAGTCTGTCTGTAAAGCCACTTTAACGCCTGCCTTATTGAGATTCACTGCAGTTTTGAATCCTCTCTCGCGAGTTTCAGGTTTGCTGGTCCAAAACATCGTAGGACCGATTACAGCTGGGAATTTTGATTTCGCAATCAGCTTTGGAATTTTATGCCCCTCGGTACAATGAATGAGAACAACATCAATATCGAATTCTTTGGCAATCCTGATGATTGTTGCAATGTCATCTGCACGATGTGCATGTGCATGAATTGGTATCTCACGGTTGATCACCCTTATTATTGTCTCAAGACCAAGGTCTCTTTTAGGAGGAGTAGGAGGTGATTCTCCTTTCTTCTTTGCCTCCTCAGCTTTTTCCATGTATACCTGTAGTTCGTGTTTGTGATTGATAGCATCTACCAGTGCCTTTCTCAGGAGTGCTGCAACTCCCATCCGAGTAGATGGGGTTCTCTTCTCACTTCCATGAACTCGTTTTGGATTTTCTCCGAAAGCTACTTTGAGACCCGAAGGGGCTTTTACAATCATTTCATCAACAGTTGGTGCACCAGTGGGTTTAATCACTACCGCTTGACCAGATATGACATTACCAGAACCTGGTCCAGTGTTTATGCAGGTCACTCCCCCAATTAGGACTTCTTTCAAAGAGGGTTCATCTGGATTGAATGAATCAATACCTCGCATTTCCGGGGTGATTGGATTTGTCATTTCATTTCCATCCATGCCGGCCCAACCTATTGAGCCATCAAATAATCCTTGGTGAGTATGCGCATCGATGAATCCAGGGACAACGAATTTTCCCTCAGCATCTATGATCTTTGTTCCTTTTGGAATATCGACTGTCTTCCCAATATCTTTGATCTTTGAATCAAAGAGAATTGTACCATCTTTGATGAATCCATTCACTGGACAAAAAATAGTTGCATTGATAATTGCTTTCAAGTGAATTATCCTCCGAGTGAAGCATTTTACATTCTATACACATGAAAAGTGTTCTCATATGAGAAAGCATCTACTTCTGGAGTAATTCTGAGATATGTGCTGACCAACCTGCAACTCTTGAGAGTGCAAATAATTTGGTATTGAATTCTGGAGTAAATCCAAAAGTTGTGTATGTTGCAGCATTGTAGAGATCAATGTTTGGATAAGCTCTGATCCCTTTTTGTTCGAATAGAACTTCACTCCCGATTCTTGAGATGTCCTCTATTACTTCCACTAACCATGATTGCTCAGTATTGATTGCTCTACGGTAGAGTATTTCTTTGAGCACCATAGCTCGTGGATCAAATCCTTTATAGATTCGGTGACCTAATCCAAATATTTTGTCACCATTTCTAATTCTTTGTGAAAGATACTCGCTGAGATCTGATTTTCCTCGTGCATCAAGAAATAATTTCATTGCTCTGGTTCCAGCACCATGATGGAGTGGACCTATATGTTCAGTAAGTGCACCAAGTAATCCTTCGGATACAGACTTTCCATTTTGTATGATTTTAGTTAGAACAGTAAGGGACGGATTGTCAGGATCATCCATGTGGAGAATCAAGCAAGTTTGAAAATCGGACGAATCTTCTTTAGTTATCTTTTTTCCAGTGCTCATCCAGAGAAAATTATCAGTATGTCCTAATTCCGGATTATGTTGTACACACGCTCTTCCAAAATCTTTACAGTATGACTTCGCAGTTACAATTGATGATAAAGAAATAAACGCAATGAGACTCTCCTTCAAACTAAGTCCGTATTGATTCATCAGGAGTTCAAATTTTTCGACTAATTTTTCCAATGAAATCATATCATCAGTGTAAAGGTCTCTATACTCAACCATCTTTGATTTCATTTCTTCATACTGGAGAGGTGAAGGATATTTCCCATATAGTAGCAGATAGACTACTGATTCGTAATTGCTTTCTTTTGCTAAATTTATTGCATTTATACCTCTGAAGAAGAGCTGATTTACAGAAGAGTCGATATTACTGATTGGTTCCATAGCAACGCCATTCCAGAAATAAAAGAAAGACGAGTTCCCATAAGTTGGGAACTCAAACTAGTTCTTAGATTACATCTTTTTTCCAATAATTTCAGCAAGGTCAGCTAAACGATGGCTATAGCCTGCTTCGTTATCATACCATCCATGGACCTTTGCCATTTTGCCTTGGGTCATTGTAAGAAGTGAGTCAAATGAACACGAATGTGGGTCATTTATGAAATCAGATGAAACTAGCTCTTCATCTACATACGCAAGATATGGTTTCAAGCTACCTTGACCTGCGGCTTTCTTAAATGCGGCATTCACAGAATCGATATCTACTTCTTTCTCTAGAATGACACTCATATCGACCATGGATGCATCCATGACAGGTACTCGTAAAGCCATGCCATCAAGTTTTCCCTGCGCCTTTGGATAAACCAAACCAATAGCTTTCGCTGCTCCTGTGCTTGTGGGTACTATATTCCAGCATGCTGCTCGAGCCCGTCTTAGGTCCGAGTGAGGACCATCTAGCATAATCTGATCATTTGTTACAGCATGTATCGTTGTCATGAAACCTTGCACAATACCAAATGATTCATCCATGACCTTCACCAAAGGTGCAAGGCAATTTGTTGTACATGAAGCATTTGAGATGATGTGATGTTTTGAGGGATTATACTCGTGGTCATTCACGCCAGGTACGACTGTGAGCATCTCACCTTTCCCTGGTGCACTAATGATTACTTTCTTTGCTCCAGCTTTCAGGTGTTTTTCTGCATCCTCTCTCTTTCTGAAGAAACCTGTAGACTCAATTACAATATCGATATCTAATTCTTTCCAGGGAAGATTTGCAGGGTCTCTCTCAGAGAATATCTTGATCTCATCACCATTGACTGTAATACTTCCCTTACCTGCTTCAACCGTGCCTTCAAATCGCCCCATAACAGTATCATACTTCATGAGATGCGCAAGCGTGGTTTCAGTAGTAAGATCATTTGCTGCGACAACATCAAAACCTTTCTTCTTGAGTATTGCACGAAGGAATCCTCTTCCTATCCTTCCAAATCCATTAATAGCAACCTTGACTGCCATGAACATCCACCTCTTGACGTAATCGTCATGTGTTGTTCAAGGCCGTCTGCTATATATTTTATGTTCATAGAACATTCTATTCACTTACATTTCCTTCTAATACTGCTCTATCATATTGACGCATACCATATGCGTAGATTGGCACTAGTATGAATCCCGAAAGCCCAACAAGGATGAATGGTGCGGATGGGTCAAGGAAATCCCATAATATTCCCCCAATTAGTGGAGCTGAGAATCTCGAGAATCCCATTACTGCCTCGAATAACCCAAATCCTTCACTTGCTCTCCCCGCATATGCCATTCCAAATACTGATGACATCACAGTATAAGCCATAATTCCTGTTATACTTCCAATACTAAACAGAACTGCAATTGAAGCTAGATTGTATGGAAACGCTAG
Source organism: Candidatus Thorarchaeota archaeon MP8T_1 (assembly GCA_002825465.1). Next base: position 26,653 of record PJER01000015.1, read on the forward strand.
TATTGTAGGCATGAAGACAAGAGCAAGGGTACTTATTGCTCCTATGATGACTGCTCCTGACACGATGATGATTTTATTCTTATGACCAGCAAATCGACCCAGATATCCTCCAAACATTCCAGAGATGATTCCTCCAGGTAAATAGATGAGTGCAATAAGTGAGAGATCTGTTGTAAATTGGTCGATGATGTAGAGTTCAACAAAAGGCGATAGAAGAGCGGTGATAAACGTGTCAATAGCCGCAGCAACAATTAATGCCGCGATTCCTATACCGATAAGGCTCTTGGTTCCATTGACTTTGATTTCATCCTGGAATCTCTCTGGAGGCGGTCGGTTGATAATAACAATCAAACCTCCAATGACATTCATAATGGCATAGAAAACAAAGACGTAAACCATTCCCATAACTGGTACCGAAAGTAGGATCGAAAATCCAATCATAGCTCCTATGACACTTCCCTTACCATTCGCAGCTTCCCTTTTTCCAAAGGCTTCTGCACGATTCTTGTGAAGCACACGTTCAGAAATCTCAGCATCGCTTCCGACACGATAGAATGCTGCGCCAAGACCCCAGAGAAGGCTATTCAGAATGAGGATGTACTTGTCATTCAAAATAATTGAGATTGCCATTCCTGAGTAAGCAAGAGCCCTTACAGACGCACCCATGAAAATGGAACTTCGTCGACGACCATCTTTGGCAATTTTTCCTGCTACTGGAGAGAATATTGCTGAGCCAAGTGTAAGTAGTGAGAAAACAAGCGCAACTTCAGTAGCCGTTGCTCCCATGCTATCATATGCAATAATCGGAATAAGGAATCTTACAACAAAGAATCCAAGACTACAGAACAATGCGGAATTGTATACTGAACGAAGTGCTTTCCAATCACTTCTTGGTTGTGAGGTATCATCCATCATTATTCTTCAACTCTGCATCTCATCAATCCAGATAAGATTGCTTTTGGAAAAAACGGTTACTGGAGGATTGATGCAATTCTGCATTTCACCTCCAGAATAGAATCTAATCAAACCAGCAAGCTACGTAATGCCCATCAGATACTTCCTGTAATTGTGGTTCATCTTCTCTGCATTGCGGACCGAATTCCTGGCATCTTGGTTTGAATCTACAACCTGGTGGGAGGTCTATTGGCGTAGGTGTCTCCCCTGGAAGCATGATTCGTTCCCGCTCAACAGTGGGGTCTGGGATTGGGATATTTGAAACCAATGCCTTTGTGTATGGATGTTGTGGACTTTGGATTACATCCTCCATTGGCCCCATCTCAGCGATTCTTCCCAGATACATGATAATTATGTAATCACCAATGTATCGAGCTTGTGCCAAGTCGTGAGTAATGAAGATGTAGGTCAGGTCCTTTTGCTTCTGCAGGTCAGTCATGAGGTTCATTACTTCAGTACGAATACTCGCATCGAGCATAGAGACCGGCTCGTCAGCTATGATCAACTCCGGTTGCAAGATTAAGGACCGAGCTATAGCAATTCTCTGTAATTGTCCACCCGACAATTCGTGAGTGTACCTAGTTGCGAAATCTTCAGCAGGAATTAGTCTTACATCTTCTAGCGCTGATATGACCTTATTGTGAAGCACCTCATCACTCTCTTCGAGCTTGTGAATATTGAGACCTTCTCCGATGAGATCGATTACAGTATGTCTTGGGTCGAGAACTTCAAAGGGATTCTGAAAGATCAGTTGCATCTTTAGACGAAGTTGACTCAATTCTAGTCGATTCATCTCAAAGATGTTCTCTCCATTGAAGTAAGCAGCTCCAGCAGTTGGTTCAATGAGTCGAAGAATTGTTCTTGCGAGAGTGGTCTTACCACAACCACTTTCACCTGCAATTGCTATCGAGGAACCTTTCGCTACCTCAAAGCTGACATTATCAACTGCTTTTACATATCGAGTTGCTCTTTTTAATGAAAATAGACCGCTCCTAACAGGGAACCATTTTTTGACATTCTCAACTCTAAGAATAGGCTCAGACTCCATTAAGCTTCACCTCCAAGATCAAGTTCACCAGCGTAGTGACACTTTGAATAATGTCCCGGTCCCATCTCTCTATATTCAGGAACTTCGATTGCACATTTATCAGTTGCAAATGGACAGCGTGGATGAAAGCGGCAGCCATCAGGGATACTCAAGAGATTCGGTGGAGTTCCAGGTATGAACTCAAGCCTCTTCTTAGGTCCAACCACACTTGGGAATGCTCCAATAAGCTTGTACGAGTATGGATGTGCACTTCGCTTGAAGACATCCTCTGCGCTCCCTACTTCAACAAGATTACCTGCATACATGATGCCAACATCATGACAATTCTCAGCAACAACTGAGAGATCATGAGTGATGAATAGAACCGCAAGGTTATACTTGTCCTGTAATTTTCTCAGCAGGTCTAGGATCTTATTCTGTACAATGACATCTAGGGCTGTCACCGGTTCATCAGCAATGATCAATTGAGGGTCACACGCTAATGCCTGAGCAATGATAGCACGCTGGAGCATACCACCACTGAATTCATGCGGATAGTCATTTTTCCGTTCAGGTTTTAGTCCTACTTCATCGAAGAGGTTTGATACGATCTCTATAGCATCTTTTTCTGGTATGTCATCCTTCTCTTGAATGACTTCAACAATTTGATTTCCAATACGTAGAACTGGGTTGAACGCGTTCATCGCATATTGGAACACGATTGATGCCTTTTTCCATCGTATCTTTCTGATCTCTTCTTCTGAGAGTTTTGTGAGCTCGACACCTCCAAGATTGATACTTCCTCTGGCTATTTTGCCATTCTCTGCTAGGATGCGCATGATACTGTACGCAGTGGTTGTCTTTCCACATCCGCTTTCACCTGCCAATCCTAGGGTTCGTTTTGCCTCTATATTGAAAGTGACACCATCTACTGCTTTGAGTTCTTTATCACCTAGATAGTAGTAGGTCGCCAGATCTTCAACTTTGAGTACTGGTTCTTGTTCCAACTACTTTCGCCTCCCTCGCAGTCTTGGATTGACCACCTTGTCCGCTGTGTGACTGACAAAGACAAAGCCAAGGGTTGTCAACATAATGAGAACTCCTGGGGGTATGAACCACCACCACTTGTTAGCTAATAGCGCAGCGTTCTTCCATGCCCAGTGCAGGATGATTCCCCAGCTTGGTTGTCCATGGATGTCAACAAATCCCAGGAATGCAATTCCTGCCTCACTTAGAATAGCGTTCACAACCCCTAGAATCATGTTTGCTAGAATCAGGGGTAGTGTGTTTGGTAAGATGTGATGAATTAGAATGTATCCATCACTTGCTCCTAAGGCATGAGCCGCCTCTGTCAGAGGCCTTTCTCGTAAGGAGAGCGCTTCACTTCTTACCATTCTTGCTGTTCCAGTCCAACCAAGGATTGCAATTACAACGATGACATTCTGGAGACCTTGACCAAAGATCATCAAGAAGATGAGCATCAATGGTAAAGTTGGCAAACAGAGAAAGACATCTGTAATTCTCATTAGGATGATATCAAGAATTCCTCCATAGTATCCAGAGATGAGGCCAACTGCAGTCCCCAAGAATACGGACACCAAACTCGCTGCAAATCCTATTAGTAGAGAGATCTGCGAACCATAAATGATCCTACTGAATATATCTTCACCTCGATGATTAGTACCAAGTAGGTGCTCGGGACTTGGAGGTTGAAGTAATTGATCGAGTAAGATTGGAGTCCCCGGTGGATTTCTCCAATAGTATGGAGCAATATATGGAGCAAAGAGTGCAATACATACAATTGCTCCAATAATGATGAGTCCTATAATGCCCATAGGATGATAGAGAAATTCTCTCCAGAAAGTTTCGATATTTGGTCTTAGATTCCATAGGTCTCTTAGTAATTTAGGTAGAAAGAGATAGAGCGGAATAACAAATACCAAAGCAGGAGCCAATGATACAATACCCGCACCTATCGGTGTTAACACTCCTGATAATGATAGAATGAGTGCTGGAGACATTGGATATGCTCCTGGATTAGGACTAATTGTATAAAATCCTAAAGCTGCATAGGCACCGATCAACACCAGTCCAATCGCTCGATAGGCTATGAGCTTGTTTGCAACCCACTCCGATGAACCCTCTGGGGTCCAGTAATATGATGTGAAAATTATTAGGAGTAGGACACTTAGACCTGTAGCCATTAGTGTGACCAAACCCACTCGAAGATATTCTCCCAAAATGAAGACGAGTAGAGTTCCAATTATCGAGTATCTATATAGCTTCATTCCCTTTGGTGTCCAATTTGCCAATCTATCAGGATTCCAGAAGAAGAGTGCAAAAGTCAAAATTAATCCTAGTCCGATACCTCCCACAACAAATACTAGGAAGCAAAACATGATCATCAGGATTTTTTGCAATATTCTCCCTGGATTGTAGAGGTAGATCTTTTTCCAGACAATTCCAAGTACGATTGAAACTGCAAGACAAGCTATCGCTGTTGCTCTCACTGCCAGTACATACATTTCCACTGGCAGATCAGTAGGTACCTCGCCAATTCCTGCATGTACAATTGCTAGATTTTGTGCTAGAACTGTGATGAATATATCCATCATGACTATAAACACCAGCGAGATGAGGAGAAATGCACCAATTGATACAATTGTGAGGTGTAATGGTTTCCTTGTTGCTTTTACTTGAATTGCATCTTGTATATCATTGATTTCTTCATTCATTTTCTATCATCTCCTCAATATCTTATCCTTGGGTCAAGATACAGATACAGAATATCTGCGATAAAGTTCGAGATTACAGCTATCGTCGCTAGGTAGAGGAAAACCCCTTGAAGTACAGGATAATCTACTGATAGTACAGAGTTGTACGTCAATAGTCCCAAACCACTCCAGCTAAACACATACTCGGTCATCATCGCTCCACTAATGAGATATGGCATATTGACTGCGATGACGCTTACCATTGGAAGCATTGCATTTCGCATTGCATGACCGTAAAGAATGGTGCGTTCCTTGAGTCCCTTTGCTTTTGCTGCAAGAATATAGTCCTGAGTAAATACATCCAGAACTGTATCTCTCATAATAAGATAGAAACCACCAATAAATGACAAAGTAAGCACAATACATGGACCTATCATATGATGCATGTAATCGAACATGTATTCGATGAAATTTGCATGTTCATAACCTCTCGTTATAGTTCCAGCTATTGGAAGAAGATTCCAAAGAAATCCCATGTAGTATAGAATTAAGATGCCAACCCAAAAGACTGGTAAGGCATATGCTATAAGAAATGTTACTGTGGAACCTGTATCAACCATTGAATCTCTTCGTGCAGCTGCAAAAACACCAACTGCCATTCCAATTATTATCGATAGAATCAGTGAAGTACCCATTAGAAGGAACGTGTTTGTGAATCTAAATGCAAAGATTGTTTGATAGACCGGTTCTCCGAAATGTTGGAATGAATACCCAAGTTCTCCTTGGAATAAATTCACAAGATAGAGCCAATATTGTTCGATTAATGGTCTATCCAAACCAAATCTTTCTATAACTGCTGTTCTAAGTGCTGGGTCCAGTCCTTCACCAAGTAATGCTTGGCGTGGATCACCTGGCATAATTCTGAAAATAACAAAGTTGAGCGTAATTATGATGAACCAGATTACTATTGTTTGAACTGCTCGCTCACCTATGTATCTCCATGTACCTATAGACTTCTCTCTAGACATTGTCCAGACTCCTTTGCTGCGAATATTGAAAATAACCTAGTAAAAGCTCCTTAAAGACTATCGGACTAAGTAACATTTCACCTTAGCTTTGATAATTTTCTAACAAATTCAAAAAACATTGAATATTATGGAAAAAAAAGAGAGGCAAGGGACCATAGGTCCCTTGGTATTCTAATATTATCTTCTCTTCAGAATGACGAAGATTATGATTACAGCAACTATTGCGCCTGCACCAATGAGGAGGTATATTGTGTAATCTCCACCTGGTGTGATGCCTGTACCGTCATCATACATGAAGACCATAGTCCTCGGGTTAAAGGCTGTAAAGGGTCCTCCAGCAGGAGTTGTGTAATTGACCCATTCCTTTCTGAGGATATGTGTATCGTCAGACAGATACAATGGAACGTATGGAATGTTGTCCAATACTGCCTTTGCAGCTGCTGCGGCATTTGCATCAATTGTTGCAGGAGTGCTTGCGACGTAGTCATCCATGATATCGTCAACTGTAGAGTTGTCTAAATGGAAGACGTTGTCACCCCACTCATAGATGTTGCTTGAATGACAGCGCCACCAAACATGGTCTGGAATGGCATTGTATCCATGAGCCATGGTGTACATCTCGTATTCGCCAGTGTAGATAGCATCATACATTGGACCGTCATCAGTAACGAGATTATTGATGGTGATGTTCAATCTAGCCATTTCAGTTTCAATACCGATTCCGGTTTGCACTGAGATGTCATCCCATGAAAGGGTCAAAAGATCGAATTCAAGCTCATCTGTTGGAGCAGTTCCTGGGAAGTTTCTGTTACCATCTCCGTCGTTATCCAGGTAACCAGCATCATCGAGAATCTGATTTGCTAAAGCAACATTTTCATCGAAGACACCTTCCTCGCTGAATAAGTCTGGGTAGAAGACATCAGGAATGGCACTTGTGGTTGCAGTCCCATGACCTAGTCGACCAACAGTAATTAGTTCAGTTCTGTTGATTGCAAGAGCAATGGCTCTTCTGACATCGATGTCATCAAGACCGGCAACTGTTAGATTCAAACCTAACACATAGTCCCACTGTGAGGCTACTCCTTGAACTAGTTGTAGTTCTGGATATCCAAGGACTTCCTCAACATATGAACCAAAGACCTCGTAGCGCTCAGTGTCTGCATCGCCATTTCTCATTGCGAGAATTCTAGCATCTTGACCGATAACTACGTCAATTCTGACTCGATCGATGTTGGGTAATTGTCCTGCATAGGGGTTATCCTCGCCCCACCAGTCCTCATTCCTATCTAGAGTTGTGTACTCATCTGGTACACGTGACACGTATTTGAATGGACCTGAACCAACGTGGGCTGTTACATTTGTGTGGTCGTTCCACCGTGGGTCATCAGCTGGTGCATCATTCCAAATGTGCTCGGGGAGAATGTAAATCTCTCCAAGATTTTGGAGTGCAAATGAAAATAGCTGATTGAACTCACAGACTACGACATTACCATAAGCTGTTGCAGATGTAAGATTCTGCAGCATTGTCCACCAGTTTACATCTGATGGAGCATCGCGAATGTACTCGAATGTGAAAGCTACATCGCCGGCAGTTAAGTCCTCTCCGTCATGCCAAACAACACCATCACGAATCGTGAAGTTGATTTGGAGACCATTAGCGGAGACATCCCAATCCTCTGCTAGCCAGGGGATTAGTCCTAAGTCGTCATCATAAGTAAGTAATGTGTCATACACCAGCATGTCATACCAGTGAGATCTCTCACTTCGCCAGACCAATGGATTAAGTTCTCCAATGTCTGAACCGTAGGCCATGACAAAAGGCATCTCGGGCTCTTGAGCCGCTGCATTAGGGATGCCAACAGCTGGGAAGAACAAGAACATAGCTATGATGGCGTAAGTTAAATTACGTTTTGATAGCATTCTCTATCCTCCGTTCCGGGAAAGAGTTTCCTACTTTCCAGAGTTATTGAGTAGGATTTAGGTCTTTAAGGTTATCGAACTCAGCGAGAGAGGTTTCATATTGTAAACACTTAGAAATTCATTTTACATACCGTTACTTCGTTGCATTCGAAACTATCTCTCGACATTCACCGTATAATTCACATAATCTTGTGAGAGCTTTTCCTGCTTTGATTGCTTCATCGAATGAATTTGTCCCTGGTGTTTCTAATGCAAGCAATCGAGATGAATCGCTTTGTGAGCCATATTCAGCAATGACAGTTTCAATTAGAACTGTTTCTCCTAGATCTGCTGATATTATGATATCCTTTGGCGAGCAATTAGTCAATAATGATGTAGCTAAAATATATGCGCGTGATTCTTTACTATCATCTATTATTGCTTGTTCTTTCCTAAGCCCTCCAGCTGTCCTTGGAATTAGAAAAGCAATTGCACCGAGGGGATCCATCTGTAATCTCTTTAGTTTTGGTCTTATCTCGTCATCGTATTCTTGAGATTTCCATCGTTTCTCCATTATTGCATCTATAATACTCTGCAGAGCTTCTTCATCCGCATTGGATTCATAATCAAGATCTTCAGAAATAAAGTTACCATCAATGTACTTTGGTCGCCATAGAAGCATCTGATGATTCTCATCAGCAATGTGGGGAAATAGCTCTTCATCAATCAATGTTTGCGTCTGATATGATTCATCAATCCGTGATCGACTCACATTCAATGTTATTTTCCTAAAAGGCCGTAAAACTACTTTGAAACCTTCAAGAAATTCAATTGGCTTTTTAGAACGGAATCCTGTCGACTTTGCCTGCTTGTCAAGAATTGCTTTGAGTTCAGTCCTCTCCAGCCAATCTGCTTTAAAGATGTCCAACAGTCAATCATCTCTCTCTCTTTTTTCAAGCGAATTCTTGTCAGTATTGTGCACTCATAAGACGTTCGTTGTAGGTGATTCGTTGAGCCGCTGAAAAGAGAGGATATATCATGTAGTATGTTGCGTGATTTTCCGTGGTTCTCATGTATGAGAAAGTGACGAATTATATTGATAATACTCAAGATAGTGCCATCGAGAGTCTCAAGAAGCTCGTACGAATTCCTACAGTAGCAGCCAAAGGTGAGGGACTTCGTGAAACTGCAAATCTTGTTGAAAAAATGTTACAAGAAATTGGTCTTGAAACAAAACAACATGAGATTACTGGAGGAGCTCCGGTCGTAACAGGATGGAAAGATGTAGGTGCTAAACGGACACTCTTGTTCTATGACCATTATGACGTTCAACCGGCTGAACCTCTCGATTTATGGGATTCTCCCCCTTTTGAACCAGAGATTAGAGATGGGCGGCTCTGGGGTCGGGGTGTTGCTGACAACAAGGGTGATGCAACTTCAAGGATTTGGGCACTTAAAGCATTCAAAGAGACCGGGACTGAATTGCCTATTAATATCAAGTTCGTTATCGAGGGCGAGGAGGAAATAGGAAGTCTTCATCTTCCTGAATACATTGAGAAGAACAAGGATTTCTTGTGTGCAGATGGTGGGATCTGGGAGTTTGGAGGAGCTGATATCAATGGCATCCAAGAGGCATGGCTTGGACTAAAGGGAGTCTTCTTTGTTGAGTTAGAGGTCGTTCGTTTATCAAGAGATATGCATTCAAGTCTAGCATGTACACTACCCTCAGCCGCCTATAGGCTGGTTTGGGCTTTGAATTCTCTCAAAGATATGAATAGCAAGATCACAATTGATGGATTCTATGATGGAATTAAACCACTCACTGAAGCAGAATTGAAAGTTTTGGAAAATATCAGCCTAAACGAAGAGAAATTGAAGAAAGAGTTTGGAATAGATGAATACTTGAATGGACTCACTGGACACGCATTGAAGAAGGCTTACTATGGAGAACCAACATGCAATATCTGCGGAATTACTACGGGGTACCAAGGTAAGGGTTCTATGACAGTTCTTCCTGCAAGAGCGACGGTAAAGATAGATTTTAGATTAGTTGAAGGAATGCACCCTGACGATATTCACAAGAAGCTGAGAAAGCACCTTGATTCTCTAGGTTTCACTGATGTAAAGGTGATTTATTTTGAGGGATACCCTGCTGCTAAGACACCTGTTGATCATCCATTTGTAAAGATAGTAAATGCTGCAAACAAGAGAACTCACGGACATGACTTAATTGTTCATCCCACGAGCCCAGGGTCTGGACCATTATATCTCTTCAATGAATTTGTTCCAATGGTATCAGTGGGATGCAGTGATTATCTTGGTAAAGCTCACTCTCCGAATGAGAGTATCTCACTACAGAACTTTCGCAAGGCCCAACATCGAGTCGTTGCAATAATGGATGAAATGAGTCGCTGGTGATCCAGCGCTCATCTCCTTTCATTACTTCTGTATTAAGGAAGTGGAGGACGGATATTCAATCCCTTCTCCCACTCTATCTCATACTCATAAGTAATGGATATCTCTTGATCCTTGGTCATCTTGGTTTCCCAAGTAAGGATTCCAAGTTCAAATTTCTTGTAACCTAAAGAAGGCTCCTTTAGTTCGATGGCAATCTTCTCTGAGTTGCTATATGGAATTCTATCAACAACTCGAATCTCGATTTCATCTTTTGAAAAGTTCTTTAGTTCAATCTCGTACTTGTATCCACGTCGTTGCTTTCCTCTCGTCAAACCTGCCTTCTCAGTGTCCTTCTCAAGGAGTTTCTTTTCAGCCTTCACATCATATGATGCTCTGGTTCCTAGTCTGAATTTTTCCCTCGGTGCTATGAGACCTATACTTGTTTCACCGATATAATCTCCAGCTGCATAGACTTTCACATCACCCGGTAAGAGAACAGAATCTCCATTGGTTATCTCATCCTGAGCTACAACTTCCTGCATAGCATATGCATTCCAGAAATGTAGTCTCTTAGACTCGAACTCCTCGAGTGTGAGTGTTATTGGGCTTGGATCTCGATTTGCTTCAATTGAAACCTGTCCCGGCACATCGTAGACTGTTATACCTCCTAGTGTTTCAGAGGATGCAGCATAAGTTTCAGTCATTTCTGGTTCTGGTTCATATCCCACCATGTCATCAATCTCCATGGCAGTTACTTCTTCTTCCTCGTAATCTTTGTCTGCTGACATCAGGCCTTCAAGACCGCCTCCAGAACCATAAGCTCCCAATGCAGTTGCTTGGAATGTATTCACATAGAATGGGTCTGGTTTCACAATTGAAACTGGTTTTGCTGAAGCTGTGGATACCACTAAATCGATGTCTTTCCAATCTTCAAGTGAATTGTTGTAGACCATAGCGATTCGTTTTAGCGAGGTTAAACCTTCACCGATATCAACATCGTAGTTGGGATTCCAACTTGCAGAAGATATCTGATATGTTACTTCTAACTCCAAAGTCGTACTCTGTTTTGCATCAATTGTGACAAGTACCTCAGTAAGTGTCTCAGTCCGTCTTTCTCCCTGAATTCTCTGAATGTTTTCACGAAGTGATCGTATCTCAGCATCAAGGTCATGCATTTCTCTTGTGAGTTTTCTCAGTTTCTTCTTTGCATCCTTTATCAGATCTTGATTTGTTTTGTCCATATTTGCCAGATTATCCAGACTAGTTTCTCTTACACTAAACCATTTTCCGAACTCAGTGCTAAACTGATTCATAATATTCGTTTGATGTGTAATTCTATTCTGTTGAAGTTCGATTTGGTCTTGGAGTGTTCTTTTATTCTTCTCTAAAGTATGAATTTGGTCTAGAAGTTTTTTAGTATCCCCCTTTGCCTCAAAGGTTTTTGTGACTCGTTTGACATCAATTCCTCGAAGGGTTGCAAGTCCACGCCCTTTCACCCGAAAACTATCCTCGTGAGCATGTTGTGTGATGCCCCCGATACTTATGATCTGTTCTCCCTCTGCAACCTCTGTCTTTCCAGTTCTTACAATCCTTGCGCCATCACGAAATACTGTAGCAGATGTAATTGTTGTATCTAGTTCTTTCATCTTCTCGCCTCCTATGGTAACGGTGGATGAACTGTAACATCCTTTTCCCAATTCACTTCGTACTCGTACTCAATGATTGTCTTTTCATTGGGTTGAACAGTCTTGTGCCATTCTAGAATACCTAGGTTGTGCTTTTCCACACCTAATTTCTCCCACTCTACTTTCACTTCAATCTGGGTACTAACACTATGAGGAACTCGGTCGTAAATATCGATTTCAACGGGCCTCTTTGAGTAGCTTTGGATCTCAAGACGATATTTGTATGACCGTCGAAGTTTACCTCTAAGGACTCCTGCTTTCTCAACTTCACGTTCAGCAAGCTTCTTCTCAGCTTTAACATCATAAGCGGTTCGAGTACCCAACTTGAATTCTTCTCGGGGCGAAATTTGTGAGATTGATGTTTCTCCTATATAATCCCCTTCTGCATAGACCTTTACTTTTCCTGGAAGGATCACATTGCTTCCATTTGTCACTTTATCTTGTGCAACCACTTCAGCCATACCTTCAGCATACCAGTAATGAATTGTCTCAGATTCTAATTCTTCTTCTATGAGTGTTACAGGATGTTTTTCATTGTCTGCAGGAATTGTGACTTTCTTGGGTAATTCGTAGACAGCAATTCCTGAAACTGTTTCTGTCGCCTCAGCAAATTCCTCAATCATCACAGGGGCTGGAGCTGGAGGTGGCATTGCACTTGCAGCTTTTGCTGCCATCTTTGGTGCTGGCATCTCACGTTTTCTCATATCCCTTTCAGACCGTGAAATTGTTACTGTTGGATCATAAGTACTCACATAATATGGAGTTGCTTCAACAGCTTCAACAGGTCTTGCAGTCGCAGTTGATACTACTAAATTGACAGCGTTCCAATCTTCTTTTGTTCTATTATACAGGAGCGCCATCCGCCGTAATTTTGCATTGCCCGGAAGTAGATCTACATCATAAATGGGGTTCCAATTGGCATTATTGACTTGATAGGTTAATTCAAGCTCTATGTCAGAATCTTTAGAGAGGTCAAGTGTCACCTCTACTGAATAGAAATATTCAGTTCTTTTCTCAGAACTGATTCTGCCTATATTTTCTCGAACTGCTTCGATTTCTTTGTTAAGATTCGCAATTTTATCTTCGAACTCATGAATAATTTTCTTTGTATCAAGATACATCTTTGATGAAGTCTTATCCATTTCTGATAATTGTTCAATATCACCCTCATTTGCAGCATATACTTGACCATAGTAATTTGAAAACTCAGCAACAACACTGGCCAGATTGCTTAATCTCTCATTTTGGGACTCGTATTCATCCTGCAAATCTTCTCTTTTATGCTGTAATTCCATAAGCTTGTCATGGAGTGGCTTTGCATCCTCTGAAGGTTCAAAAACTTCAGTTGTCATACTAATATCTATTGTAGATATTGCAGCAGGTCCTTTTCCTTTTACTCTAAAACTATCTTCTTGTGCATATTCAGTGATTCCATGAATAATTGCTTTCTGAGGACCTTTTGCAAGTGTTACTTTTCCGGTTCTAGTAACGCGTGCACCATCTCGGAAAATTGTAACTTTGGTAATTTTTGTATTAACTTCTGTCACACAAATCTCCCTCAGAAGCCTCTACATGAGTGCATTTATTCTTTGAGGGGACTAAGAGTCCAGCTTCTCGATGTACATTTTATGTTGGCAATTTGATATTAAAGCGGCAACCAGGTCTTTCATAATCGATCAGCTCTATTGTACCCCCTTCTGATTCAATAATTGCTCTAGTTAGATAGAGCCCTAGACCTCGTCCCTTACTTCCAGTCGTAACTCCTCTTCCGAAGAGTTGATTGCGTATCTTTTCATTTACACCAGGACCATTATCTTCGAATAATATATCCAAATGAGATGCTGATTGTTTAATTTGGATTTGAACCGTAGGTCTATCTCCTGCATGTTGAGCTGTATTTCGAAGGAGATTTTCGAAAGCTAAAGCTGTAAGCTTACCATAGTAGAATTTTTGAGAGTTGATATCAGTATCCACATCAATGTTCACAGTTAGTCCTTTGAATGCAATTTCTGCTCTCCTACTTATGGTTTGTAAGACAGTTATAAAATCATTATCAAGTTCATCTTCAGTTAAAGAAAATATATGAATTAGACTCCTCATTCGTTCTGCAGCTGCAAGGGTCGATTCAATAAAAGCGAGATGTTTCTTATTTTGTCCTTCAGATGACATCTGTGCTAGTTCCAACCCGCCAAGGACCATTTGAATATCATTTGCTAAATCGTGGCGTAAGAGACTTGTGTATATTTCTAGCTCACGTCGTCGAGATTCAATCGTTCTCTTACTTTCCTCAATTTTTTCTGAATAATATTCCGAGGTCCAAGTTGTAAATCCTAATAGAATTTGAATAGCAAATGATACTGCAATGAATTCAAGTGAATCTGCTAGAGCAATACCCGGATGAAGGTAACTGATTATGACCAATCCTGGATTGATTAAGAAGATCATTGCTGTGATTCTTTTTTTATCTAGAAGTTGACTTCCAAGTAACACAGCAAATACTGGCCATGACATTATTTGAAATGCAAGATTATGTGCATTCCAGACAGGGTTGGCAATTAAAATGACAAAGGGGAAAAGTGTTGCAAATGCAATCGTTAGATGAGTTGTCAGATTTACATGGTCAGTTCTACTGAGAATATAAAGACCCGCAAAGAAGATGGCAGAAACGGAATAAAATGGAAATCCCATTGTCATCTCACTAGTTATTTGTAAAATTGGATAGACAGTTGTAGCAGCAAACAATGCAACTGAGAGGAATCTTGCCTTCCTTCTCTCTCCTTCGTCTGTAATTTGCTTTGATGGTTCAGTGACTCTTCTTGGGATGTCCAATATGATGCGACCTACTAGTCTCATCTTTGATTCATTGTCTAGTACATCCCTTTCAGACATTTACTCCAATCCTGCCGTTGCCCACTTCAGCAGTACATGCGTTTGTGGCGTGTGCATTCCTAACTTTAGAAGGTTTTGATGACCTCGGCATGTATATAATCGCTCAATAAACATAAAAACTATGAGTAGATATAATCACCAAATACTTTATAATATATAATAATCACTATATGTCATAACGATCCAATAATAGGAGTATAATAAGTTGAATGATGAACAAGGTTCCATGGTGGAAGAGTCTAGTTCTACATGGAACAGATCGGGAGGTCTAATCAACAACGCAACTTCTGCTACTTTTATGGAGATAAGATATAGATCTCTGGGTAAAGCATTGGATGAATTGCGAACAAAACGTGTTCGACTTGAAGAGGAATTACGTAACGGGCATGTTGAACAAACTGAATACGCCTCTACACTCTTAAAACTCATTGTTGAAACTAATAGTGTTACAAAAGAGCGAGAAGATGTCGGTGCAAAAGTAAAAGCTCTTCGTGGGAACCAACTAAGATAATTTCTCAAAATAACTGAGTATTTTGTATAGAGTTCTCGCATTTTAATTCGTCAAAAGAACTAGTTTTCATAAGGTGTGGTTGGAAGCCCTTCTCCCGTGACAGGCATGGTACGAGCATCTGCCAGTACAGGGCAATGCTCCCGCAGCTCCCGACCACACTTCGTGCATATGCTTAATTACTTTTCAACTTTGCTCTCGATGGGGCTGGCCATTTGTTAAGCCTATTTTGAATATTGTATCATACTATTTATTAGGTAGTGATATTTTTGATTACACAATGAATCATTACAGCTTGACCTGTTCAGAATTGTGTCTAGATGGCTTTGAACGCTTCGAGAATGTACCTATTCTTTGTGAGTTAGACTCTGAATCATTATATAGAAAATTGACCATATGCTCAGTATTGATAGCGCTCTCCTAGGAGAGCATTGCGGTGAATCTCAAAATGTTTGATGTCGGAACTTTCAATGTCTTACAATCTGCTATTGGTTCAACTCTCTATAGGACTCTTCCTATACCTCGAGACTGGAATGAAAATGACATGCCTCATGTAGCTTTAATCGAATCTACTGGTGATAGAGTGTTCTGCTTTTTAATTTCACATGTTGATACTGACAATGAAGAATTCTGGGTAAAGGAGATGGAATCTATTCCTGAGAATGTAGTTATTGAGGTCAAGTTCAATCGTAATGATTATCGGTACTTTCGTCGGAATGGGAATAATTGGACTATGGTAGCAGAGAGGAAAGATCATTTCTTTGTAGATATCTATCAGAGAGGTGATTATCCTGTGACTGTTCCCACACTCGATGATAATTGGTCCGCATTTGATTGACTTCAAATAGAATTGTTAGACTTTGATATGTAAAACATGGTACTTAATAGCCAGATTTGATTAGCAAGACACTTGCGCATCAGGAGGTATCATTTTGCTTTCACGAGGTCAGAAGGTCTATTTCGGTATGGCCCGATTGGGTCCAAGTATAATGCTTGATATGCTTGATCTTGCCAGCACTTTATTTTATTTCTCAATCCAGGAATTACCTGCAATCTATACTGGTTCTGCGATAGCTTTGAGTTATCTTTCAATCATGATATCTGAGATTACTTTTGGAAATCTAAGTGATAGAACTCCGACAAAGAGATGGGGTAGACGAAAACCATACATAATGATTGGAGCTCCACTTATGGCTCTTTCATTTCTCTTGGTATTCAATCCTGGATTATTCATAGCTTCTGGTAATGTAATTGGGCTTTTCTTCTATGCAACCATAACAATGAGTCTCTTCAAAGTATTCTATGGAATGACAATGACACCATTTCAAGCATGGATGCCGGAACTCACTGAACCTGAAGAACGCCCAGCAGTGTCATCATGGCAGAATGTTGCCAATTTCATTGGATTCGTCATAGGAACCTTTGGTACATCATTCCTTGCCGTCCAATCAATTAGTTTGGAACTTCCAACTGAGATCCTCTACATGATATTTGGATTTATGGTAATTCAACTTCTTGGATTTATACCGTCATTGAAGGGTCTTCAAAATGAAGGGAAATTCATTCCACAACCATCTATCAAAAAAGATCTTGGAATGGCATTGAAAGATCACGATTTTATTGGATGGTTGACAGCTCAAGCATTTCTTGCAGTAGGTATTTCTTTGATTATCAAGACAACTTTTCCATACATCAATGACTATCTACTCTTTGGATTAGCAGATTTCATAATATTCGGTGTTGAACTTCTTTCTGTTGTCTTTGTCTTCTTCATCATATACCAATTTACTATTAGAAAGAAGGGAAAGAGATTCACTCTTCAGCTTTCTATGATGTTGGCTGTCATTTCTCTTCCATTCACTCTAGTCATTACTACATCAACTGCTGGATTCTTGCTTCTCGCATTTGTTGGAGCAGGCGTGGCCGGTTACTACCTGTTTCCTTACATAGTATATGCAGACTTTGCGCATAAGAATGAGATAATGACAGGAGAGGGTAGAGCTGGTTTCTATACAAGTTTTCCATCGATACCATTGAATGGAATGCAAGCATTGTCAGCATTCCTCTGGGGCATTATCTTTGGACTTCCTGAAGTTGTGCCAGTTCCAGGGTCTACCGACTTTGTGTCACAAGGTTACCTACTTTGGGGTCCGATTGCAGCTCTGTTCATCTTTCTATCAGTCTTGGTACTCTTCAAGGTAAATATCGATCCTGACTTCGAGACTATCAAAACAGAGTATCCAGATGCTGAACGAGACATTCAATCTACTATAGATGAGTAGCCTATCATCGTAGGCTACACATCTTTATCTCTCTTGGATTAAACGAGAGAGCGATAGTACCATCTGAAATAGAGACCTCGTTAGTCACACTTCCATACATGTCGATTTCCAAGGCTGTCTTGATATCTTCAGATAGCTTTGCTTCTACTTCGACCTTTTTATTCTCTATATTGAATAGGGTCACTAGAATTGCATTTCCACGGTTTCTCATTGAGGAAATCCTGATGGCTTGGTTATTCAACTCCAGAATGGGAGTAAACAATTCCTTTGGAGGTTCAGCACTATCAATGGGGAAAACAATAGGATTGGAATGAAATACATCTGAGTGGTCATCGCTCTCAGATAATGGATCATCCTTTGAATGGATAACAATTCCATATTGGAAACTGTACTCCTTATTCATCTCTTGCGCACCAGGTGTTGCTTCCGCAGGACCTGCGTGAATAGGTCTCTCTGGATAGTCTGACCGTGAGAGCCAACCTATGCAGCGAACCAATGTAATGGCTATACGATGTCCATCTGCTAATTCTACTTCAGGCAATCCTCTGTTTAGAATTGTTATTGCCTCTGCACTACTCTTATCCTCAACTCGAATGAATCCTTTCTGTGCTTGGATTCCAGATGGTTGTTCTGGAAATTCAGCTCTGGTTGTTGTAAGTTCATCAGGGCTAGGAATCTTCTCAGCTTCTCCTGACCGTTCGATACAACCAAAATGAGTTGAGGTCAGAGTTGTGTCTGATTTGAATGGGAGATCAAAACAGATTCTCAATCTATGGTCTTTTGCAGTATTTGTTAGTCTAGTTGTCATTTCAATTCTGGGAGAATCTCGATAAAATCTGAAGACTGTTTCAACTGGTACCTTAGCTACTCCAATTCTCTTATCTCTAGATGAATCAATTGAACTAAAGATCTCTAGTGTCTGCGTTTGACAAATTTCTGCTACTAATGGTCCTGAACTATTCAGGACACGTTTGACATCTTTGACCTTTACCTTTTCAGGTTCTACTCTTCCGAAGGTATACTCGTCTCCACGGTCTCCATAATCTTCGAAGACGTGAAGTGATTCATACTGTACTCCACTCTTCTTATTGGTTAAATTCAGACTTCCATCTTTGTTAAAATGTATTGAATAATACTTGTTGCTAACATTATTCTTGTCAACCTCAAGTGTATCATCACTCTTGATTTCTGGTGATTCTTCTACTGGAGTGAGTTTTGAGAATGCCCAAGGTTTGAGTGGAATAACAGAAGCATATACACTCTGTGTTGGTCTAGATGCGACAAGGTGGATTTTCTTGTACTTCTTACTACCAATGATTGCATTGGCTTCTTGCTTGAGACTCTCCATGTCGAATTCTCCCACAGGATGCCTATCTGCAATGAATCTGAGTTCTAAGATACCTGGCTCATCTCCATCGAAGTACTCGACTCCATTAATGTAGAAATCCATGAGTTTTCGTCCTGGTAAGAGGCGCATCCCCATTTTAGCCGCCGTCATTCCAATTGTGGTATCCATGAAGATGTCTTCTTTTGATGTGAGCTTCTGGACGCCAAAGAGTTCACCATCTTCTGTCTTTATTCCATGAACTAATTTGCTACCTGGTGCAGTAAACTCGAAGTAAACTGGAGATTGTGAGCTACCTCCTGAGTTAAAAATTGCAATTGATGATTCATCTGCTGGCTTCACAATCTTGTGCATTCTCTTTTCAGCATCTTTCAAAGCACCTTCGCAGATTGTTTCAGCCCATGAGAACCTAGCCTTCATCTCTTCATGAGTTTGGTCCACTGAACAACCACAGATTGAGTCATGAGGCTGATTCTTGAGTAACCACTTCCATGCGGTCTTCAGGAATTCCTCAGGATACTCAAAATCCGACACCTTGGACAAGTACACCCAGAGAGGTTCGACTCGTCTAGTAAGCATGTCTTCTACCTTCTGGTTCCACTGCTTAATCCACATTCTTGCAGAGTATGTATCCTGAAGAAGATTGGCTCTAGCTGACGATCTAAACTCTCCGATCATGACCTGAGGATTATATTCGTTATTCTTGATCGATTCATGAAGGTTCTCAACGAAGTCTTTCAATGAAGAGACTTTGACATCAAATTCTTCACCTGATAATCTCTTAGCGAATTCTTTTGTGAAAGGTTGTGGAAAGAGATGGTCTGATCCATTCATGAGTAGGTACATTGGAAATGGAGAGAATGGTTTGAGTTCACTCACCTTTTCGTTAACTGCATCTACAAACTCATCATAGTTTGCAGGAAGCATAGTTGCATTGCCATATCCAAATGGAAGATAGACTCCTTGTACAGAAGATACAGAACTCTCGTGGGATTTCCAGATGAATGGAACCGAAGTAAGAGTATGAGGAATACCTCGCCAGAGAACCGTTGTCTTTAGATTAGTCAGGTCTCCCAATAACTGAGGAATTCCACTAGTGTGTCCGAATTGATCTGGGAGATATGCAATATCCATTAGTGGTATTTCATGTTCTATTGCGTAATCATGACTGATTTCCAAATTACGGATTAGACTCTCCCCACCAACAAGCCACTCATCTGGAAGGAGATACCATGGTCCAACTGTGATTTTTTTCTCACGGATTCTTTGGAGTAATTCTTGGAACTTATGCGGACGAATTTCCATGTAGTCTTCAAGAACAATTGTCTGTCCATCTAGCATGAAGATGAAATCTTGGTTATCAAGAATCTTGAGTAGTTCATCGATAAGCTGAACGAGCGAGTATCTAAACTTTTGAAATGGGAGATACCACTCTCTATCCCAATGTGTATGTGGTACAATGAAAATCTTCTTGGTGACCATGTTTTATTCCTCAGTAAGAGTGCGTTATCTTTCCTACAGATAATCTGTCAGAAAAGGATTTTGTGCCAAATCAGTTACATTTGCATGCTTACTGACCGCAAATATTCATTCAGGTCTACAATAAATCAAATTGATGAGATCTAAGTATCACTTCTTTTTCTTGACAATCAGAACAATAACAGCTGCTACAGTGATGACTGAAGCGACTAATACAAGCGTAATTAGTTCCAAGCCAGATCCGGTTGATGTCACGGTACCAGTTTGATCCTCCATCTCAGTCCAGGTATTATCTTCGTATGAATAGACCCATGTGTCATCAAACTGGGCCCCATCTATTACAATCCCCCCGAATAAAATTGTAATGTTGTTTGCTGAGTCAAATGCAAGTCCTGTGTTAATCCTGTCCCCGGGAGCTATTGTCGGGAAACGTTGTTGCCATGTGTTTGACTGACCATCGTAAATCCATGTATGGTCTACTGCATTGTCACCAATCTGACCTCCAAATAAAACGCATTTCCTATCTACGGAGTCATAGGTCATTGATGGCCATTTCAGAGGATCAGGGTGTCCAGATGGTGAGAGTTCTGTCCAATTGTTTGTTGAAGTATCGAAAGTCCAAGTGTCATCTTGATGTCCTTGAAACTCTGTATTTCCTGATGTCATGACAACCTGATTGATTGCTTCATCATATACCATGACATGTCCATATCGCGCTAGTGGTAACTCTGCTGGAAGGAGTTCAGACCATTCTCTGGTTTCGCAGTTGAATTTCCATGTATCATCTCGTTCATGTCCATCTTCTCCAAATCCTCCAAAGAGGATCACAGCATTCTCGCGCGAATCATATGCCATAGATAGTGAGTGATGAACGCCGGGATCAATTGCTGTTGCCACTTGCGACCAAGTTTGACTATCACATGAAAATGACCATGTATCCGTAGGATTAACTGGTCCTTGGCCTCCATAGAGAATAATCTCGTTTGTTTCATTACAATAGACCATTGCATGGTTTGATCGTGCAGAAGGCGAAGGCGTTAGCTCAAGTTCTATCCAAGAGTTCTCTGTGTATGAGTAGGTCCATGTATCCCCTAAATAATGCCATCCCCCTACCAGTGAGAATCCTCCAAAAATGACTGTTACATTATTGCAAGGATCATACGTAATAGAATGCGCACCTCTAGCAGTTGGTTTTGCTGATACCTGTGCCTGGACAAAACTAGTATCAGATAATACTAATGGTAGTATGAGTGTCATGGACATGAATAGAATTACACACCAACGATACCTCAAGCTAATTTCTCCTAACTCTTTGTGTTGCAATTTAAACCATTCAATCATCGTATATATCACTACATTCTCGCGCAATTGATCTATAACTAATCCGAAAGTAGGAACAAGAACTCCACTCTCACCTAGAATTACTTGAATAACTAAGTTATTGTTTCATTACTCTTTTATTATTTTCAAATTTATTTCTATTCGATGAATATTTAAACAGAGTAATCGAATACTCTACGATTATGAGACGTGGTTCTTAATTTAGGAGGAGAAAAAATGCGCCATAGGCAAGCAATCCTAGTGTTGTCTATTCTGAGCCTCGGAATTATTTTTCAGAGTGGAATTTTGATTTCCACGCAAGAAAATGCAAGTATTGCTCAATCGACAGAAGATACAGGGACATATCTTGAAGAAATCTCAGCAAGGCCTTCACTTGATGTGAGTGAACAAATATGGAATCTCACTTATGGTGGATCCGGAGATGATGCAATTCATAGTATCTCGAATTGCTCTGATGGCGGATACATCATGGTAGGTTGGACTTCAAGTTTTGGTGTGACTAATGACCTTTGGTTAGTAAAAGTCGGGCAGAATGGGAATTTCCTCTGGAATAAAACCTTCAATTCAATGTACACACATGGCTTTGATGTAATTGAATGTCAGGGTGGTGGTTTTGCAATTGTCGGTTGGTATGGTGATATCATACTTAATGCTGAGATGTTTTTACTTCGAACAGATGCCAGTGGTAATGAACTTTATAGAAAGACATTTGGTACAACTGGAGATGACCAGGCAACCTCCATTCTTGAGATATCCACTGGTGGTTTCTTACTGACAGGTGTTATCTATGCGGATAATCCGACAAAGCATGAAAGTATATTATTATGGACTGACTCCTCAGGGGATCAAATCAGAAATGTAACATATAATTTTGGATCCGGAGATATCTATACTTGGCTTTTTGATACGATTGAGTGTAAAAATGGGGGATTCCTTACAGTTGGGACAAGAATTGAATCAGTAGCTTCATTGCTAGTTGTTCGGACTAATGCTCTTGGTTCATTATTGTGGTCTGATTATTATGGAGCTGGAGTAGCACTCTCTGTCCTTGAGAATAGTGATTACAATTATGTCCTTTGTGGCTATAATAACTCTGGCACGATTTTCAAGGAATTAGACAAAGCGGGTACCCAGACGCGATCAACAACATACGATTTCAAAGATAGTACAAATTCTATTGGGACTAAAATTGTCGAACATCCGCTTGGTGGGTATATAATTTCAGGGATTGTAGATTTCCAATACTCCTCTACAAACGCGTCTGTACTTAAAATTCAATCAAATGGAGATGAAGAATGGAATACTACATTACCAATGGGAGGTAGTGAAGCTAGAGGTGTATTTATTGCAGAAGATTTGAGTATCATCCTTGCTGGAACTAGAGATCAACGAGGTATTGATACAAATGGATGGATTCTATCAATGCCATCTTTCTACTGGGAAGTTGCTCCAGAGGATTGGAGTGTTGAGAGAGATCTGGGCTATGTTCTTGATGCTAATACTAGTATAGATGTATTCACTGACCTCTGGTGGATTGATAATGTTCTGTTGGATGTTGATGCTGATGGAGTCATTAGCGAGCTTGCACCATTACCTCTAGGTGACCATGAATTCAATCTATATGTCCATGACATTATGAATCGAACAATGAAGGTAAACTTCTGGCTTCATGTAGAGGATAACCTTGCTCCTCAATGGATCGTAACACCAAGTAATCGGGAACATGAATATGGAACCATATTCAACTGCAGCTTGCCAGCGTTTGATACTTCAGGTGTCTTTTATTGGATAAACGATACTATAAACTTCGAGCATCTTGGAGCTGGCCTAATTGAATCAAATGGTATTCTACCTCTTGGTGCATACCACTTGAGAATGAATGTCAGTGATATATATGGAAACAGAGCCTCTGCTGAATTCACTGTGACAATCTTGGATACAACATTTCCAGTAATTGAAGGCTCTACAGATATAATCAAGGAATACTCTGTCACTGACTATATTCTACAGTGGAACTGCACTGATCTCTTACCAGACTACTTCATCGTCACTCGAAATAATTCAGAGATTGATTCAGGCACTTGGAATGGAAGTGATCTGAGAGTCCGTCTCGATGGATTACCTCTTGGTTTGTATGTGTTCAATCTCATTATCAACGATACATCCAACAACTATGTCGAAGATGAGGTCTTGGTGACAATAGCAGATTTGATTGCCCCAACTGTCGATCATCCCCAAGATATTTGGTATCTTGAAGGTGGTGTTGGAAGTAGTATTACTTGGCATCCTGATGATCTCTTTCCAACTAGCTATCGTATTTTTGTAGATGATACTGAAATGGAGAGTGGAGCATGGGATGGTTCTAGCATAACATACTCTGTTGATGGTCTGATACCAGGTGTTCATAACTGCACAATCGTCTTGTATGATATAGATGATAACTTAGTAACAGATTATGTTCAAGTAACAGTTCTTGATTGGCCTGATTATGTGCCAACTACACCACCATCAACTACTACAACTACTGGCAACACAACTCCGACTGACCTGATAGATTACATCCGAGGAGTAGAAGGGTCATTTACTCTAGGACTGACCCTTGTTGGGATATTAGCTGGTACTGCGATAGTTGTTGGGGTTATCAATATCATATTGATGCGAAAAATGAAACCTAGTACATGAAATAAAATAGAATGACGAGGAGCCTCGCATAGAGGCTCACTCAAGCCCAGGATTACTCGATTAACTCGAAGTCTTCCTTTGCAGCTCCACACATGGGGCAAACCCAGTCGTCGGGGAGATCTGCAAACTTGGTACCCGCAGCAATACCGCTGTCAGGGTCTCCCTTATCTTCGTCGTAGATCCAGCCACATACCATACACTCGTATTGTGCCATTTTTGTATCTCCAGTTTTGGGGTCAATCGATATTAACCCGCTTTAGTCATCCTTACTGATTTGGGTTAAAAATCTTGACCTATAAACCAGATGAGGGTGTAGGAGTAGAAAACTCCTACTATTCCCATTCTGAATCCTCTTCGGAAGATTCCTCGTCTTCAAATTCGTCCTCATCTTCAAACTCTGAGGATTCTTCTTCGACTTCTTCTGTATAGGACGGTTCTTCTTCTTCCTCAGTATATACAGGTTCTTCTGCTTCAACAATTTCTTCTTCAGGTTCTTCCTCTGGTTCATCTCTAACGATTGGCATATCCTCTGGAACTTCAGCAGGTTTGAGAACTTTTCTTGATTTTCTGAGGAAATTCAATTCCATAATGAAAGCTACAAATGGGAAGACTATCAGCTTGACAGCATCTCCAATTCCTCCCATGAGGGTTTCATCTGTAATGCCAAGAATAACTCCAAACATGGCATCTACGAACATGAATCCTGAAGCTAGGAAAAAGGTAAAGGTTGCTGCCAATTCCTTACTCAGTTTCCATCGTGTATCCAGTTCAGCTCGTGATGCAAGTGAACGACCGACACTGCTCATTGTATAGAGAATAAAGAATACTGAGATACTGATTGCAATTAGATCCAGTCCAGGCGTATATCCCTTTACGACGTTGTAGATGAAGTATGCTGAATAGAATGAAATGAAAAATCCTAAGAATGAGATATTGCTAGCGTGTGATTTGCTCCGTTCTGCAACAAGAATCAATCCGTTAATGAAATTGAATAAGGTTGCAAGGAACGCTCCGACTATTCCAAATGCAAGTCCTGCTCCGAGTGATGGATTAACAAAAATGAATGTACCAAGTAAAGCACCCCAGATTACGACATAATTGAGGATGTAAATGAAGCCAAAAAGAAATCCTACCAATTTGGAACGACTATCAAGAGTTACACTCTCAGCGTATCCCAAGGATGAGCGAGTTGAAAAATATGATTGAAAACCAATCCAGCCAAGGAATGCAACTCCTATATACATCCAGTTGAAGATGGGTCTGATGAAAAATAATAGTATCAGAACAAAGATACTAACAAAAATCCAGATGAATGTGTACAAGAGTGATTTACGATATGACTCGTCATCTGCTACAAATCTTGCCAAACCCAAAAGGGCAACGAATCCTGTGACCAAAAAATATGTTGGAAACACTCCACCGATCCAAAGTGCAATAGGACGCAGTGGTTCAAACATTAAAGCAAGATTCTGCCAGATAGTAATGGTAAATGCTCCGATAAAGAAGACGAGTGTAAGCCACTTCATTCTCTTTGATGCAAAGAATAGTTTTAGACCTTCAATGAAATTTGTTAGTATTGGAATATCCACTTCAAATTCCTCCAATCGCTACTGTATTTTGTTGTACTCTCCCTATTTAGACTTAAGTATGTAAAGAATTTCCTCCTCAAGAGTCTCCTTTACAATTGGCTTTTCTTTAAATGTACCAACTTTATTACCTTGAGAATCAAAGAATATTATCCATGGAATTGCTTTTGCACCCCATTCATTAATCTCTGGTGGTGACGGTGGAACTCGCCACTGTACATCAGGATTCAATGGGTCTGACTTGATTGTTCCGAAGACCATTGCATTGAGTCCTGCTTTTTCTTCAAGATGAAGCAAAGGTGGCATAGCTCTCTTACAATCTCCGCACCATGGGGCTGAGAATATCACAGCTTTGTAGTCTTTTAAAATGCCTGCTAATTCTTCAACAACCTCATCATTCAAGTTGTATTCTTCATAAGCCTCCATTACGATATCTTTGTCTTTATCGTCGAGAGCATCAATGTAACCCTTGACATTAGTAGTTCGCTTCTTAATATTCTCAAAGTCTATCATAGTTATTGGCACGGTTTATGAATGCAATAAAATCCTTCGATAGGTCAAATTCAACATCCTAATA
Source organism: Candidatus Thorarchaeota archaeon MP8T_1 (assembly GCA_002825465.1). Next base: position 53,046 of record PJER01000015.1, read on the forward strand.
ACCCTGATAAATAGGTAAACCCCACTTTACAACTAGGGACTAATGCGCAGGTGATTACTTGGCGGCAGAACTATACAAAGCAATCATTGTTGGGGCTCCATCTGTTGGTAAATCAAGTCTTGTCAGACGATACCAAACAGGCGAGTTTAGAGAGACTCATACTGCAACTGTCGCCGCGGATTTGAGCGCAATCCAATTTGATTTTCCAACCGGTCCAAAGTTGAGTTGGTCTTTTTTGATGCAGAAGATTCAGGGGGTCTCAATGGATGG
>PJER01000095.1 GCA_002825465.1 Candidatus Thorarchaeota archaeon MP8T_1
GGTTGTAGATAGTAAGATACTCATTCGATCCTTCACCAGATTTGAATGGTCCCCAGAGACCAGCTGTGACTGCAGAGGCTCTGTTTGCACTCAGTGACTTTGCGCCTGCGTCAGGAATTGCTTCACCATTCTCAACCATGCGCTTTGCTTTCAACGCCAAAGCTTGAAGGATTAGTGCAAGTCCCATTCTTCTCGGTATGCTCAGTTGTGTGTCGAATACTCTTAATTCAATGGTTCCATAATCTGTGAATGGATAACAATCCACCATTCTCGCGTAGCTGCGATTAACATGTTTGGCAAAAGCATCTTTATCCGCTACTTTGATATAGGGTATCAACTCGAATTCATTAGTTGGTCCCATTTGTGTTGTATTTCTAAAGAGTCTAATTGATCTCTTACATCTTGGAGCTCGGACAATCCCATTCTCATCAATACTAATTTCATCACTTGGCTTCTTGTTTTCGAATGGTGAATTCACTGACAACGCTATCAGGTGTGGTATGAAATTTCGAATCATATCATACACTGCAATTTTAACGGTCTCATCAACTTCTTGGCTTAGAATATGGTGATGTTCCCCAAAAGACAGGTTCCTAAGATACTCTTGAGTTGGATTCAAACCTGTGGATATGAGAACTGCCTGAGAGTCTTTTGGAAGTGACTCATATGATATTGCAATAAGTGTTTGAATCCACCAGGCAAGTTCTTCAAGCGTAGTACACGGTGGTGTTGCGACTTCTAAAATCCATGTCAAGCTAACAACATTTGGATCATGTCCTAGGAGGGTATACTCCTTGGGATTTCCAGCTGGGTCTTTGTATGTCGCGACTATTCTCGAACCTCGTTCTCCTTCTTCTGTTTGTGAAGATTGCTCATATTTCTCCCTGACAGTTTCTACTGAAGAGGCTCGAATCTTCTTATCCAAAAGCCCTTTTGCACTTGATACAATCTTGTCGAAAATCTCAAGAATATCCTCACCTCGAATCCATGTACCGTCCTTGCGAATGACTTGAAGTTCAATCTCTACTCCATGAGGAAAAGGCAATTGCATCTCTGAAGCATCTGAGATTGAACTCATAGTAAACACCTAGAGCGCTGTAATAGCTTCCAAAATCTTTGCTATCGTTGTAACATTTTCCGAAAGAGCTGAAGAGAGTGTAAGTTCGAGCACAATTACATTGTCAACTTCTTTTACGAAGTTTGTCAGCTTATACGTTAGTAATCCTCCTCCAAATTCACCATTGTCTTCGAAAACTTCAATGCCCAACTCTTTGAGTCTATTCCTGAATCTCGTGATGTCCTGTGAATCGCCGTGAATGTATCTTGTGCCCATAATGACGACGTCATCGTTTTCAATTATGGATGGCAATAAAGCCCATCTCAGATTAACAATCAACCTAGTCGTTTTCAGATCAAATTGTGCCTTGATAATCTTCATTATTGAATCACATGTTTCTGTCGATTCAGCTCTATCGGAACCCTTGATGATTGTCGGAAGTTTCAATCCTTTCCCTTTGAGTGATTCTAAAGCCTTGTAGATAGGATCTGTTTTAATATCCGCTGTTAATGCGCACACAATTCCATCCATCATGCCTTGAACCATCATGCCACTTGAAGAGAAATCACTGACTCTAAGCATGCTTTCCATAGGTTCAAGATTTGTATAAAGACTGGAGAGTTGACGCAAAAGATTATCGAGAACACGTTCTGCACGCTCAAGCTCTTTAAGGACGCTCATTGATTCAAAATTCTTGGACATAGACTCATACCACTCTCAGAATTATCCTCGACAAGCAACAATCAGGCCCTATCGTTATTATCTTTCCTAGTTTGATAGGATGTTTATCAAAGCTAGGCATCAGCAATTAATCCTAGCAGCTGTTCGATCTTAGCTCTAAGTTCTTTCAGACGATACCAAGTGGACTCTCGGCCTGTCTGATCAGCAAGTCTTCGTACTATATAGTTGTAATCTACACCAGCCAGATCTCCCAGCAGGACAATAGCCTCTTTGGATTTGAAATGAGACTCATTGACTCGTCCATCTTTGAATCGTGTCATTAGTGGTTCAAGCGCTCTCTCGGCAGAGTCGATTTCAATCAAAGCACTACGATAATTGCTTTTTGGATCTTTGATAGCGTATCCGCCTACTAATGGAGTCATACCCACGCCAAGTGATCCTTTTCCAATCTCATCAAGAGTGTCCATCGCCTTCTGAAAATACTCTTCACCATCAACTAGGCACTTTCTTATGGCTCGTAGGATGCGTGATCGTTCAGCAGTATCTGTCATTGTTTCACCTCTGCTGAAGACATGTAATAAAATGAAGTTATTACGGGCGTTTCCCTTAGAACGCCCGCAATTTTAATTCTACAGTTGAACCTCTGGCAATTCACCAGCAAAGTGGCACGCCACAATATGTCCATCACCTATGTTTCTATCTTCAGGAACTTCTCTGACACAGATCTCCTGAGCGTATGGACATCTGGGATGGAACCGACAACCTGAAGGTACATTGATAGGACTCGGAGGTTCTCCCTTCAACGACTCTATACGTCGTTTAACAGTTGGATCTCCAGAAGGTACGGCTGAAATCAAAGCTCTCGTGTATGGATGCAGTGGAGTGAAAGCGACATCATGAGCTGGTCCCAATTCCATTATCTTCCCGAGATACATAATTCCAATTCTGTCTGCTATATATGTAGCAACAGCAAGGTCATGAGTGATAAACAAGTAGGTGAGTCCAAGTTCTTCACGAAGGTTTAGGAGTAGGTTCAGAATTTCTGCACGAATAGACACATCGAGCATCGAAACTGGCTCGTCTGCTACCATAAACTCAGGGTGCAATATAAGTGCTCTAGCCACTGATATTCTCTGTCTCTGTCCTCCTGATAGCTCGTGTGGAAATCTATCAATATAATCATCTGCCGGCGTGAGAGCAACACTCTCCATCGCTTCAAGGACTCTCTGACGCCTCTGGCTTGGAGTCAGAGGGATTTTATGAACCATCAGTGGTTCCTGTACAATACTGAAAATGCTCTGCTTTGGATTGAGTGATTCGTAGGGATCTTGGAATGTGATTTGCATTCGCTTCCTGAGTTCTTTAATCTCATTCCTGTCAAGTGTAGCTAGGTTTTGGCCAGCATAGATTACATCTCCGTCGGTCGGAATTTCAAGGTGGAGAATACATCTGCCAGTCGTTGTTTTTCCGCAACCTGACTCCCCTGCAAGTACAAGTACTTCCCCTTTCTTTATGTCAAAACTAACTCCATCCACTGCCTTCACAAAGAGTTCCTGTTTATACAACATTGATGAAAGAAAACCTGTGTTTACTGCAAACCATTTTCGCATGTTCCTGACGGAAATTAGAGTTTCACCATCTTTGACGTCATCTGAACCGTGCAGTACTCTTGATTCGTCTATTGTCATCATCTATCACTCCAAATCTATGTGAATCTCGCCTTTGAGCTGCTCAGCAAAGTGACAGGAAACAAACCTATCCGGCTCTATTTCAAGTGGTAATGGATCTTCCTTCGAGCAAATGTCTTGAGCATATGGACATCTGGGATGGAATCTACAGCCTGATGGGGGTGAAATGAGATCTGGTGGAGATCCTGGAATAGAAGTCAATTTCTTCTTCTCAGCCTTCACCATGCTAGGAATTGCACCTACCAATCCGGTAGCATATGGATGAATAGGATCCTTAAACACAGAAACAACATCAGCTAGCTCTACAATCTTTCCAGCGTACATGACTGCGGTCTTATCACAAGTTTCAGCAATAACACTCAGGTCGTGTGTAATTAGGATGAGTGAGAGACCAAGGTCTTTCTGAAGTTTCTGCATAAGCTTCAAGATTTGCGCTTGGATTGTGACATCAAGAGCTGTTGTAGGTTCATCTGCAATAACAAGATCAGGATTACATGCAAGAGCCATTGCAATCATAGCCCTCTGTCGCATACCTCCTGAAAATTCATGAGGATAGTTATGAATACGACTTGGATCTAGACCTACCATCTCAAAGAGCTTTGCACAGCGGTCTAATGCCTCTTCCTCAGTCACATTCTCATGCATAAGGATAGCTTCGGCAATCTGCTCTCCTATCTCAAAGACGGGATTCAGCGCATTCATAGCGCCTTGGAAGACGATAGCAACATTCTTCCAACGGATGTCACGCATTTCCTTTGCGGTCTTGCGAATTAAGTCTTCACCCTTGAAATACACATTTCCACCGACTATGTTCGCTGCAGGCGGAAGAAGTTGCATAATTGAATATGCAAGACTTGACTTACCGCAACCTGATTCACCAGCTAGTCCAACTGACTCACCAGGCTCCAGCGTCAGGGAAACGTTGTCGACTGCTTTTACAAGACCCTTCTGTGTTTGGTAGTACATCCTAAGATTACGAATGTCCAGCAAGGGCATGATTGTACACTCCATCGAGCCAATAGTGACTCTGGGCAGGGCATCAGCCTTGCCCTTCATAGACTACCGTTGCCATGAGGTCGGCTTAAATATGTTGCTTTCAAAGACATTCTTCAATGGATGTTGACTCAAGCATTCGCATCCAGGAAAGAGAACGATAACAGTGTAGTGAAATCAAGTCTCTTAGAGATGCATCTCATACTCCATTTTTCCCGTAGCCTAATTAGAAAGAGTAAAAGGTACTCTTACAGCTTTTAGCCTGTGGTAAAAGATGTCAAGAGTGACCGTAAGGGCTTTTCCAAGAACTCGGAATAAGCCGCAGAAACGTATTCTTTTAGTTCCCTTTCTTCTGATGTTTGGCGGATGGGCCATGACCTTTATCTATGTCCTTCAATTCCTTGGAACCATAATAGCATTGACAGGAGCACTTACCACATTCCTCGTAGGAGCTGTATACGCGGACCTATGGTCTTCACATCGACGTACTCAGCAGTACATCAAAGAGCGTCAAAAGGAACTCCAAGAGGTTCCTGATCAAGACATCGATATTCCCACCATCGAAGATCCATTCGAAGAAACCTATGATGATGAATAGTCCTTTTTCGATGAATGATGTACACTCAATTTAACGAAGGAAATATTCGGGTACCCGAACCAATTCCTTTTTTAGGCACACTTTCGAGCTCGTTAATAAATATTTGAAGTAAGAGGACTTGACTACTAACATGATTGCGTCCTATCGATCTCATGAGAGTTTGAAAAGTCTATCTAACGGAGGATAACATATGTCTGAGGTCCACAAGGGTTGGAGAGATAGTAATTGGTATGTTAGCATCACCGGTTTTTGGAGAGAATATCGCAAACACAGAGTTGGATTAGTCGGATTAGGCTTGATTCTAATCTTTGTAGGAATGGCAGTATTTGCTCCAGTTTTAATTACACACGATCCAATACCCAGTTCAAAGGTAGCTCCCGCATATCTCATGCCTGGCTGGCTAGCTGTATTTGACCCCTCTGGCGTCCTTACAGGCGAAATCCTTACAGATCCAAATCTGAACAATCCACCACCTATCCGAGTAAATGGTACCAGCGGTGAATTCAGTGGAGTACATGTTCCTGAGAGTGAAACAAATCCTGAAAGCTATGTAAACCTGACGTGGACACATACGCCTGGCACTCAGCTCGATTTTGATATCGATCCTGAGGGACAGAAACCTGATTATAATGATTTTATCTACTTTGAACAGAACCTGACTTGGCCCTATAACAGTAGACCAAGCGATGTAAACATGTCCATAACATATGGAACCACACGAACTGGATCCTTTGCTGATGGTGGTCCTGCTGGAAACAATCTAATGTTCAGAATCTTTGTCTGGATTCTTGATTCAAGCAATCACTGGACTAGAGTATTTGAATCCAGAGATGCCACATACACTGAAACTCTTCAAGTGAGGCGTATTGGTATGAACATAATCACTATCAAATCTGTATTTGATGGAATGATTGTGGTAAATGGCACCCAGGAAGATCCATCTGATGTTATCCGAGTGAGAGTTGGTCTGTCTCCTCATCGTTACTTTGATAGCTCAAGTTATGGAAGTGGGAATTATACCTATCCATGGGAATACTATAACGGAAGTGTCACTGTTAAAGTCACCACCCTCCAAATGGTTGCATTCGGTGAGTATTTTGGCCTCCTAGGGACAACAAACTATGGTGCTGATGCATACTCCCAGCTTATCTATGGAAGTCGTATTTCTCTGATAATTGGTGTCCTCGCAACCGCATTATCCACAGCTGTTGGTGTTGTGGTGGGAATGGTCGCTGGCTACTTCGGCGGAAAAGTAGATGAGGTGATGATGCGAATAGTTGACTTCCTTCTGGTCATACCAGGATTACCTTTGATGATGGTACTAGCGGCGTTTCTTGGAGCGAATATATCGAATATCATTCTCGTTATTGCGATATTAGGGTGGACGGGGACGTCGCGGCTTATACGGTCTCAAGTCTTGGCTGAAAAGAATAAGGCCTATGTAGAATCAGCCAGGGCAATAGGAGCCTCAGACACGTATATCATGTTTCGGCATATCTTGCCAAATGTAACACCAATATTATTTGCAAACATCACTTTGGGCGTCGTTGGCGCAATCCTTTCAGAAGCAGGACTCTCATTCCTTGGTCTTACAAATCCTGAAGATCCAAGTTGGGGTAGAATGCTTGCTGATGCCAGAAGCGGTGGTGGTTTCAGTAGTGGGGCATGGTGGGTTGTCCTCTTTCCTGGTCTGATGATCACATTGCTCTCACTAGCGTTCACATTTGTAGGTCATACACTAGATCAAGTGCTCAATCCGAGACTTAGAGAAAGGTAGGGAGTATGATTTGAGGTAGGAAGCATTTTTGCGTCCTATCTCCTTCCTCCCCTTCATTTTCTTTCCTCGCGAAAGCCTTGAGCGCTATGCTTATTAACTGCTTAAGTATGGATTTAATATCGGTACTTAGTATCACTATGTACTGTTTACAATGGAGTGAGTCTAGTAATGGGACTTCGAGAATATATCATTAGACGTTCAATCTACATGTTTCTTCTTGTTGTAGCAGTGGTTTGTTTTAACTTCTTCCTATTCCGACTCCCAACTTTCCTATTTGGAGCTAATCCGATAAGCCTAATGCTCAGCGATGACCTTCGCGCACATCTTACACAAGATTTACTTGAACAGATCTACGCGAATTTTGGTCTTGTACAGAATCCTGACATTTTTGATTGGATCTACATGTTCTGGCGATATATCGTCAGTATGTTTACAGGTAATTTCGGAGTTTCGTTCCTGACCCAACGACCAGTGATTGACTCAATCGTTGAACGCTTGCCTAACACGCTTTTGCTAATGGGCACATCTTCAATGGTTTCTATCCTTCTTGGTATCTGGACTGGTGTGAAGGTTGCTGCTGATCCCGGTTCGAGAAAGGATGTTGGCGCTGTCACGGTCGCGTTGTTCATATATGCGTTACCAATTTTCTGGCTGGGAATGATGCTTTTGCTCATCTTCGGCTTCATGCTACCACAGTGGACAGAAGCCATGTGGGGTATCAGAATTGGTTTTCCACAGTATGGCACTATAAGTTATGATGTCTGGGAGATAGCTAGAAATGATCCACTGGGTGCTTTGATGGTAGCGGTTGATGTTATACACCATCTTTTCCTCCCCATGATCACTCTTGGTATAGGTGGTTACGGTGGATATTTCCTTTACATGCGTAATAATTTGATTGACGTCATGACAGAGGACTATATCCTTACGGCGCGAGCGAAGGGTCTCGATGAAAACCAAGTACTCTACAAGCATGGTCTAAAGAATGCGATGTTACCCATGGTGACAATTATTGCAATGAACTTTGGTTTTCTAATAAATGGAGCAACGCTAACGGAAACGGTGTTCACGTGGCGGGGGCTAGGGTCATACATTTTCGACAGCTTGCTGTTGATGGATTTCCCAGTCATTCAGACGATCTTCATGATAATCGCAATAACAGCAATACTTGCGAACTTCGTTGCAGATCTTCTATA
>PJER01000096.1 GCA_002825465.1 Candidatus Thorarchaeota archaeon MP8T_1
CCGTGAATCCATATTTTTCAAATAGCACTTCTGCAGGTGCTGACGAGCCAAACGTATCTATACATAGATACCTGCCAGTTTCTCCCACCCAACGCTCCCAACCTTGTGCCACTCCTGCTTCCACAACCATGCGTTTCTTTATCTTCGGAGGAAGCACGGACTCACGATATTCTTTACTCTGTGTCTTGAATAACTCCCAGCTCGGGAATGATACCAGACGCACATTAACACCTTGTTCTTGAAGTTCTTCTCCAGCACGAACAATCAAGTCTAACTCTGAGCCTGATGCCATCAGAATTATCTCTGGCTCTTTACCAAGGTCTGCAAGTACATAGGCTCCTCTACTTGCTCCAGTTGAAGCTGCATATTTCGTCCGGTCAATTATTGGAACATTCTGCCTAGTCAAGGCAAGAAGTGTTGGTCCTCCCCTGTTAGAGATTGCCACTTTCCACGCCTCGACTACTTCATTGGCATCCCCTGGTCTAATAACTACTAGATTGGGAATCGCACGAAGCGCCGCTAGATGTTCTATAGGCTGGTGTGTAGGGCCATCCTCTCCTACGCCAATACTATCATGAGTAAATACCCAAATACTATGGTGCTTGGATAGTGCTGAGAGTCGTATTGCTGGACGCATATAGTCTGCGAACATAAGAAATGTAGCTGAGAATGGTAAAAAGCCTCCATGAGCAGCAATACCATTCACAATTGCTCCCATTGAATGCTCCCGTACTCCATAGTGGATATTTCGACCATTCTGGGTTTCGGCTTGAAATGATGGACTTCCATCAATCCATGACTTATTTGATGGTGTCAAATCTGCAGAACCGCCCACTAGTTCAGGAAGCTTCTTTGCAAGAGCATTGATTGTCTTTCCGGAAGCCCCCCGTGTTGCCAATCCTTTGCCTTCTGCTGGGAAGGTAGGAAGGTCACTATCCCATCCAGATACCAAATCACCTCTCATTCGTCTAGCGAATTCTGATGCCAATTCTGGGTATTCCTTTTCATACGTGCCAAAAATGGAGTCCCATTCTGATTCCAAAAGTGAACCTTTCTTACCAATCTCTCGAAAGAAATCTAGAACATCATCAGGAATATAGAAACGGGGCTTAAGTGGCCAGTCCAGGTTGCTCTTTGCCCCATCTAGTTCTTCCTCTCCAGCAGGTTCCCCGTGAGCCTTAGAAGTATCTTGCTTGTTAGGCATACCAAAACCTATGTGAGTCTTGCACATTATCAATGATGGGCGAGGATCTTTCTTTGCTCTCGAGATGGCGGCATCCACTGATTCGACATCATTTCCATTCTCAATTCTCTGAACATGCCAACCGAATGCTTCGAATCTTGCACCACGATCTTCTGTAAACGTCAAATCTGTGCTACCATCAATTGAAATCCTGTTATCATCATAGAGTAGAACTATTTTTCCCAATCTTAGATGCCCTGCAAGCGATGCTGCCTCTGATGAGATTCCTTCCATAAGGTCTCCATCTGTTACTATTCCATAGATATGGTGATTGACTATCTCATGTTGAGGCTTATTGAAAACAGATGACAGGTGCGCCTCTGCAATTGCCATCCCAACGCAATTTGCCAATCCTTGCCCTAGAGGTCCTGTTGTCACCTCCACTCCAGATGTCTTGAAACACTCGGGATGCCCAGGTGTCTTACTCTCCCATTGTCTGAAGTTCTTTATGTCATCAAGTGAAACATCATACCCTGTCAGATGAAGAAGAGAATAAAGGAGCATGGATCCGTGTCCGCCTGAAAGTACGAATCTATCTCGATCCCACCACTGGGGATTCTTTGGATTGAATCGAAGATGCCGCGTCCAAAGAGTATATGCCATTGCAGCAGCACCCATTGGCATTCCTGGATGTCCTGAATTAGCTTTTTCTACAGCATCTGCAGAGAGAAAGCGAATCGTATTGATTGCAAGAGTTTCAAGAGATTTGTCTATCATTGGAAACTACTCCAATTTGCGAAATTACCCATGAGTGATAAGTAGCCTGATAGGCATCATCGCGTATCAGCTAGCCCTCTTTTGGTTGTTACGCTTCGCTGACATGTCTTCCATTTCACACTTTCGCAAAATTAGGGTTCACCAACACGTGTTCCTGGTGGATACTCCTTGAAGAAATCCTCACGGATAGAATCCATGATTACAAAGTCATGGAATTTACCCATCACATATGTCGCTTGTCTGTACCTTCCAACTAGCTTGAATCCTGCTTTCTCATAAGCCCGTTGAGCTCTTTCATTCTCATCCAAAGTAACCAAGAAAATGCTGTTTAGCCCAAGGATGTGAAAGCCCACCCAGAGCATAACCCTGGTGGTGTCCGTTCCATAACCTTTTCCAAAGTTCTCTGGATTATGTATTGCTATTCCAAATTCTGCTCTCTGCATCTGCTTCGACATGTCAAAAAAGCTCACAGTACCAATGAACTCCTGTGTCTTCTTGTCTTCGATTGCAAGAACCATTCCTCCATCTCTCCATGGATCCATGGTCGTTGCACGCTCTAACCATTTTCTTTCTGCATTCCTTGACATCGGCCATGCTGTAGCTAGGAACTGTCTCATCTCAAGATTATTCCAGTTCTCCATCACTACATCCAAGTCTTCCAGCTCTAAAGCCCTGAGTCTGACCTTTTCTCCATAGTACATATCAAAAACCACAATCTGCCTGTTAAAATTCTTTAGTATAGCCGAGTTCGATACACTCTTTATTCTGATTCTCTCTTTCTACGTCCAGAAGGGAGTCTATACATTGAGTCCAAAGAAACACTATTTTGATGACCCCATTGTTCGTGTAGACTTGTCTAGAGCCCGATTTCCCAAAACTTGTCCTGTTTGTGGAGCTCGTGCGACAACATTATCTCGAGTGACTATTGTTTCTGGCCGGCCTCAATACCTGCGGCGTGAATGGGACCCCTACTATAGTCCTCAGGTACGGAGAAAAAATGGTATTCCACAACCTAATTTGAAAGTCCTTCCCATCAGAGTATGTTCCGATCATTATTATACCGATGAGGGTGAGGATCGCTACAAATCTCTGTGTTTTATTGTTGATGGGCTTGCTATGGCATTCATGTTCTTCGGTTTGGTATTCTTAGGTGATTCACTCTCAAGAGGACGTGCAATATCGCCCTGGGTGAGTGTCTTTACTACCATTTTCGCGCTATCTATGATTATCACAGCCATCGCCTTCCGACCTAATGCTCTTACTAGATCTGTGAAGATAATTGGTTTTGATGCAGGCATGCAGAATGTTCTTCTCGCCTTCAAGAATGCCTCATATCGTGATGAATTCGTTAAGGAGAATTCTATGCACTCAGAGCTGGTACGTTGGATTTTGAAGGCTGATGGGTAGTAAGTCTTATTTGAAAACAAGTAGGAAGTGCTCAGGTTGCCTCGAGCAAGAGCACTTCTTCGGTAGTTAAGCAACGACGCTTCGCTTTATCGTTGGATACACTAGAATTGCTGTCGAAGGATGATTTCTTAGATACCATTGTAATCTACCTGTACATGTAAGCATATGTTATTGCGTCAGTAGAGATTCTCTGATTGTAGGAATTCTTGCTTGTCTTTCTCAATAGAGCCATGATACATTACCTCCGATACTGGTAGGCAAAGGTGATTGCCTCGGTCGAGTAAACTCGGCCAGTCTTATTCTTCAGCACAGATGTGTTCCGGGTGTTAGTTGTTAGAGCCATAATAGTTCACAAGAAATACTACTCAAAGTTAGTATATATAGCGAAGCCACTTTATGGGGTCACAGGATGAAGTCACAAGATGTGACTATCCACGTTCAAAGATCCTGAGGGCAACTGGACTCAATTCTCTTGACGATGATAAAAAACAAGATGGCGGGGGTCTGGCTACAACCCTGCAGGCAGACTCCGACCGGTGCATATAGTATAGATAAGGCTAGATTTTGAGCTCTTCTTCACTCTTCCAAAGTCCGTGAATGTTGCAATAGGCGGTTGCCATTAATGTTCCTGACTTATTTGTTTTAAAGACGAACTTTGTTATTGGTTCAGAGTGCACAGGACCTGTATCTGGTCCTTGAGCTGATTCACCATGCGTATCAAAACTGACATACCCAATCTCACAGGGGAATTTTTCATCCTCTGGCCAGAAGAATAGATCAATCCATTTGATGTGATGAGCTGTAGTATTAGGATGTGGAATTTCCTTTCCCACAGATACTTTCACATAGACTCGACCTTCTTCAATTTTCGAGATTTCAATTGCAGGAATATGTTTCTCGCTCTTCCAATCTGCAGTCTGTATCCATTTCTTGCTCATTTTTCCTTCCCTCTCATATTGGGAAATGGGTGTATATTCAACTACCCACGATTCCCATTAGATTTCTCTTGTTAAAACACTTCTCTTATGACAGGCTCAAGGTTATATGTATTCATCCCGCCCTGAAAATTGCCGACCGAGTGTCCATAAAGGAGGAGAGTCAAATGGAGTACTTCCGTCCAGAGCGCCCAAATACAACTGTGTATATCTCACTACTTGCTATTCTTACAGCCCTAACTACTGTTGCAACAATAACGTTGATAGTTCCGTTTCCAACCACAGCTGGATATTTCAATCTCGGTGATGTCCTAGTGATGATTAGTGGCCTTCTCCTAGGTCCAGTTGGAGGATTTATCGCTGGAGGGGCAGGTTCTGCAATTGCAGATCTGATTGTTGCACCTCAATATGCTCCAATTACTCTCATCGCAAAAGGTTTGGAAGGAATGTTTGTCGGTCTGTTTAGTGCAAAGACACTCAAAGGCACTCGTATCAGTATTTGGGACGTCGTTGGAGTTATTCTTGCATCTTGTGCAATGATGTTGGGATATCTTCTTGGAGAAACATTCATACTGGAATACTCGTTTGGAGCAGCTCTAGCGGAACTAGTGACAGTCAATTCAATACAGGTAATTGTTGGGTCTCTTGTCACACTAACCATCGGCCCTGTGATTCGGTCATATCTACGAGATATCACCTATAAAGGGGAAACCCCGCTTGAGGCTGAATCACTAGAATCTTGAATGAATGTGTCTTACCCCAAGCAGTTATACTCCGCACTTACTACGAAGAATGGCGATGGTCAGAACGGTTTTTTAGGCCCTGCATCACTCTAAAACCTGTGCACTCGGGCTCTACGTAGCTTAGCAGAGAGATTGGTGGAAGGCGTACAGTAATGATTGACAGGAAAAAGCTAAGAATTGATATTGATCGGTTGAGCGAGATTAATGATTTCTTTCTCGCAGATGACAATCCACTTGTGACTGACCTTCTTACATTGATTGACAAATACGGTGGAATTGAAGAGATTAATAAAAAGGCAGAAGAAGCAAGAAATCTCGATAAACTGATCGCCATGTTGGAGGCAAAGAATTCTCCCTATGTTAAAGATCTTTTATGGCTCCAAGAACAAAGGGATAATCATGCATTCATTTCAATTCCTGATTATAGGCAGAAAATACTTGGTGATACGTTCAAATCCATGCAATTCGATGAGAGTTTTGCTGTCACTCTTGAGATTAGCGCCTGTCAATACTTCCCATGGCTCGTAGCAGAAGCCAAACAGGCCATGGAGAAAAGTGAGTTGATGCCAGGTCGTTTCATTAGAGTTCGGAAAATGGCTGAGCAAACTGCTGATAATGATGTCATTGCATTTGCAGCTGCAATGCAAATATTTGGTTCATCATATGTTGAAACGCTTGATACAAAGGGAACGTACCCTGGTCCCGATGGGGCTCCAGTAAATGTTCATCTTGGTGGTCCGTCCACTATCACAGGCTATTTTGGTGGTGTTGGGATGCCAAACAACTTTCCCTTGAAATGGGCTGATGAATTCCTACATTACTATACGACTTATGGTGTAAAGCAGGTTTTGAATATCAATCCCGGAAGTGTACTCGTAGGCTACATGATGTACAAGCTAGGGATCGACATGGAATTCAAGATTTCTGTATTCATGGGTAATGATAATCCATATGCTTGCCTATGGACATTAATGACTGCAAAACTCTTCAGTCGAGATGATGGAACTAGCCCTCTCATAGGATTCAATCTTTCTAATAGTGTCAATAACGAAACTATTGAGATGGCGGCTCAGATTAGAAAAGCATTTGATTTTGAAGATGTAGTACGGATTGAGCATCACATCACGGAAACCTACAAGTCCATCGTACGACAACCCTACGACAGACTCCCTGAGCTTCTTGAGTTGGCTAATCATGTAAAGAACATCAGTGCAAAACATGAAGGTGGCACGCCCGAGATAGAAGCCACTCGTGACTATCAAAGTGACATCCTAGATTATTTCAGAACGAAAGAGGACATTATTCAGGCGGGTCACATGCCCTTGCATCTACAAAACTATCTCGATAAGCATCAATCACTTAATCGAACAGCCGAGGAGCTAACAAAGCGAGGACTAACCTTCCTAGCAGCACCTAATCTTCATGCGATTTAATCATAAATTTGAAGCTGCAAACCACTACGGACGAGTTTCTACTGAACTACCTACATATCAGGTTGGAATATGTCGTCATACATGTTCTGAAGTCTGTTCTTGTGGTTCTCTTCTTCATTTGCAAGGGTTTCGAAGACAGTCCTATGTTGCCCGCTTCCGGTAAGCTCCGAAAGAGCTTTGTAGAAGCTGTGCGCTGCAGACTCCTTCTTGATTGCTACAATAAGCACATCTTGTGGGCTAGATGATGGAAGCAGTGGAATGTCGACAAGATATTGACTCAAGTCCATACTCTCTAATTCCTCTATTGTGTCACACTTGAATGTTTCACAGACTCCTGCCTTTTGAGCAGCCTGCAGTTTTTCCTTATGAGACACCTCCTGATGTGCTAAATCCTGGAGTAGTTTCGCTGATGATTTGAATTCTGCTTCTTCAGCGGCCTTCATATAAAACTCGTAGGCTTCCTCCTCTCTCTGAATCGCGAGAGAAACAAGTCTTTCGAAAGTCTGTTGTACACCGGTCAATTTTATGCCTCAAGCGAGGAACCAACAAGCTCGTTTTAAGCATAATGTTTGATGATGATTTGCAAATCAGGATCATGATATCTTTTGATTAGAACCTTCACAATTTGAGGGATGAACATGAATGAAGAAGAGGCTACTTCACTCATCATCCGAGGCTTTGTCAAATTGAAGGCTCCGGATCTTCCACCTGCACTTCAGAAATCGATTGATGATACAATTAAGATGAGTATGGAAGGAAGTATGTAATATCCTAGACTACGTTCTTGGCACTATCTCCCTCATGCCCGATGGAAGATACTTATGGAGTGCTGCAGGAATTTTTACACTGCCATCTTCTTGTTGGTAGACTTCTAGAATAGCTACCAATGTTCTGGGATTAGCCATCATAGTGCTGTTCAGAGTGTGCACGAATGCTTTCTCGGTTCCTCCTTTCTTAATCCTGAATTTAATGTTCAGACGTGTGGCTTGATATGCTGTACAGTTACTACAGGATCCGCCTTCACGATATTTCTGTTGGCCTGGGAACCAGAACTCAAGATCATACTTCTTTGCAGCAACAATACCAATGTCGCCAGTGCACACATTCACGATACGATATGGAAGTTTGAGTGCCTGAACATAATCTTCTTCATTTCGAATTAATTCCTCATGAATTTTCCATGACTCTTCTGGGTGGCAGAAAACGAATTGTTCAACCTTATTGAACTGGTGCACTCTGAAAATTCCCTTTGTATCTTTTCCATGAGAACCTGCTTCCTTTCTAAAGCATGCGCTTACTCCGGCGAGTTTTATTGGGAGTTCCGTAGGTTCGAAAATCTCTCCCATGTGCATAGCTGCCATTGGGTGTTCAGATGTGGCAATAAGATACAGGTCTTCTCCTTCGATTTTATACATCACATCAGCAAAATCAGCTAGGTCTGTCACTCCT
>PJER01000016.1 GCA_002825465.1 Candidatus Thorarchaeota archaeon MP8T_1
TAAAGCAGGGAGGAATGCAAGTTCAGGAATTGTATCATCAATTTTTCCCATTTCATAACCTCCTAAGGAACAAGAGTAATGGTCCTCTCTATTAAGGTGCCATCGGTGTCTGCAGTTCTAAACGCATCTGTCGTCGCATAGAAGTACAGAATGTGATATCCGTGTTGCATTGTTACCTCATTAAATGAGTACCATATCTCGAAAATGTCAGCGAAGTGAGGACTGAAAATATTGCCGCTCTGACCTCCAGGATATGCCATGTAGGACATCTGGATATTACTCAGGTCTGCAATCAATCTGGTTGATGGACCACTACCAGGTCTCCAACCTCCTGCAACATTTAGTGTGAGTTGTCCTCGGAGAGGTCGCTCATCACCGATAGTAGTGAAACCTGCCAAATGATCAATCTCAATGACATGGCGATTTCCATATTCCCAATTTGGTTCATCAGTCCATTCTGCTGTAAGCTCATCGATTGCAGAAACAAGTGCACGTACTAGGATATCATCACGAGTTTCTATTGGTACTGTGGTATGGTCATCCAGGTACCATGCATTATCAGTCACGATTATTTCCTCAAGGATCGGATTCCTAGAGAGGGGAATCGAACTATCAATTGTTCGAATCTCATCAAAGACCTCGTAATGCATCGCATCGAGAAGATACATCCATATTGTTGGCGCAACTAGATCAGGTTCCATATCATATTGCCAGTCTCGAAGTATGTCAACAGCATTGGCAATAGTTGTGTTTCCATCACCCACTGCATCCCATGCATCAATAACATAGGGGACCATAACCTCAGCTCTGACTTCCACAACATCAGCTTGGAATCGTTTCATATCATCTACAGAGATGTCATCATTTACATTGAGTAGGTGATATATCCGTCGACCTCGATATCCATTAGCTTGCGGACCAAGGATATCGTATGCGTAATTTGCTGGTGCGATGGTTCGCTGGTTTGCAGATGAAACAAAACTTCGAGATGGATTCACTTCTCTTGGATTGTGTGCATATGGAATCCAACTCACCATTCCAACCGAGTCATTAGTTGCGGTAATGGGATATTCACCTGTGTAGCCAACACGAATTGGAAAACGACCAACTACCAGCATGCCAATATTGCCAGAATCATCTCCAAACACGCAGTTCTGAGGAGCGGAATCCCACCAATAGAAAGCATCTATTGCTTCATTAATATCGTCAGCTTGCATAAGCAATGACATCGCTACTAGTTCACGAGTTGGACCTGATATTGTCCAGTTCATAGCCATATTTGGACTCGTTTCAGTATCAAATCCATATGAATTCCAGACAGAATCAATGCAGGGTCCATGTACTGATTCTTTGACTTCGAATTCGATGATATTACCTTCTTTTGTATAGATATCTTCTTCATGAATTATGAAGTCTCTCCACTCGCCATTGTACCAGTATTGATCGGGATTGGCAGGGTTGATTTCTTCAACAAAGATGTCATTAACATCAGCACCAACATTGGTGAAACTGTAAGCAATATGATCATTATGACCGATAAGAACTGCAGGAAGTCCTGGAAATGTGGTGCCAGTAACATCGATAACTCCGGGAACTACGATATGAGCCTCATACCATACTGATGGTGCTTGATGTCCAAGGTGTGGGTCTCCAGCCACTATTGGATATCCTGTTGATGACTTTGAACCGTTCACTGCCCAGTTATTACTTCCAACGAACTCTAGGTCACCGAATGGTTTCATAACATCGTTCATCATATCAATCATTGCTTCTAGCTTTTCCTGAGGGATAATCACTTCCTCAGCCATTATTATGTCAGAAGTATCAGGGACAGCAGATAACGGTACTTTACCAGGACCAAGAGGATACTCAGCAAGACTCAAGTTATATTGCTCCAGAATTATGGGAACCGTGTAAGGCATTACATCTGGAAACATGTCATTGTACAAAGTATCGTTGTCAAGTGTAGTTCGGATGTGCTGACGATCAAAATCCATTATACCTCCAGCGAGACCCCAAGCTAGCATTTTCGCATTGATGAAGCAGTCAACAGGAGTCCAGAGTTGGGGTGTATACCCAAGTATCTTGAATTCCATTGGCATTGTTGCACTTGTTAATGAACTGATGTATGCATTAGCACCTTCAACTTCTGCGTAGATGCCATCAAGCGCTTCTTGAATGATCGGATCAGAAGGTGCATTCGCTTCGAACCAATCAAGTGTCTCTTGTGCAGAACGTGCCAAACCAATTGAACGGTAGAACTTGTCTGAATTAGCTGCATAATCACCTACAATCTCACTGACACGACCAGCTGCAAGAGCGTTCTGCATTACTACTTGAAACAGTCTATCTTTAGCATGCATATATCCTAGAGCCATGAAAGCGTCATACTGAGATTCAGCATAGATGTGGGGCACTCCCAGATGGTCGATAATCACTTCAACTTCAGCTTCAAGCCCAGGGAGAGCTATTCGTTGATCCCCAGGTTCAGGAGCACCGTTGTCGAAGATACCACCAACGGGTTCAATAATACCTAACCCTCCAGTCAAAGGACCAATGGGCATTGTCAATATAATAATCAGAACAATTGGTCCAATGAGTGAGAGAGTAAAGTTCACAAGCTTTCTCTTCATACTCGTTCCTTCCTTAATGAGAGTAATTTATAACGATAAACACGCCCCCTCTTAAGAGTTACCAGATGCAGTTCTAGTAGGAAAAATCAGATCATAACATCGCTGTAATCAAGAACGCCTGTATGCATAATCATCTTCCACTCGCTATTGACTAAGGAATATACCTTACATACTCTTCCTTTCCATAAATCTTCATGCCCATCATTGTTACGCCATAGAGTATCAATATCCACTACTGCAAATGCACCATCACCTTCATCCGAAATCTCTATCTTCCTAATATATCGCTCATTATGTATCAAGTTGTAATTATCGAAGAGCTCTTGCCACTGCTTACTCCAACGCTCTTCGTTGTAACGTCCCCAAGTTAAGACCCATTCCATTGGATCATGAGCTTTTGCATGCTTTGGCCATGGCCAAACCATATCCGGATGAAGTAAGGAAACAAGTAATTCAACATCCTTAGTGTTCCAAGCAAGGGTCTCCCTATTCACCATTTCTTCAATTTCTGTTTTGATACTCTCCCTATCGACCATTACTCAAACACCATTATGACACACTTATAGAAAGCCTCATGTGTGCCCCCTCATAAACTTCTGGTAGGTGTAAGAAGCTTGGCTTTCAGAAAAAAAGAACAAGAAATACCAGCTGATCTCAAGGACAAACATAATCTAGCAGCACTTGACCTCATGGCTGGTGATTACGAGAAAGCATTAGCTGCTTATACTGAATTACTCCAAGAAGCTCCGAAAAATGGCAAGTTCTGGTTAGAATATACACACACTCTTTTTGGTTTAGGGAAGAAAGATGAAGCAAGAGAAGCTTACCAAAAGGTCAAGAAATTCCTTAGAAAAGAGGAGTCTGTCTTTGGAGTGGGTAATGCTCGAACTCTTACGGAATTTGGTATTTTAATGGAGGAAGAAGGGGATAGTAATATTGCAGAAGAAATCTATCAGACTGCAACACTCCAAGAACCAGATTGGTATAGACCTTGGTTTCTCTATGCAAGTATCTACAAGAAAAGAGAGAATTATGAGAAAGCCGAGGAGATCTACAGAAAAGCATTGGAATTAGTTGTACAAGAAAAGGAACGATTGTTGATTGGGCTTGCTGAAGTTCTGACTATGCAACACAGATTTGTGGAGGGTCTTGAAATTAGACGTCAGGCAACAAAAGTAAATCCTGAGTTCGCTGAGGCCTGGTTCTCATTTGCGGTGGACTCGTACCAATTTGGAGACTATGATGAAGCTGAGGCTGCACTTGCAAAGGCAAGGGAGCTAAGTAAGGGCAACAAGCAGATGATAGATACGATTAATCAAACTGTTAAGATGCTTGAGGATCATCTAAAGAAATGTCCTGAGGGAATGGACGAAGGAGAATTTGCATTCAGTGTTGGTGTAGTTCACTATCAAAACCAAGACTATAGTAAAGCAAGAGATGCAATGAAGAGAGCAGTGAGATTCAGACAAGATCATGCAGAAACATGGACAATTCTTGGTGGGGCTCTTGCTCAATTAAAGGAATTGCAGGAAGCTGAGAAAGCATGTAAGACTGCTATTGGTCTTGATCCAAAAAGTGTAGCAGCATATCAAGTCCTTTCTGGTATCCGAGCATTGCAGGGAGATATGCCAGCTGCGATTTCAACATTGAAGAGTGGGATAAAGGCAAATCCAGATGACACTACACTTCCAAAGTTACTTGCAGATGCAGAAAAAGCAGAGGGAGGAGATGTATTCTACTCGCAGGAGATGGCTGATGCTGAAAAGCACAAACAAGAAGGTATTACTCTCTTAACTAAAGGAGAAACGAAGAAGGCCCTGAAAGCATTCAAGAAATCTCTCAAATTCAATCCCAAAGACCCTGATGTCTGGGCACACATCGCTCTCATTCACGTAAATCTCCAGAAATTTAATGATGGAGAAAAAGCTGCACGCGAGGCGATACGATTGGATGACAAGAATTCTGTTGCATGGGGTGTCCTTGGTGCTGCATTGGGTGATGCAGGAAAGACGGATGAGGCTCAAGAAGCACTTACCAAAGCAGTAGAGCTCGATCCGAATAATGTATCAAATATCCTTCCGTTAGGTTTCATCCACATGCAAAAAGGGAATCTAGATATCGCGCAAACAATGTTTGAAAAGTCAGCGAAACTTCGGCCTAAAGTTGCAATTGTCTGGCAAATGTTGGCACAGGTATATCAGCTTCAAGGGAAAGAGAAGGATGCAGCACAAGCATTAGATAATGCCGAGAGATACTCAGGAACAGCATCCTAGATTCTAGGCTAAATCGAGTTAACCACATAATTTTAGTAGAACTACCTCTTCTTCTACGGGAAAGGAGAGGATTCGATTGCGCAAATATGATCCAAATATCATAACAAGGCACTTCGATAATGAAGAACACGATGAGTGGAGTAGACTCGATAAGAATCCAATTGGAAAAACCCAATTTCATATTCATAATCACTATTTACACAAGTATGTGAGGAAAGGAGACAGAGTTCTTGAAATTGGACCAGGACCAGGTCGATTTACGATTGAACTAGCAAGACTAGGTGCGAGAATCGCAATCGTCGATATATCAGATCTTCAGTTGAAACGGAATAAACAGCGGGTTGAAGAAGCAGGTTTTGAAGATTCTATTGAGTGGAGAATGAAAGGAGACATTATCAATCTTGGAGAGATTGATGATAATTCCTTTGATTGTGTTGTTTGTTACGGAGGACCACTAAGTTATGTTCTGGAATTTGTGCATGAAGCGTTGACAGAGGTATTAAGGGTCAGTAAATCAGGTGGTGTTATTCTTTCAAGTGTGATGTCAACACTAGGCACATATCACCATCTACTCAATGATGTATTTGATGATGTTGAGATTGGACTGGACCGCTTTGACGAGTTAACTCAGACAGGAGATGTCATTGGGGATCTTGCTGGTTATGGGACTCATCAATGCAAAATGTATCGTTGGAAAGAGTTTCAAGCGATTTTAGCAAAACATCAAGTAAAAATTCTAGATGCATCAGCAGCAAACTTCCTTTCAAATGGGCTGACAAATGAAGAGTATCTGTCTGAATTAATGAAGGACAAAAAGAAGTGGGATATGTTTCTGAAGTGGGAGTTGGATTTCTGTAGTGAACCGGGTGCTATAGATTCAGGCACTCATTTCATTGTAATATTCAAGAAGATGTAGTGCATTCTATTTTCAAATAAGACCTATTGTCGGAGATTCAGGTCTGGACTGCGATGGTTGTACCTCCAAGAGGTAGATCTGTCGAATGAGATCAATTATGATGAAAACCACTGCTGGAGCAAAGAGTAGACTCGTGGTAATGTAGAATTCTACAATGGTCCCAAAGTAATTTCCCCAGTATAGAGCACTGATCTGCTCAACTATTACTCCGATTACAAATATTCCAGAGCAATCCTTTAGCCTCTCATTGTCCTTACTAGTGGTTCGTGCAACAATATACGATAGTAGAACTAAAACCGTGAATCCAACAAAGTAGAAAGCATTCCAATCTACTGACTGCATTGACCCACCACCTGATACTGTATGTGTTGTCTGTTTAATAACCTTCGTTTCCTTATGCGGTTATCATTTTCGAAGTTTTATGTATTGACGCAAGAGATCTAACCACATGAATGAGAATACCAAGAATACGAACGGGATAAAACTTTGAAATAGCCAAATTCTATACCTTGGAGGTTCTGAATATTCAATAGTACCAGACTCCAATGATAATACAAAGAGTCCTGCGCAAATCAGCACAGCTAGATATCCTACGGCCATAGTTATGTAACATTCCCTAAAAAGAGCATAGCCTTCTGTTTTAAAATGGGATTGAATATAAAAAAGGACTGTAGCGATACATGCCATTATAGAAGCAACAATAAAAACAATTTCAAACATACCTCCAACCTCAATTAATTTGAGAGTATGATGAATATCTAAGTATTTTGAATCCTGTAAATTAAACTGGATTGAGTTAGGGAATGCAATGGAAAAACTGTCCGACAATCTTGATGAGAGCAAGTGAAGATAGTTGAAAATGTGATGAGGGGTTGACTGATTAGTCCCCCTTCATCGTTTTTCTACATTATAGCCGACATTATAGCTTTCTGTGCGTGTAGTCTATTGCCAGCCTCATCAAAGACAATGCTTTGAGGTCCATCAATGACCTCATCAGTGACCTCCATACCTCGGTCTGCAGGAAGACAGTGCATATACTTTGCTTTTGCTGTTAAGTCCATTTTGTGCTGGTCACAGATCCACGATTTATTCTTGTTTGCGTATTCTAAAGCCAGTTTCTTATCTGGTTCAGAAGGACCACCCCACGGACCTGGCAATGCTGCTCTGGCAGTCCAACTCTTTGGATAGACCACATGGGCACCTTCGAATGCTTCTTCCATGTTTTCAGTTTCCTCGAAACTTCCACCGTATCGATCAGCATTCTTCTTACAATGTTCGATTATCTTGTCATCAAGCTCGAATCCCTTTGGTCGGGCGAAGACAAC
Organism: Candidatus Thorarchaeota archaeon MP8T_1; assembly: GCA_002825465.1. The sequence goes on from PJER01000016.1 coordinate 7,148, forward strand.
ATCCATTCCCATCTTAGTAGCACTCAGAACACAGCTCTGCGGCACAGCAAGTGGTTTGAGACCTGCACTATATGCCCAAGACATTACATACTTCTTGCCCTGAAACTTGCCTACATGCTCATCTACGGCTTGAATGTCTGCCAATGCTTGGCATGGGTGATACACATCATCCTCCATATTTATCACAGGAATCTTAGCCCATTTGGCAAACTCCTGTAGTGTGCGATGACCTCGTCCGTATTGCCACTTAGCGGCATCTCCATAAAGCCTGATAGCAATCGCATCACCCATTTCATCGAGAACTCGTGCAACATCTGCAATCCTTTCAGTCTTGTATGCCTCTTCATCTTCTGGGAGTGCAGGAACATAGATGTCCTGAGGAGATAGGAAGTGCGCATGACCTCCTAATTGTGTCATACCTCCCTCGAAGCTATTCCTTGTCCGAAGTGACCTATTGAAGAAAATCATGAAAAGTGTTCTATCACGAAGTATGTCTGAAGTAGATACTCTGTTTTTGTACTTCTTCTTTAGATCCTTTGCTGCATTAATCAGCGTCTTAAGGTCTTCTTGTGACCATGACTGGGTCTCTAACCAGTCTCTGCCTTTGAATATACCAACATATGATGTCATGATTAATCACGCTTCATATTTGAAATAGCAAGTAGGATAAAAGATTGCCCCTTGGTGATATGATTCTTATAGAGGTCAATGTATGTTATTCATTTGGTGTGAATCTTGTGCGAGTGGTGTCTGAAACATGGTGATGGCGGAAAATGGTACTTCAACGCCCGTAACTATCAGAGAGAACTTGCTGAGGAAACTAATGCAATTGAGCATCTAAATGAGATACTCAAGGTTTTTGATAGATCTGGTGTTACACCTGTATACGGGATGACATTCGCTGGTTCAGGATACAAGCTTCAGACACCAATCATCGGAAGAGTGGTAAAGAGAATCATAAACAGTGTCTTACATAACGAGGGACCAAAAAGAAAGCATATAGGTGTTGACGGGCATTTTGGCCAAGTATTACCAATTGAAGATGCTTCTTACATCATAGAGAATCTTGCTGCTGAACCACTCACTCTGAATTATTGCGTATGTCGATATATGTGTCGAGGAGAGAAGGATGCACGTTGCATCATATTTGGCGTGATGAGTGAGATTGCGGATAAAATACCACGTTATATACCTGAGAATGTTAAGAGACCAATGGACCGGGAAGAAACAACTCGCATACTCGAGAGCTTTTCTGAACAAGGTCTAGTTTCCACGGTTTGGTTTCATCCAGTTCCCTACATAACAGCTATTTGCTCTTGTGAGAATCCTAATTGTATGGGAATACGGATGCGGCAAGATTATGACATAGGGCTTCTATACAAATCAGAATATGTCATTCAATTCAATCCGGACCTTTGTGAGGGACTTAGAGATTGTGTTAGTGCATGTCAATTTGGAGCTTTGAGCTTTAGTCCTACAAAGAATATAGTCAATGTAGATTTAGACAAGTGCTATGGATGTGGAAACTGCAGAAATGTCTGTCAACGTAATGCACTTACTCTCGTTCCACGTAATGATGTTAAACAAGTAGCAGGTCGCTATTAGGAGAAAATGCAATGATATCTGTTAGGAAAGGGAAAACGAAGATTTCGATTGATTACTCAAAATGCGGACCAAAAGGGGATATAGATCCACGAGAATGCACCAAGTGCCTAAAACAATGCGATCGACCTGTGTTTCATCTCCATCATATGGTTGTCGACGGTGATGATCCTTGGGATCCATCCTATTGGCAAATTTCTCCTGTTTATATTTCTCAATGCACACGATGTTTGAGATGCACGGAAGTCTGTCCAGTAAATGCCATCACTATCAGTTGGTAGATTGAACTGTCTAAATTAAATCAAAATCAAATGAGACTCATGTTTTGGCTATGTCTTTGGTAACAGTATTTAATCCAGTAGAATAATTGAAGTTGTTTAGAGACCTCGTAAGTATTGATATATGGATAATCATCAGTCAGTCTTCAGGAGATTCGATTTGTCTGATCAACTTGAACTCATGGTGAAATTTCTCATTAACCTACAGTTCTATTCAGAAGAAGAAGATGTTATTTTTAGCCGTGATAAACGATTGAAAATCAAAATTCCTGGCGTAGGTGAAATCATCGCAGCCTTTGAGAATGAGTTCCTACAGCATATTGATTTGATACGAAAGAAACAGTATCGGAAATTCCTTGAGGAAGTGAACAGGAAGATAGACTTCGATGTTGAAGCAGTCCTTGTTGAATTCAATAAAAGTGTTGAAGAACTTGGAAGTGAGAATCTCACTGACGAGCTGTCTGCAAATTTCCTTATTGGACCAATTAGAACATATTTGCACATACGCGAGTTTGACGAGTGCATCTACGAGATAAAACATGAGGCGACAATTCGTCTAGGAACTGAAAATGCAAAGAATATCATTAATGAGAGAATTGCAGACTTCTTCTCTAGAAATGAACCATCTGTGTCAATGCTTCATAATCTTGCATTGTTGAAATATATCACATTTCTTTATGGTCCTAAGGAAACCCAATTCAAAGTAGTTCGTGTTTTTGACCAATACTGCGAAGAACTCGCATCGAAGCTATCAGAGCAATAGATCACTCTTTACTAGAACCAGAAAATTTGAATGATGGCAACTTCATCCCTGGAACCAATCCGAATGGAGGGAGAGTATTGAACTTAGAATATTCTCCAACAATGTCGATATTTTTGAAGAACCTAGGTATCTCATCGGTAAATCTCAAAGTTCTCAAGGGATACTTCACCTCACCACCCTCAATATACCATGTTCCATCACGAGTCAATGCTGTAAGAACTCCTTCTGTTGGATTCACTGGATTCATGTAATGGAAGTGAGTTACAAGAACACCTCTTTTTGTTTCAGATATCATTTCTTCAACCGATGCATTTCCCTCTTCTACAATAACATGACGTGGAATAGGCTCAGCTGGACCCCACCATTTTGCATGGTTACCAGTACTGTCAACTCCATCCTTCCCAGCTGTCATAGTATCGTAGACGAGATTCTTTACAATCCCATTGCTTACGAGCTCGACCTTTTGATGAGGTACACCTTCATCATCAAATAGAGATGCACCAACCAACCGAGAATCCAACGAATTATCAAACATAGTTATTTTTTCAGAGAATACTTTCTCTCCAATTCTGTCCCGTAAGTAAGTCATGAACTCTTGATGACGTCGTGCTCCAAATCCTAGGAGTGAAGTATAGAATATCAACCCAGTCGCTGCAGCAGGTTCTAAGACAACTTCATATTCACCAGGTGAAAGGTCTTTTAATCCAAAACCAGCAGCTGCCTTCTGGGCTGCTGTTTGCGCTACATTTTCTACATTGAGGTCTCGTATATCTCGTCTTGCGTCAGTTGCCCAGCCAGCAGCCTCTTCCCCATTATCTCTTGCTATTACCGTAAGCTGAGTATCGGAAGTCGTTCTCATTTCATATCCCTCGATCCCAAGGGAGTTAACAACTACTCGCTCTGATGTCGCACTCTCAATATATCCAGCTACAGCATCTATTCTCTTATCAACCTCATGAGCGGTGTCAATTGCAAGTGTAGCATTCTCAGCACGCAATTCAGGAGTTGCATCATTTGTTGCTTCACATACTAATTCATCCACATTAAAGCAGGATGAGTAACTCTTCTTTGTGGGAAGTGAAATGAAGTCGTTATTCTCGCGCGAGATGCGAGCCAATGAAGCCGCCTTTTTGACAGCTCGTTTAATATCATCGTCATCAAATACTTCAAATTCAACAGCTCCACTCTTTTTCCCAAAGTACATGAGTATCCGAACATTCGCATGATGTTCTGCAACATTTTGATCAATGATACTATTTGCTAATCGTGTAAGACCCATAGTTCTGAGTGTAATTGTAGACTGAGCTTGAGAAGCGCCTTGGGACATTGCTTCCTTGATTGCCAATTCTGCTTTTGATAGGAGTAGGTCTCGATTCTGTTTCATTCTATTTCCCTCCCATGATTCCAATTCGAACATCATGGAATCGTGCAGTCCCACAACCATGTCCAACATACATAACCTGTCCAGGTTGACCCTTTCCACAATTTGGTGTCCCCCAGACACGCCAATCATCTTTCGATGACGCATCCATACTTCCCCAAAATTCAGGAGTGATACCAGTGTAGGTTGGATTCTTAATCAAAGCTCCAATTTCTCCATTCTTAATTTCCCAACCAATCTCAGTCCCAAATTGAAAATTGAGACGTTTGTCATCAATGCTCCAGCTCTTATTTGTAGAAAGAAGAATTCCATCCTTTGTATCTTCAATTATTTCATTCCTCTTCCAATCAGTTGGTTCTAGATTGATATTGACCATTCTGATAAGAGGGACTTTCTGTGGATCATCTGCACGCATTCCTCCAGAACTCTCTTCAAGACCAATCAATGCTGCAGTTTCTCTGGAGCTTTGATATCCGACAAATAGTCCATTTTTAATTAGCTCGATACGCTTTGCCTTGACTCCCTCATCATCATAACCAAAGGTTCCAAGACCTCCAGGATTTGTGGAATCAGCAACAATTGTTACAGACTCACTTCCATATTTCAGCGTATTAAGTAGATCAACAGTCATAAAGCTTGTACCAGCAAAAGCAGCTTCTGTTCCAAGAACTCTGTCTAACTCAGTAGGATGTCCGCAACTCTCATGAATTTGAAGCATGAGTTGATGACCATCAAGAAGTACTGTGGATTTCTCTGTGGGGCATTGTTTAGCTGTAGTAAGCGCAATCGCTTCATCTGCTATTCTTTCCACATTTTCAAGTAACTCTCTTGATTCAAAGAACTCATACCCACTAGTTGAGAAATCACCTCTGAATGAACCAGGATAGGATCGACGTTGTGGTGGAGACCCAGGAGACATAGCCATGCATGAAAATCCGCCTCCACAGAATACAATCTTCTGAGTTATGTATGCCCCATCAGTGCTGCTGAAGATTTTATCTTCGGAGTGTCCCCTATAATCGGCCGTTGTAAATTTAATAATTTCAGGATTATATTCCCCTAATTGTTTGTCTACCTCCATCAAAAGACCTACTTTGTCTTCGATTGGAACCTTAAAGGGATCTTTCTTGAAAGGTGTTGCATAATCATCAGTTACAGCTTTCACATCAACAAGTTCTACAGGCTTCTTTCTAGTGGCCCCTGAAGCCTTAGCAATCTTCACCGCAAGTTCGGCAACACGTTCCACTTCATTCTTTGATATATCATATGAACCTGCAAAGCCGAATCCACCATTAGCAAGACATCGAATACCAAACCCTATAGTTTCTCGTAATTCAAGTACTGAAATGTTACCAAGCTTGATGGAGATATCCTCATCCCTTACTGTCACAATCCGAATGTCAGCATACAAGGCCCCAAGGTTTCTGCAGTTGTCTAGTGCAAATTCAGCAATGTCCTTCAATGGTGTAACACCAATTGGACAGATTCAGTCGCGAGATAATACTCTTCCTAATCATTATGATCTGTAAAATTCAATCTACTCAATTGGAATTTCATCTGATGCTGAAAAAGCTTTGAAAATAAAAGCCATTGATAGTCCAATGTAGAATAGGATGAAAATAAAATTGGCCATCACAATAGGACCCGTTATTTCATTTAGAACGAAGTATGGTCCATGCTGTTGACTCCATGATGTCAATCCGGAGATATCACTAACGAATTGAATTGTAAATGTCATGGCGGGATAGCACATAATTGCTAGAAAGATGTAGATTAGCCTTTTAATCCAGACATGCTGGTACAAAGGCTTTTCATTAGTCGACATCGTACTCGTCTCCACTTATCTCGTGTTTTAATGGTCACATACTATCTCATTTTGCACTAGTTAATAATCCAGTGTTCTAAGCATAAAGAGATATTCTGTATTTTACCATTTTAGATTATTAAATTTAAAAATCGAATTCTTGAGTTGTCGAGAATGCTTTCATAATTAGTGCAAGAGAGAGTCCCATAAAGAAAATAATTGCTAGGAAAGAAGCCATGACTGGAGGTCCAGTAAATTCATTTAGAACAAAATATGGACCTTGTTGCTGACTCCATTGAGTCAAACCTGAATAATCACTTATGAACTGAATTGTCGCACCCATCAGAACAAAAGAGAGTGCGGAACCAGTCAAGTATGCCACTCTTTTGATCCATGCATGTTGCCATAGAGGGGTTGGATCTTTCGATCTATCTTCTTTAATTTCCTGCTTAACTTCTTTTTCCCAAGCTGTGGTATCTAATTCTTCCTCCTGAGGAACTCCAGCAGATTCTATGAGCTTTGCATCCTTGTAATTCTGCATCCTACTAGAAAGTGAGTGTCTAGTTTGCGCCCAGCTCAAGTCATGTTGACGTTTCAATAGCTTATTCATGCTATAAAGTGTAAATGCGAAAGAAAAGAGAGCAACCCAGAAAGGAGGATAGATTGTAACAACGAAGGGCATATAGAGAAATGTGACATTGTATCCTGCCATTGCTACTCTCAAAGCTATGACAAATGATAGCCAGAACGTATCAGGTCCACCAGGATTCAAACGAGTATGCAGATAGTAAGAACCAGCCATCATGCAAAATAGTGTGAACCCTCCAATATTAAGAAGCGACCAAGGAAACCAGAGACCTACTTCAAGTAGCCAACGAGTGATTGGATTGAATTCTGCTTGCACTCCATACACCTGAGCAATAGCAATGGTGTAGATAGTATCGATTATTCCAATTGGTATTAGCATCAGAACAATTGCTCGAACCCATCGTTCAGTCCACCATCTTGTCAGGAGTTCTTTGACTTGGAGGGATTTTATGTTCTTCATAAACGCACCATCACTTTTGATTTTGCATGATAGTTTGAATATAATCATTCTTTACAGCGCAAAGGAATTGTTCTTCATTAATTAGGAGAATTTTGAGATATACCTTAGTATATGGTCATTAGATTCAATGGAAAAGCATTGAATTGAAAGAAAAAAAGAAAGGATGACAGAGGCAAAAGCCTCTGCATCTAAATTTTGTATTCTAACTCTATCGATTAAGTTGTGTACGTCTTGTACATGTGATAGAAGTAGAATCCATGCATTGGATTGTAGACCAAACCATCACCGTGTAGCCATGCTCTCCAAGTTCTGAACTCAGTAGCCTGATAGACCCAAAGGTATGGAGCTTCTTCTGCACAGATGTCATTAATGGTGTTGTAGTACGCCATTCTGGCACTTGCATCAGTTTCGGTCTTTGCTGCCTCATAGGCATCATTGACTTCACTGTTGTTGAAGCCGATTCTCTGAGCGTAGGTACCAAGATCGTAACAGAATGGATAGACATAGTTGTCTGGATCTGCGTAATCTGGTGCCCAACCGACGAAGAAGATAGGCATCTGACGGTTCCTGATATGATCAAGATAGTTTGACCACTCAAGTGCTTGGGTGTTGAAACTCATTGTACCAAGGCCGGTAGTGTTTGCTGCAGCATTTTCTAAGACTAGACTCAGACCATCAGCAAGCAGGAGTGAACCCTGTGCACGAACAGTGTTACCACTGTTATAGTAGATGGTAATTGTGTAGTCCATGTCTGCGAGAGTCTCTACAAACAATGGATCATTCATAGCTTCATTCCAGTAGTCAACAGCAGTTGCGATGTCATATTCAGCTAAGTAGCTTGTTGCATTATAGCCGAACATTCCGAATGGGATTGGACCCTTAGCTTGGATACCAAATCCATTAACTGCTGCGTCCATGAATGCATCATAATCGAATGCATAGGATGAGCATTGTCTGAAAGCCTTGTTTGCGTATGGGCTTCTAATAACCTCACCAGCGGTGGTGTTGAAAGTACCCATGTTGAATCCGAAGAACATGACTGTGTAGCTTGCGCCACCAGTTGATACATAGATGTTAGCATCGGTTGAGTTACCGGTGTCAGGATTCCAGATGTCTAGAGCATTGGTTGTTGGCCAGTAACAAGTATCAGTTGTTCCAGTCCTAAGATTCAATGATCTACCGTTGACATCTTCATTTGTCCTGATGAAGACCTTCTCGAGTGAACCAGCTCCTGTGCTAGTGGAAGTTCTCCAGTAGTCTGTAAAGAGGTCCAACTCAATGTACTGATCGGGAACCCAATTAGTGAGCATGTAAGGACCTGTACCACAGGTGTGTTCAATCATCCAGTTGTCAATTTCACCGTAGTCTGTACCATATGCCTCCCAAGTAGCCAATGCGGCGTCGCTTGCGTGAGCAATGACGTAGCTAGGACTCATTATTGCACCGACTTCGTAGGTCAATGCAGCAATGAATGGGGGATATGCTTCAGCTAGTCGGAATCTAATTTGAGTTTCAGAAAGTACAATGATTGAATCTGAAGTTTCAACCCAGTTATCAAAAGCTGCTTTGAATTCTGGTGATGAGGGACCTTCTGAATAAGCTGCATCTTCAACTGCTGCACCACCCAAAATGGGCTCTGCAAGCATCCAAACTGGACCGTCTGGGTAGAAGATCTTCATTGCACGCTCAAAATTCCATTTGACACAACTAGCATTGAAAGGTGTACCATCATGGAAGGTAATACCTGTTCGTAGTGTGATTGTTATATTCTTACCACCGTCAGCATATACTGGAGCTGATGCTGCCAGCAATGGAACGGATGGGTCGGTTACATCGCTATCCCACGGATACGTGTATAGCGTCTCGTATATGTTATAATGTACTGTTGAACCGAAGTTCTCATAGTTCATGTGCGGATCCATATAGTCAGGATTGCCGATTGTCTCCCATATCAGAGTATTCTCTGGCGGCCTAGATGGCTGCTGCATAAAGACAAATGCAACTCCTGCACCCGCGACAACAACTACAATAACAACGATCGCAAGTAGCTGATTTCTTTCCACTTAGCTTCCTCCTATAGGAATAGGAATGTTTTCCTCATTCAGTTGTGACTGAATAATTGGAATAGATTGGATTTAAGGCAGAGGCTAAAGCATCTTTATGATAATAGTCCCTACCTGTTAGAACTTTCCAGTGCGTAAAGAGCTAATATACTTTGTTGCTCATTAGGAGCTTTGTGTATCCAGATACATAATTAATAAAAAACGACATAATTTGGCATCGAGCAGCGTTATTAGAGACCATGATATATATCTAATATCATTGAATATGAAAAATTATGAGCAGAAGACATGCACAGGGTAGTGGGGTAAGGAAGTTGAGTGATTGAGTTTGATGTTGTCGTTAAAAAACTCAGCCTGTCAAGTTTCCTCTGCTCTAGTTCTTATCAAATCAACCACAATTAGAATCTGAGTAACACTCACTTGATATGTAATTCATCAAGACGTTCAAAAAATTTCCTTGTGATGAAAGACCTGTATGCAAACCCGCCCCATCCTGACTCACGCATAAGTCTGTCGACATCTCCAAGCAATTGCTCTTTACTCATCACAGTTACATCAAAGATCTCGTAGGTATCAATTGGCTTCATTATTCCTCCATAGGGTTCTGCAAGGAAGACTAGAGACCTCCATGGAATCACTTCTCTATCACAAGTTAGATCAAGATACATATCAAGTACAAATTTTAGTAATCGAACCTCAAGCCCTGTTTCTTCATACATCTCACGAAAGGCAGCATCTTCAAGAGACTCGCCTATCTTTGCACCACCAGAAGGAGCTCTATAGATTCCAGTATTGGCATACTGATTTTTCTGAATTACTACATACTTGTTTTCAGATTCCTGAATGAAACAGGTGATATCATGTAGACGTCCTTTCTCCCTCGTATGTTTTACTAGTTCGCATTCAAAGTCCAGAAAGTCTACAGAGAAATGATGTGTCACTGGTTTACCATATCGATCAATCAAGCTCTGTAACTCATCATCATTAATATCACTCAGTTTTCTCGCCAACCATAGCTTGAAGAATCATCCAAAAAGGTTGTCGGGCAGTAACCTTTTACGAAAACACTCTGTAATTACAGTATCCAAGCTTTGTGGAGAAGACACATTGGAAAGAAGACTGGGCAATATCATTATTCGAACGCATATTGGAGATATTACTGACCTAGCAATTGATGCGATCGTAAATGCGGCAAATTCTGACCTCTGGATGGGATCTGGTGTAGCTGGTGCAATAAAAGCCAGAGGTGGAAAAGAGATTGAGAGAGAAGCAATTTCACAAGGTCCGATACAACCAGGAGAGTCTGTTATTACATCAGGGGGAAAATTACCTGCAAGATATGTGATTCACTGTGCTGGGATGCCTCCAGGTGGAAGAGCAACTCAACATTATGTAACGGCCTCTGTTCAACAAGCCTTGGAAATTGCGTCAGAGTACAATCTTAAATCACTTGCATTTCCAGCTATTGGCGCAGGAGTAGGTGGTCTTAGTGAATATGACTCTGCTAAGGCAATATTGACAGGAATATTACGCTCTGCGCTCTCATCTGAATCAGTAAGAGAAATAACCCTAGTAGGTCTTAGAAAACAAGTCTGTGATAACTATTGGAAAGCACTTGATGAACTTCAGGAGTAGACAAAGTGGAAAATCATCTCTTTGGAAAAATCAAGGTGGCCATTACCCTTGGTCGATTTGATGATTCTGAACTTGATATAGTTGTGAAGGCTCTAGACATTCCGCTTGGTGTGCCACCAGTCGGAGCAGGGATAATAACTACATCGACAAGTGGTACAGGAATCACAGTTAAAGAGGCTAGTGATGCAGAGAATGTTATTCATTGGCCAGCAATCACCCTATCAAATCCAGACAGAAGAAAGGAGATTTACAAAGCTGCGATTAATGCTCTTTATAGTGCTGAAGAGATTAAAGCAAGTCGAATTGGATTCTTTACGATGGGACTTGAAGTTGCTCGATTACCTACTTGGGAGATAGCAGAGGAAATTGTGAAAGCCATAAATGAGTTTTCAAAAAGAGATTCACAACTAATTCAGATTATGTTGGTTGCGAGCTCACCAACACAGGTGAGCTCGTTCCAATTTGCGATTAATAATATCCCAATTATTACTGATAACTAATCTAGATCTTTAATCGTTTTCTTGCCGCATCAGCTGATTGTACTAGGGGGTCCCAAGTATCACAAATTGCTGGTGCATAACAGTTCTCAAAATCAAAGAGCTGTTTTGCGTCAATATTATTTTGGATACCTAGAGTTATCACATTGATTCTCATTGCAGCATCTTCAAGTCCAACAAGTTGGCCACCTACAAGCTTACCTGTTTCTTTGTTGAAGTAGGTCTTTACCTTTAGTTCTTGTCCACCAGTGAAGTAATGAGGTTTGGTGCTACCCTTTATTGAACCTTTAACCATTGGAATCTCGTAACGGTTAGCTAGATCTTCAGTTAGACCAGTACTAGCAATCTCTAATCCAAATAGCTTTGTCACCTTAGCGCCTATACAACCTTGAAAACGTTCATCTCCGCCTGCTGCATTAATACCTGCAACGCGGCCTTCTCGAACAGCAAGGGTTCCTAATCCACCAGAGCAGCGTCTTCCAGTGATGAATTCAATATTTTCTGCACAATCACCAACAGCGTAGACATCAGGTAGGTTGGTCATCATTTTATCATTGGTCATAATTCCGCGAGTCTTACCAATTTCAACACCTATTTGTTCGGCAAGTTTTGTGATCGGGCGGACACCAGTTGCAACTACTACAAAATCTGCAGGAATTTCAGTTATTTCCTCAGTTAAGCGATTCTTGACAAGAACACCTTTTGGAGAGTCTCCACCGGTGATTTCTTGGGCTGCGGTGTTGTTAAGGATCTTTAATCCATGCTCTCTACAGTGTTCTTCAACAATTTCAGCTAAATCAGGATCTACCATTGCTAGCAGAACATGGGGGAGGAATTCAACAACTGTAACATCAAGGCCACGTTCATGAAATGCTTCAGCAGCTTCCATTCCAACTAAGCCACCACCTATTATCACTCCTTTCTTAGCCTTATCAGCTTCAGCAGCAAGTGATTTTGCATCATCTAATGTACGTAGACCGTATACTCTCTTCTTGTCCAGACCTTTGATGGGAGGATCTGCATTCTCAGAACCGGTCGCGAAAATAAGCGCATCATACTTTTGGGTTCCCTTTCCTTCAGGGCCTTCAAAAGTAAGTACACGAGCTTTGTGATCTATCTCAGTCACGATGGTGCTAAATTTAGCATCAATCTTGAGCCCACTCCAAGCATCGGGTTGCATCAGAATAAGGTCATCGAATGTCTTCACTTTTCCAGAGATCGTATATGGTAACCCACAACGTGAATACTGTGAGTATGATTCAGCATTGAATAGGGAGATCTCTACATTTCGATTAAATTTCCTTGCCTGCATAGCAGCGGTTGCACCAGCTGCACCACAGCCAATAATCGCAATATGTTCAACCATTGTCAAATTCTCCGAATATTTCGGTTTCTTAGTCTTTTCGTGGTTTCATTGCCCAACTTGAATGTTTTGCATTGTAGAAAAATGCTGACTGGTTTTTCAGAACTGATAAAAGGCTTGAAGTTGAGGATTGCTGATGCTGTTGATTCGCGTTGGTTACGTGCAATGAGGCAAGAATCAATCTGCGAATCAAACTGAGGAGAGATTTGCATGTCACCATCTGTATTTGCTTCTAGGACACCTAGTCCTTTCAGACCAGAGTCTAAATCAATGAGCAGTGAAAGTATGAATATCATCCGTGCTATGACAATACTACTCGCACTATTCATCTTACTACTCCCATTATCAATGAATGTGGGTCCAAGTTCGAACTCATATCTAGCAATGGAACCCAAAATGGAAACACAATCGACTATTACAGGAAATATCATCCAATATAGACTTCCAGATACAAACCAGCCAATTGCAACGGGAACTGTTTCGGGGTATACTGGATTTGCATATGTTGTGGAAGCTGCGAGTACCTTATACTTCGTCGACCTGTTTAATGATGTAACTTTGGATATTGCCCTTCCTACAGGTAACAAACTGAGTGGAAATGGACTCACAGGATATGATGTGGATTTAGATGGGAGTACAGAATTTTTCCTTCGAAATTATGTCAATCTAAAATACTACCTTCTCATGGTAGATTTGAATAATGGAATAGTTTCTGAATACGAAATGCCATTCCCATATCCTACAGTAAAAGGATTTGGACTATTCAATGGCGATACATATCCTGACTTAGTGATTCAAAATACAAATAATCGTGATAATTTTCTCACATTGGATGTTCATTCAAATACAACTATTGGTACATTTCTAACTGATTACACATATGGAGTAGCAGTTGGTCACTTTACAAGTTTGACCACTGATGCTATTGCAGTATATAACACAGCAGGGACAACAGGTCAAAGGAATATCACAGTTGTTGAAGCGGATGGGACTCAGGTCATAAGTACAATAGTGAGTACTTCCATTGAAGATATGGTTGTTTTCAAACATGGATCTGGATTAGATGAGATAATTACGATTGACTATATTGGCTACGCAAGAGTCTATGATGGACTTGCTTTAGGTGTGATTTACTCACAACTCGTTGACACAATTACAGGATCAAACAAGTTCATTGCAACAGGAGACTTCAATCTAGATTCACAAGAGGACTTTGTTGTTGTCAGTCGTTACTCAGAAGCTGCATTCTTCAGAAATGGTACAGATGGATCAGCAATTCATCAAGCGCCTAATGTTTACCTTTTCAATTCAAAAGCAGTTGTAGTAGGTCAGGTTGATATTGATTCCATCGATGATGTAGTTGTTGGAACCACTCTTGGAGCATTAGGTACAATAAGTGGAGCAGATGGAAATTACACACATCTAGTAGACTTAATTGATATTCAAATGAGTCCTGGAGGACATCAGATTCTCAGTATAGATGTCAACTCAGATAATAGAGAGGACATATTCTGTAGAATAAATGAAGATGTATATCTAGTTCTAAGTGATATAGTTGCACCAAACATAATTCAGTTACCAATAGATCCATTGCATCCAACTATTCTTGATGATTATATTACAATAAGTGTTGAAATCGATGAAATATCAGATGTTGAACATGTCTATCTCTGGATAAAAGAACCAGGTAGTAGTTCATGGATCCAACCACAAGATGAAATGTTCAAATCACATTCTGAAGGGCGTTATTTCGCATTTGTTGGTGATTTAATTCCAGGAGAATATGAGTACTTTTTTGGTGCTCAAGATATCTATCAAAATTATGGACAGTTAGGAAATGAAACAGATCCGTTGAGGTTCTCTGTCTCAGGTGATTTTGTTTGGCAATCGGATTACTCAGCTACAGATTATGTTTACAAAAGTGTTCATCAATCTGACGTCGGAAACCTATCAGATGGTAGTTCAGTCATCTACACTATTGAACGACAGAATGGACAAGACAATATCACACTAAATCAGTATTCTCAATATGGAGAGAACCTAAGTTCAATTAGTATAGCACCACCAAAATATCTCGATAATTTCGCTGTATTTACAGCAATGTTGGATGGAGATAACGTCTTAGATGTTATAGTCCTAGAGTACTATTATTCTGGCACTTCAATCCTTATACATCATGGTTATTCTGGTGTTGATTTATCTCTAATTGATGAGGGCACATGCCCATTTCCATACAAAGATTTTGAATTCATGCAAGTATATGATGACAATCAGGATGGATACGAAGAGCTTTATCTTGTATCTGCTACTAATCCTCAATCCATTTTGAAATTGGATAATCACCTTGTTTGGTCACAGGTAGAACTTAGCCATTCGTACGATTGGGCTTATACTCCCAGATCTTTTGGATTCGCGAAATCTCCGATTTCTGGACAGAGTTACATGGGCGTAATTAGAGGCGCACAACAAATTGACATTTATAACACTGTGACTCTAGCTCTGGTTCAATCACTTCCCATAAATTGGCCAGGCAATACAAAGATTGAGTCAATAGTCCTTGATTCAAAATATAATGCTACATCTGGTAGAGAGGAGTTTGTCGCAGGTATCAATTATTGGCAGGGAGTTGATTCGACAGTCCGTATCTTTGTTTTCGAAGGTACAACGACTGATTTGAATGCAACTCCGATTTATGAGATTCCTCACGAATCAATAGCGTATCTCGATTCATTCGATGCACAGGGAGATGCAAGCGATGAACTATTCATACTACTTGCTTCAGGTGAACTCATTCTGGCAGCGCCATCTACCACATTATCACCTCTTTGGGTAACTACGGTTACAAGTGCTGATCCATTGAGTTCGACTTTTGCTGACTTTGATGGTGACACCGAAGATGAGTTTGTCTTGTTTACAGACCAAGACGAACTCCTGACATCAGTCTCCTTCAATGGACAGGTAGAATGGACAACCAGAGTTGGTGAAATGTACAATCCACTAGTAATTGGGAACATTGATTCAATTCCTGGTGTTGAGATCGGTGGTTATCCATTTGCATCAACTAATTCTATGATTTTGGGAGTCGTGAGAAATCTAGATACGCATTATGTTCTAGATGTTCACACAACATATTCTGCATCAGTAATAGAACAAGGTGAAACATTCAAAGCTAATGTGACAGTTGAGAATTGCTATGGGGAGCTAATATCAGATGCATCAATTTACATGACTGCTCATTACATCAATCCAGAAGGACCTGCAGAGAATACCTTTGGCTTTTACTTTGATTGGCCATCCAGCTTGTATCATGCTGAAACTGATGCAACATGGCCAATGGGTCCTGTGGATCTAAGTTTATCAGTTGGTCATGATTTTTACCATACCTACTTGCGTGATTTTCCAGATGCTGTCACAGTTCTAAGTGATCTACATGTATCTGTTCAAGCACCAGACCTCATCAACCAAGGTGAGGATATGACAGTGGAAGTCCTTGTCCAAGACAATGTAGGTCGACCAGTACGGGATGCAACAGTTTCAGTCACTTTTGGCGGTGTAGGTCAATCAGCAACACAATCAGGACCGTACTATGTTGCTACAGTTCCTGAACTAGATATTGAAGCAGGAAATCATAACGTATCAGCTGCTGCAACACACCTGTATGGAACAGGGGTCGGAATGGATGAAAAAATTGTCACTACACAAATCCTCACCTCAGACCTGATAGTTAGTACCAACTTCCCAGTTATTACTGAACAAAATGAACCGGTCATGGCATGGTTTAACATAACCGACCCCTATGGGAATGAAATCACTGGAGCGATGGTCTCACTAAGAAGTGGAGTAAAAGGATTCCCCTTGATTGAAAGTTCATCAAATCCAGGATGTTATACTTTCAATCATAACATCACCCTAGGTCTAGGAAATCAGACATTTGAACTCCACGTAGACAAAGAGTTTCTCTATGGTCCATATGTAACTGAGATTGAGTTTGATGTACTTGGAGACCTCAAGCCAAATGTCTTCTACGATACTCGAGTTGAAGGTGGTTCAACATTCGATATTCATGTATTTGTTAGAGACCAATACGGTCCTATATTCTCAACAGGTACATTGGTCTCTATCAACATTAATGGAACCATATACTCGCAATCGAATGCAGATGGAAGTCCAGACTATAATTTCCTCGTTCCAGCAGATTTCCTACTGGGTCCCAATAACTTCACTGTCAGCATTAGTACAACATATGCGAATTTCTGGATAAGAAATAACTTCACAATCAGAGCCTACTCTGATGCGGCCGCATCTGCTACAGTCTTTCCTGAGGGAGATTGGATAGTTGTTCAAGGAGAGCGAACAACATTCGAAATGGTCCTGAGAGATTACTTAGATCGACCTGTACAAGGAGCGTCAGTAACTATCTATGTTAAGGCACTCTCTTACCGATTAATGGAAATCGCACCGGGACTCTATAGAACAAACATCACTACAGTTGGATGGGCACCTGGGGAATACCAGTACACAGCAGCGATAACCCATGAAGATATTCAAACAAGCGAACCAATTCAAGGAAATATCACCATTCTTGGAGTATTGGAACTCTTTGTATTTTACAATCCTAGCACACCTACACAAGGAGCACCACTTTGGATTACAATTACTGTGATAGATGCCTATGGTAATCCTGTTCCAGGTCTTGAAGTGTTAGTTACTACTCTGAATATGCCAACAGCGATGGCTGAAGAAACTGACCAGGTTGGCACGTATATGGTGTTCTTTGAATTTCTCCCCGATTCGGAAGGATATGGGTATAAGAATGTCACAATACAAGTTGCAGGAGAATCAGTACAACCGAAAGAATTGACTCATCAGTTCTATCTAGATGTTGCTGCTCCTGACATTGGAGTGATGACTATTGATACACTTTCGTCATTTGCTGCAATCTCATTTCTCATTAGTCTCATTGGGATGTTCCTTTATTTCCGACTGGCACCGACTATGCGAAGAACTGGTTCGACTATAGAGGAATTGAAGAAATCCGTTAAGCGAATGGATAGACTCTATATTCTCATAGTTCTAGCAAGTGCAGCGGGATTGATTGGTTCGATGTGGTTCTATTCAATAGGTGAATATGGAGGAGCTTTGATTCTAACGGTTGTACTGCTTGGAACATCAGTACTACTCTATGGTCTCTGGTTATATAGAGATGCAGTTTCAGCTGTCATGATAAGAGGTTCTTTGAATAGAAAGAGAATGATAGCTGGTCTCTGGCACCTCTTCTTTGTTCCAGTAGTGATAATTCTAATACTCACCTATGGGACAGAAATAGACTGGTTCAAGGCGTACATGATTGATGATGCCTTTGTCTTTGGAGACATTAGCATTCCAGTGATCATGACTACAATCTTCACAGCATATCTTTCATCAATTCTGGTAGTGGTTGTGAATCTGTATAGAGAGGTCAGCACAGGTCTAAAGAAACTTCAGAAGATGGAGAAAGCAAATACACCAAAGAGCATAATGGAGGATGAACGAGAAACTATGGTGAACAGATACAGTTCATCAATTAGGATTAAGTTCCTCATGTTCTTGGTTGTCGTTGGAGCTGCAGCTGTTACAACAATGGACTTCTTGCAGAGTTATCAACTTGGTGTGATTGTCTTAATGCCTGTCACTTTCTTGGTTGTAATTCCATTCATCTCATCAAAGATTGTGAAAGTCATAAATAAAGCAGGAAGTGCTGCAAGGAGAAGAAGTGGCCCGTCAGTTGAACCTGGTTTGAGTGAGGAAGAAGCAGAACTAGATAGTGATATTGAAACTGAATCAGATTCTTCACTAGATTAGAAGAATGAGGGGTGGAACTAATCCACCCCTTCTTTATCTGCAGTTATCCTACTCTTCGGATTCGTTGTCTTCATCCGAATAGTCATCTTCAGAGATCTCAGGTTCATAATCTTCGTGGATGTCATCTTCAAATTCGGGAGATTCCTCTAATGTTTCAGATTCTTCAGGTTGATGAATGTCTTCTTCTTCAGGATAATCTTCATCAACCTCTTTTTCAGGTGTTGCTGCTTCTTCAACCGGCATCGGTTTTTCACCATCATCAGCAGTAGCATGGAATTTCTCGACCTGAGTTTTTCGACTCACATATAGAGCAACGATTATTGCCAATGACATTGCAGCTCCAATTAGAGTCAGTGATGTCTGTAAGCTGCTTGCACTGTCTCCAAGAAGTTGCTGCCAAGTAATAACAAGGAAAGCAAGTCCAGCAATATTCATCACAAAGCTTCGGAGTGGAGTTCCCACCTTAACGATCTCTGTTACTTCTGTATCTACCATTGCAGCAGCAAGGACTCCAGCATTATAGTCAGTTGACTTTGTCTTCTTTGCCAGTGTGCGAATGTCTACAGATTTCTTCTTACCTAGAACCTTCAGAGCAACTGGCACTTTTGACGAGAGTAAATCTGCATAGTAAACACGAGCATCGTCTGGAGTAAAGTTGCACTTCTTGCAAAAGTCGGTCTTCTTATTCCAACCTCTCCTACATTTAGGACATTTGTCTCCAGGCCAAGCATCAGGAGCCACTTCGCGTAAACGTTGACGAACTATATACTCACTGACACCACTTTCTTGCTTTTCTTCGCCGTCCTTATCTTTCTTCTTCCCCATTTTTGCCATTCCGGCTAACATGGAGAAGAGAAGAGGTAAGGCACCTACAACTGTAAGATTTGGTAGAGATTTCAACTCTGATGCTTTCTTGTGTATTCCTTTAAGCTTGTAAGCAGTCTTAATTCCTTCAAAGAGAGACCACAGTCCTTGTCCAGTACCAACAACTGCACCTACAGTAGCAATGCCAGCAGAAATACCTGCGACTGATGTTATCACTTCAAGTGGTGTAGCATCAATTTTGAAAAAGAATTGATTAGAAACAATATGCTCAGTAACCGGATCTCCTTCAACATAATAATGAAAATCAATTGATGCTTGGAAAACACCTGTTGCCAATTTGAAGCCACTATAACTAAATGCTTCACCGAGGCCTATCGGTGACTCGATGACAGGAATTGCTGAATCGTGAGAAACATGAATCCAAGAAGAATTGGTGTCATAATCAACTATCTGAATGGGAAAGATAGGGATCCCTTGATAGTAGAATGTTATTGACCCACTCATATTCAGATCCTGAGTAAGTGATTCAGAAACATTGATCTGAAGATAGAGAATCATTGGATCCTCCATATTGATAATGACAGGGTCACCTTGAGGAGAATCTTTGAGATTCTTTCCATCAAGACTCGCATATACATACAATGTTCCATCGTTCACAAAATCTGCATCAGTTACAGGGATTTGCGCAGTAGTGGTGGGTGAACTATATCCACCAATCATCATTACAAGGAACAGAGTCATAAATCCGATAAATAACAATTTTGAAGGTGATCGACGCATATTCTAAATTCAACTCCAGCAATAGCGTTACTTTTTCATGTCAGCAAATTTGAACAGTTAAGGGTTTTGGGGACCTAATTAGGGTTGCTTGTTGGAGTAGGTTCGCGGGTTCCACGCACTATATTTGCTACTTTTTTAGCAACTGAAGCAAATCCTTCACTTTTCTTCAAAACACCTTTTGCTCCAACTTCTACCGCTTTTTTTAGGGATTCTGTATCAAAATATGCAGTCAGAAGGTGGATATTCTTGATGCCCATCTCAGTTAGTCGTTTTGTACATTCAAGTCCATTCATATCGGGCATTTTCAGATCCATAAGAACAAAATCAATTGGACTGGATAAATCAATGCTGGAAGTCGCTTTCTCAATTGCTTGTGTTCCTGTTGTTGCAGTTAGGATTTCAAAATCATCAAGAAATTTCCTTAGATAAGAAGCCATTACTTCATGAATCGCTGGTTCATCATCTACGATGAGAATTCGCAAGGTCATTAGAAATTTCCCACATTAATTTGGATAATATTCTTAGTGAATGGCACCTTATCAATCGTGTTATTTACGAATCTATTTATTGTGGTATACAGAAATTGGATGGCGGTGAATATTGTGGTCTTTGAAAGAATGCCTCTTGAGGTCTGGTTTGATGAATACCAGTTTGAAGTCGACTATGATATTGGCGAAAGTGGGATGAAATTCTTCACTGTGAAAGATCTTAAGTTAGATCTAAACGAAGTTGAACTCCGTTATGGATATCACCTAGGACATCCAGAACTGCGTAAGGAAATTGCTAAGCAATACGATGGATTATCGCGTGAGAATGTCGCAGTGACAACTGGAGCAAGTGAAGGTAATTTTGCAGTTCTTGGACATCTAATAGGTTCGAAGGAACATGTGATTATTGAACATCCGACCTACCCATCACTATACCAAATTCCGAGATCTCTTGAAAGAGACCATTCTCTATTCAAAATTCATTGGGAGAACGAGTTTCGACCAGATTTTGATGAACTACGAAAGATGATCAAACCTAATACCAGATTGATCACCCTCACTCATCCCAACAATCCAACAGGCTCTGTTATTACCGAGGATGAATTGAAAGAAGCAATAGAAATCGCGGAGGAAGCTGATGCATACTTAATGGTAGATGAGACCTACCGTGATATGATGTTTGATACACCTCCACCTCTTGCAGCAACTCTGAGTCCTTACGCTATCAGTCTTACTAGCATGTCGAAGACTTGGGGTGTCCCAGGTATTCGAATAGGATGGGTCGTTGCAGATACTTCAATTGTTGAAGCAATCAGGGCGGTACGTGAACAAGTAACAATCTGCAACTCATCAGTAGGAGAAGCAATCTCCAAAAGGATATTGGAGAATAAAGAGAAACTCTTGAAAAAACTCAGGAAACAAATGCTTTCGAATTTCAAGATTGTCAAAGACTGGATGGATGACCAATCCTGGTTAGAATGGATTGAACCAAAAAGTGGAGTTGTAGGAGCACCCAGATTGGTTCGAGGCGGCAGTACAGATGAACTCTGCAAGCTTCTCGTAACTAAATATAAGACATTCACTGTTCCGGGGTCGAGGATGGAGTTAGATGGATATTTCCGACTTGGTTTCGGTGGAGAACAAGAAGAACTCATCAAGGGACTTCAACAGTTGACACTTGCTCTAAAGGAGATTCACAAGTAATTTTGTAGGGGTTCATTAGTCAAAAGGAGAATAAACCTCTGAATATGAGGTTCTTCTATTGACACACCTACGAGGAATTCAAGAGAAACTGGAGTCGCTTGATTGGACTTTAATATCTGACTTGACAGAAATGATTCAGGCAGTCAATACGCGATTCAAGGTCTTGAAGAAAGGTAGGACAAGAATTGTTACTCAGAAAACATCTGGAAGGAAGTTCGAGATAGCAAATTGCATTGTTGGAGACCATACTGCAATAATTGATCTCACCCTTTGGAATGATGACATTGATGCAGTAGAGGAAGGAAAGACCTACACGCTTCTTAATGGGTCGATCACAATCTATGATGAATGTATGTCCTTATCAAGAGGAAGAAGAGGAGAACTCATCGAATCCTTGATTGAAATAGAGAATTTGAACGAGCAATTGGATATGAGTAGACCTTTCATGGGAAGACAAAAGCGTAAACCCAGAACTCGTTCGTCAACTGGTAGGACACTTGATGGTGAAGCAGATAGGCAAGTACGAAAATTCTGTGGGCGTAAATCATTTTGAACTAAGCAGTTACTATAGAAAATCGTAGTAAAATGAAGTAGAACAGAATTCCTTTTGAGTCTGTTAACCTATGTTACTGATATTCAGGTGTCAGAGTGATGAAGATAAAATTCCAAGATGCAATTATCCCATATCCTTTATCCATATTGAAAGGACGTTTAGAACTTAGTGGAGCAAATGATAGAATGGTTGCTGCAATCATTCTGCAGTTATTGGATAGGAATTGCAAAGATAAACAATTAACAGAATCCGAGCTAATTTCCTTTGTTAAAGATAGATTCAGGGAGGGAGAATCCGATATAATTCGTTCATTCAACACAATAATCAGCTATGAAAATATTCGAAGGATGAATGAAAAGGCACCTCCCCTGATAGTAGTTCTAGAAGGAGCTTCAGCAACAGGCAAATCGATGATAGCTCTTGGTCTAAATCAAGCAATATCATCAACGCGATTCATTAGCACTGACACAATTCGACAAGTTCTACGAAATATCTATTCAAAAGAAGAACACCCTGAACTTCATTGCCATACATATCAGGCATTCGAATTCTGCCAATCAGGGCCTGAGGATCTAAACCCAATCATTCGAGGGTATATTGCTCAATGTGAATTACTTGCACCACAGATTATCAGCATGACTAAGAGAATTATCTCAGAAGGAGCAGATGCAGTAATCGAAGGTGTTCATATCCAACCTGGGACACTACAAGAACTAAATGAAGGCATTCTTGAAATCATGATTAATCCTAATAGAGAATTACACAGAACAATGTTTGTCAGTAAAAATGAGATGGGAAGACTTAGGTCTGTTACCGCTGATATGAGTGTACGAGAGAGAGAATTCACGTCAACAAGAATGATACAGGAGTATATGATAGAACTTGCAAATGAACGCAATATTCCTGTAGTCGAATTGGAAGACTATGAACAGGCGCGTCGAGAGATTAATCGGATTATTCTCACAAAAATGAATCATCTCATCAAATTGTATCAATAGGGAGAATCAAAAATGTCTTGGAAAAACAAGTCCTTGGATAGATTATTCAAACCTGATTCTATTGCAGTAGTGGGAGCTTCTGATAAACCAGAAAAACTAGGTGCTCTAACTCTTCAGGCTTTGAAACGATTCGAAGGTGAGATTTTTCCAGTAAATCCTCGACTGAAAAAAATCGGAGAGAGAACATGTTCTCAAAGTGTTAGTGAAATCAATTCAACTGTTGACCTTGCCATGATTGCAGTTGGTCCTCAACAAGTTCTTCCAGCACTAACTGATTGTGCAAAGGCAAACGTAGGTGGAGCAATCATTTTCTCTGCGGGATTCAAAGAACTAGGAGAAATTGGTATTGAACACCAAAATCAATTGAAAGATATTGTTGACAGAGCACACATCGCAGTCATTGGTCCAAATTGCCTTGGTGCAGGAAATCCCACCATCAGACTAAATGCCACTTTCTTCCCCCATCCAGTTCCACTTAAAGTAGGAAAAGTTGCAATGATCAGCCAGAGTGGAGGTGTGACTGGATCAATGCTATACCAAGCATCAGATCGAGGATTAGGAGTCTCAAAATTTGCAAGTGTAGGAAATCGAGTGAATGTTGATTTTCATGATATGTTGCATTATCTTAGAGAAGATGCTGAAACTGATATAATCTGTCTCTTTGTTGAGGGGACTGAATATGGCAGAGAAATGGCAAATGAAATGAAAATTACAACAGAAGAAAAACCTGTCATTGTCTTCAAGGTTGGAAAAACTCAGGCTTCACGAAATGCTGCATTAAGCCACACTGGTAGTCTTGCAGGAAATGCAGAAATATACACTGGAGCTATCAGGCAAAGTGGTGGAATTGAAGTGGGAGGAGTTGCAGAAATGATAGATACTGCATACTGCATATCTATCTGCAAGAATAGACCTAATGGAAATCGAGTGGCTGTTGTTACTCACACCCTGGGTATTGCTCTTATTGCAGCTCAAACACTTGAAATGAACGGTGCTGATATGCCATTACCATCTGAAGAAAGTGTAAAAAAAATCCAAGAAATGCTGGGTATGCCAGTCCATATTGATATCAATAATCCAATTGATCTTCTTGCACAAGGTTGGGCACAACCAGAAATCTTCGCAGACGCATTCAAACTCATACTGAATGAAGATAGTTATGATGCACTCATGATTGTCTTTGCACCGAATTATCAGGAAGATATTGGCGGAGGAATGCCAATCACAAGGATAGTTGATGCAGCAAACAAAACGACAAAACCAATTGTTAGTGTGCTTAGTTCTCCTGAGAGTAAGAGACCACCAGGTTTCGAGATACTGGAAGAAGCAGGGATACCATTCTTCTCAGAACCTCATCGAGCGGCTCAGGCATTATCTAATATCTTAAAAATCAAACAATAAAGCAGATGTAAAATGAGAAAAAGAAAGGGAAACCGCTGAGATACTCAGCGGCTTGCGGTTTTATCCCTTATTTATTGTTGCAGATATTGATTCACTACCTATAGGAGGAGATTCAATTGGGGAGTCACCATTGAGTGTACCATCAAGGAGAGCTCCATAAGCTGCCATGTCAAAATGACCATGACCTGAGAGATTGAAGACAATTGCGTAAGATTCATTCTTCGCTTTGCCCTCTAATGCTATATCAATAGCAGCTTTAATTGCATGAGCAGATTCGGGTGCTGGAATGACCCCCTCAGTCTTGGCAAATAGAACACCAGCGTCAAGTACTTCCAGCTGTTCATACGCTCGCGCCTTAATGCGACCTTCCTCATAAAGGGCACTTAGCGTTGGAGCAACTCCGTGATACCTCAAGCCCCCCGCATGAATCTTCGGTGGCGTGAAGTCTGCGCCTAGGGTGTGCATCTTAAGTTTAGGAGTCATTCCAGCTGTATCTCCAAAGTCATACCTATATTCACCCTCTGTGAGTGAGGGGCATGCTTTGGGTTCTACTGCAATACACTGTACATCACGAAATCTGTCTTCCGCAATGAATGGATAGGTCATTCCAGCAAAATTGCTACCCCCACCTACACAACCAATTAGGTAGTCGGGGATCTCTTCAATGCTGTCAAGTTGTGTGATGGTCTCTTGACCAATCACACTCTGTTGAAGCATGACAAAATTGAGTACTGAACCAAGAGTATACTTTGTATTTTCATGAGCCATAGTATCTTCAATTGCTTCACTAATCGCAATGCCCAAAGTACCAGGATGATCTGGGAACTCGGACCGAACTTTACGACCATACTCAGTTCTGTCGGATGGGCTGGGAACGATATTTGCTCCATAAGTCCTCATCAAAGTTCCGCGGTATTGCTTTTGCTCAAAGCTTATTCGAACCATATAGACCATGGCTTCTATTCCGAAATAGGCACAAGCTAAACTAACAGCACTTCCCCACTGTCCAGCACCGGTCTCGGTAGCCAATCTTTCAACTCCCTCTTTTTGAGCGTAATAGGCTTGAGCCGCTGCTGTGTTCAGCTTATGACTACCTGTCGGTGAAACGTCTTCTCTCTTGTAGTAGATTCTGCAAGGAGTCTTAAGAGCTTCTTCGAGACCCACAGCCCTTTGAAGTGGTGATGGTCTTCCGGACCTCATTAAGATGCCACGTACTTCCCATGGAATCTCGATCTTTTTCTTCATCGAGACCTCTTGTTTGACACATTCTTCAGGAAAGAGAGCCATCAAAGCCTCTGGACCAATAGGTTCCCCTGTTGCTGGATTTAGCGGTGGGGGAAGAGGGTTCTTCAAATAGGGCAGTATATTCACATAGTGCGTCGGTGTATCTTCGCTATCTAATTGTATTCGTACTTTTTCACGTTTCATTTGGATATCTCCGTGTTTTTCCACGCTTCTGGGAAGTGGCATCTCATCTGAACAGACATTATGCATGCAAAATAGTAATTCAACTCAAATCGAGATAGGCAAGCAAGAGTCGCTCTTCGAGAAGAAGTAGGTTCAGAAACAATGATGGTGTGATTTATGGGACGGACTAAACGCATTGGCACAGCCAATGCCTCTGCCATTGGCCAAGGCACACTCGTATCATGTCTCCACACTCAGAAACGGTTGAAGCAGTCGATGAACTTCTATTTATAAAGATTGTGCATAAAAGTACCTTAATGTACGAAAATGTACATCACGATTAAGACTTGAGAAAGTCATAGATATCTTTACTAGAGGCAATTCAGAAGACAGATTCGACTTTGAGATATTGTTCGTCAGGTGCATAAGATGGGTCAAGAAGAAAAAACTGGCATTGATTCAGTCTTACTCAAAACATTTTTCGATAAGTCACCTCTGGGTGTATTAATTTCCCATGATGGAACTATCATATACATGAATAATGCTCTTAGCAACGTACTGGGAATTCCATCGGACGAAGTGATTGGACAAAGTATTAGCAAATTAACTATTCTTCTTGCTCCAGAAGACCGAGATAGCGCATTGAAAAGATTTCAACGCGTAGTAAACAGAGAGAAGGAGTTTGATAGTGACAGATATTCATTTACACATCCTGATGGTAAGATTAGAACTCTAGAAGTAACGTCCAACATTCTCGAGATTGTCGGAATTGAATATGTAATTGCATATGGAGTAGATGTTACAGAAGACCAAGAGAACAGAATGAATGTTGCACGTGAAAGAAAGGCATTCGGAATAATAGCAGAAGCTGCACTTAGTTCAGAGACAATCCCTCAGATTTGTGATACTGTACTGAGAGGACTAATCGAGATTCTCGATTTTGATTTGGGAACTGTCAGATTATTCAATAAAGATGATAATACACTTGACCTCATTACCTCTATTGGATTCCAAGATATAGATGCAGAACCAGCTATAGAGGTAGATCATCCAAATTATCTTTCAGCAAGAACGGCAAGAACTAAGCAGCCTCTATTCATTCCAGATTTGACTGAAATATCCGAAGATATTGAAAGGATGTTTAAAGCAAAGAAGATGGGTCTAAGAGCTTTGATATTTTGGCCTCTAATTGGTAAAGATAATGAATTGATTGGAGTCCTTAATGTTGCATCACATGTGGCAAAACCAATCGGACAGATAGATAGGGGATTCTTCTCTACCGTCGCAGGCATGTTTTCAACAGTTCTTGAGAGAAGAAGAACAGATGAAAAACTGAAAGAGAGTCAAGAGCAATTCATTGCTTTTGCAGACAATCTTCCAGGACCAGTCTTTATCAAAGATCACAAGTCAAAGATTCTCTTTGTAAACAGATTCATGAGGAGAATGAGACCAAATCAAGAAAAAGGGGAAGTCACGAATGTTGACTTGTTTCCTCAACGCCGTGCAGAAGAATTGACTGTTGAAGATCAAAAAGTGTTAGCAAGAGGAGCAATTGATAGAATTCAAAAAACAAGGGATGATGATGGGAAAATTCGGACCTATAGAAGTCATAAATTCCCAATTTTTCGAGAGAACAAACCACCACTAATTGGTGGGTTTTCATTGGATATTACAGATCAGGTTGAAGCTGAAACTCAGCGGGAAGAAGCGCGAGCTAGAGCAGAATTCTTCAACGATTTATTAGGACATGACATCAACAATATGCATCAGGGAATAATGGCAAGTCTCGAACTTATTATGGAAGATGAGAGTCTATCAGAGAAATCTCGCGAAATTGCAGAGAAAGCTCTACTGCAGGTCAATCGTAGTGTTTCATTGATAAATAATGTAAGGAAATTCACCATGGTAAATCAAGAGGAGATCCAACTTGAGAAAACCGATCCAGCTGAAGCATTAATAGTTGCCATTGAAACTGTCAAGCAATCATTCCCGAATAGAAGAATTGAGGTTAAGATGACCTTCTCGAAATCTGAATATTGTATTATGGCCAATGAGTTTCTACAAGATGTGTTTTACAATCTTCTTCACAATGCGGTAAAAGCAACAGAAACAGAAAATGTAGAGATTGCTATAGAAGCTAGTATAATTCAAGCGGGTGAATATCTTAGAATTGATGTAATCGATTGGGGAGCAGGAATTGAAGATTCGTTGAAAGAATCAATTCTAGTTGGCCTTGAAGAGCGTGTGAGAAGAGTCTCAGGTGTGGGTCTGACTCTAGTCAAACAGATTATCGATCAGTACAAAGGAAAAATATCGGTAGAAGATAGAGTAAAGGGAGACCATACCAAAGGTGCTCGATTTATCATACTTCTACCAAATGGTTGCTAAGGACTAGTCTGACCTTGGGGGAGTCCCAATCTTTCTTGCCATTAATCCAAATATTACAAAGAGGATTATGCCAATTATCAATGTGAACTCTAAAGGTACAATATATCCATACAAAATATACCCTAGAGTAAGTGTCACCCCAACAAAGATGTGACCAACTATAGTTCCCCAATTTGCTGGGGCGAGTTTATGACTCTCATCATAATGACGCAAAGCAGTAATGACTGCGAGCCCTGTGAGAGGTAATGTTGAAAATACAAGGAGGGATTCTATTCGCATCCAATCAAGGATGACAAAGACTACGATACTAATATACATCACAATTATCGCAAGTGTGTATCCTTTCGCAGCATTTTTTCTTCCTAATCTGACGACCAATGTACGCTTGTTCGCATCTCGATCTGCTATATAGTCTGGAAATTCGTTAATGTACAAGACTAATGCAATCATGATAGCAACAGGTATCGAAACAAGAGCTGGTTCAATGAACTGTTGGATTGGTATGTTCAATGGCCATGCCAATGGAATAGAAACAAGCTCAGCAATCTGGACATAGTAGGCACCAACGACCATTAGAAAACCAAACATTGTTCCTATGACAAATTCTCCAATTCCACGTTTCACAAATCTAATTGGTGGGGTTGAGTAGAAGAAACCAAAGAACGCTCCAATTCCACCCAGAGCAAGAATAACCCACCCTAATCGGAGGAATAAGTAGAGACCCAGAATACCAGCCACAATGTAACAAACTACTGCTCCAACAGCTACTTCTTTTGGAGTCAACAAACCCTGTTGGATTGTGCGACTCCCACCGCTATATGGTCTGATAAATTCAACATTGATATCATCACTTCCTGTCTTTTCCTCTGTATGATCAAAGTAATCATTTGCAACATCTGCACCCCAATGCAAGAAGATCCCTGCAATGAGGGTAACAAGAAATAACTCAAGATTAAACACGCCATCAAGACCAAATGCTACAGCTGTCCCCACAAATATTGGAATTGTTGATGCGGGGATAATTCCTAGTTTCACTTCTTGAAGCCAAGCTTTGACTTTTGATACATTCTTTTTCTCGTCTGTCATTCCTCAAACGAACTCTCCAATTCGAGATTGATGCTTGGAGGTGAATCGTGTTCCGTTTTAAGAACTTCCTCCCAATGATTTGTAGCGCGATTGAATCTCAGGCAAGGGTTAAATCGTGGGTTGCTACCTTATTCTTATAAATGGGAGCTGGAAATTAGGTGGATTCCGAAGTCGAGTACATTCTCAAGATGGTTGCTCTAGGAGATGGAGCAGTAGGAAAAACATCCTGCATCATGAGATTCACCGAAGATAGTTTTGGTGAGGGGTACAAGGCGACAATAGGAACTAACATTGCTATTAAAAATGTTGAAGTCGAGATTCACAAGGGAGAGAAAGCTCGGACACAAATAGTTCTCTGGGATCTTGCAGGTCAACCAACATACAAAGATCTCCGTCAGAGGTATATGGTCGGGTCATCAATGGCTTTCTTGGTCTATGATGTTACGAGACCTTCAACATTCATGAATGTATATGAATGGTATCGAAATTTCCGGGCAGTATGCCCAAATGCTCCACTGGTACTTGCTGCAAATAAGGTGGACATTAAGAAGAATCGAATGGTACCAAAGGAAGCAGGACTTATGCTCTCGGAATGGCTCGGATTGAAGTATATGGAAACTTCTGCTAAGACTGGTAAAAATGTCAATGCAATGTTCGTTGAGTTGGCAAAGGAAGTAATCCTAAGGGATAGTAAATAGAAGCTCTATCCACTACCTCCTTATTCTACTTCATCTTGACACTATGGGAAGAATATCTGCGCAGCCCCAAATGCATAATCCAAGATTATATTCGGGAAGATGAATAACGCAATCACAGCAATGACACATATTCCCACAGCAATCATTGGTATCTTTGGCAGATTCATCTTGGAATCATCAATTGGTTCTTCCATGTATGTGAACTTCAATATACGCAAGTAGTAACCAAGCGAGAATACTGAGTTGATGAGACCAATGAGGGCAAGCCACCACATGCCAGCTACAACTGCACTCTGGAATAAGATAAGCTTGGACCAGAATCCTACCGTGAGGGGCATTCCTGCTAGTGAGAGGACTAAGATTGCTAGCATAGCAGCTGCTATTGGAGACCTCTTATTCAGTCCTGCAAGGTCATCATATGTAATGCGTTTGGTCAATTTGAAGGACATTGCCCAGATGAGAATAAAGGCGGCTGTCTTCATTATTGCATGACTGAAAGCATGGAATCCAGCTGCAGCCATTCCTAGATCATTAGCTGCGGCTACACCGATGAAGAGGTAGCCCATCATTGCTACACTTGAATATGCAAGCATTCTCATGATGTCTTTCTGAGCAAGAGCAAGTACATTGCCTATGATCATTGTCAGAATTGCAACTCCTGCAATGAGAGGAGCCCATTCTAATCTTGCAAAGAAGAAACCAACCATGAGGATTCTCAAAAGAGCACTAACACCTGTCTTCTTTGAACCACCTGCAAGATAGGCAGTAACGCTACCATCAGCTGATGCATAAGCATCAGGAACCCATTGCCAACCGGGGAATATACCAACCTTGAATCCGAATGATACAATGAACATTATCATTGCAAGTAGGAGAGTATAGACCGCTGGTTCACTGCCTATTGGCGAAGCCCAAAGTGTATTTACAGCATCACTAATTAGAGCCAAATTTGTATAGCCAGTTACACCATAGGTAAGAGCGACACCAAATAGCATGAGCATTGTTGCCAATAAGCCCATGACGAAATATTTTGTGGCTCCATCTACTGCTTCTCTTCTGGGACCAAGTGCAACAAGTATGTAGGTAGGAGTACTCATTAACTCCCATGCAATAAACAAAGCAACAAGATCGGTTGCCATGATGACCCAAATTGCTCCAGAAAATGAGATTAGGAGCAGGAAGTTGTATGATCCTTTGTCCCCGCCCCATAGAGTCGAAGACATTAGTACAAGGAAAGCAACAATCAGAACGATGTAGATAAACAGGTCAGTGAATGCATCTCTTACAAATAAACCACCAAACGAATATCCAGAGAGCACTGCAGGGTCGAACATCACCATCTCTAATGTAGCAAGAATGACACCGATGAAGCTGATGCCAAGAGGATTGAATCGCATTCCCACAACAAGAGCAATGATACCAAAGATCACAAGTGTAATGGCTGGTAGTGACATAATCCATTCAGCCGGTACATATGTCTGTATCAAGTTACTCAGTGGAGTGAGTAGTTGTCTAAGAAATTCAGCGAAAGTAGCAAGTTGCAACATTATGGAATACCTCCAGTCAACATGGCTTCAATGACCGGTTTTACAAATCCTAGAACGAGGTCTGGCCAGATTCCAAGTAGGATTACTGGTATCAGCATCAGTATAGGAGCAATAAGGTCACTCCATGATGCTTCGGAAACCTCGGTCTCTGCCTCTGGGTCTGGATCACTGAATACAATTCGATTCAACATCCAGAGCATATAACCAACTGTCATGAAAATTCCAAATCCAATCAATGCGGAAAAATTGTAAACAACAATAGCACCGAATATGATGAGTGCCTCTGCAATGAAGCCGCTAAAGCCAGGTAGACCAAAAGCAGCTAGAGAGGCAAGTATCAGGACAGCAGATAATCTTGGAGCCTTCTCCATGAGTCCTTTGATTTTAGGAATCTCTCTAGTACCAGTATTGTATTTGAGTTGGCCAGCAACAATAAACATCACTGAGATTATCGTGCCATGTGAGAACATCATAAAGATAGAACCTTGAATTGCTAGGGTCGCAGCAGCTTGCATTATTGCCTTGGTTGCAGGGTCTATCACACTCGAGCTAGCGATACTCAAGCCAGCGGCATATGCTGCCACACCAAGAAGCACCCAACTCATGTGGTTAATACTTGTATAGGCAACGAGGCTCTTCATATCTGTCTGCGCCATTGCAGTGAATGCCGCGTAGATACAGGTGAAGATTGCAACGACTGCAAAGGGAATTGCCAATCGAGCAATAGCATCAGGTACCATCCAAAGACCTAACCTGATGAATGCATATCCACCCATTTTCAGTAAGATACCTGCTAGTATCACAGAACCTGGTGTAGGAGCCTTTACGTGAGCCCATGGGAGCCAGTTATGAAGTGGAAACACAGGTAGCTTTACACCAGCACCCATAAAGAGCGCAAGAGCAAATCCAATCTGCACCCAAGGATCAAGACCAAGATTTCGTAGTGCAACCATTGAGAATGTTGGAACTGCAGTCGGGATTCCAAGAATATTGGGCATTGCTGACATGAGGTACAGATAGAAGAAACCAACAAGCATCACAGCTGAGCCAAGATGAGTATAGATGAAGAATTTGATAGCTGCGTGGCGAGCGCCTTCTTCACCCCAGCGACCAATGATGAAGAACATCGGTATGAGAACCAGTTCCCACCAGATGAAAAAGCCGATCAGATCAAGTGACATGAATACTCCAAGTAGACCAGTCTGAAGCATCAAGAAGAAGGCATAGTAGAGCCCTTTTGAATCCTTGATGTGGTTTGATGCAATAGCGGCAATCCATACAACCAGATTGGAGAGAAGTATCATCACCATTGAGATTCCATCAACGCCGAGGATTATCTCAAACACTGGAGCACTAGAATCAGTTCCTAATCGTGCCAGCATATAGCTTATTGTGTGACTCATTCCACCAGGATCAGAACCCAGTGAAGGAGTTCCTAAAATCAAGATGGCAGAGAGTCCTAGTTCAACAGTGGCAACAATCAGAGTTATAGCTCGAGAGCCCTTGTCACCTAGGAAATATGCTATTACTGCAGCACCTAGAGGTAGAGCAAGCATTAGGACTAGGATGTTTATTGGTAGCATATCGATGAGATTTGTAGCAAAGTCGAACTGCATCTAGATTACCCCCAATGTAAGCAGAGTTATGATGACCAAAAGGCCAATTCCAAATATTACAACACCAACATAGTCATTGATACGTCCAGTCTGTGATCGCAAACCAACCTGAGAGGCCTCAACAGAATGAGTTGAGATTCCTTCTGCAAAACCATCTACTACATTGTCATCGAAAGCCCTGACCTTTGTTGAAATTGCGATAGCCGCACTGGCTGACTTAAAGTCAATTCCATCAATAATTGGTTCATCCACTGTACGTCGCCAAATATCTGCAAAGATGAGGAATTTATTGACAAACCAGTAGTATGCTTCATTAATGTACCATCTATGTAGTAAGAATGTGTGCACTTTCCGAAGGAGACCTTTCTCAGGAATTCGAGTATTCGGAGTGTCAGCGTTCTTGATGTATATGATGTATGCAGGGACAGCACCTAAGACCAATGCACCAATAGTGATTACAAATGGAATAATTCCAGGATATGTTACTTTGACCAGTAACATCTCCGTAAGAATCTCTATCCAAGCGCGGGGATCTTCGATAGCTATCTGTTGAATGAGTGGGAAGATGAGGAATGCAAGCAAGGTGAATGCTGCTAGTATGTACAGAGGAATCATCATAGCCGGACCAGGATCGTGTGGTTCTGCATGATGCTCATCATCATGATGTTCTGGGCGAGGTCCGTGAAAGACCATCCCTACAAGTCGAATACTGTAGAAGATTGTACAAGCAGCCGCTGCAACTGCAAGAATGAATAGGAGCATGCCAAACAGACTATGCGTTGCAAGTTCGTATGCATATTCTATAATCGAATCCTTCGACCAGAATCCTGAAAATGGAGGAATTCCAGCTAAAGCTAGAACACCAATAACTATGACGCGATACGTCCATTTCATAGAATTCTTGAGACCACCCATCTTAGACATGTATTTTGTATGCACAGCATGGATGACCCCACCTGCGGCAAGGAACAACAGTGCCTTGAACGCACCATGCGAAACTACATGTAAGACGCCACTTAGGAACGGATGTTCGTAATGACCTTCAAGTGCAAGAATTCCACTACTTCCAATAGCGAGAATCATGTATCCAAGCTGACTCAGAGTTGAGAATGCAAGTACTTGTTTCAATTCATTTGAAACCATTCCCATGGTTGCAGTCATGAATGCAGTAATTGCACCAATCAATGCAACGAGCATGAAGAATGTAACTGCTGACTCAATTCCGAATGATTGCAGTGGATTGAATGCAACGACATGCTCAGGAGATGGAGCAGCAGTAGATGTAGCATCAACTATTGTAATCAAGAAACGAGCAGTCATATAGACTCCAGCCTTGACCATTGTGGCGGCGTGAATCAAAGCACTGACTGCGGTTGGACCTGCCATCGCTTCTGGTAACCATACTTGGAGAGGTGCCTGACCGGATTTACCAATTGCACCAGCAAAGATGAGAATGAGAGCAGGGAGCAAGAGACCCCAGGCAGCCATACTACCCCACCAATTGTGTATGTTTTCAGCCATATCAGTGAATAGGAAAGAACCAGTGAATGTAAATAATAGAAGAATACCTCCTAGCATGAAAGCGTCACCAACACGAGTGACGATGAAAGCCTTCGTTCCACTGTGAGTATTCTGTTCTCCCTCAGTCTCGAATTGGAGGAGAGGATTCTTCTGCTCGTATCCTTTCGGGTCGACCTCAGGCTTGTTCCGTTTATCATTCCAGAATCCAATAAGCCCGTAGCTGCAGAAACCCATGATTTCCCATCCAATAAATGCAATCAGTAAGTTGTTGCTCAAAACGAGAGTGAGCATTCCACCACCAAAAGCAAGCATTAGGAAGAAGAACCTGTTGCGGTCTCCTTCATGCGCCATATACTCTGTAGAGTAGACATAGATCAGGAAACAGAGTGTGCTCGAAAGAATAGCCATGAAAATGGATAATGGGTCAAGCAACATCTCAAAGGGTACATAGAGTCCTGGGATATTGATCCATTCGTAGTGGGGCATATGGGTCGTTGGAATGTCAAGGAGTAGAGACCAACATAGAATCATTGCTATTCCCATAAAGATTGCAGGAATCCAATCACGAAGTTTCTCACTGAATCTTCCAACCACTGGAACAAAGAGTGAACCTGCCAAGGGGATTACGAGGATGAGATAGTAAGGTAGTCCGAATAGCATCATTATCACCTCATGGACTTAGAATTCCTGTAAACGCCGGGACTATGACATCTAGTGCCAAGCTCGGGAATATTCCAAAGATTACAATGAGAACACCAAGAATTATCATAGGAATGGTCATTGATCTTGGACTCTCTTTCACATCTTCAAGTTCCTCTGGGTGAGGTCCTAGGAAGACTCTCCAGAAGAAACGAAGCATGTATGCAGCACTCAGAATTGAACTTGAGACTGCGAGAATTGTGATTACTAGGAAGGACATGTCAACACCAGCACCAGGGATTGGTATTGCCCTGGCAAAGCCTCCGAGGAACATCATCCATTCTGAGGCAAATCCAGAGAGTGGTGGACTTCCAGCAATGCTCATCATACCGATTGCTGCAGCAAATGCAGTGATAGGCATCTTGTTCGAGAGACCTCCCATCTTCTTGATATCACGGAGGCCAGTCTGATGAATTACTGCACCTGCGGTCATAAACAACAGA
This sequence comes from Candidatus Thorarchaeota archaeon MP8T_1, assembly GCA_002825465.1. The sequence goes on from PJER01000016.1 coordinate 43,076, forward strand.
CCCTTAGAGAAAGCATGATTGATGAGATGAAACATACCACCTGAGACTCCCACTACTGTTGCAGTTCCAAGCGCAAAGAGGACATAACCCATCTGTGAGACTGATGAGTACGCAAGTAGGCGCTTGATGTCCAGCTGTGCTAAAGCCATGAAGCCTCCATAGAACATGGTGATGACTCCGAGTGTAGCAACCCAAAATGAGAGTTGTACTGCTACCTCGTTCAGTGTGAGGGTGCCGAAGCGAACTAAGGCATATGCACCGGTCTCAATCATTGCACCAGATAAGAGCACTGAGATTGGTGTTGGGGCCTCTGCATGAACTGGAGGTAACCACCAATGTATTGGGAATACAGCCATCTTCACAAGGAATCCAGCAGCAAGCAGAATGAAAATGACTTTGAAGACAAGATCACCATTTGCTACAATGTTTGCTATCACAAATGAACCAACCTGTGCATAAAGGAGCCCAAATGCAATCAGAATACAGACTGCACCGGATTGGGTGTATAACCAGAACTTCAAAGCAGTACGTTTCCTAGTTTCTGGGAATCCCCAGAAGAGAAGTAGGAAGTAGCTAGGAACCAGCATCATCTCCCAAGCAATGAAGAACTCGATAACATTGGTAGCAAGAGTTACCCAGATCATTCCCATAATGAAGAATAATTGATTTGCAAAGAAGGTTGGTTTGTTCTTGGTGTGTTCAGTATAACCAACAGCATAGACCACTGAAAGAAAACCAAGCACAACAACTGCAAATGTGATTGGAAAGGCTACGTTATCTAATTGCAATCCGAAGGGTTCAAGTAATTCAGACCAAATAGCGGTCTCTACAGATTCTCCATCTGTGAGTAGTTCATAAAATGGAGGGATCATGAGTGCGGATCCAACAGCAGAAAATGCGACTGCAACCTTACCTGCACTCTCCACTAATCGATTCTTGAAGAGGTAGATGAATAATCCTCCAAAGAACATCACTACCAGTGATAAGGCCATAAATGGGATACCAAATGCCATTTAACGAAACCTCCTTCCTCGCCATTCTAGTGGGTCTCGATCAAGCGTAGTAATCTTGTCTGGGCCATAGACCAAATCATCTCGATCTCCTTCAGAGATATCAACAATTGGAGTATGGAAGAGGGCCTCGAATCTGCAAGCAGCCACACAGTCACCACAGAAGATACAACGTGTATAATCAAAGTACAAGGCGGCATCCTTCTCGAACTTCTTATCCTCTTTATCAATCCGAATAGCAGCCACAGGACAGCCTCGAACACATTGTCCACAGGCAGTACAAAGCTCTCGGATGTGAATATGTCTTCCACGTGTTGTCTCAGGGTACTCCCTGTCCTCAAAGGGGTAGAAGTACGTGAAGGGTCTCTTGAATACCTGACGGAATACATGTTTTAAGATTTTGAAGATATCACCAAGGTTTCCTACAAATCCCATCTTGTTAACCTCCTATGGCAATTGCAGACAGTCCTGGGATGTAGACTAATGCAAACATCGCAAGAACTACGTTCAGTATTGATAGTGGGATAAGATACTTCCAGCACAGGTGAACAATCTGGTCCTGTCTAAGTCGATAGAAGGATGAAGTGACCACCGTGAAAATGAAGTAAACTACAAGCCACTTAATTACGAAGTTTACAATTCCTGGAAGGAATGGTAAACCATTGAAACCTCCAAAGAAGAGGGCAACCATCAATGCACTGTAAAGCATTTGCTCAGCAAATTCAGCAAAGTAGACCACTGTGAAGTAGATACCTGAGAGTTCAGTTCGCCACCCGAATATAATCTCGGAGTCTGCAACTGGCGCATCAAATGGAAATGTACCTACCGAAGCAATTGCTGCCACAAGAAATGTTGCAAAGTTGATTGGTAGCAGAACTATATACCAGATGTTGGTCTGAGCAGCAACAATACTATACATACTTAATGAACCAGCAAGCATCGCAGGACCTACTGAAGATATGACCATTGGAATCTCTGAGGCAAATTGGTTATTTGCTGCACGGAACCCTCCAATAAGTGAGTATTTTGACCCAGAGATCCATCCGATGAGTAATGAGAAAACTGGAACAGCTGTTAAGAGAGCAAAGATGAGAACTAAGCTCACAGATAGGTCTCCAAACATTGTGCCAGGTTCACCCATAATATTCCAGTAGGGATCCCATGGAATGAATGCAAATGGAATGAGAACTATGAGTAATAATAGTGAGGGGAGAATCCTGTACATCCAACGTCGTGCTTTATCGGGAATAATGGTCTCTTTAGCCATGAGCTTTATTGCATCAGCGAAGAGCTGGAATCCACCATATTTTCCGACATGCATAGGACCACGTCTATCTTGGATACGTGCCCAAATTTTACGAGTATACCAGACAGTGAAGATCAGGGCAAGTAAGAGGAATACCAAACCGGGCATGACAATGGCCCGGATGAGAAACATGACGTTGTCAGGAAGTGTAGCCAAGTACCACATATTATCAATAATATCTAGTATCCAGATACCAAGCCATTTGATAATTCCCCATAACCATAGGAGGATTCCCCAAATCCACGCCCATAACCCAGAAAGCCAAGTATAGAAATCAAATTGCATTTTCATAGCACCTCCTAGCGATCCCACCATCCTGGGTAGGGGTCAAGACTACCGAATATTGCAGGGAAGTCTGCAAACCGTGCACCGGGTACAATATGTTTCAATGCGTAATAGGATGCAAAGCACGGTCCCCGTATCTTCGCTCTCCACGGAGTCTGAGCCTTATCCATAGTTTTAAGCCAGACTGTGGTAACACCGCGAGTTCCTTCAACTCGTCCGTATCCTTCTGCCTCTGGTAAACGATTTGCTTTACCTCTAGCCTTCGGGTCAATAATTGGACCTTCTGGGAGAAGAGGAAGAAGTTTGTCAATAATATCAAGTGATGTTTCAACCTCTTTGAATCGTTGTAGTAATCTATCGAAAGCATCACATTCTCCAGGATGTTCCTTACTCTCTGTTATTGGAACCTCCCAATCTATCATATCATATGCCAAGTTCGGGTCAGGATCATCTTTTCGAAGATCCATCGGAATTCCGCAGGCCTTAATGTTTGGACCACTGAGACCCCACTTTAATCCATCTTTAGCTGTGTATTGACCAACTCCCTGTGATCGAAGTCTGAAGGTTGGACTACCTGCAATCATGTCATCAAACAAAGGCATTCGTTCTCTGACTTGTTTCAAAGCAATATCCATCTTTGAAAGAAACTTTGGAGTAAAATCGTACTTGACTCCACCAGGCGTAGCATATGATACGGTATGTCTAGAGCCAGTCAATGTCTCGAAAGCATCAAGAGTATATTCTCGGTCAACCCATGGCCATAATAGCATAGCAAAAAGACCTAGTTCTCCTCCAAACTGACCGAACCAGAATTGTATTGAGTGAATACGATTGAATTCAAGCATAATGGTTCTCATGATCTTGGCTCGCTCGGGAACTTCAAGATCTACCATATTCTCCACTGCTGCAATATAGGGATATTCAGCAAGAAAAGCTTCCATCATACATATTCGTTCGCATATCATTGAACCTTGCCGGAAGTTTCTGAATTCTAGACATTTCTCTGCAGATCGATGGAAATAACCTGCATTTGGATCACACTCAACGATATAGTCGCCCACAAGGGTCAATTTCGCAGCCCATCCGTGAGCACTGACGTGTTGTGGACCAAACCAGATTACACTTGATTCATCAAGGATATCAGGACTCATGACGAATCACCTCCAGTAGTAGGACGTGGTTTAGGCGTTGCTAGACCTGTTTCATCTTCACGACTCCGATCTGTAAGGAAGCTCTTCCGCATCGGGAATTTGCCTACTAACTCGTCAGGTAGAAGTAGAGGTCGAAGGTCAGGATGTCCTTTGAATCCAACTCCGAACATCTCATGGGTCTCTCTCTCATGCCATTCAAGACCTGGAAAGATATCGGCAACAGATTCGATCTCAGGAGATTCTCCTTCTAGATGAACTCTAAGCTGAACTAGCATTTTGCCTAAATGTGACCAGAAGATGTAGATGAGTTCGTATTTGTTCTCTGTTAGGTCGATTCCAAACATGGATTCTGGAAGAGCATCAGATACTTGTTCATCAATCATGGCGACAACATCTCGAATCTTATCTGCAGGAACAATTAATTCCACCTTGTTTCCTGTAAGTGGTTTCGATTCGATAGATGGGAGTTTGTTGATTATTGTTCGAGCCAAAGTTGAAGCTGAGCCAGATGTTTCAGACATCACTCATCATCCTCCAATGAAATTGGTTGTCCAAGGTCAACAGTGTTGTACCTTCCGTTGTACACGAGCATCAAGACCATCGCAAGAGCAGTGTGAGCTGCAGCTACAGAGATTATCAGGATAATCAAGCCCTGAGCCAAGAAGGAGAATGCAGGACTATAGATTGCTACGGCAACAAGTGCAATGTTGACACCATTACCCATAATCTCTGCGCCAATGAGAATTCGAATGAGGTTTCGTTTCACCATCATCCCATAGGCACCCATACCAATCAGGATGAAAGCCACAGCCAGGTACCACGAGAGAGGGATCATTCGTTACCAACCTCCTCTGGTTCTTCTACGGGAGTTTCCTTTTCCTCAACAGATGCTTTGTCATCTATTGGTTCATCAATAGATTCTATTCCATATTCTCCGACTATTGGTCCCATGAGTTCTGCTTTGTCCATTTTAAGTAAAGCAACTGCTCCAACTATTGCTGTCAGGAGAATAAGTGCGGTCATCTGAACATAGACACCATGAGATGACCATAACCACTCTGATAGAAATTGCAGGTTATCTGTGAGAGGATATGTTTCCATATTTTCTGTGAAATTATCGTACCATGGGAAGAACAGAGCAAGAGCTCCCATGAGAATACCGACTAATGCTGCAATTACTCGGCCAGCAGCTCTCCGTCGTGAAGACTCGAAAATTTCCAATGATGAGTCCTGAGCACGCGGTAAGAGCAAGACAGCAAAGATGATCAAAGCGCTAATGCCGCCAGTGTAAACTGCTATCTGCATTCCGGCGATGAAAGGAGCCTCAAGAAGAAGGTAAAAGCCTGATACGAAAGATGCCATAAATCCAAAGAAGAATGCTGCATAGACAATGTCCTTGTGTTCTAACGCAAGGAATGCAAGAATGATGATAATTCCAGCAATTAGGATGAACTCCATTGGTTCAAGCCATACATCAATCCAAGCATCAAGCCAATCAATCTGCATTATTAATGACCTCCCCCATGTGCATGTTTTGCTTCTCGCTTAGCCTTGGCTTTGCGATACATAGTGAGAGTCTCTTGACCACTCAAGAAGGTCTCAGGCAATTTCTTCATAGCAAAACCCATGCCGCCCATGATGATTAAGACAAAGATGAGAACTTGCCAGACAACAGTCTCACTCAATCTAAAAGTCGATGCTGATAATAGCCACAGGAAAGCACCCATGACATCTACAACAACAAAGAGGATTGTATAGACTAGATAATTATAGGGGTAAGAGACTCTAGCTGGTCCAATCGGTTCCTCCCCGCATTCATACGAAGATGTCTTCTCACTATTCTGCAAAACATGGGGTCTCAAAACCCATGATCCAACAAGCATCCCTACTACAAGCACAATGGCAAGAGCAGCCCATATCAATACCGGTACGAAGTCGAGGAATAGTCTCATCTCAAGTTCTCCGAGAAGTTTCTTCTAGCCAGTGAATTCATCATGTTCTCTCCTTTTTCTTCCAAAGGAAGCTCAAGTACAAGATGAACTTAGGGAGGGCGCTATCAAGGCCACGTTAAAAACCATTCGAATTTTTAGGGGACACGGAGAAATTATAAGCAGGACATATTTCCCCACTAGCAATTACCATTTGACAAATGAGGTTGAATCGAGTGTCATTAATCCGTGGAACCTACCTATACTACCAAGCCTTGATGTTTGGTACAGGAATGATGGGTGTCTATTTCTATATCATTCTCACTGCTACAATTCCAGATGTAACGCTAAAGAGTGCCTTCTACCTCACAGGGCTTATTCTAGTAGCATCGGTATACGGACTTTGTAGGGCAAAGACGAGATCTGGAAGAACTATCCTAACAGCTACATCAGGTCTATTTGGTGGAGCTCATGCATTCATGGATATCGTACTCTTTCCAGATTTGATGTTCGGATTATTCCTGTTCTTGTGGCTGTTCTTAGGACTATTACTTGCTGGTGCAGCACTGTTCTGGCTACCTGAAACGGACCATGAAACAACAGCTGAATGAACTTTGAATTCTACTCTGATTCGGTAGACTTTGATTCATCAGAGTCTACTACTGATTCTTTTTCCTCTACTGCTGTTTCAGCAATGGGTTCACTAGTTCCTTCAGGTTCTGGTATTTCATCTACTTCTTCTTTGGGAGGACCATAGTGAAGGCTTGATACATCAAGCTTCCCGCGGCTTGTACTCTGTTCATATGATTGAGCAATTGAGAATCCTCCAGCAGTGAGTACTGCAGAACCAATACCCCAAGATGAAAAGACGAGTAGATTCTCAATAAGGGTTGAACTCCCTGATAGAATGAAAGCTATGATGAAGAAGAATAATCCTGCAAGTACTGAAGGACCAAGCATGGTCATCTTTGCTTTGCCTCGAGTAGGGCGAAGGTATCCTGTGAAGAAGAATGTCATCACAGGTGGCAGAACCCACAGAATTGATATCAGGAAGAAATTAGATGGCGCAAAAATTTGAGCGGCGGCAGCTGGATCTGTAATGATTGCATAAACAAAGCTCATGTAGAATGCTCCTAAGAGCAACATACCTAGCCACACAAGACAGTATGGTCCATTATCTTCGCGCAGTGTCATCTTATTGGAACAACCCCATTGCATCTTGATTCTCGTATTTCTGTTGCCAGTGAGTAGTACCAGCTCGGATCTTATTCTGAAGTATTAGATGTGCCCGGACAAAGTCTGATGGTTTGGGTGGACATCCGGGAATCCAAACATCTACTGGTACGACTTTGTCTGAGGGAGTCATCAGACTGTATCCATCATAGAACATACCCCCTGAAGCAGCACATTGGCCATATGAGATGACAAATTTGGGCTCAGGCATCTGTTCATAGATACGTCTGAGTCTAGGTGCCATCTTCTTGGTTAGTGAGCCGGATATCCAGAGAACATCGGTCTGTCTTGGACCAAAGAGTGGGAGGAATCCAAATCGCTCAATATCCCATCGTGAAGCAACTGCTGCTGCACCATCAGCCATACAACATCCAAGACCATATTGAACAGGCCATGGACTAGCTGCACGGCCCCACCTTAGAAGCCATTTGAGTGGAGGAACATTCTGTAACCACTTCAGCAGAATTGGTGCCATTCGACCGAACCCATTTCGTATCAGGTCAAATCCAATCCACATGAAGTATTTACCAGTACGTAACATGAATGGTAACCACCAGGCAAAGATCTTCCCTGGATTCGATACCTCTTTCTTATCCCACTTCAGCTTTGCAGCTCTGATTCTAGCAAGTCTCTGTTTTCCGAAGTAGATGTGAGCATAATTAGCGAACCATATTCCAGTAGAGTGAGGATGTCCGCCATGACGTTGTGCAATCTTGAAGATGACAAAGCTCTGTGACCATGAGAGCATGTATCCGAAACGACGCTCGTCTTCGAGGAAGTAACCCATCATAGTCACTGCATTTTTAGAGTTAACATAACCATCAATTCCAGCCCTAGCAGAGGCTTGCTCAAATTGCCAGTCATCAAAGATAGCACCAAGATTCTCGAGGGGGGCAAATGCTTGTCCAACAACAAGAGTGGGACCTGCCTTCTTCACGCGCATTGGATGGTATCGCTCATGCCATTCGTGTTCTCCGACATGATCATCATAGCAGGTGCCCTTGAGTTCTTCTGTAACCCTCTGGACTACTTCCTTACCTGCTGCAATTTCTTCTTCACTACCTTCATAGACGACCATAATAGTGCAATGATGAACAGGGTATGGGAATTTCCAGTCCTCTTCCCAGGTTTGTTTCTTGAGGTCGGTATACTTTGATTCTTCGAACTTAATAGTGAATGGTAATGGGCCTTCTTCAAGAATATGTTCGATTGCCATGTTCATGAGGTAATTCTCTGGGAAGCTTGACACGAAGGCTTTGATTGGTGCAAGTCGTTTAATCTTCAAAGTGACTTTTGTAATGATTCCGAGGATTCCCTCTGTATCACAGAATAGGTCCTTGTCAGTAGTCTTGACAACCTTGCCTGTAGGAAGTACAACTTCAAATGAAACACAATTCTTGTTGATTGTACCATATTTCAGGCTGCCAATCCCATCACCGCCTTGTGCGACCCAGCCACCAACAGTAGCAGATAGACCAGATGAAGGATATGCACGGGTATCCAATCCCATTTGATTCAATTCAAATTGGAGATCAGCCCACACAATACCAGGCTCAACAGTCACAGTCAGATTCTCTTCATCGACTGAGATGATATTGTTCATTCGGCGCATGTCAACAATAATTCCGCCCTTCCTGGGAATTGCGCCACCATAACCAGAGGTACCTGCCCCACGTGGGA
>PJER01000097.1 GCA_002825465.1 Candidatus Thorarchaeota archaeon MP8T_1
AAAGCTCGCTATGTCAATGAGGAAAAATGCACGGGGTGTCAACTATGTATTCGCTCTTGTCCAGTAGAGGTTCCAAATGAATTCGACAAAGGCCTTTCACTCCGAAAAGCAATCTACATGAACTTTCCACAGCAAATTCCCCTAATCGCGACCATTGACAGAAACGCTTGCATTGGTTGCGGAACTTGTGCATCAGTCTGTCCGCAGGACTGTATCATGTATGACGATGAAGACAAGGTCTTCGAACTCAATGTTGGGTCCATAGTTGTTGCCACGGGATTTGAAGAGTACAGACCATTGGACTATGGAGAATATGGGTATGGTATCTATCCCAATGTCGTGACTTCCATGGAGTACGATCGGCAATCGCATCCGACGGGTCCTACTGACTCACATATGGTTCGTCCGTCAGATGGAAAAGAACCGGAACGTGTTCTATTTGTGAACTGCGTAGGTAGCAGAGATGTCAGGGAGAACATTAGTGGATATAGTTCTCACTGCAATAGGGTATGCTGTTCATTCGGACTCAAATTGGCCCAAGTGACGCGAATGCATTATCCGGAGGACCATTGTGAAATAATCTATACATACATGGACATGCGAACCGCGGGAAAGGCACTTGAAGAATTCTTGTGGGATTCACAGAAGAACCGTGGAATCAAATTCATTCGCGGCAGGGTTTCTGAGATTCAGGAGGATCCTGACACACATGATTTGTACGTCAAGATGGAGGATACAGATTCAGGCAAGATCATGGAACTCGATAAGATCTCCATGGTTGTTCTCAATAGCAGCTTCAGACCGAGTGAAGGAGTTGAAGGGCTTGCGAAGATTCTGAAAATTGATCTTGATGAGGCTGGATGGATTAAAGAAAAGCACGCAAATGCAGCTGCACTCGAAACTAATCGTGCAGGTATCTTTGTTGCGGGATGCGCTCATGGACCAAGGGATGGTACAGATAGTGTCAATGAAGGAAAGGGAGCAGCAATGGCTGCTCACTCAATCTTGCCAGTTCCAACTCCGGAGCCAGAGCCTGAAATTCCTCCAGCAGAGATTAGCGAAGAGCCACGAGTTGGAGTCTTTATCTGTCATTGCGGCGGCATCATAGGTAATGAGATAAGCTCACCAGGTCTCGCGGAATGGGCGAAAGACCTACCAAACGTCGTATATTCTACAGATTATATCTTCATGTGCAGCGACCCAGGTCAGCAGTTGGTTACTGATGCTATCAAAGAGCATAAGCTTAACCGTGTAGTTGTTGGTTCGTGTTCACCACTGCAGCACGAATCAACTTTCAGAGGTGCACTTGAGGCGGCTGGTCTTTCAGGATACTATCTGGTTGGACCGGTCGGACTGCGAGAACATCTTGCACTGGTGCACGTAAATGATGATCCGGAAGTGAGGCAAGAAAAAGCTCAAGATATGATTCGGAGTGCTGTAGCTAAAGCCATCAATAATGAAATTGTTCCGCTGAAGAGCGTCAAGGTGACTCCAGTTTCAATGATTGTTGGAGGTGGAGTCTCAGGTATGACCGCAGCTCTTGATATTGCACGAAAGGGCTTCGATGTGGTTCTCGTTGAAAAGCAAGAGAAACTTGGCGGCAGATTGAACGAACTCTATCAGCTATTCCCTGCTATGGATTCTGCACAGGATATTGTGGAAGATCTTACTAATAAGATTGCCAAGAACAAGCATATACAGGTCCTTCTAAACTCGAAAGTTGTTGCACGAGATGGATCATATGGAAATTATGACATAACTGTCGAAGACTCGGCATCAGGTGAACAATCTGTTCATCGTGTAGGTTCAATGGTCATTACGGTGGGAAATGATGTTTATGAACCAAAGCAGGGAGAATATGGCTGGGGAGAGGTCCCTGGTGTGATTTCAACACTTGAACTTGAACGACGTCTCAGGAATGGAGAGTTGAAGAAACCTCCAAAGAATCCTGTATTCATTCATTGCGTAGGTTCTAGGCAGAATCCTGGTGAGGGCAATAGATATTGTTCAAGAGTTTGTTGTTCAGCCACGATCGCTATGCAGCACGAACTGAAAGAGCTATTTCCAGATATCAAGATATTCTCGGCCTTCAAGGAGCATATCCGCCCATATGCAAAAGGGATGGAAGAAATGTGGCGCGAAAACAGGCAGAAAGGGGTTTCATATCTTCGATGGGAACGCGAACGTCCAGTTGCTGTTGAGAAGGACCCCAATAGTGATTCCGCGATTGTCACAATATATGACACTTTGGCACAAGAAACCTTCAGAATCAAATCGGATATGGTCGTTCTTGCTTTGGGGCTTGAGGCGCCTCATGATGTAAACCAATTCGTCAAGGCGATGGGAATCAACCGAGGACAAGATGGATTCTTAGCAGAAATGCATATGAAATACAAACCGGTAGAAACCACTGTTCCCGGAGTCTTTCTGGGTGTCACATATGCAAAGAACGTTGCTGATTCAATCAATCAAGCTCGTGGAGCGGCAAGTGAGGCATGCATACCACTTAACCTAGGCACTGTGGAGATAGAACTCTTAACAGCAGAAGTCGATAGAGACCTCTGTGTTGGTTGTGATCTTTGTCACTATTCAGAGATTTGCCCGTACGACGCAGTATCCATGATAGAAATTGAGCCAGGCGTTAAGAAGAGCGTTACCGACGAGATGCGGTGCGAGGGGTGTGGAGCCTGTTGTGCAATTTGCCCAACTGGCGCACGTGACCTCCGATGGTGGCGTGAAAAGAGTATCCTTAATGAGACTGAGGAAATGTTGAGAGAGTGACAGGATGGTTTCACTGGATAATCTTCTTGCAGGGTGGATGGTCTTGAATGATCTATTAGGAGCCCTAAAAGAGAGAGATATCTTCATTCCTGATCTGACTTTTGCGGACCTTAGAAACTCAAAAATGAGCATAGAGTATCTACGCTCTTTTGATAGCGAGATACGAGCAAGCGATCAATCTGATGCTGATACTCAACTTCAGGTTGAGATGGAAATCAAAATCCAAAGACTACGGGATACTCTGATGATCTGGGCAGAGGAGAAAGAGGGGATTGAATATCGGAACAATTGGGAAGCACGATTTGATGCTGCATTAAGAGGCAAGAGTGAGGAGTACAAACCCGAACCTCAGGTACATATTTCTGATATTCCGAGGGATAAAGAGGTGGGCTTCTTTCGCATCAAACTTCCTGAGGATATTCCAGTGGAAGTTGTTTCTGAGATTGCGGAGAACTGCAGAGTGAATATCTCTCTAGATGGAGAACGATATCTACAGGTCAGTGGGAAGAAAGAGTGTGTTCGGGATGCCATGAAGAAGCTAGGGCAAATCTTCTATGGCGAAAGTAAGATGGGTTGATTCATGACTTGGGTGTTAGATACCTAGAATTTCACGTATTGGATCGAGTGATACCCTATTGAGCTCAAATCCTAATGGCTCTGGGTCAACTCCCATAGCTGCACCCAAGATCTGTGTGACGAAGAGAGCCGGTAATTCAAGCGAGTTCCCAGCTTCATCCTTGAGTCCTAGCTGTTGGATATCGAACTGTGTGTGACATGCGGGACAATTGGTAACCACGCAATTCGCTCCCGCGCCATTTGCAGAGATCATCTTTTCCCGTAGCATTTTGACAGCAACATCTTCACTGGCAATAAGAAGGGGTGAGCCACAACAACGAAGCTTTAGGTCCCAATGGACACTCTTTGCACCTGTAAGCTCAATCAGTTCATCAACCTTCTTAGGCAACTCGGGATCATCAAATCCTGCGACATTAGATGGCCGAATTAGGTGACAGCCCGGATGGAATGCGACTCGTAGACCATCCAGACGGCGTACAATCTTCTTTTCAATCTCATTTCTCAACTCATAGAGAACTTCAACGAAGTGACGAATCTTGACTTTGCCAGTGTACTCCAATCCCAATGGTTTCAGAGCTGCATTGACCTTCTTTCTATAGGTTGCATCATCATGAAGCACATGGTTGGTATCCTTCAGAGAACCAAAGCATCCGTTGCAAGGAGTGACAATATCATGACCCCTGTGCTCAGCAAGGGCAATATTACGACCAGACATGGAGAGCCAGCTGTTCTCATCAATTGACTTGAGAACCACCGTTCCGCAGCAAGAGGCACCTTCAAAATCAATAAGCTCGATGTCGAGCGCCTTTGCAACTGCACGCATGGATGATTCGTAATTGTTGAATCTACTAGGTATTGCGCACCCTAGGAAAACTTCATAGCTCTGTGTCAATTCACTCGTCCTCCTCCAGTTGCATGAGTTTCATTTTGTTGAGTATCTTTTTCGTATCCTCAATATTCAATTCAGGAACCGGATCAAGTCCAAGATCGTCACGTTCCCAGTCAGTAGGTTCGTAGAGCTTTCCGGTATCATACAGTGACTGCCGCGCTCCCAAATAGCCGTCAGGAGTAATTCCCTTCTTGAAAGCCATATTCTTCAGACCAAACAGAATATCGGTTATATCGATTCCCTGCGGACAACGTTCTTGGCAAGTATAACAAGTTGAACACAGCCAGACCATATCAGTTTCGAGGACCTCCTTCAGACCAAATAGAAGCATTCGCATGACCTCGTGAATCTGAATACTCACCTTGTCAGAGACAGGACAACCAGCACTGCATTTCGCACATTGAAAGCACGCAGTGAGGTCTTTTCCTCCAATCAGGTTCGAGACCTCTTTCGTGAACTCTGCATCGAGGGCTTTGAATTTCTTTCCAGTAAAAGATTTGAATTGTCCCCACGACTCTGTCACGTTTATTGCCTCCTCTGTCGCAATGGACTTGGACCAAGTCTGTCTGCCACTTCTGCAAACTTCTTCACTGTTTCAGCCCAAATTGATCCTTCACTTGCGCTTATGTGAGTGAACTGCAATCGCTCTGATTCAAGTCCTGCTTTCTCAAGGATTTTCTTCGCAATCGCAAATCGACGCTCAAAGGAGATGTTGCCATCGACATAGTGGCAATCTCCAATATGACATCCTGAAATCCACACCATATCAGCCCCTAGTCTGAACGCTTCTAACATGTGCTGTACACTCACTCTCCCAGTGCACATGACACGAATATCCCGGACATTCGAAGGCTGCTGGAAACGAGAGACACCAGCGCTATCAGCCCCAGCATACGAACACCAGTTGCAGAGAATAGTCAAAATTCTCGCATCGTTTGCAGGCATACTATCCAATGCAGTACGAATCTGTGTGAGAATTTGGTCATCAGTGAAATGCTTCATAGTAATAGCGCCTGCAGGACAACCAGCACCACATTTCCCACATCCTTGGCACAGCACAGGATTTGTTACTGCGTAGTCATGACCGCCATCGCCAGGAACAACTTCTATTGCATTGTATGCACAGTTGATCTCACAGGTTCCGCACCCAACACAAATTTCAGGGTCAACTACTGAAACAATGGCCTCAGCCTTTCGAATTCCTCTAATGAGGGGAATAAGTGCTCTTGAGGCAGCAGCTTGACCTTGTGCGATGGATTCACCTATACTCTTTGGAGCGGTAGCTGTACCAGCCACAAACACACCATCAGTCTGGAAGTCCACAGGTCGTAATTTCGGGTGAGCTTCCATGAAAAAGCCAGAGAGGTTAAGAGGAACCTTGAACAGTTCTGAAATTTCTTTGTTCGGCCTAGGAACCATAGCAGTGGCTAATATGGTATGATCAACATCTATGGTGAGTTCAGCTCCGAGTACTTGGTCCATCACAGTAATACTTAGAGCTTTATCACTCCCTTTCTTTACGACGGGCGGCAAGTCTTTATCATATCTAACAAATACGACACCCTTCTTTCGAGCTTCGCGGTACTTGTCCTCTGCAGAGTAGAAGACTCGTAGATCACGATAGAAATGAAATACTCGGGAGTTAGGATACTTATCAAGCAACTCTAGCGTATGTTCCAAAGCCACTGTGCAACAGATGCCAGAGCACCAAGTACGGGCTCCTTGGAGCGATGCATCTTCACGTGAACCTGCACAGTGAATAACGGCAAAGGTTTCTCCATCATTAATGCCTTCTCCGCTTGCTACACGACTGTTGAACTCCACTTCTGCCATTACTTCAGGAAGTTTGTTCAGTCCAAAGAGCCCGCTCTCTTCAAGAGCGACCGCTCCAGTCGCCACAATGACAATACCGACTGTCAGTGACTCTTTCTTCTTCCCAGTTTTGATGACAACTTCAAACTCGCCGATAGAACCTTTTGCCTCTACGACCTCAGAATTTAGCATAATTGTGATGTTTTCTTTTCCAGTTATTCTGCTCTCGTAATCAGCGACAATATCTGAGGCAGGAGTATGAGTGAAGTTGACCGTGGTGAGTTCATTGAGGAACCCTCCCACCTTGTCCAGCTTCTCAACAAGATAGACTTTGAATCCTTTCTGTGCTATAATATCAGCTGCAGCCATTCCAGAAACTCCTGCACCAATGACAAGAATAGAGGGCTCAATCTGAGTCACCGCTTCTTCTTGTGCTTCAAGTAGTTTGGCTCGAGCAACAGACATACGGACTAAGTCCATGGCTTTCGAAGTCGCTTCATCCTTGTCAGCTTGGTGAATCCATGAACAGTGCTCTCGGATGTTGGCAAGTTCGAACAGATACTTGTTCAATCCTGCTTCTTCGATTGTTGCTCTGAACAGGGGCTCATGAGTTCGTGGGGTGCATGAAGCTACAACCAGGCGATTGAGCTTGTGCTCCTTGATTGCATCCTTGATCACAACTTGAGCATCTGATGAACAGGAGTAGAGAAGATTCTTAGCGTACACAACATTAGGAAGCTCACTTGCATATCGAGTGACCTCTGCAACATCTACGGTTCCTGCAATGTTGATTCCACATGAGCAGATGACTACACCAATACGTGGCTCAGCAGCCATCAGCTCAAGATCTTGTTCAGTCAGAGCCTCAGTTTCTTCACCGGATGGAATGGTCAAATCTAATGCTGCAAGAGCTGCAGCTGCACTTCCCTGTGCGACTGAATCAGGGATGTCCTTAGGCATATGAACTGCCCCACACATATGAACGCCAGGTACTCCTGTTTCAGATATCATCAAGGATTTCAATTCTGGTTGCAAAAATCCAGACTCGTCGCTCTTTATGCCCAGTTGTTCGAAAATTCTTGAATTTGAAGAGGGTACCATTGCGGGGCAAAGAACGACTAGGTCATAGATGTCCAAAAGAACTTCATGTCCCTTTGCATTGCTGTGTCGGACTTGGAGGCTCTTTGTACCATACTCCTCTTGGATTTCACTGGGTATTCCCTTCACGAAATTGATGTCATATTCAGTTTCACCCCGTACAAGAAACTCTTCGAAACCCTTGCCAAACGCACGCATGTCATTATACAAGATGTCAATATGTACATCAGGAGTGTGTTCCTTAGTGATGATTGCCTCCTTGGTTGCATAGGTGCAACAAATCCTAGAGCAATAAGAACAGTGATTGACATCTCTTGAACCGACACATTGTATGAAAGCAATCCTATGGGGTTCACGACCGTCAGAGGGACGCATGACAATACCGCCGGTTGGACCACTAGCAGACACCATTCGCTCATACTCT
>PJER01000017.1 GCA_002825465.1 Candidatus Thorarchaeota archaeon MP8T_1
GAAAAGGAGCGAGAGCGGACATACCTGTTCTGAGGTGATCATGAATGAGTACAAAGAAAGACCGTACACGTCAACGAAAGAAAATGGGCAAAGGTAGCAGAACATGTGTCCGTTGTGGCACACATCAGGCAATCATTCGATCTTACAACCTGTACATGTGCCGCCGTTGTTTTAGAGAAACAGCGGAAAAACTCGGATTCCGGAAGTACCAGTAAGGAGGTCTAAGAGAAAATGACACTACTAGACCCATTGGCAGATGCAATGTCTAACATCTACAACAGTGAGATAGTTGGTAAGCCCGAAGTGGTAATAGCACCTGCATCGAATCTAATAGAGAAAGTATTGCAAGTTATGCAATCTAAGGGATACATTGGTGAATTCGAACGTATCGATGATGGAAATGCTGGTAGATTCCGCATTCAACTCATGGGACGAACGAACAAATGTGGCGTAATCAAACCACGATTTCCAGTAAGGCGAGATGGTTTTGAGAAATACGAGAAGCGATTTCTCCCAGCTTACAATTACGGAATCTTGATTGTCACAACACCAGCTGGTGTGATGACCCACCAAGATGCGAAAAACCGAGGAATCGGTGGAAGACTATTGGCATACGTATATTGAGGTGATCTGAGAAATGACGAATGAATCAGTCTATGACAAACGGATTGAGATTCCTAGTGATTGTCAGGTAAGTCTTGAGGACAAGACAATCACTGTCACTGGTCCAAAAGGAACACTTGAACGCTCATTTCCGGAACCACAGACTACCATCAAGATGGAAGGAAACGAACTAGTCGCATCCACTCATGTGAACAGAAAGCGTTCCAAAGCATTAGTTGGAACTGTAATTGCTCACGTACGAAATATGCTACTCGGTGTTCGCCTTGGATATGAATACGAATTGAAAATTGTCTACAGCCACTTTCCAATTACAGTTGAGCAACAAGGTGACATCATGATCATCAAGAACTTCATTGGTGAACGTGGTAACCGTAAAGCCCGTCTAATTGGGGATGTAGATGTTCGAATCGCTGAAGAAGAGATATTCATCAGTGGTATCAATATCGAGCATGTATCGCAAAGTGCTGCAAACATCCAACAAGCCTGCAGAATTAGAGACAAAGACAGGCGAGTCTTCATGGATGGTATCTATGTCATCAGGAAGACAAAGGGTGACGAGGTTAAGTCCATTGTATAGGAGGCAACAAGATGTCAAAGAAACCAGAATTAAGCGACCTGCCCGGATTAGGGCCTAAGCTAGAGGAAAAGCTGAAAGAGGCCGGAGTAAAAACAGTACTGAATCTATCTCGGGCTAAGGCTGACAAGCTTGCTGAAAAAGTAGATGGACTCAGTGAATCACGAGCAGCCACATTGATTGAAGCAGCCCAGGAAGTACTAGGTGAAACTACTCCAAAGAAGGAAGCTAAATCCGAGAAGACAGTAGCCGAAGCCGAAAAGCCAAAGGCAAAATCGAAGACAACCGAGACTAAAGCTGAGAAACCTAAAACAAAGAAGAAAGCTGAAGAAAAAGCTGAGGAACCAAAGACCAAGGCTAAAGTTGAAGCAAAGCCTAAGGCTACAAAGAAAACCAAAGCAGAGAAACCAATAGCAAAACCAAAGGCAAAGAAAGCTGAAAAACTAAAGCCTGAAACACCTGCACGATTCTTGAAGCTCGATGCGCGACTGATTAGAATCGCAGCAAATAAGAAGAAACGTAAACCGCAGTTCCGCGCAGATCAAGCTCATCGTTGGGTCCGTCTACCAGACAGATGGCGAAAAGTACGCGGAATTGACAGCTATACCCGCCAGAAGAAGAAAGGTAGAATTGCCATGGTATCTCCAGGCTATCGTAGCCCGAAAGCCATCAGATATCTACACCCCTCAATGTTTGAGGAGATATTGGTTCATAGACCTGCTGATCTTGAAGGACTTGATGCTGATACTCAAGCAATACGTATCAGCAGTGGCGTTGGTGCTAGAAAGCGTCAATTGATTCTTGCTGAAGCAGATGCAAAACTCCTTCGAGTGCTGAATCCTGGCACTACAGAAGAAGTTGGTGAAGAAGACCTCTTCACAGACCTGGACTTGGAGGATTAGAAATGAAACTCTCAACACAAAAACGACTAGCTGCCGATGTCATGAAGATTGGAAAATCACGAGTCTGGATTGATCCTCAATTTGAAGACGAAGTCAGTCTAGCAATCACAAGGGACGATATTCGTCGTCTTATAGATGAGGGTGCAATTCAGAAGAAGAGAGAAATCGGTGTCAGTAGGGGTAGAGCTCGTTTCATTCTCAAACAGAAGAGAAAAGGTCAGCGTAAGGGACCAGGAAGAAAGAGTGGTCCATCTACAGCAACGTTGAGTAGCAAAGAACGCTGGATGAGGAAGATTCGACCTATGAGGAAGGAACTTCGTAAAATGCGTAATGATGGAAAAATCACTCCTAAGGTCTATCGTGAACTCTATCTGAAAGCCAAAGGAAATGCATTCCGAAATACTGCGCACCTTAAAACATACATTTCAGAGAGGAGGCTGTCCAAATAATGGCACAGGGACCAACATACAGAGTGAAGTTCAGACGTCGACGAGAAGGCAAGACTAACTATTATCGTCGTCGAAGCCTTTTGCAATCAAGACGTCCTAGACTCGTTGTAAGAAAGACAAATACAAACACAGTTGTACAACTGATTAATGCCAATGTTGTAGGTGATATGACGGTAGCATCTGCCATCGCCAGTGAATTGCCGCAATATGGTTGGAAAGCCAGTACTGGAAATCTCCCTGCTGCATATCTTACTGGATTCCTTGCAGGACTACGTGCAAAGAGTCGTGGAGTTAAGGCGGCAGTCCTTGATGTGGGTCTTAATCCTCCTATCAAAGGTTCGAAAATTTATGCAGTACTCAAGGGTGTTGTAGACGCAGGTATCGATGTACCTCATAATCCTGATATCCTTCCAGATGAGGATCGAATTTCAGGTAAACACATTGTTAGTGGCTATGAACACTACAGCGGTATTAAAGATACAATGATGTTCTCGAAAGTCGGAGCAAAGAAGACGACTATCACCACAATACCAAAGCAGGTAGAAGATGTGAAGAAAGCGCTTCAAGCAATCCCCGATGCAACACTCAGGAAAAAGAGAGGAAAGGCACCCGCAAAGAAGGCTGCAAAACCAGCAGCTAAGAAACCTAAGAGAGAAGTTCCAGAGGTTAAACCACCGCGTGCTGTGCCACGGAAACCCAAGCCTAAGAAACTGGTAAGCAGAGGAAGAGGTAAGAAAGGCAGGAAAAGCAGTCAATAGGGGATGATTAGTGATGAGTAAACAGAGAAGACGAAGAGCACCTCGCCGAGCAGAAGTCAACCCATTGGATGAGTGGATTCCCAAGACAAAGCTTGGAAGACTTGTCAAAGAAGGACACATCAATAATATTGAGGAGATCATAAACAACAACTACAGAATCAGAGAACCTGAGATTGTAGATGCTCTATTCCCAGATCTCAGACAGGAAGTTGTTGATGTGAGTATGGTGCAGAGACAATCTGATAGTGGTCAACAGAAAAGCTTCAGATTGACTGTAGTAGTTGGAAATGGTGAAGGTGTACTTGGAATCGGAGTTGGCAAAGCTCCAGAATTTGTACCTGCAGTCAGAGCTGCAGAATCACGAGCCAAGCTTAACATCACTATGTTCCGAAGAGGGTGTGGCTCATGGGAGTGCAGATGTCACGATCCACATAGTATCCCCTTCGAGGTTGATGGGACCGCAGGGTCAGTAAGAGTGACTCTCCGTCCTGCACCAAAGGGAACTGGTCTTGTGACTGCTGATGTGGGTAAGATTGTCCTTCGTATTGCAGGACTTAACGATGTCTGGTCAATTACAAAGGGACGGTCAAGGACCTCATCAAACTTTGCGAAGGCATTTGTTGACGCCCTTACTAGGACCTACAGAATGTTGCCGCCTCAAGATTGGGTATCATCAGGAGTGACTGAGTGATGAGCGAAACAGAGAAAGTAATCTTAGCAATCAGAGTGAGAGGTCAGGTCGGAGTACGTCCACAAATAGAGGACACTCTCGAGAAACTTCTACTCGGTCGTTTACACCAAGCTCGATTATTCACAGTAACACCAAGCATAGATGGTATGATTACAAAGTCGAAAGATTATATCACCTGGGGCGAACCCACTGAGGAACTCATTGAGAAACTCCTCAAAAAGAGAGGTCGCCTTCCAGGTAATGGTAGACTCACTGATGCCTATGTTAAGAAGAACTCAAGCCACAGTAGTATCAAGGCTCTTGCAAAAGCCATTGCCACCGGTAAAGGGCAAGTGTCTGATGTTGAAGGACTCAAACCAGTCTTTCGACTCACTCCTCCCTCAAAAGGGTACAGGGGTAAAAGGAACCTACCTGTAGGTATGGGTGGCATTACTGGATATCGTGGTGAAGGTATAAACGAACTCGCGATACGTATGATTTGAGGTAATTACAATGTCATGGGACAACGATGATGAAGCCAGAAAGAGATTGCGTCGATGGTTGGGCGATTTCATGCCTGAAGAAATGATCCAACAGATTGAAGAAATGATGGAGCAGATGATGTCAGGAATGAATCAAGGAATATTCATGGATCCTGAAAAGCTTCAGGAACTCCTCAGAAATCCTGAAGGAATCAACCCGATGACATATGGTTTCTCAATGAGAATTGGCCCAGATGGAAAGCCTATGATGCAAAGATTTGGAAATACGCCAGGCGCAGAAGAACACACTCTAGAACCTCTTGTAGATGTTGTAGAGGAAGATGACGAGATTATCGTTGTAGCTGAAGTTCCTGGTGTTGAGAGGGATGAGATTAAGGTACGGATTAAAGGAACTCTGCTTACTATTCATGCAGAGAATCCTGAGAGACCCTACCACAAAGAAATCCAATTACCCTCCAAAGTAATGAAAGATGAAGCAAAATCAGCAATACGCAACGGCGTGCTGGAAGTACGATTAAAGAAAGCATAAGGTGAAAGCAGCCATGCAGAAACGAAAATCAAAGAAAATCAACAAACTGAGAGGTCAACGATCAGCCGGTTATGGCTTTACAAAAGGACATCGAGCCGCAGGCCAACGTGGTGGAAAAGGAAAGGCTGGATCAAAGAAGCATCACTACATCAAAGTAATGCAAGAGAATCCTCACTACTTTGGCAAGTGGGGTTTCAAGAGACCACAACAGTTGGTAGACAATCTGGTAGTCCTCAACATTGGTGAAATCGATGAGGCTGCTGACAGACTTGTAGAGAAAGGCGTTGCGACAATGACTGGAAAGAGATACAATATCGATGTGTCAAAGCTTGGTATTGATAGGATTCTTGGATCTGGAAAAGTTATACGAAAATTAAACCTGACTGGTGTGAAGTCTATCACTGTCCGTGCAAGGGAAAAAGTCACTGGTAACGGCGGAACAATCGATCTCCCTGAAGAATGAGTACACTTGTTGGCTGAACAATATCTTTAAAGGGCTCACCCAATCTCGAACCAAAAACGTACCTGCAGTGGAGGCTATATAATGACCTCGATGTTTCTAAGAGCATTATCACCCTTTGTCAGGGTAATGCCTGAAGTAAAGGCACCTGACCGAGAGGTATCATTCAGAGAGAAGTTTGTCTGGACCGCTGTGGTCCTTATTATCTTCCTAATCATGTCCCACATGCCCCTCTATGGTGTTGATAGGACAGTTGGAACAGACTATCTATGGGCTATGCGAGTTATTCTTGCTAGCACTAGAGGTACTCTCATGGAGCTGGGTATAGGACCAATCGTTACTGCAGGTCTGGTCATGCAGCTCTTGTCAGGTTCAAAGATTATTGATGTGGACTTTGGCGATCCAGAAGACCGTGCACTCTTTACTGGTGGTCAGAAAGTAATTGCACTCTTCATGACTGCTTTCCAGGCTATTGCATACATTATGGGAAATGCCTACGGTGTTCTCTCACCTACAAATGCACTTCTTGTCTTCATGCAGCTCTTCATGTCTGGAATCGTAGTTATTCTCATGGATGAACTTGTACAGAAGGGTTGGGGACTTGGTTCTGGAGTATCACTCTTCATCATGACCAATGTTGCTGGTCAAGTCATCTTCAATATGCTTGACTTTACACAGACTGAGGGAACTGGACCAGTTGGCTACATTGGTACTGATCCGACCAATCCCAACGCAACTGGACTGCCAAAGGGTATTATCGCAGCTATCATCTCCAATATCTTACGTGCATTTGGTATTGGAACTACTGCTGGTCCTGCGGTAGATGCCTCGTGGTTCATGTTCAGAGATGCGCAGTCACTGACGCCAAGTCTGTTTTCACTAATTGTAACTTTCGTCATCTTCTTTGCAGTCATATGGATGGAATCAGTTCGAGTAGAAATCCCACTTCAGTATGCGAAGTATCGGGGAATGAAAGCAAGATATCCAATAAAGCTCCTCTATACTTCAAACATCCCTGTTATTCTTGCACAGGCACTCTACGCTAACATTCTATTCTTCGGACAGATGATATGGAGTTCCTTTAACAGAAATAACGATAATCCCTTCCTGAGTTGGATTGGAACTTTCTATCGAGATGATGCCTCGGGTCGTATGATAGCGGATGGAGGATTGGCTAAGTATATCACGCCGCCACAGGGTCTCTTCAGTCTCTTTAGTGAAGGGGCGGAAGGATGGCTTCACGTTGCGGTGTATGCATCTCTTATGATACTCCTGTGTTGGGGTTTCTCGAAAGTGTGGGTTGATATCAGTGGTATTGCCCCTAGAGATGTATCTCGTCAGTTGCTTAACTCTGGATATATGGTTCCTGGTTTCAGAACGAGTGAGAAGGTCATGGAACGTCTGCTAGAGCGGTATATTCCTGTTGTTGCTGGTCTGGGTGGTTTCCTCATCGGAGTACTTGCTGCAACAGCGGATGTCATGGGTGCTCTTGCAAGTGGAACTGGTATATTGCTGATGGTGTCGATCATAAAACAGTATTATGAACAGATTGCCAAAGAGCAACTAGCTGGCGTGGGTGGCGAAGGAGTCGCAGGCCTGTTAGGTATACTATAGAATACGTAGGGGTCTCACTGACCCCTTCTTTCCCTTTTTAATGAATCAACCATTTTCCATAGTCGTGTCTTCCAACCATCCGTCATCAATCTTATTTTCTAGATTTCGCTTCTTTAGGTATCTGTATACAAGATAGATGATTATAATCACAATAAAACCAACAACTGGATAATTCAGAACGATTTGTTGTCCTGCTGTTGTTGAAGGTGGAACAATACTAGGAACCATGCTATGAAACAATCCTCTCCATATTATCGGTTGCTATACAAAGCTCATAAATTCATTTGCTGGGTCGTCTTCTGATTCATATAGATTTTGAGGCACAGAAGGAATTATAACCACCTCAATTGACCAAGCGAGCAAATCATCAAGCAAAGGTGAAAGTCTTCGATGAGTGAGTCAAGAAACGTAGTCATTGTAACAGGAATTCCAGGTGTTGGAAAGACAACAGTGATCAATACAGCAATAGAGATGGTCAAAGAACAACATGGTGAAGAAGTACTAGTACTCAACTTTGGTTCTGAGATGTTCGAAGTCGCACTAAAGAATGGCCAAGTGAAAGATCGAGATGAGATGAGAAAGATGCCTACGGCACAGCAACGTGCAAACCAGAAACTGGCTGGTGAGGCTATTGCAGAGAAATCAAAGTCAGCGAAGGTCATTGTGGACACTCATACACTCATACAAACAAACAACGGATTCTTGATAGGACTTCCAGAATGGGTAGTCAAGGCAATCCAACCAAAGACCGTAGTTCTTGTAGAGGCTGACTCTGAGAAGATTGCTAGCAGACGTTCCAGCGATGAAACGCGAACCCGCGACGCTCAGGCTGTAAATGAAATTCAGATTCACCAAGAAATGTGTCGAGCTGCAGCTGTTTCAGTGGGAACTCTTACTGGCGCAACTGTTAGAAGGATTATAAATCGAGAGGGCAAAGTTGAAGAGGCCGCTAAGGAATTAGCAGATACACTAATGGAGTAGAATCCACATGCAAGGCTTCATTGACAGTTTCATTGAATTAGTACAGGTCCCTCCATACTCTGCTATCTTCATAATGTTGGTCTCATTATCTGTGTCAACTCTGAGTAATCTCGCCATGAGACGTTTTGCTGATATGCGTAGACTGAATCGTTACCAGGCTGAGATAAAACAGTATCAAGAGATGGAGAAAGAAGCCAAACGAACGGGAAACGAGAAGCTCTTGAAAAAAGTGAAGCGACGAAAAGCCTACATCGATAGAATTCAGCGTGAACAAATGAGCCAGAGATGCAAACCATCATTGATATTCTTGATTCCATTTATGCTCATCTTCACAGTATTAAGATCATTCTACACTTGGTCTCCAGAACTTGGTGGAGCGGACCGAATTGTTGCAGTACTTCCCTTCAATATTCATTATGTCCTTCCATTTCTCGATGGAATGATTGGAACTGCGACGGTTGCTGGATTTGGAATGACATATTGGGGCTTCTATTTCCTTGTGGGTCTCGGAATGTCAAGTATTCTCCAGAGAATTATGGGTACTCAAGTGATGACTCCCCAGACAGGAGTTTAGAAGAGGGTCCCACCGCTTTGCTTAAAAGTGAACAATTAGCGGTCCTTAGATAACAAGGGTGTTTAAAAAATGCCACGACCAGGTCTATTAACCAGAGGAAGAGCAAATCGTGTTGTCAGAACTCCTGGCGGTAGATTAGCTGTACACAGGCAGAAATTCATCAAGAGTGGTGGAGTGTGTCCTATTACAGAACAAAAGCTACAGCTACCACGAGCATCAAAATACGGAAGAAGCAGAAAATCAAGTATATCTTCTAAACGACCGAATCGACCCTATGGTGGAACACTTTCATCAAAAGCTGTTCGTCGTGGAATTATCACTAAAACCCGAGAGTAGGGCAAAATAATGAAGCGAGTCATCACTATTGGTGGGCTTCATGGGACTGGGAAGAGTTCTGTAGCAGACTCTATTGCCCAGAAATTTGGTTTGAGAAGAGTTTCCGCAGGTGTTATCTTTAGAGAACTTGCCAAAGAGCGAGGACTTACTCTTGAAGAGTTCAGTCGTATTGCAGAGGGCGATCTTGAAATCGATGAGTTGATAGATTCAACCCAAAAAGAAGCTGCAAAGAAAGGAAACTGTATTATTGATGGTCAGCTTGCTGCTTGGATGACAGGAGAATATTCTGATTTGAATATCCTTCTCACCGCTCCTATCGAGGTTCGAATCAAACGAATCGCTGACAGGGATGGAACTGATTTTGAGTTTGCCAAAAGAGAAACTATTGCTCGTGAAGGTAGTGAAAAGGCAAGATACATGGAATACTACAAGGTCGATATCTCAAATCTCTCAATTTATGATTTGATTCTAAATACTGGAAAATATGATCTCGAAGGCGTAACTGATATCTTAGCAAAAGCCATTGAGATATTCTTTAATGACAATTAAAAGATAGGATTTTTCAAGCTCTAGCGGAAGGCTCTTATTGCTTTCTTTTCGAGGACTCGATAGTTTCCCGGTCTATTGGGATGATACTTCGAGGCGACTCGAATGTGGACTTTGGACAAGGTGAGGTGTATCATTATGACACTATATAAAATAGGTAGAATTTGCGTGAAAGTGGTTGGCCGAGAAGCAGGAAGCCACTGTGTTGTTGTGGAGCAGAATGAAGAGAATTATGTCACTATCACTGGACCAAAGAATATCAGTGGTGTTAGACGTCGTCTCTGTAATATCAGACATCTAGAACCTTTAGAGACCGTCATCGAGATTTCTTCTGGAGCAGATGATGCAGCAGTAGAGAAAGCGATTGCTGATGCAGGTCTGACAGAGAAATTCCGAGGAAAGGTTCGCTTTGACTTTTAGATGATTACCCCGTTTTAGGAGAGTCTGTTAATGGAAGGCATCTTGCCAGCAGACCAACCCCGTGAGCTGATTGTAAAAGCATCAGAGAACACAAATCCTGATTACGGGTTTTCATCTTTGGATAATCTGCCAATTGAGTTCCTTCTTGAAAATGGAGTTATTGCATTAGATAAACCTGCAGGACCTACAAGTCATGAGGTTGCTACTTGGGTTCGTAATATATTGAATGTTGATAGAGTAGGTCATGGTGGAACATTAGACCCTGGTGTAACTGGAGTACTTCCCACTGGAGTAGGAAATGCAACAAAGGCAATGCAAGCACTACTCCACGCAGGAAAGGAGTATGTCTGTCTTCTTGAGTTGCACCAGAAAGCTGTTGAGGAAGACATCAAACGTGTAATCCAAGAGTTCGTTGGAAAACTCTACCAAAAACCTCCACTTCGCTCCTCAGTAAAGCGTGTTCTAAGGGTTCGTGAAATCTACTATAATCATATCATCGAGATCAAAGGAAGACTTGTTGTATTCCGTGTTGGTAGTGAGGCAGGAACCTACATTCGAAAGCTATGTTTTGATATTGGTGAAGCTCTCGGTGTCGGAGGCCATATGCGAGAATTACGAAGGACCCGAGTAGGTAATTTCCGAGAAGACGAACATCTCTGTTCTCTATATGACCTCAAGGACGCCTACATCTTCTGGAAAGAAGATGGAGATGAAACTCTATTACGAAGGTATCTGCAACCTGTCGAGTTCGCTGTTGGTCATCTTCCCGAAATAAAAGTCCGTGATTCTGCAGTGGATGCAATCTGTCATGGTGCTAATCTCGCAGCAACTGGAGTTGTTCAGCTTAGTACAGGAATAAAGAAAGATGACTTAGTTGCCATAAAGACACTGAAAGATGAGATTATTGCTCTTGCTCGAAGCACTGAAAGTAGCGAACGCATTGCAAAAGCTAAGAGTGGTATAGTAGCAAATAGCGAGCGAGTTCTCATGACTCGTGGACGATATCCACAGCTCTGGAAGAAGAGGTCCACTGAGTAATTTATTCCTATTGACCAAGTTTTTATCATATCTTTGCAAGAATGACCTGTGGCTCTGGAGCAGAAGCGCAACTGACGGTGCTTAATCTTCGGATTGAGTGCTGAGGAAACTCCCAACTACAGCTAGTAGCAGTCCTACGAAAGGAAGGAAGTGAGAGCTTCGCTCTGGGAACAGAAACGACACCCCCGAACTGGATACGACAATGATACAGTATCTAATCTGTTGAGGATCAATTCGGACTGGTTGAAACGACCCATCACTGCGTAGCAATCTCAAGAATACATCGTCGAGGTACTAGCCCGAGATGTAGGGTAGAGAGCTTAGTTTGATGTTGCA
This sequence comes from Candidatus Thorarchaeota archaeon MP8T_1, assembly GCA_002825465.1. The sequence goes on from PJER01000017.1 coordinate 11,315, forward strand.
AGATTCCAGAATGGCGACAATCTGGAATGGAACAAAATTGGGGCTACTCTCTGGACCAGAGCCACATCTTCTTTAGTTCCCCTTCATGACATCGGAGTTTTCTTTGATTTTTGTTTCAAGATTTAACAAGTTCTTGATTGGATAGTTCCTCTGTTGTATCAACTTTGGTCTTGACCAAGAAGATACGAAAACTTATGTTTTTCTTCTTGCAGGAGCAAATTGAGGGATTTCGAGTTGTTGATGAAAAGGCAATGTGTTCTTTGTGGTATTTTTCTGATTTTATTTCTAAGTATGTTTGGAGGTAGAATATACAGTGGGGATCCAGTCATCGAAAACCTACATTTAACAAATGGCCATGAAGTGAATCTCTCATATTCGCCTCATAGCCCTATCCTTATTGAAAGTGACGATGATTTTGAAACTCAGGGTTGGCCTGGAAATGGAACACAAAACAGCCCGTATGAAATCTCAGGACTCTCAATAGTCGCAGATGATATTGATTGCATTAAAATAACTGATACCGTGTCTTATTTCAAAATTATGGACTGTTTTGTATCACGTGTAACTTGGCCAGATGATCCAATCATCTTCTCTGGAATTAAATTATTTAATGTAACAAATGGCGAAATTGATAGCATCCAAGCCACCCATAAGTTGGAAGGGATATTCATTGAAAAATCAATAAACTGTACCATATGGAATAGCCAACTCTTTGACAATGTATGGTACGGATGTGAAATAAGAAATTCAACTTATTGCACTGTCACAAACTGTACTTTTACCGAGAATGGTGCAGCAGGACTTGTTGCTAGAGTAACAACCACTCCCCCTCCCATACGTAATTGCATAATTATTGGAAATACCTTTGTTGATAACAGTGGTGATGGAATTCACCTAGCGTATAGTTGGAATTTTAATGTTAGTGATAATATTCTTGTCAGAGATGGATGGTCTTTGTATGAATGTTCGAATTGTTATGGTTCAAACAATTCCATCAACGAATCTGGTGGAATCTCCCTGAGAGGTACAAACTGCACACTTGAAAATAACTCAATATCTGGTGGATTATCCATTGGAAATGCAAACAACTGCACAATAAAGAGTAATTCAATACATAATTCAAATGATGAAGGTGTTCGATTCTTATATGCTTCGAATATATCTTTCATTGATAATTCAATTTTCAAATCTTTAGAGGATGGATTGGAATTGAAGAACACTATGAATTGCACTATAATGTACAATGAAGTCTATAGCAATGGTGAACATGGTGTAGCAATATTAGAGAGTTCATCTAGGAATGTTCTGTATTCAAACATATTTTGCAATAACTCGCAAATCGGAATAATGTTTGATGAAACCTCATTCAACAATTCTGCATATGACAATCATTTACTCTGGAATGGATTAGCAAATGCACTCGATAATGGTACAGCTAATTCCTGGGATGACAATGTGAGTCTGGGAAATGAATGGGATGATTACAATGGAATTGGCCCGTATCCAATCATGGGATCTGCAGAATCCTTTGACCATTTTCCAAAGGTAGCTGATACTAGTCTTCCTCAGATAATTGGACCTCCCGATTTTCAGTACGATGAAGTCGTAGAGGGGCAATCAATTTCTTGGAACGTTTCAGGCGCTGTTCCCGGTCAATATTGGATATATCGTGAACATATGGTCATAGAACAGGATGCTTGGAGTAATGGAAAAACCATAATTCTAGATGTTGATAATCTATCTCTTGGATTTTACAATTTTACGCTTGTAATATCGGATATTTTAGGTCATGAGGCAAGTGACATTGTCTTTGTTACAGTCATAGACGGAACTCCTCCAAGTCTTGATTCGCCTGATGACATTCAATTCATTGAGGGCACTATAGGTCATATTATCGTATGGCATCCTAATGATCTTCATCCGAAGTCATTCGAAATTGAAATTAACCATGTAGTCACAGCTTTTGGCCTATGGAATTCATCTAGTGAAGACATCTCATATAATCTTGATACCTTCACAGTTGGTACGTATAATGTGACAATAATCGTAAGCGATATTGGTGATAACTCGATAAGTGATAGTGTGAATGTTATAGTCATACCTCCGACAACTACAACTACAGCAACTACAACTACGACAAGTACGACAACTAGTGCAATCACTTCACCAACCACAACACAAACTGATTCGACAACATCGCCGACTATTACACCCAGTGAGTTTGACCCGGCTTTGACTATTCTTATGGGTGTTGGAGCCATTGGTGCACTAGTTATTGTCACTATTATAGTAAAGAAGAAATCTTCTGATTGAAGTTTATATCATCTATTCTGGGAGTTCATGAATTTGAATTCTCCTTATGAATTCTTCAAAGAAGTATGGATATCCGGATTGACATAAACTACAGTTTCAAAATTAAAGAAATATTATATCCCCTGTTGTGTATTTGAGATTGGGAGGATGGTTGAACTATGTCTTTCTGGACCCCAATTCGTATTGTCGTATTCCTTTCTATTTGGGCACTTGTCATACCGTTCGTATTCATAATTCGTCTGGACATCTCGTTAAGATTCTCTCTCATTTATGCTGGTCTATGGTCATATCTTGGAGGTCCAAATCCTTTCTCAGACCAGCCTCTCATTATCTCTCCCCTAGGTACAGCATTCAATTTGCCGTTTTATGCTCCTGGGCTAGTCAGTGCTTGGTGGGTGTGGTATAGTTCGAAGAATGAGACCATCACAAAACAGCGGTATATTGAGTTCAATGCTTTGCTAATATTAATTCAAGCAATAGTGTCCACGATTCTTTCATTTGCTATTGAAGGGGCTATGTGCATACCTACTCCGACAACTGGAATTGTGGCTATACTCTTTGTATCCAAGGTAGTGAAGGAGATTAAGACTCCATGGTCAGAGAATGAATAGTGAATTCTTTAGCAAGTAGTTACTCTCTAGACACGCGTCTCATTATCTACGGAGATCCATGAATTCTTTTTGTATTTGCACGACTTCGGTACTTGATTCACATTTTGCATATGCATCTAGGAGTTCTTGGTTTAACGTTATGAAAGATGGTCCCCACTTGAATACCGACATGATATCTTCAGCTTCAGTCTTATATCCTGCAATATAGAGTGCTGCAGCAAGAGCCTCAGCTGTCGAAAGTTTGATAGGTTTGTAGGTGTTGATCGGATTTGCCGCAAGGAGGTATGGCAAAGCTCGCTGAGCTCCGAATCTAGAACTTGCGAAGATATCTTCCGCCTGTTTCCATGAACAGTCGAGCCCAACGATTCCTACTTTTTCTATTGCCTCTCTATCTGCTGGTGAAAAAGCGATTTCAGAAACTGGATTGAGAACCACAGCGCCTCGTGGGATTTGTTTCATTGTCTTGAGAATTGTAGCCCTCTTCATCCTACTCAGGCGTATCGCAGTGCATTTCTTTGGGTCGCATTGTTCAGCGTTATAGATGAGAATTCTTGGTTCCATTGAGTTCAGTCAGAAGGGTAAAGGATTTCTGTGTTGTCATCTGCTCTCTATAAGAGGTATCTGAGAATGCAATTCACACCAGGCACTGCATGTGAGATCTGCGGACATGAAGGTAGTCAAGAATTACATTGCGTCATGTGTGGAGCGCACGTATGTACAGATTGCTTTGTGCTATCTGAAAACCTCTGCCTGAATTGCGAAGAAGCAAAGTGCACTCTATGTGGTGAGTATCTTGCCTCTCGAGCATGCAATGTCTGTGGCCGACTAGTGTGTGAGGATCACAGTATGAAGAAAGATGAATCTACAATTTGTGATGAATGTCGGGTGTCCCAAGAATGAGTGTTAAAGAATTCCATATTGGTCTAGACGATATCGATGATCCGAATGGCAAATGTACTACGCATTTTGCCAGTCTCCTAGTGGAACTCTTGTCCTCCTATTCTGTAGATTGGCTAGATTATCCTAATCTTATTCGATTGAATCCTGGTATTCCCTTTCGGACAAGAGGAAATGGTGCTGTTGCTCTGCGATTCAAATCTGAAGATAATACTGTAGATGAATTAATCCCTCAAATCAAGGAAATGATTCTTGATTATGTGGATGACACTTATCCTAACACAAATCCTGGATGTGTGATTGTTTCTGGATCCCCTTCTGAAACACTCAGAGCATTCTCACAGCAGGCGCTCTGGAGAACAATTCCAATTGCTCTTGCACAACGGGTTATTGCTAAATACAAGTATCGTTACTTTGGATTTGGTAATGGACGTGGTCTCGTAGGGGCTCTCGCAGCAGTAGGCAATTCTCTACAGAATGATCACACATACGAGTATCTTGCGTATCGAAGTATGGAAGAGTCTGATATGCCGCGTGGGGTGGATATTGAATCTGTGATTAAGATGGATAAAATCCTAGGAAACAGAGTATTCTCAAACATTGATGATAGGGAACGAATTCTAATCGAACCACATGGTCCTGATCCTGTCCTTTTTGGTATTCGTGGAGAGTCTGCAGAGGTAGTAAAAGAAGCTGCAGCCCTAGTAAAGAGTAAACAGGCTGTTGAGCGATGGATGATATTCCGGACAAATCAGGCAACGGGCGAGCATCTGACCCATCAGGTGAATATTAATGATTTACGCCCATACATGGCTGCAATGGTTCATGGGCATGTTGATGCAACACCTCAAATCTTTGAGGGCGGTTTCATCGTGTTTGGGATTAAAGACCAGACTGGACGAATTGACTGTGCTGCCTATGAGCCAACTCGACAATTCAGGGAAATAATCTCCAATTTGCGTATTGGAGATGAGGTACGTGTTCATGCTAGTATTCGCCCAAGATCAAGAACCCATGGACGTACACTCAATATAGAGGGTATTGAGATTCTTAGACTTACATCAACCATGCAATCACAGAACCCCCTATGTCCCAAGTGTAAGAAACGAATGAAGAGTGCTGGTACTGAGAAGGGATTCAAGTGTGTCAAATGTGGTTACCGCGATCGTGATGGAGCAAAGGAAGAAGTTGAGGTTGAACGCACAATCTCCGTGGGTCTATATCTTCCACCTCTCAGTGCTCAGAGACATCTGACACGTCCTATCTCTAGAATCAACCAAGATAACTCTGGAGAATCCATAGATCCTACAGAGAAATGGCATGTCCCCTAATCTTTAGAAAATACAAACTGTACTGCTAGAGGTTTAGACTCGTCTACCGCGGCGTCCACCACGTTTCCTAGTACCGTCATGAGGCATAGGAGTGACTTCGTCAATGATACCAACTCTAAGACCTGCTCTGCTAAGAGCTCTAATTGCAGCCTGTGCACCAGGACCCGGGGTCTTTGGACCATGACCTCCAGGAGCACGAACTCGGATGTGAATGCCGTATACTCCTTTGTCCTTGGCTTCACGTGCTGCCTGAAATGCTGCTTGCATTGCTGCATGGGGTGAAGACTCGTTTCTATCTGCCTTGACCATCATACCGCCTGAGTAGCGAGCAAGAGTTTCTGCACCAGTGATGTCTGTAATGTGAATAATGGTGTCATTGTATGAAGCGTATATGTGAGCAACTGCCCATTTGTCCGATTTTTCTTCACTCAAGGTCTTCATCTCCGATTGGTTCTACTTCTTCATCAGTTACAGGTCCACTTTTATCGTTATCATCATTCTCATCACGGTCTCTGCGTCCACCTCGGCGTTCGCCGCGGCCTCTTGGACGTTCATCAAATTCCTCAACCGGTTCAACAACTCTGGTTGCTGCATCAGATGCTGCGATACGGGCAGGATGTGATTGATCATTAAGTGCGGATTTTGCAGAGTAAGTAATGCGGTCTGCCTCTCCGACAGTGATTAGTCTTGCAGGAGTTGTTACACGAGCGCTATCAAGAGCAATGTGACCATGTGAAACAAGTTGTCGGGCATGATGCATTGATGCAGCTAAACCCTTTCTAAAAACAATAGTCTGAAGTCTACGTTCAAGAACGTTCTCTAGAGTTAAGTCAAGAACATGATCTAGTGAAGGCTCTTGAAGCACACCAATTCTTGTGAGTCTGGTAACAAGTTCCTGTTCACTATGTTGTCTCTCGGAGGGTGGCAGAGCAAGCAAGTTTCTTGCCTGTCGTCTGAAGTTTGAAAGATCTGTACTGTGTTTCCATAGTTCTTTCTTGTTTCTAAGACCATAGGTTCCAATCAATTCTAATTCATTCTCAAATCTGTCAGTATCGAATGGTCTCTTTGGAACAACGTACTTCTTTTTCTGTCTGCGCGGATCACCCATTACTCATTACTCCTACTACAACTTCTTTCTTGAAACTCCAACAGCCATTCCACCGCGCCCTGTCGTTCTTGTGTGTTGACCTCTTACCTTTAGGCCGAGTGAATGTCGTTCTCCTCTCCATGACTTGATTCTGCGGAGTCTATCAATATCATTTTTCTGAGCGAAATCAAGGTCTGAGCCAATCAAATGTAACATCTTTCCAGACATTCTGTCTCTTGGTCTGTTTACATACCACTCTGGAAGACCAGCACCTGTGGGGTCTCTGAGAATGGTCTCTATTTGTTTGATTGTCTTGTCAGTAATGTAACCAAGACGATCGCTGGGATTTAGTCCAAGTTGACTAATAATTGTCTTAGACATTCTAAGGCCCACTCCCCTTATTCTTGTAAGCCCTTGGAGCAGGCATTCTTGACCATCTATGTCAGCACTTGCGACACGAACAATATGTTTGTATTCTTGAGACATCGTCTATAACCTCATCTAGATTGGCTAGAGGCTTGTTCGCCTCTTTTGCGATGCTTATAACCGTTTTCATAGAGATACTACTTTCGCAGGTGCTTATAGGTCAAAGTCAGTCACAAGAGTACGAGGAACACTCTCTTGATGTCTGAACCTGAACTCACGCCATCTATAATAGCAACAATCCCGGATCTTGTCAAGGAGATTTTGCTTAATCCTAAACAATTCAGAACACCACATAGACGAATAATGTTATCCAGCAATAGCATTGCAAATAGGTTCATCTTTGCGAGATGGGAAATCAGACCATCGCAACGAAGAAGACACAAGGATCTTTTTGCTGAGGTCAGGAAAGAGTGTCGGAGATATTTCAAGTATCTGTTGAATAACGGAAGAATTACCTGCGACAGAAAGGGTCCAAGTGTTTCTTTTGGCGTTTTCAAATTTGATGAGATTCGTGGAAATCTAATCCTTGGATTTACTAGATTAGACAAGTTTCCCTATTACTAGTTGTATGGATTATTCTGGTACGAAAGTAAGTAGTTCATCAGGGGGAATGTCTGGGACTCCTAGCTTGAAGTGTTCACATAGAACACAGATTAGTGCGTTTAGTAGATTGTTTCTGTAAGCTAGATCAATAGCAATCATTGAACGTGCATCCACTCCCATGACCTTACTAATTGCTGAAGGGTCCAGCGCATTTGACAAGTCCTGCTTGTTTGCAAAGATGATTATCGGAATCTCCGGATGGTTCTTTTGAATCGACGCTATAATGCCTTTTGATGAAATGATATTTTTCAATGAAGAATCAGTAAGGAAGAAGATCATATCAGTCGAACTGAAATCCCAGAGTTTCCTTGAGGTCTCTTGACCAGCAAAATCAAGAATCATTATCTCATAGTTTGCAAATCTAATATTTTCGATAACTTCGGTGTTCAATGCAATTGTCGGATAATGTTCTCTTGGTGGTATCTCTCCCATAAGTAGACGAAGGAGAGAAGTCTTTCCAACGCCGCTCTCTCCAACAAATGAAATGACAAATTTCGAGAGAATATATTCATCTATTATTCGCACAAAATTTTCTTTGACATATTTCGTTGATTCCTTTTCAAGAATTCCTTTCAAAACACGTGAAGCTCTGTTAATCTTCTTAATGACTTCATCGTCCTGTTCATTGAGATCTGTGATAAAAATGATGAGTACATCTTTTCCACACTCACGACTGTAGAATTGAAAATCGTCAATAACTGCTGGTTTGTATTTCAGTCGCTCAGATTGCTCAATCATCTCTAGCAGGGTTTTCATATATTTGTTCAACTGTGTTTGTGAGACCTTATGAGTCCAGTAGGGAACAGATACGATTTTCTTCCGGCTCTTTGCATTCATCAGGACGGCATTGAAAATCATAGACTGTTCCTCAAGTTCAATTCTAACTACTGAATGGCTAAACGGCAATACCTCTTATTTGTCGTAAAATGTGTCCAAAACCCACCTCTTAAGATGTTGTATGATTTATTCAGATAGAATTAAGAAAAACTATACGTCTTTTTTCATTCCTTATTCTTCAGTGAACCTAAGAATATCCTCTACTGGCAAGTCTGGGACTTGAAGGCTTACATGCTTCGCGGCAATATCAAGAAGAAGTTTCAGTATATTATTTCTATAGGCTAGATCGATAGCTACTAAGGGATGTGTTTCTGCACCAATCATCCTTTCTATGATTGAAGCATCAAGTGCATTAGGCAAGTCTTGTTTGTTAGCTATCATAATGATAGGAAGATGAGGTGCGTCACGTCTGATCGTCTGAAACATATCTTTTGAGATGAAGATGTTTCTCAGCGTTGAGTCTGTGATTAGTAATATGATGTCTGCACCTTGAAAATAGAGTTTCCAGAGTTTTCTGAACTGTTCCCGCCCCTCAAAATCCCAGATAACAAGCGAATAGTTTGCAAAGTGAATATTCTCGATTACTTTCATCCCAAGTGTGATGGTTGGTAAATCATACTGAACTGGTGACATCTCACCTAAAAGAAGGTGAAGTAATGTTGTTTTTCCTACGCCAGTTTCTCCCACAAGTGCCACTTTGAGTTTGGAACGAACAAAGGGATTGATCAACCTCTCATAATTGTCCTTAACGAATGGTAAAGACTTTTGTTCTAGAATCTCTGCAATTCCACTAGCAGCTTCTTGTATCTTCTCTGTAACAGACTTATCATTCTCTTCAATATCTGTTATGAAGATAAGGAGAGTATCATCAGTTACTTCTTGTGTGAAGTACTTACTTCCACCTATAACTAAAGAAACACCAATCGATTCCTTTTCGTCATTGAGCAATTGTTGATATGCCTCGAGAAACTCATTGATATCACTCAATGAGATTTTCACAGTCCAATATTCAGTCGTAGCTATTGTCTTCCCATTCTCGATGTCAAGAAGGACTGTGCTGTGAATCATCTTCGATGGTTCCTCTTCCTTTGGATATACTATCTAGGAATCGAATCTATTTCAAAATTCAGTAAGTGTACATTTCTCAAGCATTTAAGATGAATTAGGACAAATCAAGTATATAGAAAAGAAGATGGCGCTGAGGATGAGATTCGAACTCATGCCTCCGATTGGAGAATAGCTGTCTTAGCGAAGGTCGCAAAGACAACCATCGTTTCCAGGCTATCGCCGTGATCCAGGCTTGGCTACCTCAGCTTATGGGTTGTGACTTCCTATCCCCTTTTCATCTTTTCGACTTGTCTCTTTGTGGTGATGCTGTTATGAATGACATTTCACCAACGTAACTAATAGACATCATCTCTCGGACTCGGTCTGGTTCAGTAGTATGACCAAGTACCCATGCTAATTTCACAAAGGTTGCTTCAGATGTCATATCGTGTGCGCTCATTGCTCCGACATCCCTTGCTGCAACGCCTACTTCATAGATTGAGAGATCTGCTTGACCAAAGGCACACTGAGAGCTCACTACGACGAAACATTTCTGATCGACTGCTTGCAAGATTCCACCAGTCAGTGCATTCTCATCAGTTGGGATATTTCCAGATCCATATCCCTCAATGATAATACCCCGATATCCCATGTCCACAATGCGTGAGAGTGTCTGTGGAGGAAGTCCTGGAAAGACCTTCAAAAGAAATACTCTGTCATCAAGTCTGGTATCAAACCGAGGAATCAGGGAATGGTCTCGTTTCTTCCTTCCTTCATAAAGCACAATATCTCGTGCAAGAATCCCAATTGGTGATGGGTCCATCGAATCAAATGCATCGTATGAGTTGACCCGTACCTTCTTGGTTCGTGTAGCTCTATGTATCTCTCCATTAAACACAATACAGGTTTCTCCTAGGTCTCCAAAGGCAGCAACTCGAATTGCGTCCAAGAGGTTTCGAGGTCCATCACTCCAGGGAACACTCGCGGGTATTTGAGCTCCTGTAAATACAATTGGTCTTCCAAAGTCCTGGATCATGAAGCTGATGGCTGCTGCAGAATATGTCATTGTGTCAGTCCCATGAGAGACCACAACACCTTGAAGATCTGGTATCTCTTCACTGATTTCTTTGATTGCTCCTGCGAGAGTCTGCCAGTGATGAGGTTGTGCATTAGCTGAATCAAGTTGATACAGCTCTCTCTTGATGACCTCTACATTTCCCATCCCCTTTGGAAGTCGATCAAGTAAAGCATCTACTGAGAGACCTGGTCGTAAGGCACGTATTTTCTCATCATAGATGCTTGATATAGTCCCACCTGTTGTAATCAGGCAGATCTTAATAGTTTCTTCATTAGCCATCGTACGATACCCAATCCACATTCGTAATAGGAGATTTATGCATGTTGTGATATAATAAATTCAAAGGACTGATACAGAGAATGAGAGATCTTCTAATCATCGGTGGCGGCCCAGCAGGAGCTACATGTGCTAGGCAGGCTGCACTGAATGGTCTAGAAGTAACGCTTATTGAAAAACAAAAATACCCCCGACCGAAACCTTGTGGAGGAGCTCTGAGCCCACGTGTCACATCTCTCTTGGATTTTGATATATCGCATCTAACTGATAGTAAATTCTCAGGGGCTAAAGTCCATAGACCTTCAGGAAAAGTAAGTATACTCACAAGAGATAATCTGGAGGCACATCTGATTCAACGAAGTGAGTTTGATAGATTTCTCATTGGAAAGGCAGAAGAAGCTGGTGCTGAGATTGTCACCGAGAATGAGATAGTTGCTGTTGAGCAATTGCGGTCTGGTATACGAGCTCTGGGCGTGGGTGATTCCTATAAGGCTCGACTACTTGTTGGTGCTGATGGAGTCAATGGAATCACAGCAAGGCAGCTAGGTATTCGTCGTCAGTGGCAACCTGATAATGTTGCAGTATGTATAGATGCAGAAGCCACATTGACCTCTGGTCCTGAGAAACGGGAATCGTTTATTGATATCTTCTACGGATCTGTTGAATGGGGATATGGTTGGTTCTTTCCGAGGGCAAATAGTGCAAATATCGGTCTTGGTTGCAGAATTGACAAGGCTGCAGGTCTTCGTAACAAATGGGACAAATTTCTATCACAGATTACAATGGTAAAAGAACTTGAGATGGAAATCTCACAAAAGACTTCTGCCCGTGTACCTCTTGGCGGATTACCTGGTCGTATCATTGGAAGACGTTCGATGCTTGTTGGTGATGCTGCAGGACTAGTTTCTCCTATATCTGGAGAGGGCATCTCATTTGCCATTGAATCTGGGACCCTTGCTGCAAATGTTGCAACAGAAGCAGTTCAAATGAAATCCTCTACTCACATTGTTGAGTATGATAGAAGAATGAAAAAACAGTATCTCGAAGAATTGAAAGATCTGCGGTCTCTTGCTGATATCTTATACAAGTCGGAAAGCAATCTAGAACTGATTTTTGACATACTTGATAGAGACCAGGTTCTACGAGAATACTTCACTGATATATTTGTAAGAATCACTCCGTACTCTAAACTGAAATACAAGATAGCAAAGAGACTCCTTACTAGACATCCTCGAAAAGCCATCAAATTAGGATTCTAATTTTGAGGTTGTAATCCCTGCTCAATAATACTTGAACTTCCATCACTATCAATTTTAATTTTCATGAGGTCTCTTGCAAGAACTGTGTTTGTGAAGAATTGTTTTCCTTCCCTTATGATATCTGAACCATCAAAATATCGAGGGCTGTAGTGTGTAAGAATAAGCAGTCCAACATTGGATTCAATGGCAAGCTCAGCTATTGCTTTTGCTGTTGAATGACTTCTCTGTTCTGCTAATTCCTCATGTTCGTTTGTATACATTGCCTCTGCTATCAAAACATTTGCATCTTTTGCTGCCTCTCTCAATGCCTGACATGGTCTTGTATCACCTGAGTAGACAATCTTAATGGGTGAAGGACAAGGTCCGGTAATGTCTTCGGGATTCACAGTAGTACCATTTTCAAGCTTTACTGATTTTCCCGAGGCTAGCTTCTTCCAGAGTGGTCCCTTCCTCACCCCTCTTTTCTCCGCTTTTTCTGGAATGAACTTTCCTGTGGGTTTCTGAATTATGAGTTCATATCCCAATGCATATCCACGATGGTCTACTTCAAAAGCTCTCACTGTCAAATCGTTTTCTTGGAATATAATTCCAGGTTCAATTCCAAAGACTACTGTTTCAAATGTTGTACCTAAGTTAATTGTACTCTGATTCATTTTTACATATTCAATGAGTTCCTTTGGGCCAAAGACCTTGAGGGGATTTAATCTCCCTAAGAGTGAGAATCTGAGCAAGAGTCCAGGCAAACCCAATATATGATCTGCATGCATATGACTAACGAAGATTGCCATCTTCTTGTTAGTTCCAAGGTTTGCTCTTTCCATCTGCCTTTGTACATCTTCTCCAGCATCAAATAGCAACTGCCAGCCTTGATATCTAATAGCAACTGCAGGTAAGTTTCTGTTTTCAGTTGGCATACTGCCACCTGTACCAAGCATAATAATTTCCAGCATTCAGACTCATTTATTGGGAAACACGGATACAAGATATGACTTGTGCTTCTCCTATGCTAGATCTATAGGAATCTCGCTTTCAGAGGCATCCTTTCTCATTATGCCATATGAAACCACATCAAAATATCGACTGGTATCCCATTTCCAAGTCTTTGCTCTTCTATCAAACATAGATGAGACCTTTGTTTTCACTCCAGAACCTGCGGCAACACGATGAATGGAGTATTTATGAACCTTTGAAATCTCATCATTCATTACATTAATCAGATCTCTTCCTGAACCTGTAGGAAGTGCTGTACTCAATAGTACTCTCTTTTCACCACTCTCCAAGTTACGAATTTGACTCTGATAGGTTAGTGGCAATTTTGACCAGGCAGGAGCAATGTCTCCAGCAATATCAGGACTAAGTAGACTGATAACACGGTCTCCCAGCTGAGGAATACTAACATGTGCTCGTGGTAGAATTATGTTATTTTTCAGTAGGTATGCGCGTTTTCTAAATGCTGAGGACTCTGAGAGGTTTGTTGTTTTCACAATGTCACCTGCAGTTCCATCTAGACTATGAATCAGAGCATCCATTACCAAGACTTCCGAACTGGTGAACTTAACAGGATCCTCGACTGAAGGCGGAGGTATTTCGGACATTGTAAGAGTATCACCTCCTTTCCTCAACATCAATCTGAAGTGGAGGAGGTCTAGATTCCACCCCTCACGTTTATTGAAATATGTTCCATCGAATCTGGGAATACCTGTTGAAAGTCGCCAGATACTTGCATTAGAAGTAAAATCTCGTAGACTGCGTACAACCTCTACCATATCGCTAATTTTCGTATGAGGGACATTGACAACTGTAAATACTACGGAAGGACTACCATCTACAAAGAGCATCTTCTGGGTGTATGGTCCACTCAACACCATAGAGGGATTCTCAAGAAGTATGAGAAGACGATCTAGACCCAATCTATTTGGGTTCAACATTCCTCCTACTCGAAGGACTCCACTGTCATTCAGTCGTTTCTGTGCTCTTCGACTCTGTGCATAGGATAACCCTGCTTGCTTTGCTAACTCTCTCAATGAAAGTCGTGGATTCTTGAGAACTTTTTCCAAGAACGGGAGCTCTGCCCGAGTAAGGTTAGAGATGTTCAATTTCCAAAGATCGACAATCAAGCTCATGACATCTCGTTGCGTAATGATTTCAACACCACCGAGGCTAACAACATCCTGGAGTTTTTTCTCAAGTAGTGTACTCAGACTACCTCTGTAGGATAAGACAATCTTCTGTAGTAGTCTGAAATCTGCATCCTCTGTGAAGACTTCCAATTGCCCACCTACTTCAAATGTTTTGATAAATTTCAGGATTGCTGATGCACTTGGTGACAACTTACGTTTGAAATCTGGTTTTTCATTGGTAGGCAATCCTATCTCTTCCTGACCCGTTCTTTCTACTGCTGGTTGAGTCACTAGCTAACCCCCAAATTCGATTTAATTAGCCTAGTAATATCAGAAAATTATCCACTGAACACAATAAAAGGTCGTTAGATGTTAGACTGCATCACTTTCTTTCCAAAGGCTATCAAAGTATGACTTTGCCATTGCTGCAAAGACACTGTGTGAGGAGTAAATCCCGAATACTTCATTCTCTTCACCACCAGCTAGCATGATCAGTGTGAAATTATGATCCACAACAAGTCCTGCTCCAAATACACGTTCTCGTGTACGAACCTCAAAATTCTCGGGTATGAGTGCCTTCAATGATTCATTGATGGATGATGTTAGGATACAGACCTTTGCTTTCACACTGAGAACACGTTCGAACAGATTATCAATGTCTTCGCCAGCCATATCTACACTTGGGAGTGAGAGAAGGACTGCCTCTTTTGCGGCATCAAACATCTCCATTGCCTTTGCAAGAATTGCTGCTCTTCCATGAATCAACCACACATCCCTTGGTGTCTGCTTTGTTTCCTTCTCAAACAGTGGTTGTAACTCTTCAATTACAGTTGCAGATGATTCCTTAAGACGTTCTTCCCAATCAAGTCGAATCAATCGCATAACTTCAGTAGGTGCTTTTGCCACATACATTGATGGCCGTCCTTTCTGAACCTGAATAAATTGTTTCTCCTCTAGCCGACCCAATACATCATATATCCGTGAGAAAGGTACCTTAGACTTAGTTGACACATCACTTGCGGACATCTGTCCCCCATCTACTAGGGCTAGGTATGCTTGGGTCTCATACTCTGTTAAACCCAATTGACGTAGTGCTTTTAGAGTTGCATCACTCACGGACATAATTACTACCCAATCACGAATCGCCAATACTGGACTTAAGGATTGTTGGGTATCGATGTTCCCCATTCGAGAAACGCACGAAATGCCCTTGTACGATGAGAGATACTGACCTTCTCCTCAAATGTCAATTCAGCATAAGTCTTTGAGAATCCATTTGGAATAAAGATTGGATCGTATCCAAAACCTCCGCTTCCAGATGCATGTTCACTCACCATTCCATGCATCTCTCCTACAAAAGTCTTCAAATAGACCCCATCGTAGAAGCCTACTGCAGTGACAAATCTTGCTGACCTATCTTTTACACCATCCATCAATTTGAGAATACCTTCGTATCCTATTGATTTCAGAGCGAAGGCCGCATATGAACCTGGAAAATCATTCAAGGATGATACAAAGAATCCTGTATCATCGCAGACAACAGGTCTTCCAAGAGTCATGAAAGCATGTTGCGCTGCAGCTCTAGCTATCTCCACAACATTATGAGATCTAATCTCAAATTTCTCCAAATCCGTTGTTTCAAAGGGAATCTTATACTCTTCAAACAGAGGAGTCAACTCAGCCAACTTGTGCTTGTTCTGTGTTACGAGTATGATTCTATCCTTTGACATATGCAAGAACCTCTTTCATCACACCAAAAGATGACCTTGTCTTCGAGAGATCATACATTCCTGTTGCATTCCACAAGATAATATGGTCTAATCCCTGCAGGACATACTCCTCAAGTTGTTTGATTATTGACTCTGAGTTTCCAGTCATATAGAAATCATTCAGAATCTCTTGAGGTACTTGATTAATCGCTTCCATTGTTGTTTTCTTATCAAAACGCATAGGAACATAATCAGTTAGAGAATGAAATCCTTCTCCAAAAGGATGGTCGTAGCCATGTTTTTTCCACTGACTGTCAGGTAATAAGAGCGCAAAAGCCTTGGCAAGATCTGTATTCATCAACTTATCACATACTGACTCATCCTCATCGAGAATGCACCAATTCCAAAGGGCTGCTGTGAAGTCCCGTGTAATTCCTTTCTTCTTGCGAACATCTTGAATAGTCCTTAGACCTTTCCCAAAATCCGCAGGTTGAAGAAGTGTGGGAATCCAACCATCCCCGTACTCTGCGGTTAATTCTAACATCTTAGGACCAAGAGCGGCAATCCATATTGGTGGAGGTCTTCCTTCAGTAGCCGGACGAAGAGAGATGACTGCATCTTTCATCTTCCAGTATTTGCCATCGAAGTCAAAAGGATCGTGAGTTTCCCAGATACGTCTTATGATTTTCAAGGACTCTCGAAGTTTTCCAACCTGTCCGCTATAATTCAGCCCGTATGGTTCTATGTTCTCAATCTCCCCTGCACCGATACCTAGAATCGTTCTTCCATTACTGATGTGATCTAGTGTAAGAAATGTCTGTGCAATGAGTGCTGGATGACGACGTAGTGGTTCAGTTACAGCAGAAATGAGATGGACATTCTCTGTGACTGCAGCACATGCGCCCATTATGGAAGCTAACTCATAGTATGTATGAGGTGACTCCTGAAAATATGCTAGTTGAGTCACTTCAGGAACCCAGATACTATGGGGAATAAATCCTGCAAAATGGTCTGGAAATGCCATACTATCATATCCAAGAGAATCAATCGTCTTAGCATTCTTCAACGCATTCTCCCATGGGGGAAGGAATGGTCCAGGTGCACCTATCTTCAAATCACTCAGACTTACCATTATTCGCACGTCTCTGCAAAGTGTATCAAAGCTTTCTTCACTTTTTCAAAGTCTTCAAGATGCATGAACTCATCAAGTCCATGGTAATTATTATCATCTCTGAGTGTTCCATAACACGCTGTTGGAATTCCGTGCGTCGTGAAATAGTAACCGTCATTTCCTCCAAGGTCTGCTGAGATTGGGATCTCTGGGTCTACTGCTTTTTGGACTGCTGTATGGAATGATTTGATGAATTTATTTTCTGGATCTGAACCCCAACCTGCATGTTTTGTTTTGAATGAGAGGGTTGCTTCGACACCGGTCTCTTCCTTTGCTTTCTCTAGGAACGCCTCTATATCTTTAGATACATCTTCTACATCCTCTTCAGGAATTGTTCTACAATCAAATGAGATCTCAGCCTTTCCGGGGATTGTGTTCGTCTTACTACCTGCCTGAAAGACAGTCATAGAGAATCTACCCCAGAGTGTTTGGTGTGGGCTTCCTGGAGGTGCAGGAAATTCTGAGGCTACTTTTCTTCTCACATCTACATAATCTAACATGACCTGTAACAGGGGAATCGAGAGATGGACCGCATTAGCAAACTTGAATGGATATCCTGCGTGCCCCTGAGTCCCATGAACTGTTATTGTCCCTGCAATAACGCCGCTAGCTCCGATACTCACATACTCTGGGCCTGAATCCACAACAAGACCAAAATCACCACGGATCTTGGGCGGACCGTTCATGAGGTAATCGATTCCATATTCTCCACCTATCTCTTCATTGGGACTGATCAGGATTTTCCAGTTGACTTTTGAGCTACCTTTCTTTATGAGTTCCTTTGCAGCACTTACAGCAGCAACAATGTTTCCCTTGTTATCACTGACTCCACGTCCATAGGCTTTATCCTTCTTCATGGTCAATTCAAAGGGGGGATATTTCCAATCTTCTACATCCCCTGGTGGTACAACATCATAGTGTGTACAGAGGAGGATTGTTTCCTTTGCTCCAACATCCATGGTTGCAACCACATTTGGTTGTGGAATGTTATCGTGCATAGAATCAAAGACCTCAACTCCGAGACCTGCTTCCTCGCAGTATTTCTTGATTATTCCAGCACAGATAGCGTAGTTCTTTTTCTCATCACTATTTGTGTCTAGTTCTACTATCTCTTTCAGAAAATTTTCTTCCCACTTGTCCATCTCATTTTCTCTCCAGATTAGTATCCAATGTGTATGTATCTCATTGATTAGTATTGTGAATTTTCGTTACTTTTGACAGGTCTGACAATAATTCGTCTTGAAGCGATTCGATTTCACTTCAGATACCCTTCCCCCACAGAGTGGACAAATTTCTCCACCTCTATTGTGAACCATCAGGAAGTCCCGTTTTTCGATAGCAATCTCATTGAGAGACCTTCCTGAGAGAAGATCGAGTATCCGTGCAAGTACTTTCTTCATCGAATTATAGAGTCTCTCTATCTCATCTTCTGAAAGTGTACTTCTCAATCGAAACGGTAGGATTCCAGCGTACAGTAAAATCTCATCAGCGTAAGCATTCCCAATTCCCTTTACAAATGACTGGTTTCGGAGTACATTCTTGATTTGCCCATTATGCTTTTTCAGACGATTTCTAAACACTTCCAGCGTTAGACTCTCTTCTAATGCTGATGGCCCCCTATTACCAAATCCTGCAACATCTGAATAATCTCCCTTTGGAACAAGATACACTCGTCCCATCTTCTTTCTATCAGAATACCAGAATATCTCTCCTGTTGTTTGAATTGAAACCATATCCTGCTTTGTTGGTCTTTTGGATTTAGTTGCCGTTCGGAATCTCCCTGTAAGCATTGGATTGATTACTATATCATGCTCTACTAATTTCATAATAATGAACTTGCCATCTGCAAGTACCTGTTGGAATCTCTCTCCTATCGCTCTCTTTTCAAATTCATCAACTGGTAGACCATGTATAACAATATGATTATGGACTGTGACCTTCTTGATGCTCTTCCCTGCTAGTATAGCAGTCAGTTCTTTGCTGATTATTAGTAATTCAGGAAGTTCTGGCATGATAGTCATTCTTGGAATATAGTTTGAAGATATGAACAGTATGTTATTCGCTGAACGTAACTACCAAAAGGCTGACATACATGTCTCAGAACACTGAGAGGAAAAAATTCTGATGATCAAACAGAAGAAAACTCTGAATATCCTGGTATTGACCATGATTGTAGTAGTCGTTGTATCAGTTTCTAGTGAGAGTGTTCGTAGCTACATTGACTTCCAGTGGCAAATCAGTGAGGGTGACCGGTTTCTATATGATGTGTCCGTTACTGGTTATTTCAGGTCTGGTGAACAATCTCTTCCACTTACCCTAGCTCCTCTGAATAATACACAGGTACAGGTCGAGATAATGACGCTTCCAAACATTCCTCTCTTCATCAGTCCTTCTTCCTTCGTTGAGAATGTCATTGAATTTGATAAGACCCACACAACTTACGCAGATGGAACACTGATCCACATCTTACGCTATCATGATATCAATATCTTAGCCTCTCGTTGTTTCCTCCCGTTTGCTACTTGGAGTTATCTTGATTCTTTCTACCCTGATCAAGTTCCTCGCCCGGAGAATGCTTCAATCACTGTAGAATCGTACTTTGCTTACCCGTTTCATGAGTTTTTCATAATCGGATTCGTATCATATTCCGAAACCTCTGAATCTGGCTGGTTTGGGTATGTTCATCCTTCGACAGGTGTCCCTCACAATATGACATCTTGGGGATGGAGTTCAGTAGATGTAGCAGACTTCTCCTATGTGATGACTCTCACAGCAGTATCTGACAGTTGAAGACACGCAGCTAGAACTTAAGACGAGAAAATACGATTCATGTACCATGCAAGAGCCAATTGTTTATCATGTCCAGAAAGGCAAACTTGTGCGAATGCCTGACCCTGGTACCTTTGGAAGAGGAGATTGCTATCTTGTCGATGCTGGAACGAAGATCTATCTATGGATAGGTCCCAATTCAAGTGTTGATGAGAAATTTCTCACTGCTGCATCTGCAGTGATGAGTGATCAAAGTCGAGAAGGAAAGGCTGACATCGACCGAATTGATGGTGGAGATGAGCCAGATGACTTCAAGGCATTATTCACTGATTTCCAACTGACAGATGAAGACACCGAAGGAATTCTCAAGAAAGTCCATCTTGAAACTCATGAATACAAACTTTGGAGAGTTCATAGAGAGGGTGATGACACCTTCTTTGCAGAAGTTCCTATGGACAAAGACGAACTCAAGACGGATGATGTATTCATTCTTGATACATGGGACGACATCTTTGTCTGGAGAGGCAAGAATGCCACTGCCAGAGAGAAATTTGATGGCACCATTCTAGCCAGGCAGTATGATGCTGAGCGAGTCGGAGTTCAGGATATAGAACTCATCGAAGAGGGAGATGAACCGGAAGAATTCCTCAAAGCGTTTCCAGATTAATTCAAAACTGATAGAGTGAGGGATATCCCTCACTTCATTCTCTTTCTAAAACAAGTTCTTACTTATCAAAGAGAGCCATGAACTCTTTCATCTGTTTGATTAGACCTTCAATTTCAGCTTTCTTATCTAGTTGACCAAGTTTTCCATAAATCTCAGCAACTTCTTCCATAACTTCAATACGTTTCTCTGTCTGTGAAGTATTGGTATAAACGAGAGATAAGACATTCAGAGCTTTCAGCTTCAGTTCGAGTAGATTGTGTTGATATGCAATCTTGATTGCCTCAGCGGCAAAGGAAATTGCAATGTCATATGCTCGAGCATTTTGAAACATCAATCCGAGATTGCATAGTGAAATGACTTCTGACTCATGGTCTTCTACTGCTTTACTCAGTTGAAGTACTGTGAAGAAAACCTTGCTTGCTGTAATCAAATCTAGCTTTCCTGCCTGGTAGTCGCGTTGCGCTCTCTCACGTGTCACTACGAGCGCTCCAGCGTATTGATCTGGAGTCAATGTTGAACTGATGACGTTCCGAGCTTGTTGGTACATATCAACCAAATTAAGGCCCGTATCTGTATGCATATCTCGAATGTAGTCAGGAATATCGTCATTATTCAAGTATATACCGTCCTTTTCCTTCAACAGTAATAGAATTGGGGATTTTAACTAGTATATTTCTTTCTACGATTTGTGTGATAAACTATCTATACAAGTCTATATTTGCCCGGTCTAGGTTCATAGAGGACTCCACTATCTTTCATCTTTGCTATGGTTTCTGCGGCAACATATCGTTCTACTCCTGCTTCCTGAGCAATCTCGTCCAGAGTTGGTCCGAACGACCCTTTCTTCCCAGTGTCCAATTTCCTGATTGCCTTCAGTACCTTTGTGTTGAACCTATCAAAACGACTACTCTTTCCCCAATCTTCTTGAGATACTCTCTTCAGGTCTGAGAGTTCCATGAATTCCTTCAATGCTGGTTCTAGTATCTTATCCCACGCTGATTTCATCTCTTTTGCAGTAACACTATCATTCCAATAAGCACGGGCAGTTGAGCGTGCGAGTCTGAGAGCACTC
This sequence comes from Candidatus Thorarchaeota archaeon MP8T_1, assembly GCA_002825465.1. Next base: position 32,588 of record PJER01000017.1, read on the forward strand.
AATGGTCTTCCCAATGTATCCGCATCCAGAATCTGTCCTCTAGCAAGCGCTTTATCATCCAGTCCAAAACTCTCTTGCAAGCTCTCAAGTCGTGATAGGACATGCTTTGTGCTTGATTCAATACTTCGGGTAGTAGTTGCAGGAGTCAGTAATTGATATGTAATAGCAGACTTCAGTATTGGGAGCTGTAGATCTTTTGGATTTCCAGTTTCAATCCAGAAATCTTCAGATGCCAAGGCAAGTGGGACATCAGGTAGGGCTGCACTATCAGTTTCAGTCAGAGTACCAATCGAGACCTCTCTGAATCCCGATGGGTCTTTCCTATCAATACAGATGCTTTCTAATCTTGATTTTGACAATGCCCCGACATCAATTCTGAACAAACGTGGAGCTCGAACTTTGATTCCCCTTACATTATGCAGATTTGGTGTCTTCTTCCTCATTGATGGTGGAAGAACTTTTCTCACAAATGAAAGGAATCTCTTCACCTGGGTTTGAGAAGCAATTGCCTGAATTCCTGTGGTCAATCCCCCAATTGATTCTTGATAAGGTGGACTTGATACAAAGAGTCTGGCAAATACTCTCTTACTAGCTTCTGCCATTCCAACCTGTTCAAAAAGCATGCTGGACAGTTCATGTAACTTCAATGGCGGTGCTATCTCTGCGGTAAAGTCCATAGGTAATTGTTCGCAAGTATCTGCGGTGAGAGCTCGTTGCACAACCCTCGAATGCTGGAGAAGATTAGGTTCTGCAACACGTTTTCCAGTGACTTCAATATATGCCCCATCAGCAGGTATCTGTTGATCCCTACTAAATACGACCAATTCCCCTTCCATCAGCCAAGGACTTGGAGTCAATAAGATGACTGAAGAATCTTGAGTATGCTTTACAAATCCACGATATCTGAATTTTTGGCCTTTAAGACGTTCACTAAATTGATGCAGGAATGATGACTCCCACTTTGCAAGTTCAGTTCCATATTGTCTACTGAAGACATCTGTTGAGCTCGCAGCATCAGCTAATCTGTCAAACTCAGCCCCATGTTCACGAAGTAGGTCTTCAGGATCCATCTATTATCACATCAATTATGCTTTGTTTCCTTATTTCTCTCCCTTCTGTTTCAGATACTCGCGATAAGCTCTTGGATATTTTTCTGCCAACTCTTCTATTCTTGGCAGTCGTTCTTTGTATGGAGTGTATAATTCTCCCGGTGTTATCGTGTTAATCTCTCGTGTTAGTAGGGATTTCAACTTCTTGTTTATCTCAAATCCAATGAAGTGCCTGAAGGATGATCTCGCGGCAACAGCAGTCGTACCATTTCCCATAAAGGGATCAAAGACAATATCTCCAGGTTTTGAAGAGAAGTCTATACACCTAGACACAACCTCCAATGGTAACTTGGTGCTGTTCTTAGCACGTCCTGTTCTGTATTTTCGCTTGACAATCCATACATCCTCTGGATAGTTCTCTATCTTGTTGAAGTAGTATGATTTTGCGCTCTTTACTAAGAGAATGATGTGGTAATGACTGGTCACGAATTTCCTCTTTGTATAGACCCCAAAAGGATAGTGCCAGATAAGATGATTCAGTGTGATGAGACCTGCTTTATTGGCACCATTTAGAATTGCATCAAGATTTGTCCATCCACTAAAGATGTAGGCTGAAGCAGTATTTTTCATAATACGCGGAAGTTGTGCAATCCAGTTTTTCGTGAACTCTTCATAGGATCCTTCAGCCTCTTGATATCCTGGAACCACCAACGAATCATCCCGATTGTACACGCTACTCATACCATCAAACTCAATCCCGAACGGAGGATCCGCTACAATCAAATCGATAGAAGATTTTGGTAGTCCCTTCATTCCCTCTATGCAATCAGTAAACTGTATTGCATCCAATTCAAATTCATTGAGGGGACTTGTGGTCTTTTCGTAGAGCTTCTTTGCCTTCTCATGACTCCAATCATCTGCTGGTTTAAATGAGAACTCTGCTAAGTTCGGAATATATGGTCTGGACCTTTGTTTCTTTGATTTGGTCCTACTCTTGGTCTTATCAGTATCAGAGGTCATGAACAGGCCTACGTTTGGTAAACCTTTGTTGTTCTTAAGATTGGCTATCCCAATCTATGAGTTATAGTAAGTCTGATGGATCTACTCCTCGATTCATTGCACGCTGAGTCATCCAATCCATCTGGTTTTCCGGAGATGGTGGTTTCTCTATTGATGGGCTCTTTTTAATCTCCAGTGCTGATTCGGGACATACGATTGCACAGACTCCGCAACCAATACATCTACTCTCATCAACAACTGTCACATCCTCTGGGATACTTAACGCTCCAAATTGACATCGATCTGTACAGGTTCCACATCCTGTGCAGAGGTCTTCATTTACAGTCATGATGAAATCCGTCTTGATATATTCACGAGGTTTCTCTAAGTTCTCCACACCTCGGAGGACTCCGCAACAACAAGTACAGCAGTTACAAATATAGCTGTGACCTGCCTGAACATTGTAAGTACAATGGACAAGTCCCGCATCTTCTGACTCTTTTAGAAGTCTTAATGCCTCTTCTTTAGAGATTGGTTTGGTTATCTCATCATTTTCAAAATAATTCTCCGCTTTAGGTACGAAGGCGAGACAGACAGTGGTCGGATATGAACAGGGCTCTCCAATGAGTTCCTTTTGTTTCTTACAGATACATTCTCGCACTCCCCATGAACTTGCGGACTCGATCATTTGTTCTGCTTTCTGATAGGGGTGAATTTCCAGCTCTGTGCTGACACTCTTATTGACTGGCAACACTTGGAAAATGACAGGCTCTGTAGCTGCAATTTTCTTGTAACCTTGTTGAAAATATTTCTCTAACAATTGTGCGAAGTCTTTATCCATACGGTTAAGCTGATCCTCATAGATTCCAACAGCAAACGGCATGAGTCCATATTTTCTTGCTCCTGCACTCTTGGACAACCATGAATTGACTTGCCCCTTGCTACGCATTGTTTCCAGTAAGGATTCAATATTCTCGATTGATCGGTCAAGACGCTGGGCAATCTCTACAGCAGTTTCACCGCTGAGTTTCAACTTGCTTGTTAGCTCTGCTTCCTCAGGAGTAAAAATCCATTCTAGGATTTTTATATGAGTTCCACCTTCAACAGCAGGAAATCCATTAGGTATGGTGTCTAAAACTCTTGCTAGTTCTTCGTATGGATTTGTGGATGTCATAGCCTACCTCCTCCTGCAATCCCCTTGATAATCTTTCCTTACTGAAATTTCATATACACGTTGGTTGGTTTTCCTTAATGTTCTTGGAAGGATGGATTAGATAATGTCTCTGAAGAATATCGACCAATATCTTGAGTTTGCAGTGAGCACAGCCATCGAAGCTGGAAAAGTAACGCTAGAGTACTTCCTCAAAGACATCAAAGTTGATAGAAAGAAGGATCAGAGTCCTGTTACTGTGGCAGATAGAGCCACTGAGCAATACATACGAACAAGAATCGAAGAGAGCTATCCTAACCATGCCATTCTAGGAGAAGAGAATGGTGCAAGTACAAGTGATTCTCCTCTCCGCTGGATCATAGACCCTATTGATGGAACTCAGGCATTCATCCGTGGAGTTCCTCTCTATACTGTTTTGCTAGCCCTCGAGTACAATGGTATACCTGTACTGGGTGTCATTCATAATCCACCCCTTCAAGAAACCGTTTCAGCTGCAAATGGTTCTGGTGCATTCTATAATGGCTTACCCTGCAAAGTCAGTTCGACTCCCACTCTTAATGAAGCATGGGTGCAGGTGACTGATTTTTCAGATCTGGATAGACGTCGTCCAGACTTCACTAGGACTCTATTAAAGGAGGCATATTCCTGCAGGACATGGGCTGATGCTTATGGATATCTACTAGTGGCAACAGGACGTGTTGATGTTATGATTGATCCAATAATGCATCACTGGGATATTGCTCCTCTCAAACCTATCATCATTGAAGCAGGTGGAACTTTTACTGACCTGGATGGCGAAGATAATCCTACTGGAACATCTTCAATTGCTTGCAATTCTATGCTTCACAAGGAAATCATGACGCTACTCTAGCTTACATATTACTCTGGACATTTGAGTACAATTCCAAGTGGGCTCAGTTCTGAGTTTACCTTTGTGATGACTTCAGAACAGTCCAATCCTTTTCCAATCAATATGTGTGCAAGGGACATCTGAAACGGGGGAAGGAACGGGATTCCACTTGACTCGAGAATACTGGAGTATGATTTTTTGACATTTTCATCTTGGAGATAGGTTTCTAATTGGTTGAGAGTAGTACGAGTTTCAAGAAGAATCATTGAGATCTTCTTCATGAAAGCTGGTTTGGGAACATTCACCGATTCTCCGAATAATCTCTTCACATTCTCCTCAAACCACATTCTCATCCGATCGGGATTGTATACAGGCAGAACAATAGCTCCTTCCTCAGTTTCTGCCGGCATGATTCTGATGAGACCTCGTTTTTCAGCTGATAATACAAAATCTGAGAAACGTCGATACCCAATCTTATCGGATTCAAGTCCGCGCTCTCTAAGTTTAATTCCTAATTCCTTTAGGGGTATTGCTTTACCTTCATTCAATTCTTCTTCTGTAATCAGTGCGAGAAATTGAAATGCCTCATTCACCTCTTTTGAGATTTTGACTGATTGAGGTGTAAGTTCTTTTGGTAAGGCGAGAACAGTTGCAGGAAGTTCTCCCTCTTGGTCGATATACCTCTGAGCCTCTGCCCATTCTAAGAAGTTATGCCAATGACCGAAACCAAGTTCTCCTTCATCAAACTCAGGATTCAAAGCATTCATGACATGTTTTGCATGCCCCACTCCTGGTTTACTTCCAGATTTCATAATTGTTCGAACGACTTCTTGTAATTGAACAGCTGCAATGTGTCTCTGTTGTACTATACTCTGGACTGCCTCGTCACAATCTTCAGGACGTACACAATCGAGAGAGGGTCGAAATGAAAAAATGTCACTGTACATCGTTGCGAGTTCTGGAAGTTCTGAGGCTGTAATTATGGGATTGCTGATGAGCCAAAGCTCGACACCTCTTTCCTTTAGAGATCCGACTAGTAGTTTGAAGTCTCCATCCCCTGTAATCATAACATATCGGGTTGTTTCTGGGTAGTGAGTAAGATGATCGAGAATGTATGATGCCATCTTGTAATCACTTGCATTATCTTTGATGTCTGGTACATGAATAAGGTCATATCCGAGAGCATACAGTTCTTCTGCCATATGTCGCCGTGGATCCCAATCTGCAAATGCGTAGGCTTTCACAACATGCCCAGTCTGACGTATTCTCTCTGTCATTGCTCTGTGAGTAGTAGATTCATCTGAGACATTCTCTACATCCCAGAATATTGCCAAATTGGGCTTTACCTCTGAAGTCATCAGAAACACACTCGAATATCTTGTTCTAAATATATCCCCTATAAGTTCTTGCTGAAATCGTATTTTAGGAAGATATGACAAAGCTCATTACTATGTTACTTCGAAGCAACTCGTAATTCAGAGTAACTGTCTTGTATGAATCTACAGATAATACACGCACAAGAGGGATACTTCGATGACGCAAGACAAACACAAGAAGGGAAATGAGTTGAAGCTCAATGAAAAACATTACAGAGAGCTTCTTATCTATCTCCCTGAGGGCGTTTGTATAACTGATTTGAATGAAAACATAGTATTCGTCAATGATGAATTTTCGGATATGCTTGGGTATGAGTATCATGAACTTCTAGGAATCTGTATCTACGACTTGATTCCTGAACGTGAGAAACCAATTTTGGAACGAGAATCTGCAAAACGAGCAGTTGGGGTTTCCTCCGGCTATAATCTGACAATGAATAGAAAAGATGGTGGAGAGATCATTGTCAAAATATCTGGTGTCCCTAGACGTGATGAAAATGACAATGTGATTGGAACAATGGCAGTTGTTATGGATGTGACTGCAGAACATGAGAAAGAGATTGAGCTTCTAAAATTGTCTGGAGCTATTGAATCAAGCCCGACATCAGTCGTGATAACAGATCTTAGTGGTACTATTGAATATGTAAATCCTAAGTTTTCGGAGATTACTGGATACTCCCTTGAAGAGGCAGTAGGGAAGAATCCTCGAATATTGAAGACTGACCGAACCCCTATCGAAACTTATGTGGACCTCTGGGATACAATCACTTCTGGGAAGATCTGGCATGGACGTTTTGTCAATAGGAAGAAGAATGGTGAACTCTACTGGGAAGAAGCCTGGATATCTCCAATTTCAAATCCAAAGGGAAAGCCCACACACTATGTTGCTGTTAAAGAAGATATAACCAGAAGTGTGATCGCTGAAGAGAAATTGCAACTCTCAAATCAAGACCTTGAACTATACACCTCTTTTCTTCAACATGACTTACGCAATGATCTTCAAGTGCTCATGAGTCACGCTGAAGCGGCTCATATGCTGGTTGATGAGTCCTCTCGTGCCTCCGAATACATCTCAATCATTCAAGCAACATCTGACCGTATGGTCCATCTACTTGATGTATTTAGTCGCCCTACAGAGATTGATGAAGTTGACATCGTGGGAATCATTGAACGTTCCAAATCTCAAGCAGAAAAAGCGCATCCAAATCTCAAAGTCAAACTCATACTCGAAACCAGCAAGACGGATGTTCTCAGTGCTCGGTTAATTCCACTGGTCTTCGACAATCTGATGCGAAATGCTGCGGAACATGCAGACAATAAGGTCATTCTCACTATTATTGTTGCAAGAGAAAATGATTGGGTTCATATCACAGTGAGTGATAACGGGCCAGGAATACCAAAGGAGATACGATCAAAGTTATTCCAGAAAGGAGTATCCACAACCGGTGGTGGGTTTGGTCTCTATCTTACCAAGAAGGTCATCGAAGGTTATGGTGGACAAATCGAATATATCCCGAATGATGAAGTACCTGGTACTACTTTCCACATACAACTTCCTGGAAAGCCATCTTAATCCAATCTTCGTGCGCATCCACGTATATTTATGAGAGCAAAGCATGCTCTGAGCATCTAGGAGCTGGAAATTATGAAGGAAGATGCATGGAAATGGATTTCTAAGAATGAGTCGAAGATTATCGAAGCTAGTACCAAGATCTGGGAATTTGCAGAACTTGGTCTAGTTGAATACAAATCCTCTCAGTTGCTTGCTCATGTCTTGGAGGAAAATGGATTCACAGTAGATATGGGCGTATCAGGTATGCCTACAGCCTTTATTGCCTCATGGGGAACTGGCAGTCCTGTAATTGGAATGCAGGGTGAGTATGATGCTCTTCCAGGAATCTCCCAAAAAGTCTCAACTAAGAGAGAACCTCTTGTTGAAGGCGCACCTGGACACGGTTGCGGACACAATATCCATGGTGTCACTGCTTTAGCCGCTGCACTGGCAACCAAGGTGGCACTAGAAATTAGTGGAATGAAGGGTAACATTCGATTCTATGGTACTCCTGCGGAAGAGAACTATAGTGGGAAAATGTTCATGGCAAGGGACGGTCACTACGATAGTGTCGATGCAGTCTTAAGTCATCACCCCGGTAGTCATAATTATGCAGGTATCGGAAGTACTCTTGCAGTCGATTCTGTGAAATATCACTTTCGCGGAGTGTCATCTCATGCGGCATATACACCATTTCTAGGGAAGAGTGCATTAGATGCCCTTGAACTCATGAATGTTGGCGTAAATTTCATGCGTGAACACATCATCCAAGAAGCTCGCATTCATTACGTAACTGAAGATGGTGGGATGCAACCAAATGTTGTTCCCCCCTATGCGCGAAGCTGGTACTATATCCGAGCTCCCGAACGAGAGCAAGTCTTACAGCTATCCAAATGGGTCAGTAAGATAGCTGACGGTGCTGATTTGATGGCACGAACTACACATGAGGAGGAGTTTGTCGAAGGATGCTACAATGTGCTTCCTAACAAGGCTCTGAGTGAAATTGTCACAAGTAACATGCGTGATGTAGGATTTCCCGAGTTATCATCATCCGATTTGAAATTTGCAGAAGGAATTGCTGGAACTATCTCCAAAGAGGATAAGATAGAAGAATTACGACTTGCCCGGCGTCCGAATTGGGAGAGTCTCATTGATGTACTTGTAGACATTGAGATCATGGATGCTTGGGATGAAGGTTTTGTGTGGCCTGGTTCTACAGATGTTGGCGATGTTAGCTGGGTCGCTCCAACTATGGAATTCACAACAGCTACTGGTGCGTTAGGTACTGGAAGTCACTCATGGCAAGTAGTGGCATCTAGTGCCGCAGGAGTCGCTCATAAGGCGCTCTTGTTCGCAGCTAAGACAATGGCTGGTTCCGCAATCGACCTGATAACTAAACCCGAGCTACTCAAACAAGTCAAGGATGAGTTCGTTAAACGAAAAGCAGGACGCAAATATGTTTCACCTGCTGGGAAGGATATCAAACCTCCTCTAGAGCTTGCTAGAAGAGCCGCAGGATATGAGGACTGAACTCATAGAGTGCAAAATCAGATAGGAAAAACTACACTCGAAAACCTTTACAGGGGATAATTCGTAGGTTAAGCAATACCTGAATTGCTGAGGTGAAGGTCTCGATGAAAACTTGCGCTAGCTGTGGCAAAGCAAACAATCCAATTCGGAAATACTGTGTTCGATGTGGTAAATCCCTTATTACAGTAAAGGATGAAAAACCAAGTCCCACTCCTAAGAGTGTAGTAACAGAAACTCCAATCCCCGATATTCAATCTTCTCCTGCTTCGTCAAGAGACCAATATGTTCCATCAGACAGTGCGGATGTAACCACCGAAGATGAGTGGGTTCGTCCTAGTCAAGTTTCACGTGACAGAGTTCGTTCAGGTACATCCTCTGGTGTCAAGTCAGAGATGGAAAAAGCTAGAGAGGCATTCGCACGGGCTGAAGGAGTTGGAATAGATGAAGCAGATGGATCTGGTGTTGTTGAGTCCAGAATGCTCCGGGCAAGTGAGGTCCGTGAGTTAATGGGAGAAGATGCTGTTCTATCCCCAAAACCAGCTCCTCAAGCTCAGCCTACTACTCAACCCTCCCCAGCTCCTGCAACAACTCAACCTGCTGCAAAGCCACCTCAACAAATGGCTCCCCCAGCTCAAGCATCCCCTTCACCTACTCCAGCTCAACAACCTGCACCAACAGCTAAACCTGTGACTCAAGGAGCACCTCCAGCAGCTGCATCCCCATCTATACCGGCTCCCGCACCCATGAACAAAACTGAGCCTCCTGTGACCAAATCAGCTCCAGCTACTCCTCCTCCTATTCCAGCAAAATCACCTCCCCCAAAACCTGTGACAACCTCGCCTTCCTCAATCTCACTTGATGAACGCGTTCCCGAAATTGAAGAAATCTTAGCACAGATCACTGAGCCTGAGGATATGAATGACAATAAGATCAAAGACCTCATTGCAAGTCTGACACATCAACATGCAGAATTACGACAAGTTAACGCAGATCTGGATTCTGTTTCTGCACGTCTTGATGAATTTGTTCGCAATTGCCAGAATGATGCAGAGGTAAAGAGAATTCATTATGAGAGTATGAATGAACAGACTCGGATTGCAAAGCATGATTATGAGGCTGCGAAGAAGGAATACGAACGTGTTGAAAAGCGAAGGAAGAAAGAGATTGATAACCTGGAGGGCAAGGTCAGGAGCGTTGAGAAAGGCATCTCAAAGACCGAAGACGATGTTAGGAAGAGGATAGAAGAACTTGACAAGGTCCGAGAGAAAATTGCACAACTGCAGGATCAATAACTCAGTGCAAAATACGGGCAGACCGATATACACATTCCACATCCTTCGCATTTGTTGGCATCTATTGCAAAGAGGTTCTCTTTCTTATTTGCAGTTATAGCTCCATAGACACACGATTTCTCGCAGAGTCCACATATTGTGCACTTGTCCATATCTACTGTGGGTGGTGGCTCTAAAGTTACTCCCTCACTCAGATAAGGCAATGCTATTCCCCGAATATCATTGATGGAGTCATAGCCATGCAAGTCAAGCCAATCTTCTGTTTCTCCTGCAATCTTTCCATAAACACTATCTCCCTCAAGTATTGCTGCAGTGCATACCTGTACAGCAGAAGCTCCGGCCATCATAAACTCTATGACATCCTCTCCTGTTGTTACTCCGCCTACTCCAATAACAGGAATCTTGACAGTGTTAGCGATATCTGCAACACAACGAATAGCAATTGGCTTCAATGCTGGTCCACTCATCCACCCAGTACCTCCTTCACTACCCAACATGGGCTTTCCAGTCTCGATATCTACGCGAAGACATGGACCAAATGTATTGATTGCCGCGATTGCATCAACATGGGGTTCTAATGATTTAGCGACTTCAGCAACATCTACCTTAGGGCTCAATTTTGCGATGATTGGAATACTCACTGCATCTCTGAGTGCTTTTGCAATCTCTACATGACCACCAACGTAATGAGTACTGTACTCGATTGCTTGCACACCTGCCTTTTCTAACTTAGGTGCGACCTCACTCACATCTTCTGGAGTATACCCTACACTTGCAATCAGAGGTAAACCTGAACTTAGTGCAATTGGATATTCTCGCTCCAACCAGGTCTCTAAAGGTAGTTCGCTCCAGAGTTCAGCATTGAGAATTCCCCTCCGAGACCCAACTCGTCCTTCCTTGAGTGCAGCCATATTCGGTTTTGGAACATCTGCAGGCTTTACACTCACTGTCTTTGCTACGAGACCTCCAACACCACCCGCAGCCGCATTAAGTAGAGTCATCCCATCTCTGGATGTCGGTCCTGCTGCAGTGAATATTGGATTTCTGAATCTGAGCCCTAATAGTTCAATACTGATGTCCGCCATACTCACTGTACTAGTTGTTCTCAGACATAAACCATTCCCTAGTCATTCTCATGTAATGATATCTGCTGGATTAATGTCTTCAACATCGACACCACTTGTCTGCAATCGCATTATTGCCAATTCATATGCTTTGAGAACGTCAGCTTTAGTTATGTATCCAATCATGATGTTTGGTTTTGCAGGATCAACGACTACTGCATGCCCCTCATCTCTCTTGATCATCGCTTGAAGAGCGCCATCCATTGTACAGCTAGTTGATAGATGCAAGAAATCGGGATTCATTAGGTCCTTGACTTGATTCTCCTCTCCGTTCTCATTCACCGGAGCGTGGAAGAGGTCTTCTGCAATGAGAATCCCTACAACCTTATCTTCTCCCTCGATGACAGGGAATTTCGTGTGCTGTGTAGAATCTATGATCTTGAATACCTCTGATGTTTTCATCTCTGGCCTCAAGATTGTTGGCGTTTTTGTCATGATCTCTCCAACAGAAATTGACTTCAATATGCCAACATGTGTTCCCCTATTGATATGCACGCCACGTCTAGCCAGTTTCATTGTATAGATGCTTTCAGGTTCATAAATTGATGACACAAGAAATGCCGCTGAAACTGAAATCATGAGAGGTAGAATCAGAAAGTAATCTCCTGACATCTCAGTAATGATAATGATTCCTGTAATCGGAGCTCTGCATGATCCTCCAAAGAACGCAGCCATGCCTACGAGTGCAAAAACCATTGCTGTTGTTGGATGTACAACAGATGGAGCAAGATATGCAAATATCCATCCTAATGCACCACCGAGACCTGCGCCAATGAACAATGTCGGTGCAAAGACTCCTCCAGAACCACCAGACCCCAGTGTTGTGCTAGTGGAAATCATCTTAATAATACCGAACAGAAGAAGAATTCCGAGAAGAGAAATACCACCCGAAAGAACATCTGGGCTTCCAAGTACTGAATTGATGAATGGATATTCGTCACTCATAATTGCAGGGAAATACGGCTGATCCTTGAAAGTTCCTGAATAGTGAAATGTTTGTTCAAAATAAATCACAAGTATTCCAAGAATACCCGTGCAAACACCCCCTATTGCAGGAAGAAGATACTTGGATACACGAATTCTCTCAAAGAGATTTTCAATGAAATAAAAGCCCCTCATCCAAATAATGCTAACCAAACCAAGGGCAATTCCCAACAGTAGAAAGAAGAAGAGTTCTATCGGATTCCCCATGATAAATGAGGGGGTTTCAAATGTCAGATTTGTAGCAGTACCAAGGATGAGCTGGGTGGTGACTCCTGCAACAGCAGTGGCAATAACACAAGAAAGAATGATTGGTAGAATTGAAAACCCGAGCACCCCTCCAGCAATAGTCTCAATACCAAATAGAGCCCCTCCAAGTGGAGCATTGAAGGTGGCTGCAAGCCCGGCTGACAATCCACATAGCACAAGTGTCCTCGTATCATTCTTACCAAGATTTAGCTGATTTGCAACAGCTGATCCTACACCTGCTCCAATTTGAGCTATAGGACCCTCTCGCCCACATGAGCCTCCTGTTCCAATTGAGATTGCTGATGTAATACTCTTAAGCGCTGGGACACGCAGACGCATTTTTCCTCCCTGAAGGACATATGACTCCATTACTTCTGGTACACCATGCCCTCTTGTTTCAGGGGCATATTTGATAACAATTGCAGCTACAAGGAGACCTCCAATGGCTGGAGCAATAATCCACCCCAATACACCTATAGTTTGAGGGATTAAAACAAATGCATAACTTATTCCGGTAATCAGAAAGCGAAAGAGAACTGCTGCGAGTCCCGAGATTGCTCCTACGAGGGCACCCAGTGAATAGATGTATACCTGCTGTGGAATATTCTTGCGTTCGATCATCGAGATTTGTCAACCTCTAAGAGTAAGGACAAATGAAAACGAGCCTTACCTCCCCATTGATGTTTTAATAAGTTTGACCGTGCGTTCGAATCCTCTGAAAGGGCATAATAATTGATTTCTAGCCAATTATTGATTGTCACGTGATGTCAAGAATCTCAACTGGTTCGATATCCTCTATATCAATCCCTGCCTTCTGAAGACGAATGATAGCTATGTCATAGGCTTTCAATACATCTGCTTTTGTAACATATCCAAGCATACGTTCAGGTTGTAGTGGGTCCACAACGACTGCATGTCCCTGATCTCTGTCCATCATGGCATGTAGGACACTGTCCATCGTGCAGGTTGGAGAGAGGTGTAGGAAATCAGTGTTCATCAGGTCTCTGACCTTATTCTCTCGTGTCGGGTCCTTTCTCTCTTGGAACAGGTCTTCAGCAATCAGTATACCTATAACTCTGTCATCTTCAACTACCGGGAATTTTGTATGATGCGTCAAGTCAATAATATTGAAAACTTCAGGAGCTGTCATCTCAGGAGTCAATATTGTTGGTTCCTTTGTCATTATCTCAGTAACTCTGATCTCTTTCAGTGCGCTGATGTGCGTTCCTCTCCTTACATTCACACCACGTCTGGCAAGTTTCATTGTATAGATGCTCTCTTTCTCAATTAATGAGGATACAAGATACGATGCAGCGACTGCAATCATTAATGGTAAGATTATGTGATAATCATCAGTCATCTCCATAATGATAACAATACATGTGATAGGGGCTCTACCTGACCCAGCAAAGAGGGCTGCCATGCCAACAAGTGCAAACGCCATCGGTTGAGGAATAGCAAATGGTAATAATGTGGCAAAGATAATCCCTAAAGCGCCTCCGAAACCTGCGCCCATAAAGAGGGTTGGCGCGAAGACACCTCCTGATCCACCTGAGCCTAGAGTCAGACTGGTTGAAAGGATCTTTAGAATGGCGAACGAAACCAGAACGATGATTGCTGTTACTGTTCCCAGAAGTGCAACATCTCCACTCAAGACAGCATCGATGAAGGCATACCCAACACCCATAATTGATGGATAATAAGGTTCTCCAACTCCTAACAGGCTAGCCTCTTTAAATGCTCCAACATATCCAAAGGTCATTTCGAGGAAAATGGTGAGGAGTGCAACTAGACCGACCAAAGCGCCACCAATTGCAGGAATGAAGTATTTTGAAACACGAATTTTATCAAAGATATCTTCCAGGAAGTAAAGTCCTCTCATCCAAACGACACTCAAGAGTCCAAGAATAATACCAAGAGCAAGGTATAGGAAAAGCTCGATTGGAGTTCCTAGTCCAAACTGTGGAGATTGAAATGATATTGAAGCACCAGCCAAGATGTTCGCTACTGCAGTTGCAACCACTGATGCTAGGATGACTGGCAGTATTGAAAATCCAACGATACCACCAGCAAGAACTTCGATACCAAATAGGGCACCACCAAGTGGTGCATTAAAAGTGGCAGCAATCCCTGATGCAAGTCCACATACAAGCAATGTCTTGGTCTCATTCTTTTCCAGCTTGAAGTATTTAGCAATAGCCGAACCTGCTCCGGCACCAATCTGGGCAATTGGTCCTTCACGACCACAAGATCCACCTGATCCAATACATATTGCGGATGCAAGGCTCTTGAGTAATGGTACACGAAGACGCATCTTTCCATCTTTTAGGACATAGGACTCGATGACCTCAGGAACACCATGTCCTTTGGCTTCTGGAGCATATCGTACAACAATGAAGGCAACAGCCAGACCACCTAAGACTGGTGCAATAATCCAACCTACTGCCCCCATCAAGTTTGGCAGAGTGACAAATACTAGACTTATACCAAGAATGAGTAGCCTGAACAGAATGGCAGTGATTCCAGATACCACCCCAATAACTGCACCTAATGAGAAGATTTTGACTTGCCGTGAGATAGTATATGGTTCCATCATTATAGTGTAGTACCTTCTATGCCTGTGATATATCACTTATTCTAGAAGGTCGAGGTTTGGTGTCCCTCTTAAGTGTAATCATGACCACCAGTATGATTAGTCTACCGAGTCATCTTGAGTGGCTTAAGTTCATCAATGACAAAATCCAGGCTCAAATCTTTGAGTTTTTTCTCATACGGATAGCCAGTCTTAGGATCACACCCTCGAAAGCTATAGTATTCATCCAACATCTCATCGAGGTCAGGAAGTCCTCCCTTTGATGGCCCAGTTGGCATTGGTTCTGATAGAAGTCTTGGTGGCAAGGTCTCCTCTTTTCTTGTGATTCCTAATCTATGATTGAATGCGCGTCGCAGATGACTGATTCGTTCTGAGGTCTGTCTAACATATTTCATATCGCCCCACTCTTCCATACCTGTAAGGGATGGAATGACATTCACAAAGCTATCAAAGTAGAAAACTGGCGGCCACATTGTTGCGTATTTGCAGATTACAGCTGAATCAACTAGCGCGTAGAGGTTCTCCATATCCCAGATGACTTCGCCCTTGTACTTGGGTGACATTATCTCAAGAATGGCTTCGGCCTTATCTTTTCCAAATCTATCTGCCGCAATCTTTGGATACCCGAGCTCTTCAATACAAGAAATGCTGCGTAAATGATCTGCACCTCTCACATTAGTTGCATAGGTCAGTCCCATGCTTTGGTGAGCTCGCGGATCTTGTCCAGAGGCTTCGAGTCCCTTAACATGGATAGCATATTTCCACGCATCGCCACCTATCTGTTCAGCAGCTTTCCTAGTACCGTTAGCCAGTATCTTCCCAAAGCCTTCTCTCTTCGCAATCTTTTCTACAAGCTCCGCCTGAGCTTCTCCATTACCCCAGGTCAACTCTATTCCATCAGTGTCTTTCTTGGAAATGATTCCTTTCTCATACAATTCCATCGCAAAGCTGATAGTCTTTCCAGTCGAGATCGTATCCAATCCTAAGAGGTCACATCTTTTTCCAAGATGAAATACTGACTCGACATCGTTATTCATGCAGTTTGACCCAAAAGCCATGAGGGTCTCATATTCGGGGCCGCCTATAGGCTCAGTGGGATACTTACCTCCCTTGACGCGAATGATATACTTACACCCAACAGCACAACCGTGACAAGCTTCCTGAGCAATCCGATACTTCTCTGCAATTAGCTCAGGACCGATATCCTCAGCATCTTCGTAATATCCTGTCCAATGATTCTTGGTGGGAAGTCTTCCAATCTCATTGATGACTGCAACTAGGTCGGTGGTACCATATTTTCGTAGTGAAGCAAGTGAGTCTGTCCAGAGTGGATCATCAAGCATTGCCATCTCTCGTTCATTAGCCTCGAGGTATTTCTCCATATCATAGGCTTCAAGACCTAACGAACCGGTGGCTGCAACAGCCTTCACATTCTTGGAACCCAACACTGTACCTAGACCCGCTCTACCAGCAGCCCGATAAAAGTCAACAATTATAGAGGCGTAGAGTACTTTGTTCTCTGCAGCTGGTCCAATTGCTCCAACCTTGATCTCGGGATCTTTGTGTTCTTCTCTTATCATTGTTGCAGTAACGTCAGTTTCTTTGCCCCACAAGTGTGATGCGTCTCTTAGTTCTGCTTTTCCGTCCCTCAAGAAAAGATAGACTGGTTTAGGTGATCTTCCGTTGAAGATGACAAAGTCGAATCCTGCGTATTTAATCTCTGGTCCTAAGAATCCACCTACGTGAGACTCTGCCCACACTCCAGTTAGTGGTCCTCGTGAAGCAAACATCATTCTTCCCGATGGAGAGAACATAGCACCTGTGAGCGGTCCAGTTCCAACAATCAGTACATTTTCTGGGGATAGTGGGTCTGTTTTCGGAGTGGTCCTCTCCCATAGTATTTTGGAAGACACACCACTTCCACCAAGGTATAATCTTGCCCACTCTTTCTCCATCTCCTTCTTATGGACTACTCCTTTTGTAAGGTCAACCTCTAGGTAGTGTCCTGCATATCCTTTGTATGGAAATGTCATTATTGCGCCTCCTCGACTTGAATTCTCAGTTTTTGTAGTGCTGGTGATACTGCCTCTCTACGCTGATGAAGTCCTTCCTTTTTTATGGTTGCAACACTGATAGCCCCATATTCACATGCTTTGACACATGCTGGGTCTCCATTACAGAGGTCGCACTTTATTGCCTTCTTTGATAGTGGGTCAATGGCGATGCCTCCGTACACACATGCAGTCACGCAGTTTCCACACCCAATGCATGCATCGTGATTGACATACAGAATACCGTGGTCGTTCTCGACTATTGCACCATTTGGGCATGCCTCTTTACAGAGAGGTGTTTCACATTGTAAGCACACCATTGGTACAATTAGATTTCTGACCTCATCTTTCAGAATCTGAATTCTTCCCCTCTTTGGATTGAATGATTTTGTATGTGCAACTGAACAAGCTAGTTCACAATTTCTACAACCTGTGCACAATTCTAGATTAATGGTCAGGATTTCCTTCACGTCTGCATCTCTCCGGGACAGTATGCGCCTCTTTCATTTCTTCATACTGCCTTTAAGTTGTTCTGCTTGGCAATGAAGAATACATCATACGAAAGTATTAGTAACGAATCTGTTCGATTCTTACTATCGGTTTGCCTCCTAATTCACTGCCTGCGTTACCATATCATATGAGAAGTGGGTCTATGACAAAATTCTACGAGCGAAAGCCAAACTCGGAGAGGACAGAATTCCGTACAGTAGCAAATACAATGCTTATCCCAGTAGTGGAATTTGATCGGGACTTCTTGCTAGTCTACGCAAATCCCGCGGCGCTATCACTTTTAAAAATCGATGAAACAAAATTGAATGAAGGAGTCCATGTAGTAGACCTAGTGATTCCAGAACAACATGATCTTGTCCATGAAGGCCTGAGTCTCCTAGATAGTGATGTAAAGCCAACATCCCTCTCTCTAAGGATTATCACGAGCCGTAGTGTAGCAACTCCGTGTCAAGTCTATGCTGACCGAGTCACAACTAACGGGAAGGTCACTGGTTTTGTAGCTTATGTCGTGGACTTATCAAGACGTGAAGTTGTAGAGGAAAAGATACTCTCTCGAAAAGATATTCTGGAATTCATGGTAGATTATTACAGTTTTAGTGGAATCATCATTGTTGATGACAAATTCAAGTTTGAATATGTAAATGATAAATTATGTGACATTCTTGGACGAAGGCGGAGTGAAATACTTGGTCATGATTTTCGTGAATTCCTCCATCCTGATAGTGTAGATATTGTTTCAGAACGCTACCAGAAACGTCAACAGGGAGACGAAGTTCCCTCTGTCTATGAACTAAAGGTACTACGAAAAGATGGTGAAGTACGAGATATTCGTCTTAATGTCGGTGCTATTAGGGGAAGGGATGGTAATATACGCACAGTCGCACAGCTCCTAGATATTACCGAGGAGAAAATGAATGCACAAGCTTTAGAGGATTCAGAACATCGATATCGAAATCTGGTTGAGACAATGGACTCTGGGCTCAGTGTAGATAATACTGAAGGAAGAATAGTTCTTGTGAATAATGCTCTCTGTAGAATGCTTGGATATGACAATCCCGAGAAATTACTTGGAAAGAAGATATCATCTATTCTCCATGGATGGACTGAGAACAACATCAATCAAAAGATGGCAGAGAGAAAAGCTGGAAAAATGGAACATTACGAAGCAACATTACGAAGCACAACTTATGCACATGTCTGGCGCTATTGTACCTGTAATGATTTCAGCTTCCCCGCTGTTTGATCGAAATGATGAATATGTTGGTAGCATGGCAGTCTTTGCAGATATATCTGAATTAAAGAAAACAGAGGCTGAAGTTCACTTTCTCCTTGACCTTCTTCTTCATGATATTGGGAATCAATTACAGTTAATTTTAGCAGGCGGCGACTTTCTTGAAAAGGACTCTCCAAGTGACCAAATATTGCGTTCAAAGCGATACATAATGGATGGTGCACTTCGATGCCTTGAATTGATTCAGAAAGTTCGACGTGCAGAAGAAGCAAAGTCGGAGCCTCTCGCTCCAAGTCATTTACATACAATTGCAGTAGCAGAATCTGAGTTGTTATTCAAACAACGTG
>PJER01000098.1 GCA_002825465.1 Candidatus Thorarchaeota archaeon MP8T_1
AAATAGTTTGAGACTGTCTATACTTCCACGGTAGAGATTTAAATGTACACGACCTCTGGACATGAATGTGGAGTTGACCTCTATGTCTACTGATTACCGTTTCAAGATAGTCATGTTAGGAGACGGTGCAGTAGGCAAGACAGCTATGACTGCTAGGTTCACCCAAGATTATTTTGATGCGGACTACAAGAGAACAATCGGTACGGATTTCTCGGTCAAGCGTATGAATATCCCTGAGATTGAAGCCCACGTTACACTGCAAATATGGGATCTAGCAGGTCAGCCCAGATTTGAGTTCGTGCGACAGGGATTCTATAGAGGTTCTAGAGGAGGCCTTCTCCTGTACGATGTGACCAGACGGAGGACTTTTCTCAACACAGAGGCTTGGAGGGATGAAGCCTTCAAGAACCTACAGACAGAGATACCTCTTGTTTTGGTGGCTAACAAGGTAGACCTTGATGATAGCAGAGCTGTAAGTACAGAGGAAGGAGAAGAATTCGCTGAAAAGAATGGTTTTCTATATGTCGAGTCGAGCGCCCTCACAGGTGAGAATGTCGAGGAAGCATACCTCGCGCTGTGTAAGATCATGATCGAAGAGGGAAAGACAAAGCCTGGTGCGACCTTATTGTAGTCGCTGGTCATTTACGTGTTGTTCCTTTCAATAGACCGAGAGCACGCTTACATTGCCAGACAACATAGAACATACGTTTTGTCTGAAGGGTTTCTTCATCATATTGTGCACAGATTTCTTCAAATTTCTGAACAAACTCATCTCTACGACTCGGGTCATTTGCGGATTCTATTTCCTTCAGCAATAATTGAAATGGTTCAAGCATTGAAGCCATGTCCTCTACTTCCCAACGGATGATTGCTCCTGTACCATCAGCAGTGAGGAACGCGTTACGAGAAGGGTACCATTCTATCCCGTCAATCTCACCTATTGTGGAAGCTTCGCCTTGGACAGTTTGGGTTGCCACGTCCCAGAGATAGATAGTTCTATCACCAGAGCCTGAAGCAAGATAACGACCGTCACTACTAAAACCAAGAGCTCTAACTTCGCTCTCGTGCCGCTGAAGGGTCTGCATTACCTGCATTGGTTTGATTGTTGTATCCCATAATAGCATAGTTAAGTCAGAGGAACCAGATACGAGCCTTGATCCATCAGGATTGAATCGAACTTCTCTGACCGCGGCTCGATGATCCTCGTGACGATCTATCATCTGTCCCGTTTCAGCATCCCATTCGCAGATGTTCGCGTCAACAGAGCCTGACACAATACGACTACCTTGAGGGTCCCAATCAACAGTGACAACATAGAATCCATGGCCTTTCATTTGACGAATCAATGCGTGATTTTCAATGTCCCAAATGATGAGAGTTGTATCGCCACTGCCTGATACGAGCTTTTTCCCATCAGGAGAGAAGGAAAGACACAGTACAGGATACGTATGCCCCTCTAGTATGCCAATACATTCTCCTGAGCGTATGTCCCACAACTTCACCAATCTTTCTACGGTTCCGGAAGCAACAATGTCTCCCTTTGGACTGAACGCGAGTGACGTACTGAGAAAATCATCTTGCATCCGTTGTATCTCTGTACAATCATCTGCCGCATAGAGCCGTATACTTCTATCTTGAAGAGCTGCTGCAAACATGCGGCCCACTCGATTCATTGCAAAACGACGGGTTATTTCAGACCCATGTTCAGCCTGTGGCTTGAGTATTGTGGGTTTCAAAAAGATGTTCTGTTCATCATTATCCATGATATCACGCACAGGACTGATTGACACGCGGCCGAATCAGAGGTTCCGTAAAAGTGTTGTGAATATAGAAAGAATATATTGCGACGGGTTAAAATCAAGAACCGTCTCTGTATCACAATAACGATTAAATGTTAGATGAAGAGGGAATTCATGAGGGTGCTCCTTGTCCAGAAAACCTGATAGAGTTGTGTCAGAAGCATTAGGTGGAGGAGAATCAGTTAGTCGTTTAAAGAAGGCAATGCGGAAGATCTTCAAGCCATCTGAAGATAAAATCGAAAAAATGTTAGAAGAAATCACTAGCATTCAAGCATGCAAAGATGCCGCATTAACGGGGGATGATGATTTGCGACTACTAGCAATTTGTAGACTCGGACAGTTTGGAGTAGATGCCTACGAATCTCTAGATATTGCTCTCACTGATGAGAATCCACTCATTCGTACCTCAGCAGCAGGCATGTTGGCATACACGAAGAGACGTGATGCAATACCAATTCTTGAGCAGCACATTAACGAGAATGATGCTACTGTAAAAATAATGGTAGATTTCGCCTTGGAGTGGTTGCTCAAGTATGGAAAAGATATCCCTTTAGGAAAGAAGATTCCAAAATCCCGTGAGAATCCAACTGAGATTCTTATTGATACAGAAACAGTTCCTCTTCGGACGACCGATGATGTCTTAGTTGTAAATGATTACACAACTACATCAGAGTCGCTGGAGTATGGTATAACTATCATAAATGAAGGCAAAAACCCAATCAGTGAAGTCACAGTAAAAGTACTATCATATCCAAGCGAGTCATTAGAGCCTGTGGATTCGCTTAGTCAAACAATAGAAACTATCGATGCAGGAGATTCTGGTGCGTTGATATTTGGATTTTCTATTCGTGGCGAGTGTATTGAGGGTGAAATCATAACATCGGTACAACTTGTAGATTCGACAGGCGAGGATCTCTCAGCTAAGGCAGGCAATGTGTTTGTTCGGTCTCTATTCGAGCAGTTTCAACCTCTTGAGTTGAGCGCTGATGATTTCATCCGAATGAAATCAGACATGAAGCAATGGAACAGGGAACACACCATGCTTGCAGAAGCAGCGGACCTGCATGAGTCACTATTTTTAATTCTAGAAGGAAAGAATCTTCATGTCTTCCAGAGTGATGCGATTGAAAGAGAGGGTATGTTCATGGGAGTGCAGACTGGATTGGCAGAGGGCAAGTTCAGTAAGACGAGAATTGCAGTAACCTTGACTGTGGTTGGAAGCAAGGATGATAATTTATCAAAGATGAGAATCGACGTTTTTGCTGATGATTCAGAATTGCTTCAAACAGCTGCTAGTGACGTCTTTGAAACAATACAGAGAGATCTCGGAGTATTGGAGGAGGAAAAATAGACTGCGTCTAGGTCAGTCCGCCAGCCTCAAGGATTTTGATTGCTAGCTCTAAGAAGGCAGCCTCGACATTTGTTCCTGTCTTTGCACTAGTTTCAAGGAAGGATGTAATGACACCATGACTGGCAATCTTGTCTGCAAGCTTCTGACCTTCCTCTGTGGTCACAATGGTCTGCGCCATCACAGGATTATCCTTGAATTGGTCCCTAAGGTCTATCTTATTGGCGATGAGAACGACGGGTATTTTCTTGCCTGCATTGGTCCAACACTCATCAACCCAATTCATGAGGTTGTCGAAAGACCCTCGTTCTACTGTTGAGTAGACTGCGAGTGCTCCTTGTGCACCTCTATAGAAGGTGGAGCGAACACTCTTGAAGTGCTCCTGACCAGCAAGGTCCCAGATCTGAATACTGACATCATGGCCACCTTCAAGTTGCATCTTCTTGACTGCAAAGTCGGCACCGATAGTGATCATGTAATTTGCTCGGAAACCTTCTCCCATGTATGTCCTGCGGAGACTAGTCTTTCCGACGCTTCCGTCTCCCATCAATACAACCTTGAACAGTGCAGTGACCATATTATGCACCCCAACTGAGGTAGTATCCTCTCTCTGAGTACTATCGCGCTAAAGAGATTTCCACTATTTGAGTCTATGCCGATTGAATAGACAATGAAAAATGCACGGCTTGACCCAAGAGCTCAGTTTCTTCTTTTAAAGGAAGACGGAGTCAGTCTGACCATTATTCTTTCTTAGGTATCATGAACCGCTTTCCACAATTCTGGCAGAGGACTGAACCATCTGCTCTAATCTTCTCCTTGGGATAGACATAGGCAGAGCCGCAATTGGGGCACTGGCTACCTCGGGATTTGATCGTTGTTTTCTCTATATTGATTTCCCAGCCATTTTTATCGGCTAGATTGGCAATGTCTTTTACAGCACGTTTTCCAGGGTCATCAGAACCAGAAACTGAATCTAGAGAGGGGAAGCCACCCCCAGCGCCTATTATGGTGACTTCACACTTTTTCAAGTTCTTGTCATGATCAAGAGTAATCAGGTTAACATAACCTCCAAAGGCGCCCGTCCATTCAAATGAGAACACCCCTATTGTGTGTTCATGTATTCGCCATATCCTAGAGTAGTCAGCTCCATGCTTTTCTTTGAGGAGTCTGATGACTTCTTCAGCATCTGGACAATGAACTATCACTTTGAAGGCCAATTCCCAACCACCATGTGCTTGTTGGTGTGAGGTGTTATAGGGTTTGCTTTCTGCAGACTGTCACCCTCTTCGTATTTGCCTGGACGTGAAGTATTCAAAAAAGGTTAAGGGGAACCAGCGTCAAAACAATGGGAGGTTTTGTGGATGGAAAAATACGTAAAGCCACCTCCTTTGACCAAGGATGAATTGAAGTCATTCTTTCAAGAAACGAATACCACACGATTCTGTAGTATCAATAAGAATGGGACAATCCATGCAGTGCCGGTGTGGTTCATTTATGTTAATGGAAAGTTTCTCATCGGAGCACCTGCTAAAAGCAAACGAGTGGGAAACATCCGAAGAGACAATAGAGTGACTCTGCTGATAGATGTTGAGGGACCTCCAACAAGAGGAGCCATGATCTACGGGAAAGCAGAGATAAATAATGACAACTTGAACAATTATGCGGTTGAAATTTTCAAGAAGCATATGCCTGCTGATGAGGCAGTCGTCTATCAAAGGGGTCTGTTTAAACTTACAGAATGGGTTGGTGTGCATGTGACACCGGAAAAGATTGTATCATTCGACTATGGGAAGGACACGACATACCGTGCAGCAACCAAAGACGAGTTATAACGGATCTTACTTTCGGGAAACTGTCCCCCTCGGAATCATCCTATTGAACGTATAGACTTCACTAGTAAAACCCACAATCGCCGAGGATACTAGGTAATGGCTGGACCAGTCGAGTCCAGACAAACGCCAAAGAGGATGCAGACGTGGGACGCACAGTCCGTACCTTCAGAGATGCAATCAGGATTGAAGAAACTCGCTGGAACGAGTTCAGGCGGACACTCAGACCAGCTCAGAGAGAGGCCTTTGATAAGATATTCGACCATGCTAGAAGCCTAGCAGATGCAGGCACAATGATTCCCACCCCTCGCATTACGGAGGTTATCTTCCTCTCTGCCATCCTCTCTGCCATCCTCAGAATACAGGAAGAGATTGACTCGATTGGAAAGAGAATCGATACTCTAGAACAACTGCAGGAGGAGAGCACCCCCTGATGAGCAAGACCGGATGGCTCTTGGATGCAAATGTGGACCATGAGAGAGAGGCACTGACCCTCTGGATTAAGACAGAGGGAAAAACAAAGGGCTACACCTATCGTGGGTTCAACCCCTCAGTCTTCGTCAGTACTGACATGATTAGAAGCAGGGAATGGACTGAAGCAGACATACTGCGAGCAGTCCTCGAGCACCCAAAGGCTGTTGACGCACTAATTGTGCACAGGTTCACAAGTGTCTACGATGAGGAGAAGACCCCTGTCCTACAAGTGTTCACTACACCAGACGCATTACAAGATGTGGCAAAAGATCTAGAACGGTTGCCGGGAGCTACAGTGTTCCATGCAGACATCGACCCGGTTCAACAATTCTTCATAACCAATGAAATGTTCGCTTTTGGGCGTGTCGAGTTCGAGGCAGAGGGAGATGAGGTGGTCAGTATCAGAGGTCTCGACAAGCGCGAGGATCCTGAATATGATATTCCAGAGCTTGAGATGATGGACTTTGAGGTGCTCATTGCCACAGAGCAGATTTTTCCCAAAATGGAGGACAGGATTCAACACATCGAGGTCTATTGTGGAGAAGGAACTGTACATATCGAGGATGAGGATGAAGGAGAGATTATCAGACGGTTCCAGAAGGTCATCGATGAGATAGACCCTGATGTAATAATAAGTAGAGGAGGGGATGATAATCTCTTCCGATACCTCAGCATACGATCCAAGGTCAATGGACTGCAGCTGAGATTGTCCCGAGATGGAACTCCATTGAACGTGGTCTACCGAGAACCGCAGTCGTACTGGCAATACAATCGAATTATGTTCAGATCAGGAACACAGGTCATACTGAATGGAAGAATTCACATTGATCGGGGAAAGACAGGAATGCACTTCTACGCCCCGATGGGATTAGAGGGGGTTGTAGAGAGCTGTCGGCTTGCCTTGGGTCGACCACAGAGAGTCGCACGAATGTCAATCGGTGGGGTAAACGCGGCTGTGCAGTTCTACAATGCTTACAAGATGGACATCCTCATACCTCCTGTCAAACGGAACCCGGAGTTCTTGAAATCAATCAATGAACTGACATCCATTGACAGAGGGGGTCTCATCTTCCAGCCGAAACCAGACATCTATGAGGACGTTGCAGAGTGCGACTTCTCATCAATGTACCCAACACTCATGGTCACCAGAAATATCAGCCCAGAAACAATCTGTACGAGGACTAAATGCCCCTATGACTACCAGTACTGCATTAAGATTCCCCAACAGAGCTTCAAGATATGTACACACAGGCGAGGAATAGTGTCCAAATCATTAGAGATGCTTGTCAATAGACGGACAGACCTGAAGAAACTGATAGAGGAAGGGCAGGACGCCAAGAAGTACGAGTTCATACAGAACACTCTGAAGGGGGTGCTGGTTTCATGTTTTGGATACTTAGGATTCAAAAACGCGAAGTTTGGAAGAGTAGAGGCCCATACTGCGGTGACTGCACTTGCAAGAGAGGTCATGCTTGAGACCCAAGAGATTGGAGAAGAGATGGGTCTTGAGATGCTTCATGGTATTGTAGATTCTGTTTGGTTGAGAGCAAATGAGGGAATGGTGGAGTACGACACTGTTGCAAAATTCTGTGAGCGTGTATCCAAGAAAGTCAATATCAAGATGTCACCAAAGGGAGTCTACAAATGGATGGTGATCCCATCATCACGACTTCATCCGTCAATTGCACCATTGAATCGATACTATGGAGTCTACAGGAATGGAGAAATCAAGACACGAGGGATAGAAACACGAAGACGGGATACCTGCCTCTATGTTGGAGACTGTCAGATGGCCATGATTAAGACACTCGCCCAAGCTAATGACAAGGCGGGCTTTTTACAACGCATACCAGAAGCATATGAGGTCTGTCAAGGCTACATGGAGAGACTTTACGACCATGATGTTGATTTAAGAGACCTCATTCTGAATGCAAACCTGACTAGAGACCCTCATGAGTACCGTGCTGTATCAAGAGCCGCGGTTGTTGCTCAACAACTTGTAAAGGCTGGGCAAGAACTTCACGCAGGGCAACGGGTTAGGTATATCATGGTCAACGCAGACTCGGAGAATCCCTTGCGAAGAGTGAAAGCACTAGAACTCTTTGATGAGTCGACTAGATATGATCCAAAGGCTTACGCAGAGCTATGCCAGCGAGCCTTTGAGAGCCTAATTCCAGCTCAGTATCTTGAACCTTCAAGAGAGAGAGATCATGACCAAGTGCTACTAACTACTCAGTGACTGCATGTGCCTGCATTGCAATGCGTGGTTTGAGTTCACGAATAGGGATGCCAGTTTCACGAGAAACGCGCTCCATATCATCAGCTTCCGGTTTGATGTTTATGATACTACCATCAGTTGTGCGTGAAATTTTGACACGAATCATGTATTCCTTGTCATCAATCTCCAACCTGCAGACAATAGTTTCACGGGCTGCCTTCAATCGCTGCCAAGTCGTATATCTGATTCCAATTGTCCCAAGATGACGTATCATAATCTCCGCTACACTTTTGAGACCAGTTTTGGTAGCAATAACCTTCACTAGGTAGCAGGGCCGGTTCTTCTTGCCGAAGGCAGGAATGATGATAACATCATATGCCAGACCTTCTTCGAGGAGCGTGTCGAAGAGATTGCCTAGAATCTCACCATCCACATCATCAACATTTGTTTCAATGACGATGACTTCATCAGCGTTCCACTCATCAAGCACGTCTATTCGCTCTTCAGCCCTTGATTTCGAATCTGCAATTGCTTTTTCTTCCTTTGGCACAGCCTTCTTAGTATCTTCTTTAGGAGGTGGAACTGGCTTCTCATCATCCTGGACAACGATTTCTCCAATAACAATCCGCATAATATTCGGAATCTTTCCGAGATCACGAGTGCCAAATCCAATCCCCTGATTCTGTGCGACGAAATCATCATAACTTTCCACATAGACTTTGGTGATAGCTGCAAGGAGAGCGGCTCCAGTCGGAGTTAAGACCTCAGTTTTGGCATCGCCATTGTGATAGAGAATATCATGAGCAACAAGAATCTCAGCCACTGCAGGTACAGGAACCTCAAGTTCGCCATGTTCCGTCTTAATTGACCCACTACCTACTGCAACTCGTGTTGCAACAAAATCAGCATCTTCAAGTAAACCCGCACGCTCCAGAAGAAATGCTGTGCCTACAATATCAAGTACGGTATCAATGGACCCAGTTTCGTGTAGATTCAGGTCAGATATTGGCTTGCTATGAGCTCTACTCTCTGCCTCAAAGATGATGGTGAGAGCATCCTTGGCAAGATTCTTTCCACGAGGCGATAACTCGACCTCTTCTGCAACAGCCATTAAGACTTCCATCATAGAGTCAGGATTAAGTCTGATGGCGGGATTGCGTGTGATTTGCAACTGTCGACCTGTATGACCTGACTGAGATTGAGAAACAACTGCCAACCTGAAAGAAGGATCATATATGAGAAGACTTGCAGCAACAGGCAAGAGAGCATCATCTTCTCCAATGAGGTCAATCAAGGCAGATAGAAACATATCTCCAGATGCGCCCGCGTTTTCAACATCAATTAGGACTTGTTTTTTTGTCAACTATCCTCAGACTCCTGCCTATGCTCCAACGAAGAGAATTCCCATCTATAGCAACCTTATGTTTCTTTCGAAGATGGATAGAATTCAAACGACGATGACTGGTATCTATTTCATAAGACCCAGACTAAATAAGATTGTCAGCTTGTATTGCCTCTACGCCATTGGTCAAAGATTGCCATGTACATGCACTCTGAGGGGGATATCCACATCTCAGAAGAATCGAACGACTGATTGACAAACTCAACAGGAGCATCACGTATCAAAGCAGCTGGTACTGATTCGTTTGATTCCCCCATGACTGCGGTGCAAGCAGATGCCAAATTATCAGCAATAGCCCTGCGTGTTATTCGCAGCTCATTACCAAAAAGATCTTTACGACCCCGGTCGTCAGCCACTGGTCGAAATCCTGCAACGCCAAGAGCCATTCCAATATTGCCTAGTCTTAATGGCTGTGTTCTGCTATCTATGACCATGACTCCAATCGTCTTCCCAGTACGTTTCTTGACTTCTTCTCGTAGTTTCTCTGCGCTTACACGTGAGTCAAGAGGAAGTAATGATGCGAATCCAGGAGGAACGTTCGATTTGTCGATTCCTGCATTCGCCATCAGTGTGTTATTCTTAATTGTAAGAACCACGTGAGGAATACCGCCTAATATATCATCAGCCTCTTGAATGATAAGTTGGGCTACTTCAGGAAGCAACTCATACTTATCAGCGAGCGTCATTGCTTCCCTAGAAACCGGAACGTCTTTCAAATTCACTACTCTGCCCTCTGTTGTACCAAGAGGTGTTTCAGCTACAGTAATGATATCATTGTCTTGAATTTCGATTCCAATAGAAGAAAGTCCCTCTAGTAGCACATCAAGTAAGTTGTCATCCTCTGTAATAATGCGAGTTTTGATTGGATACACAATCACCGCTACCGACCTACCTAGCCCAATATCAGTGCCAAGATAAAGACTCCCACTGAATGACTTGATTGCAATTCAAAGATGGTTGAAACTCACTTTGACTTCTTTCCTTGAATCTTCATTCGCTCTGCCATGATACATCGGTCGCCCACACGCCCTCCCATTGGATGCTGAGTTGTTCCCATTGAGTTCATGCATCTTGCAGCTACAGCAGCCCCCATCGCAAGACCATCCTCAACAAATACAAGCTGCCGTGATGCGGTCCAAAGATCTCCATCTTTCAATTGAAGACTTTCAGCAATTAATTTTGGTTTCTGGCCGGTTGTAATAGCTCGACCTGTGAGTCCTAGAGAGGTCTCATTAAGAAGGAGATTCTCTGACTCCGCAGTACTCACAATTCGTTGCACAATCCAAGCCTGCAACTGATCAATTAGAGCAAGAAGCTGAGATTCTTTTTCTTGGTCAGTTAGTTTCGATCCAAGTTTCTCCAATCTTTTCAAATCAGCATCAACACCAATCAGAACAACTTTTGATTCATCTGCAGCCTCAGTGTTGACTGGAACTGTTCCAAATCGGGTTACACCAGGTGGAACACGTTCTATCCGGATGAATTTCTGAACTTGCTCAAGCCAATCAGTGTTGACTTTCACAATTCGAGACTTACTGCTCCTAGGAAGGTCAAGGGTGCATCCAATATCAGGCTGGACCAATCCAGATCCGCGTGTGAGAGCATCAGGGATGGCGCCAGCCAATCCAGCAAATGACCCAATTGTACGAGCGTATGGAAATCCATTGTCAGTAATTCGTCCAGCTAGAGTTGTTCCAAAGTCCAGGGTCATAACGGGATTCCTGAAATCAATTGTCGTTCCCTTTACTGCACCCTTGATGCCTGCGGTAACAAGCTCGCCCTCCATCTCATTTGCCACAACCTCAGTATTCGCAGGAGGAATTGAAGAAGCGATGGCACCATCAAAATATACTTTCTTAAGCCAGGTAAAATCCCGAAGAGAAGGCGGCAAGTTATCAGCTGACATTGCTGCAGTCATTTTTCGAGGAGGAATACCAGCATTAATGCATCCGTCTGCAAGTGCCTGAACAATGGCACCCACTTCAGAGGGACTAGCAAAGCTTGCAGTGACACCAGTTGATCGCACAACAAAATGAAGATCTCTTTCAATATCTATGCCAGCTCTGGATGTGACAGAAAGTAATACACTTGAAACCAATTCAGCCACAGAATCCCTAGTTAATGGAACGCCAAACACGGTTTCGCCAAATATGACCTCATCAGACCTTGGCGGTCGTACATCTCGGGTCATACGTACCTCTTTCTCAATCTCGAATATCTCTCCGGATTTTAAGTTCGTCGTGACAAGTATGCACTTTGTTGTAGTGTTTCCTAATTCAACAGAAGCCACTGTGAAGAAATGACCCATTCTAAGAGAAGACAACCCGATTGCCTTTGGCCTTAGAACTCTCTGCATAGTCTTTCTCACCTTTCAGAGTAGTTTCTTGAACGGATGTCCTGCATCTGGTTCAATACCAAATTCCAAGTACCCAGACTCTGCAACGAAAACATCACCCATTGCTATGACTGGGAACACTCGGTCAGCGTTCTCAATCGGTCCATAGAGTACAAAATCAGCACCCATAATTTGTACGATGATATTTGATGCAATATCAGCTGTATAAAATGCCTCACGATCTGTCTTCTTGTATTTCCTTAACCAGGTCCAGGATGAAGGGGCATTATGTACTCCTGACCCAGTGGGCATACCATAAACTGTCTTTGCTACTAAGGTAAAGGCTGCTGCAGAACCTGCTCCCGCACCTATCGCTGTTACTGCGGTATCTATTAGGGGTTTTGTCACTCCAACATCTTTACACAAATCAAGAAGTCCTTTTTCGCTCTCCAAGACAGGTTTCTCAAGAACGGCTCTTCTGCCTGCAATTGTTGAATCTTGAGGATTAAATGCTAGAACTATTGCACATTCATGACGCAATTCCTTGAGCGCTTCAATCTCCTCTGACGTAGCAGATACATTGATGGAGTTGTAGATTGCTTGATCTGAGAGACCTATTTCCTCAGCATGCTTCAGACCAGCAATTCGTACCATGGGTTCTGTGGAGTCTATTAAGAATGGAGCATTTGTAATGTTAGTGACAAAATCGATGTAATGACACATTGCTTCCTCGGATTCGGAGAATATCTGAACAAGGGCAGGATTACCTGTCATTTCAGACATTTCATCCTGTTTGAGCAACAGTAATCTTGCCTTATCCTTATCGAAAACACCTTTCTTTGCATCTTCAACTATTTTATGTCCGCCATAGAAGATAGTTCCTGCAAGGGCCGTGGCTACCTCACCGAGATTCCCACCGATTTTGACACCGCCGATGTTATGGATTATTTGTTCTTTCTCAAATACAAACAAATCTGCTATTCCTCCTTGCCTACTAGTATGGTACCTACATCACTACTTCTCACTTCAATTATGATTGGTGAGGGGTGGTCAGATACGGTTGCATGGGCTTCTTGTTTGCTTACCAGAGAACTGACATGATCCAGCAGCACACCATATTCAGGAAGCATCAT
>PJER01000099.1 GCA_002825465.1 Candidatus Thorarchaeota archaeon MP8T_1
GCATGCTCAACAGGCCCATCGTATATCATGCGCCCGGCATGCAAAACCGCAACTGAATCAGCCCAATTCTCAAGGAAGAATCGATTATGAGTAGTATAGAGAACACTGATGCCCTCATTCCTAAGATTCTGGATGATATCAACCATTGAAGAGATCATTGGGAAGTCAAGTCCTGCAAATGGCTCATCCAGCAGGAGTATCTTTGGACGCATCGCAATTATCCCAGCGAGAGCAACACGTTTAGCTTCTCCATGGCTCATCTGATTGACAGGTCGGTCGATGAAGTCAGACATCTCAACCATGTTTAGAGACCACTCAACACGCTTCTCAACTTCTTCAGGAAGTATACCAAGATTTCGTGGACCAAAAGCTACATCCTCCCAGACTGTGGGTGCAAAGAGTTGGTCATCCGGGTTCTGAAAGAGAAATCCTACATCCTTACGTATTTCCCATAGGTTCTCGCGTTCCACCTTTCTCTCGAATACATGAATCGTCCCTGACTCAGGTTCAAGAAGACCAAGTATTAGTTTGAATAATGTTGTCTTCCCAGACCCATTCAAGCCTACGAGTGCTTTTTGCTCACCTAGATGAAGATTAAGATTCACATCCTCAAGGGAAAACTCCTTGTATCTGAAATATAGATGATTGACTTCTATAGCACAAGTCATGTTAGTAGCACCACCAATATCTGCCAATTTATGAGAATAAACACTAAAGCGGCTAGACCAAAACCTAAGAGAATATCATTCCTCTTCAAACCAGCTCCAGTGACAACGAGTCCTCGGCCGAATCCGCGAAGTGCCATGGACTCATAGACCACAATGCTTCTGTCCATTGCTCTGTCTATTGTGGAACCAACAAGGAATCCTAGCGATTGAATCCTATCCTTTCGTTCTCCACGCTCAAATCCTCTCAGTTGCTGTGCCTCTTGCATTCGCTGTCGTTCTTCAATGAATAGCGGGATGTAACGAAGCATGATTAGGAGAGAACCAAGTACAGATGATGGAACTCTGAGCGTCCTTAGGGCTCCAATAAACTCACCCAGAGACATATGGGATAAGGCAGCAAGAAAGAGGGTTATGAGTCCAATAATGCGAAGCCCAATGAGAAGTCCAAGATCTAGACCTTCTTGATACGCAAATAGTGGACCCCATGGCATGGTTGCACTATAGATGACAGAGGTACCATAGAAAAACGGTAGAAGTAGAATCCAGAATAGGACGACAATCTCAAAGCGTGCAGCAAGTGATAGAACAACTCTCCATCTTGTTCTTGTTACGGTTCCAATAATCAGTATCAGAATTATGAGTGAAAACAAGATCAGTACTTGAGTCTGCACTGCCAGAATCACGCCCATAATGAAAGAGGCGATCAAAATAGCTGTTGGAGAAAAAGTGATGGACGTATGACGCCCTTCACGGAATGGTAACAGAAACTTTCCCATACTTCGATACTCCAATATGTTTGCGTTTCTTGAAGATCTGTAATTCACTCGCTTTTCCGAGAGGTGACCCAGAAAAAGGCATATCCCAGAATGAGCAGTGTGACAATACCAATAATTCCAGTTGCCACCTCAACTACAGTGGTCTGACCCAAAAAAGCCCAGATGCCCTGAAATCCACCATCAGGTTCAGATATACCTGCAAAGTCAAAGAGTGACCACTCGAAACCATCAGGGTTCTGAGAGGCGAGTCCAAGCATGATTACTGATATCACCAAAGCCATTGCAAGTATAAGCGGAATCAGAAACCTTGTTGCTTCTCTTCGGTCCAATACTATCAATCCTCAATCTGTGGATATGGTGTGTGTATTCTAGGTACCTGAGCCATCTCTGAAACCTCACTCTCCTTAAGGAATGAAATCACCTGAGGTTTGGCTTTTACAAAGTAAAGAAGAATCATAGAGGTGAGAACAGCTTCACCGACTCCAATGAATGCATGGACTATTGTGATGGCAGACAAGGCTATAACTCCAAATCCTGGTACGGCGAGAAGCTCAAGTCCAAGCACAAATGCAGCCAATACCGTGGTTACATAGGATGCGATTGCTGTTGAAATCAACACGGATTTCTTTTCATCCGTAAATCGTTTTAGACCCTTGAAGATCAACAAAGCAAGGATCCAGCCTACTAGACATGAGAAGATGCCCATGTTGAAGAAGTTTAGCCCATAGGTAAGTATACCGCCATCGCCATAGAGCGCTTGAACAAAGAGAACCATCCCAATAATTAACATTCCAGCCCAAGGACCAAGCATCACAGCCAAGAGAGTAGATCCAACTAGATGACCACTTGAGGGAGGAACAGGGAAATTCACGAGTTGTGCCGCGAAAATAACAGCGGCGAGGACGCCCATATATGGCACGAGTCTATCATCGAATTTCTTGTTAATTCTTTTTACAGATATGAATAGCATCAAACCACTAATCACGTACATAATCACTAGTAGCCAGACTGGTAGAACACCATCAGGGACATGCATCCACAATCACTCCAATAGGCAGTTCAACCCCTCAAAATCTTCTTAAATGTGTTACTTATTGAGAAATCGTGTTACTATTTAGGAAGTGATGTGTCATGGCATTGAAGAGATTTGGCGTTTCGATTCCAGAGGATCTCCTAGAGGATTTTGACCGCCTTGTTGAGGAGAGGAAATATGTAGGGAGATCAGAGGCTATCAGGGATGCTATGCGATCATATATTTCGCAGTGTCAATGGGAAACAGGAAATCAACCAATAATGGCAAGTCTCAACATTGTCTACAAACATAGACCAAGATTGATGGAATCGTTGATTAAAGCGCAGCATCATTCTGATGCGAACGTAATTTCGACTACCCATGTTCATGTATCCCAGTCACACTGCATGGAAGTCATCACTCTGACAGGTACTAAGGACTCGATAACGGAACTTGGGAACAAAATATCAGGAATCTCAGGTATCGAGTATGTGAAGCTGTTTGCATTTTCCCTCCCTGATGACTCAGAAGTCATTCACACACATAAGCACTGAAACTGACTTAACATCGTTTGTCTATAACTAAATCATGCTTGTTGCAGTTTCAGACATCCATCTTGGTGATAAAGCAGCAAATAGAACAGGCTTTGTGGACTTCATTGAACGATACTTGAAACCAAATGCTAGTGATATCTCCGATGTTTACCTTTTAGGTGATATACTTGACCTGTGGAGGAGAAACTCATCCAGTGTGATTCGTGATAATCTTGAGATATTGAAAAGCATCTGCTCTCTTGAACTCCAAGTGTACTACATTGTGGGAAATCATGATTTCATAATGACTGACATATATAGAGATGCATCAACTA
The DNA here is from genome assembly GCA_002825465.1 of Candidatus Thorarchaeota archaeon MP8T_1. The sequence continues at coordinate 3,325 of PJER01000099.1, forward strand.
ATGACATTCGTTCGATACTGAGAGAAGCTTTCACCAATTTGACAGTCGATTTCAGTCAGACAACAACAAACGCAGGTAAGAAATTTCGTTTTATCCATGGACATCAAGTGGATTACTGGTACGCGCTTCCATTCTACGAAACATTCTGCAGAGCAATGTGCCATGTTCATGAAAGCAATTCAGCGGAATCCAATCTTTGGGAATTGGTCCCAAGATACTCTGAGAACCTATCACCAATTGCGACATCCAGGATTGAGCAATTATCAGAAGATACGCGTAGAAGTATTGAGCGGAAACTCGCGGGATCACTAGATGGACAAATGCTGAGTAAAGAAGAGTCTGCAATTATAGAGTTGAATCTCCTAAGTCAATTCATCGATATCAGTGGACTCTGTCCAGAGAACAAAAGCAACGAGAATTTTCACAACTTCAGAGACGAAATCATGCGTTTCTGTGAAAGTACGATTCTTCTAGCTCCTGAGCTTGAGTGTACTAGAAATCTGAGTAAGATTCTATCAGAAGGCACACCGGAAGAACTCGTGAATCAATTCCTGGTATCATGGGAAGATGTTCATAGATGGACGCAAAGTCAATACAAGAGTGGATTCTTGCTAAGAGACCACAAGCAGTTACTAATGCACCTAAGACGGATTGCTGCAATGCTCACGGTAAATCTCCAGCCAGATGAATTTCTAATACATGGCCATGGTCATCAAGGTGGCGTAAATGAGAAGCTGTGTGTTGCTGATACAGGATGTTGGTTGCACGACGATACATCATTCATTACAATTGATGATGGAGTCGTTGGTTTTTCGAAATGGCTATGACCTTTGGATTTTGTTCATAATCTCATATTAATCAAGAAATATATGTGGATGATATACCCATCAGTCTTATTAGAGGGATGCGAATAAAATAAGCTTCCACAACGCCCGTTGTGGTTTGGAGGAAAGACCACATGTCAAGTAAGCCAATGGGGATCGTCATTTTGGCGGTCTTACAGCTGTTATCTGCACTTGCATACCTAGCTTTTGGGTTCTTGTTGCTGATGGTGATACTACCACTGGGATTCCTCGCTATCATCTTTGCGATAGCCCCGTTGATATTTTTGATAGTAGGTATAATCGGACTGATCCTATTCTATGGTCTATGGAATACTAAATCATGGGCTTGGCTATGGACTCTGATTATCAATATCTTAGGTATCTTGGGAGGAATTATGGATCCTATTGGTAACATAGTCACACTGGCGATTAGTATAATCATTGTGATTTACCTATTCATGCCAACAACCCGAGCTGCATTCAAGTGAGATATTCAGCCACTCAATTGTGAGAATAGAAGTCCTGGACTATATTGATTCAGGACTTCTTGCTTCTTTTTTTTCGGTGCTATGTGAATAAGTTGAGTTTTGTTCCAAGATTTCTCTCCTTTGCTTTATCGTATACTATCTTTGCGGCAGCGATATCTTGAGCTGAAAGTCCGGTCGCATCAAAGAGGGTAATTTCTTCCTCATTTTCTCTCCCAACCTTATCGCCATTGAGTATCTCGCCGATTTCAGCATGGACATCTTCTTCACTTATCAATCCTTGACCAATGGCATGTTGAATCTCTCCAATCTTGATGCACTGTGACAAACTGTCGGTGACAATTTTTGATGCACAGGTCATGATGTGGGGATCTAACTCCTGTTTTCCCGGTCCGTCAGCACCAATTGCATTGATATGGAGTCCTTCATGAAGCGCACTGGCTGGGATGAGCGCTTTTCTCGATGGTGTTGCTGTAACAATGATGTCTGCATCCACCACAATCTTCTCAGGTGCGTCAACTGCTTGAATATCAATAGAGAGAGTAGTACTCATTTCATCGACGTATCTTCTTGTCATATCCGGGTCGATATCCCATACTCTTGCATGCTGAATATCAAACAATTCTTTGAGAGCGACGAGCTGCATACGACCCTGTGTCCCGGCTCCAAGAATGCCTACATTTGTCGAGTCTTTCCTTGCAAGAACACTAGCAGCCACAGCTCCAGCTGCACCTGTTCTGTAGGCTGTAATATGTGATCCGTCCATGATGGCTAAAGGCATGCTAGTTTCCAAATCCAACAAGACAATGATTGCGATTCCAGGAGGCAACCCCTTCTTCACGTTGTCATAGAATCCAGAAGCAATCTTTGTCCCTATGAGTTTGAAATCCTCAATAAAACCGGACTTTATATCAACCTCGCCTTTGTATTGGTTCACATCAAGGTGTTGGACAGCGGGCATCTGAACTCGACCCCGGGCACACGCAGAATATGCCACTCGAACAGCGTTGATTGCATCTTTCATAGACAAGCATTGATAGACTTCAGATTTGGACAGAAGCAGAATTTCATCCATTATCAGACACATCCATCTTTTCAAAGCCTCTTGACGAGAAATTACTATCGACAACCAATGATAAGGATATTACTAATTCTTCTATCTTCTTCTGGCAGCTTTTGCCTAAGATTGCAAGCATGCTGCAACTCCTGTCACAAGAGGAGGACACAAAACTCTTTTCTCATGTGAATTGAACCAAGAGATGGTGACCTATCCTTGAAGATTGCATTAGTTCAGATGAATCCCACAGTTGGCGATCTCACTGGCAACATTGAGAAAATCAAGAATTACATTGAGCAAGCAAGAGAGTCTGGAGCGCATCTTGTGGTCTTTCCCGAACTTGCAGTCACTGGATACCCGCCACGGGATCTTCTCTATGAAAAGGAGTTCATTAAAGCAAACAAATCAGCAATCCAAGAGATTTCTCAACATTGTCAAGGATTAACGGTCTTGGTGGGATTTGTCGATTACGACAGGAAATGGAGATTATACAACTGTGCGGCACTAATCTCAAATCGCAAAATCATTTCAATCGTTAAGAAGACATTATTGCCAACTTACGATGTCTTTGACGAGGATAGGTACTTCGAACCCGGAAAACCGGAGGAGATAGCTCCTCACCAGGTCATGATTGCAGAGCAGAGCATCAACCTTGGTGTTGAAATCTGTGAAGACCTATGGGATGATGATTACGAAACGAAAGTAACGGATTTGCTAGTTGAACGAGGTGCACAACTCATCGTCAATATCTCTTCATCGCCATTTCACATGGGTAAGGGGGCACAGAGAGAGAAACTTGTTAAATCAAAAGCCAAGAAAAACAAGGTTCCGGTTTTGCTCTGTAATCTGATTGGAGGACAGGATGAACTTGTTTTTGATGGACAGAGCGTTGGTGCTAATTCATCCGGGAAACTGATAGCATATGGAAAGGCATTCAAAGAAGATCTGATAACAATCGATTTAGATGTTGATAGTGGATTGGCGGAAGAAATCATCAAGCCACCTTACAACCATCAGAAAGAGATGTTCGACGCTCTTTCCCTAGGCATCAGGGATTACTTCAGGAAAACGGGTTTTGAACGTGCAGTGCTTGGTCTAAGTGGGGGAATAGACTCAGCTGTGACAGCATGCATAGCAGCTGATGCACTAGGTCCAGAAAATGTGATTGGTGTGTCTATGCCATCAAGATTCTCAAGCACTCATAGTAAGGATGATGCGGAAAAGGTTGCTTCGAATCTTGGTATACACTATCTAAAATTCTCAATTCAGGAGATTGTAGACACATACCATAAATCATTACGAGAACCTCTTGAGGAGCTTCGAGGGCTCTTTAAAGTGAGTGCATCAAAAGACGACTCAGTTGCAGATGAAAACATTCAACCTAGAGTTAGAGGAAACTCGCTCATGGACTTCTCTAATAGACTAAAGGAACTTCGTATTCTTGTTCTGAATACAGGCAATAAGACAGAATTGGCACTCGGATATTGCACGCTCTATGGAGATATGACTGGAGGGGTTGGAGCGATCGGAGATGTTAGCAAGCTACAGGTCTACCAGCTGGCAGAATATATCAATTCAAAGGCGGGCAAGAAGCTAATACCAACGAGCACAATTAAGAAAAAACCATCGGCAGAACT
>PJER01000100.1 GCA_002825465.1 Candidatus Thorarchaeota archaeon MP8T_1
GGATTCATCTATGGATATCTTGTGCTTAAGGATCTTCAAAAGGCTGTGGACTTTGGGGCTGCATTCTCAGCATTGAAGCATTCAGTTCCAGGAGACCTCGCGTTCATCTACAAAGACGAGGTCGAGAAGCTGCTCAAGGGACGGGAAAGAAGTCTTCGAATCGAGAGGTGAAATCATATTGTGGAATAAAGAAAAGACATTGAAGCAAATTCATGAAACAGGCTTAATTCCGATAATCCGTGTTGAATCTGCGGATGTGGCTTTCAAGGTAGCAGATGCTTTTCTCGCGGGAGGTGTCAACATCATAGAGGTCACGATGAGTGTACCAGGAGCCATTGATGTTGTGAAGCAATTGGTTGAGCAGTTTGGGAACAAAGTCCTAATTGGCACGGGTACAGTTGTCAATGGCAAAATGGCAATTGAAGCTATTAAAGCAGGGAGCGACTTCATTGTCAGTCCAAACTACTCAAAGGAACTAATCGACACCGTTCTCCATCATTCAAAACCTATCATTCCAGGAGCCTTAACACCAACTGAGATTTACGAGGCATACACTTTCGGAGCAGATGCTGTGAAGGTATTTCCATGCGGAAATGTTGGCGGAGCTGAGTACCTGAAGGCGATCAGAGGCCCTTTACCACATATTCCTCTTGTTCCAACAGGTGGTGTAGATTTAGACACGGCGGGTCCCATGATCGATGCTGGCGCTTTCGCACTTGGAGTCGGTGGAGCTATTACTGATAAGAAAGCTATCAAAGAGGGAAAGTACGAAATAATCACAGAGAATGTACGAAAGTTCCTGGACATTGTTAAGATACATCGTAGGTAGATATGCTGCTCATCTATTGAGTTATCACTAACCTTTTCTCAGTGAGGACAACAGTTTAATCTCGCTCTTAATTGCGGCATACGCCTGAAGTGACATGGGATGACAGACGATCTACTTGAACTAATGCGCGAAAGAATTGCGATTGGGCTCGAACGCGAAAAGACCATGGAAGCAATCGAAGGCTGGGAGCGAACAGCTCTCTTGATGCTCAAAGAAGGCCGAGATTATCATTTCATAGTGAAAGATAACAATATCCTCGTGAATTCGGGAAGTATTGAAAATCCAGATATGAAAATTGAGAGTGATGAGGATACGATTCGAAAGCTCTTCCTAGAGGAATTGAGTGCAGCAGCTGCGCTTCTAAAAAGGAAGCTCAAGGTCAAGGGTTCTACCTCGGATCTCATGAAAATAAGACATATCTTCTAGAGATTGTCTTCTCTGGGGGTTCTTCTTTGGATAATGATGTAGTCCAGAAACTAGGTGCAATAGTAGGGCAGAGATACGTCTCTACAAGGAAAGATGTCCTTCTAGCTTATTCTGTATCTGCCTCCACAAGTTACGAGCCAGTAATACCCGGCGCGGTCATTCGCCCTGCAAATACGCAAGAAGTATCTGAGATTCTTAAAATAGCAAATGAAAACAAGATACCAGTAACACCACGGTCAGGAGGTTCAAGCCTTCAGGGTGAGGTCATTCCTCAAGATGATGGGCTAGTAATCGATCTCTTAAGATTGGAAGAAATAAAACTTCATCAAGAGCTGCGTTCAGTCACAGTTGGAGCAGGAGTAAATTTTGGTAAGTTAGATAAATATCTCAAGCAATTCGATTTATGGACGCCAATCTATCCTGGATCATCATTGACTGCGACAATAGCTGGAAATGTTGCAGTTAATGGCTCTGGTTTTGGGTCAAGTCGTTTCGGATGTATCGGAGAACTAGTACTTGGTCTTGAAGTAGTCCTTCCAAATGGTGAAATCGTAAGAACAGGTTCATCAGCTAATCAGTACGCACCTGGACCATTTTTGAGGTATGCATTTGGACCAGATATCACTGGACTCTTCATTGGGTCACTTGGCGTCTTCGGAATCATCACAAAGGTTTCATTAAAGACCTTCAAGAGAATGCACAACTTCGATTACAATACTTATGGCTTCAAATCAGCTGAAGATGCAGAGAAGTTCGTTATCGATTTGAAGAAGAATGATGTAAGTACAGTTTGGATAGCAATCTACGAAGGTCGAATACTGGACTTTTTCCTTGAGATGGTTGGAGAGGAATATGGAGTTCCCAAGTATGAGTGGCCTCCAATCACAGTTTCGCTTGTCATTGGCGATGTTAGAGAGGATTTGTTGAATAGTGATGCGATTATGGCTGAAAAGATTTGTAAGCAGGCAGGAGGTCATGTAATCGGTGTCCGCGAGCTTCCAAAGGGAGAATGGAATGATAGGATGAGAGAACTTGCTAGATCATCCTATGTTCACCCGTGGCATTGGCGCATTCTCTATCATAAAACACCCATAACACAATGGCATCGCACTCTAGAAGAGATATGGCCTATCTTTGATGAATTTGGGGTTCTAGGGCACACTGCGGGATTTCAGTCTGGACATTCCTCTTACAACTACTACCCGCAGATATTCTACGATCCTCAAGATAAGGAAGATGAGAAAAAAGCTCGAGCAGCTCATAAAGAACTTGTAAAACGTCTTTTCAAGACAGGAGCTGTTCCATTCAAGATTGCGCCATATTGGGTTGATGGCATCACAGGTATGAAGTCATACATGCAACTCCTTCGACAATTGAAGGAATCTATAGATCCTAACAATATTATGAATCCAGGAGTTATTCCGTTTATAGAAACTAATGATTGACACACTGAGTGTTGGGGGATATACAATAATGACTGACCTTGATTACGATGAACTAATGGAGAATCTAGCACAATGCAGGAGATGTGGAATATGCAGAAATGCAGTCTATGAAGACATGGGTTTCGATGGAGTCTGCCCGGTCTGGAAAAACTCTGCAGGTTTTGAAACAAGCTTCATGCGCGGAAGAATTCAAGTAGCAATCGCTCTTCTTGAAGGAAGGCTTGAGAAGACTGTAGAGAACGCTGAAGCACTCTATACTTGCACACTATGCGGCAATTGCACTACAATATGTGCAGCAGAATTCGATCCGACAAAATGCCTTGAAACAGCTAGGGAAATCCTCAATGAAATACCCAACGTATCACGAGATGAAATAGCAAGCAAAATACTGAGTTACAACAATCCATACACAGAAAACACCGATGTATGTCGAAATTGGACTCTTGATATTGGTTTTGACATCCCAAAAAGCAGAGAGGTCCTCTACTTTGCGGGTTGCACTGCTGGTCTAAAATTGCCAGAAACCGCGAAATCCACTGCGCTCGTGTTGAGACGTGCAGGGATCGATTTTGCGGTCTTAGAGGATGAACCATGTTGTGGAAGTGTAATGATACGTACAGGCAGATGTGATAGCGCCAAGGAAAATGCAGAAAGAGTCCTTGAGAAGATAAGGGGCTCAGGCGCAAAAACCGTCATTGTTTCCTGCGCAGGATGTCTAAAGACTCTCCGAGAAGATTACACGCAACGTTTTGGCTTGGATATGCCTGAAGTCTTGCACGTGGTTGAGTACCTTCTACCGATGATTCAAAATAAGAAGATTACAATGAAGCCTTTCGATAGGTCTGTGAGAATATCTTGGCACGATCCCTGTCACATGGGTAGAGCTTTAGGAATCTATGAAGAACCGCGGGAGATTATCAAGGCAATTCCGAATATAGAACTCGTCGAGATGGATACAAACCGTGCAGCAACAATGTGCTGTGGATCTGGCGGAGGATTGCGCTCATATGATGGAGAACTTGCTAAGAGAATTGCGTCCGATAGAGTCAAGAGTGCTCAAGAATTAGGAACTGAAATTCTAGCCACAGGTTGCCCATTCTGTGAAAATAATCTGAAAGATGGTGCTCAGAACATCGGTAGTCAAATCGAAGTAATGGATATCATGGACCTCCTCTCACAACAACTCGAATGACACAAATCACCGAAAAAAGTGGACGAAGGCCAACGCCTAAATTTTAGGGCCCATTTTGGGGCTCGAGGTCCACCCTCTTTTCTCTTTTATCATGAGTGGTGCTCACTAAACACACTGTTCGATATCTCTCTGAACCCATTGGGTGAGAGACGAATCTCCGACGTCGGGACATTCGTATAGACCTATGCAGTGTATCTGCGTCGTTCCCACGACTACCGACGACGCATGGAGCATCATGGTGTCGGCCAATCGTCCAAGAAATACATACGCAAAATATGAACATAAACTCTTCCTCCCTCATAATAAACATCTAACTATTCTATATCAATAGAATAGTATATAAGAGAATGACAAGAAATGACCAAGGAGAACCAGAGGTGGCACTATTGGACGGTATTAAAGTCGCTATTGTCGGAGTCGGTAATGTTGCTAGCGCTCTAGTCCAAGGAGTAGAGTATTATAAAGATGCAAAAACTGAAGGAGATGTGCCGGGTCTTGCACATCCAGACTTCGCAGGATTTCATGTACGAGATATCGAGTTTGTTGCAGCATTTGATGTTGCTGACACTAAGGTTGGATTTGACCTTTCTGAAGCAATCTTTGCGAAACCCAATAATGTGATGCGTTTCTCTGAGGTTCCGAAGACTGGTATCAAAGTCCAGAAAGGACCGCTACTAGATGGCGTTGATAAAATACTGAAGGCACTTGTCAGTGTGTCAAGTGCTCCAGATGCGGATGTTGTTAAGACATTAAAGGAGTCAAACGCAGAGATACTAATCAACCTACTTCCTGGTTCAGCTGAAGAGGCTACAAAATATTATGCAAAAGCAGCTCTTGATGCGGGGTGTGCATATATTAATGGAACACCTATTCCTATTGCATCCGATCTTGAATGGAGTAAGAAGTTTGAGGAAAAAGGACTTCCACTGATTGGCGATGATATACAAGATCAACTTGGTTCTACTGTTCTTCATAGGAATATTCTCCAGCTCTTGGTTGCAAGAGGTGTGAAAGTGGATAAGAGCTATCAACTTGATGTCGGTGGAGGCGCAGAGTCTCTTGATTCTCATTACAGAGGCAGAATGAGAAAGAGAGGAGTAAAGAGTGAGGCTATCAGCCAGGACCTCCCATATGATGCTCCACTTGTTGCAGGTTCTTCAGACTATGTCGACTTCATGGACAATGCCCGTGATTCATTCTTCTACATTAATGGTCGCCAATTTGGAGGTGCACCTATTAAGATAGACATTAGGATGGAAGTCACAGATGGTCCTAATGCAGGCCCTATACTACTTGATGCAATAAGAGGTACAAAATTAGCCTTGAAGAGAGGAATTGGAGGTTCTCTTGAATCGATTTCAGCATATGGTTTCAAAATGCCACCAACTCCAACGACGATGTACAGAGCAGAACGTTGGGTTGAAGAGTTCCTCTTGGGGAAGAGAAGACTCTAGCAGCTTAATTATGAGCTTTCTCGTACTCTTCAAGAAGTGACTTCAGGTCGTCTAGTTTGGAGAAAACAGAGAACTCAGTTTCCGCTCCAATCTCCTGAAGAATCTCATTAAAAGCTATAATGCTATCGTATTCAATCTGGAAGGCAGCTTTTGCTTCTTCAGTTGTTGCTTTCGGATCATACACTACTATTCTGTTCTCTGGTTCAAAGTTTACTACGATACTACGGTCCAAGTACATAACTTTCTTGCATTTTGGACATTGGACTCTATTCGCCTTTCCAATCTTTAGCGCTTTGATAATGTCGCGATCTTCTGATAGATCAATATGCTCTATAATCTGTGTTTCGAATATGTTCTTACATTTCTCACACTTTATCTCAGCTATACTTGTTCCAGTCAAACTAGTCACCTAGAAGTAGCATGAAAGGATTTTCCTATTCACTTAAGATTTCCGTAGAGGGTACTGATAATAAGTTATCCATCGTTACCATGAAAGCTCTCCTTGTTTTCCATAGAGCCTTGTTCATCTTCATCGTTAAAAATCTCAGTTTCAAGAATATCCTGCAGCATATCTGACTCTTCACCCTCTGTCTTTCGTTTGAATAGAAATCCTGTAATAAGAGCAGTAAGTGCGATTGAAGCTAATACAATTGGCATTGACTCGAAATAACTACCGACACTGTAGCCTATCAATGCACCTAAGATCGTGACTATCACTTTTCCTATGAAGTAGCTCACAGTGAATTTTACAGAATTATATTTGGTGAGACCGACATACACGATAAGAGGGTCATCAGGGACTGGAGATGCTGCGGCAATAAAGAGAGCGATAGCCCCCCATTTCTCAACTCTCTGCTTCTCAGAGTCCAGTGATGCCAGACGTTCATCGGAAAGAACAACTCGAGATCCTCGAACAACAAAGAAATGTATCAGCTTCGCAGTTGTCGCTGAAATTGCTACGATAATACCTACAATAATTGGATTGAAACTTGGCAAAAGCAGCATTGCTGCGCCTGCTAGAACCATATTGCTAGGACTCAGAAAAGGAATCATATTAATTAAGAAGCATATTAGCAGAAGGCCAAAATATCCTTGACTTATCATTTCACTGATGAATAGGATAATGTCTTGCATCTATGAAACTCCTAGATTGAGTGCAAATGAAGATAGAGGTCTTTGTGGCCTACACTTCGACCTTCTTAATTAGTACCCTCTGAACTCCATCTAAGACATTGAGAGAACTTTCAAGCTCACTCAGATCAGAACTTAGTTGATTTGGATTGAAATAGCACTCATAGAAGCAGCGTGTTCCTCTAAGACAAACCCCTGTAGAGAAGAGTAGATCAACCAATCCAGCTCTCTTAAAAATCTGAGATAGCTTTGTGAGAAAATCATTACTTAATTTCCCAATCTCGAGGCTTAAGAAAAGAACCTCTTCACTGTCTAGAGGGAAAATCTTGATGAGTCGGTCTTTGTGCACTAGAACCATTAAGCCACGATCTGTTCCCATAGCGTTCTTGAAAGAAGTTGGAAACTTAACTGACTCGCCTTCGCTAAACATTAATACTCTTCCGGCTGTTGCCCCTTCGTAGGAATCATCTGACATCTGATCACCGCGCGCCCGTTCTTTCTCTGTGGTGAAATCCTGTTAATGAATTCATCCAAAACTCGAATATAAAAGCATCTAGTGTTTGATACCAAGATACATCACTCAGCATGGTGCTCTTTTTCAATGTCCATGAAGGACAATATAACGAATCAACTTGCGACTTACAGAAGATGAACGAACAGGGTTCTCAAGATTTCGAGATGTGTCAGAGCTCAGAACCCAATTTCAATGTGAGTATAGGCTTTATCTAACGCAACAGAACAGCAAAGTTGTGACCAAAGCAAGTCTTGATGGAATGATGCTCCATAACCAAATTGCATCCAGCGACATAAGGGAATCACGCACCAATCACGGGATTTCTTTCGTGA